>JAKSMC010000024.1 GCA_024400835.1 Bacteroidales bacterium
GTTTTCAAGGCTTTCAGTTATGTCGTAGCCCGCAAAATGACCTATAGGTCCAAAATTCACCCCCCCCCTTCGCTTTTTTTATTAACAGTTGTTAATAAGTCGTGCGTGAAGGGAGAAACCGTTTTGTTAAACTTTGGCAGCACTTAGCTCTTGGCTAATAGCTTGTGGGGGCGCGGTTTGAGACGGACGCATTCGACACGTCATTACTTTGACTTTGACCGTTCACATTGACTTTCGGGAGGATTCCTTAAACTTTAAACCTAAAAAGGACGCAATGAATTGCGTCCCTATATCGTGAAGCCCAGACCTTCTTCGTGCTAATTCGTGGGCGGTTTTCAACGCAGGCCACCGCCTAAAATCCAGTCCAGAACTGTTCCCACATCTTGTGTTCCATCTGCTCCCAGGTCTGGCGTGTGGCACCTGCGAAATCAGACGTATATTGGTTGAGCATCTTCTGTGCTTCCTCTTTTTTATCGGCATTCAACAACTCGGAAACCTGTTTTTCCAATACAGGGATTTCACGGAAGGCTTTTTCCTCAAAGCGTGCGATATTGTCGTAGAACATCTTCTTGGTGAGGCCCCATTTCACCTGGCCGAGTTTGTTGGCCTTGCGATAGTGCCAGAGGGCGGCGTTCTCGTTATAGCCGAAATGGCCGCAGATGTCGAAGCCTGCGGGCATCTTGCTGCTGCCGGAGAAGATAGGAATACGCGGGCTTTGGCCGGGGTTTTCCAAGGAGAACCAACAGATGGCGCCGATTTCGTCGGGCACATCGGCACGGCACTGCGTGATGAAGGAGTATGAGCACCAAGACATTGCCACTCCGCGGTAGAAGGTCACCGCACCGGGCTTCAGCATATTGTACATAGCGCGTTCATTGCCGTCCATCCAGGGATTGGCGTTCGGGCAAACCACAGTGTCCGTCACGATTTGGCCGTCCACACGGCGCTTGCGCGGATAGAGCAGGTTCTGTGTCTGATCCAGTTCGGGAGAGCCTTCGTAGTTGGCACGGAAAAGTTCCATAACGCGTTGCGCGGAAACCTTCTCGTCGGGTTTGATGGAGAAGGGCAGTTCGTCAGCATCCATAGAGAAGTGTTTGGAAGGGGCCAGTTCGTTGAAAATGTACCACTCGCGCTCCTTGAAGTTCTTGCCACCGCTGTAAGAGGAGGGGAAAGCCTTCCACCACACGAAATCGCCTTTGCCGTCCCATAGGCCGTACTTTTTGGCCACCTTTTCGATATTGTCGGATGCCATGAAGAAATCTTTGTTCTTGCGGTCGATTTTGCCGATACGGGCGACGTTGCAGCTCACAGCCACTTCGTCATCGGGAACGCGCTGCGCCACCCAGATGCCGCCGATTTTTTCGGGGCCTTCGCCTAAGATTTCCATCTGCCACACCTCCTTTTTGTCAGCAATGGTGATGCACTCGCCACCGTCGCCATAGCCGTACTGGGCAATCAGTTCGCCAATGAGTTTGATGGCGTCACGGGCATTGTCACAGCGCTGCAGAGCAATACGCTCGAGTTCTTCAATCAGGAACATGCCGTTTTCGTTCACCAAGGTATCGGGACCGGAGAAAGTACTTTCGCCTATGGCCAACTGCTTCTCATTCAAACAAGGATATGCTGTGTTAAGGTAGGCGTAGGTGTGTGCCACTTCGGGAATTTCACCGGCAAGCTTGACGTTTTCCATACTGTTGGCGGTGCTGGTGTGCATCGTGCCTTTATAGACCTTGTGCATTTCACCGGCCTTGTGGTCTGCCGCAGGTTCCATAGTCACCCAGGTGCGGTACTTGCTATCGCAGGTGTGCGAGGTGATCACCGTACCGTCGGTAGTGGCCTTGCAGCCCACCATAATGGAGGTACAGTTTGCACCCACCAATTCTTCTTCCTGTCCGTAAACGAACGTGACAAGTATGCTCAGGCATACAGTCCATAACAAAGTTTTGATTTTCATATTCTTAGATTTTTTTATTAATAAATTCCTCAAACCAAAATATTAAAACATTTCTTCATCTCTCCTACCCCGCCCTGCGGGCACCCCTTCCTCAAGGAAGGGGAACGGGCCCCTCCGTCAATCCCTTCATCCCTTCATCTCTCAGTATTCCAGCACAACCTTAACCCGGCACCCAAACCCCTGCATAGGATAGTTGCGGATGATTTCGTAATTCTTATTGGCCAAATTCAGCAATTCGCATTTAAAGCCCAATTTCACCTCCTTGATTGGGAAGGTATGGCCGATGGTGATGCTGTGGTCAACGTAGCCCTCCACAAGATTGGCCGGGATGTTCTGTCCGAGCGCGTAACGGTCGCCACAGACTATCAAGGCGTATGAGACGGACAGCCACGGCATATCGAACGTTGCGCTGGCGGAACCGGACCAAACCGGCGTGTACGGGATTTGGTGGTTGAAGGTCCGCCCCTCGGGGTTGGTGCGGTCCACGGCCTTCTGGTACGTGCAGTTGCCGCTCAGACGCAGCCAATAGTTCTTCACAAACTGATAATGCAGGTTGGCATTGAGTTCCGCGCCGCCAATCCAGACCTTCCCGTAATTCATCATCGTCCACGAGAACAGATTGCGCGATGGAAACGCCACAATCTTATCTTTGACAATGTTGAAATAGCCATCCAAAGAAGCAGACAGCAGCACCTTGCCGGCAGCGAAGCGTTGCTCCTTCAGTACGACCCCGAGGTCCCACTGGTGCGTTTTTTCCGGCTCCAAGTCGATATTGCCGACCTCCTGGTAGTAAAGGTCGTTGAAAGTGGGCATTCTGAAAATGTTCTTGTAAAATGCCCGAATTGTGACATTGTCACCGGCAAAGAACGAAGCACTGAGCGCCGGTGACAGGTGCACGTAGTTTTTGCCCAACTGCGCGCCCTGCAATATATTGTTCACCGTGGTCAGCAACAAATTACCGACCAACAGGAAATGCTTGTTGCCGCCCTTCGCTGTCAATGCCGTCATCGACGTGAACCGTGCCGGATTCTCTACGTCCAGGGAATTGCCCTTCAGCATATTGTAAAAAAGGTCGTTGGACAAAGCCGCCGCAAAGACGATTTTCTTGTTGTTCTTAGGCAACGAATAAGACACGGTATTGGTAAGGTAGCCTTCGTACTGGTGGAAATGATTGTCCAAACGTCCTTGGGCATTCAGATATTCCGGGTCCAGATAATGAGTATAATCGTAGTTGAATTTGCCGCAGACTTGGTATTTCCACTTCATTTTACCAAAAAACGAGAAATACTGGACCTGCCCGAAAGTGTTTCTGTTCCAGAGGCGTTGCGCGGCATCCAAATTGTAATAAAGCGTTGCCTTCGGCAGTCCGCGTTCGGAATCATAATAATACCATTTTACAAGAAGTTGCTGTTTAGGATTGAAGGCGACACGCACATTGGCTTCCGCATTGAACGTCGAAACATCCGAATTCTGGCGTCTTTCCGTGGACACGCTGTCCGTCGCACCTCCGTAATGGAGTTTGTACGGATAATCGCCCTTTGAGGCCATATAGGCGGCAGAAACATTCCACATCACGTAGCGGTTCTGACGCTTTTTGCTTCGGATGAGGTTTTCAGCAAAAACCTGCGGAGATAGCAAGCCGTAGGTGCCGACGGTGAAGCCGACTTTCAATTTCAGTGGCTTGTCGGGCAGCTGGTTCGGGGTGTTAATGCTGATAAGGTTACTGAAAGAAAACAGTCTGGCAGGCAGGAAGATGTTCTCATTGAGGCCTGTGGACAGGGTGATGTTGCCCACATTGTCGAGCATGAGTTTGCCGAGGTCTATTTGTCCGGTTTGGCAGTCGGTGAGTGCGATGCCGTCGTAGGCCACGCCGGTATGTTGCGAGCCGAGCCCACGCACGGAGACAGTCTTCATACCGCCGGCCCCGCCGTAGTCCTTCACCACAACGCCAGACATATACTTCAGCGCATCAGAAAGTTGCAGCGAGGGCAGGTTTTCCAATTGCCGAGCCGTCAGCGTCTGTACAGCCGCCGGCCCCGCTTTGATTTCCGAATACCACCCCCCGATGTTCACCTCGGGCAGCCGGTGCGATTTCGGTGTCGAAACCGAATCATACTGCGCCCGAAGCGGGCATAAAAAAAACATGGCTATCAGTACCAAAAAAATGTCTTTGATAGCCACGTTTCTTAATATCATTGTGTATTAGATTGTTAGATTGTCCGAATATTCGTTTAAACGTATTTATTACCAAAATCAACCTGCACATCGGCGACATACTGTCTAATCTGCTGCTCGTCCGATTTCTTGCAAATCAACAGCACGTCGTTGTTTTCCACCACGATATAGTCTTCCAAACCTTGAACAACGACCACTTTGTTTTTTGGCACGTTGACAATGCATTTGGTAGTATCGTACGTTTTCACGTGGTTGCCGGCAATGACGTTTTTGTTGGCATCTTTTTTACGCAGTTCGTACAAAGAGCCCCACGTGCCCAAGTCGGACCAGCCGAACTCGGCCGCAAACACCTGCACGTTCTGAGCCTTTTCCATAATACCGTAGTCCACGGATATGCTCTTGCAGATTTGATAGATTTTATCAATGAAGTCAGCTTCTTGCGGGGTGTTGTATAAGCCTTCGCCCTGTTTGAACAGGGAATCCACTTCGGGAAGATAGGCATTGAAAGCCTTCAAAACAGAAGGCAGTGACCACATAAAGATACCTGCATTCCAAAGGAAGTCGCCACTTTCGAGGAAACTTTTGGCCATCTCCAATTCCGGTTTTTCCGTAAAAGTCTTCACAGCATAGATGGAATTGTTTTTGGCGTATGGTTTGTCCTCATTGTATTGGATATAGCCGTAGCCTGTGTTAGGAGAAGACGGACGGATGCCGATAGTGAGCAGCCAGTCGTTTTCCGAAGCGGCCTGCAAACCCTGTTCGATGACGGAGATAAAAACGTCTTCCTTCAGGATGACATGGTCAGAGGGGGCCACTACCACCACGGCGTTGGGGTTCTTGGACTTGATTTTATAGTTGGCGTAGGCGATACAAGGTGCAGTGTTTCTGCGGTAAGGTTCGAGAATTATCTGATCGTCTTGCAGATCTGGTAATTGCTCTTTTGTGATGTTTTTATAATTCTTACTGGTGACAATATAGATATTCTCTTTCGGGCAGATTTTGGCGAAACGGTCAAAAGTTTTCTGAATCAGAGTTCTGCCTTCGCCGAGGATATCTAAGAATTGTTTAGGCGTCTTACTGTTGCTCATAGGCCAGAAACGGGCTCCGATGCCGCCGGCCATGATGACGCAGTAGTTGTTGGGATTTATCATTGATTATCGATTTGTTGTATTATTTGATTATACGATTTGTTGATTTGTACGTTTCCGTAGAATCGTGCCAAAGCCGTTATTTCCGAACATTTACGGAATGACGTTGCGGCATCGGCACGATTCAACCAAGGTTAGCACATTTCATTGAGGGCCTTTACGCCGGGAAGTTCCTTACCTTCGAGGTATTCAAGCATAGCGCCACCGCCAGTGCTGATATAGGAGACGTAGTCGGCGAGATCGTATTTGTTGATAGCGGCAATGGAGTCGCCACCACCGATGACAGAGTAGGCGCCAGCCAATGTGGAAGCAGCCACGCTGATGGCCACAGCCTTGGTGCCCTTGCTGAATTTTTCGAGTTCGAACACGCCGACAGGGCCGTTCCAGAGAATCATTTTGGAATCTCTCAGGACTTCAGCAAAGCTGTGCTGTGTCTTCGGGCCGATGTCGAGGCCTTCCCAGTTGTCGGGGATGTTGTTGTCTTCTGTAACCAAGATGTTGGCGTCATCACCGAATTTGTCGCCACAGATAGTATCGAGACGGCAGTAGAACTTCTTGCCGGAAGCTTCAACCTGTTTGAGGATGTCCTTAGCCACGGGCAGCATGTCGGGTTCGAAGAGGGAATTGCCGATGGTGTAGCCCATAGCGGCGAGGAATGTATAGCTCAAGCCACCGCCCACGATGAGGTTGTCAACCTTGGGCAGCAAGTTGGTGATGATGTTGATTTTGGTGGAAACCTTGGAGCCACCGATGATAGCCGTGAACGGACGTACTTGGCCGTTGAGTACGGTTTCGAGGCTCATCACTTCGTTGTAGAGCAGATAGCCGGCGAAAGCCTTGCCTGGGAAGCAACGTGCGATAGTGGCTGTGGAGGCATGCTCGCGGTGTGCCGTGCCGAATGCGTCGTTTACATAAACGTCACCGAGGCGTGCGATGGCCTTGGCAAAGTCAACATCGCCCTTTTCCTCTTCAGCATGGAAGCGGAGGTTTTCCAACAGTGCAATGGAACCCGGCTTGAGACCGGCAATGGTGTTGGCAGCCTCATCGCTCAGCACATCACCTGCGAAGATGACTTCCTGACCGAGAATTTCAGAAACCTTGCCCACGATGTGGCGCAATGAGAACTTGTCATTCACTTCGCCCTTCGGACGGCCGAGGTGAGACATCAGGATAACGGTACCACCATCGTTTAAGATTTTGGCTACGGTCTCTTTCGTACGTACGATACGGGTTACGTCGGTTACATTGAAATTGTCATCCAAAGGAACGTTATAGTCAACGCGGATGAGAGCTTTTTGATTACTGAAATTGTATTGGTCAATTGATTTCATAATATATTGGATTTAAATAATTTCAATAAAATGTTGATGATATTTTTCTATTAAACGGCCACCTCGGCTTTGATATGTGGATGTGGGTCGTAATTTTCCAGACGGAAGTCTTCGTAATGGAAGCCGAAGATATCTTTAACCTCCGGATTGATGTTCATGACGGGCAGCGGGCGGGGTTCGCGCGTGAGCTGTAACTTGGCCTGTTCCACGTGGTTCGAATAGATGTGGGCATCGCCCAAGGTATGGACGAACTCTTTGGGTTTGAGGCCGCAGACCTGAGCCACCATCATCAACAGGAGCGTGTAGGAGGCAATGTTAAACGGCACGCCGAGGAACACGTCGGCACTGCGTTGGTAGAGCTGGAGGGAAATCTCGCCATTGTTGACATAGAACTGGAACAGCACGTGGCAGGGCGGCAGGGCCATCTTGTCGATTTCGCCCACGTTCCAAGCACACACCATCAATCGGCGCGAGTCGGGATTGGTTTTGATTTGCTCTATAAGTTGGCTGATCTGGTCAACCTTGCCACCGTCGGGAGTTCCCCACGAGCGCCACTGATGACCGTAGATGGGCCCTAAATCGCCATTCGGATCGGCCCATTCGTCCCAAATGGAAACACCGTTGTCCTTGAGGTATTTGATGTTGGTATCACCTTGAAGGAACCAGAGCAACTCGTAAATGATGGAACGGAGGTGCAGCTTTTTCGTGGTCAGCAACGGGAATCCTTTCGACAAATCAAAGCGCATCTGATAGCCGAAAATGCTATAAGTACCTGTGCCAGTTCGGTCAGATTTGAATGAGCCTTGTTCTAATATGGTGCGTAAAAGGTCTTGATATTGCTTCATCGAGGTGTTTTTTAATAGGTCGCAAAGATACAAAAACTTTAACCATTCACATGGACATTGGCAAGCTTTCGTTTTGCCAAGCTGTTCGTTATTTCAAGTGTCTGCCTATCAATCGATAGGTCTTCATACCACCGATGAGATTGTAAACCTCATCGAAGCCCGACTGCATCAGGATACGGGAGGCGACATAGCCGCGCAAACCCACTTCGCAGAAGATGACGGTTTTCTTATCCGGGTCTATATCTTCCAAGAATTCACGGAGTTCGTCAACGGGATAGTTTTCGGCGCCTTGGATGGAACCGGTCTTGAATTCCTGGATTTCGCGCACATCGATAAGGTTGATGTCTTCGCCTTTGTCCAAGATTTCATCGAGTTCGTCAGCCTGAATAGGGTTCATCAGGTGGGCGAAAATGTTTTCAGCCACCATACCGGCAAACATCACAGGGCTCTTTGCGGAACCGAAAGGAGGCGCATAGGCGTGTTCGCTGTTGACCAAATCGAAGATAGTGCCTTGGTGTTTGAGCAGCAGGGAAATAGCATCAATCTGCTTGTCCACGTTCATAGTGCCCACGGCTTGCGCACCGAGGATGAGTCCCGTTTCGGGGTCGAAGTTGAGTTTCAGATGTATGGGGCTGCCACCGGGATAGTAGGTAGCGTGTGCCGCAGGATGGGTGATGACGGTTTGGAATTTGATGCCCTGTTTTTTAAGGTTGTTCTCATTGAGACCGGTACTGGCGGCCGTCAAGTCGAAAACCTTGGCAATGGCAGTAGCCACGGAACCTTGGTACTTCACCGTTTCGGGATATACCATATTCATAGCCACGGTGCGTGCCTGAAGGTTGGCCGGTCCGGCTAAGAAATTGCAATAGGGCTTGCCCGTTACAGGATGTGGGAACTCGATAGCATCACCTACGGCGAAGATGCACTCGTCAGAAGTCTGCAGATATTCGTTCACCCAGATGCCCTTGGCCTCTCCGATTTTCAGTCCGGCAGCCTCCGCCAACTTGGTGTTGGGACGCACGCCGATGCTGAGGATTGCCAAGTTACAGGACAGCTCAGTGCCGTCTTCGAGCACCACGACAAGATTGTCCTCACTACCCTTGAAGGCAGCCAGGCCATTGCCCGTGATGACTTTCACGCCTTTGTCCTTCAAGTGCTGCTGCACAATGGCAGCCATAGGCCAGTCCAACGGCATAAGCACGTGCTCGGCTTTTTCCACGACGGTGACGTCGTAACCGATTCGGCGCAGGTTCTCAGCCATTTCCAAACCGATGAAGCCGGCACCAACAATGACAGCAGAAGCATTATCCTTCATCTTGTCCACCGCCTCAACCTTGATGCGGTCGCAATCTGTGACGTTTCTCAAAGTGAAGATGTTGGGGAGGTCAATGCCGGGAACAGGCGGCACAATAGGCTCGGCGCCGGGAGAGAGCAGCAAGATGTCATATTTTTCCTCATACTCCTTGCCGTTACGCAAGTTCTTGACGCTCACCGTCTTCTTGTCTCGGTTGATGGCCGTAACCTCGTTGAGGTTGCGAACATCCACGTCATAACGATTGCCGAAAGACACGGGCGTCTGCACAAAAAGCTTCTTGCGATCCTCTATCGTGTTGCCGATATAGTAAGGAAGTCCGCAATTGGCGTATGAGATATATTCGCCTTTTTCAAAAAGGACGATTTCAGCGTCTTCGTTGAGTCTTTTGAGTCTTGCAGCTGCCGATGCGCCACCGGCGACACCGCCTATGATTACATATTTCATAAATTAATAAATTACTTTTTCACAATACGTTTGGTAACTACGCCTTCCGTTGTTTCGATACGTGCAAAATAGACACCGGAAGCATATTTCGACAAGTCCACATCAGCCACGTTGTCTTCTATTTTTGCAGTATAAATCAACTGTCCACAAATATCATACATTTTCACACTGCTTATCATACATTGTGCATTATGAATTGTGAATTCCCCATTCGTCGGGTTCGGGTAGATGGAGATCATACGATTCAAATAGTCGTCAATGCCCAAAGTGTCTTCTTCTGCCGTTGTGTTGAAATTACCCACCAAAGGAGTGGCGCTGACAGAGGTTGAAGAGCAAAGAGCATAGATTCTGACCATCACACGCGTTTCGGCCGGCAGGTTGGTGAAGGTATAGGACGTCGTCTGAGCATACGTCGTATCCCAGTTCTGACCTGTGATTCTATAGCAGATGCGCCATTGGTTGATGGAGTTGTCTTCCTGAGACCAGTTTACAGTACCCGTATGCGGGCCAAGGTTGCTGGTAGTGAAACTTGTAGGAGAAGGACATGGGGCTTCCACCGTGGTAACCGTAGAGGAATATTCTGTCCAGACACTCTCATCGTCAGCCGAGCAGTCGGCTTTCACACGGATGTAGTAGGCGGTGGAACTTGCCAAGCCGGTGATGACGAACGGTTTCGTTGTAGCAGGCACATCCGTCCAGTTAGAGGAACTGCTGGGTCTGTAACCAACCGTCCAGGCGGATTCGCCGCCACCGGCCGTCCAATTGACCTTGATAGAATTGGTGGTGATGTCGCTAACTGAAATATTGGTAGGCTGTGGACAGGAATAAGGCACCGTGAACGTATTGGCAAAGGAAGCCGGACTGGTAGTATGGTCGAATTCATCACATACAGCCTTTACATATATACTATAGGTAGCACCTTCTGACAGATTGTCTAACAGATAAGGCGGGGTCACACTTGAGACCACCGTATAAGAAGATGCATTAGATAACTTGTAATAGAGATCCCAGCTGGTAGCATCGCCAACTTCGGTCCAGTTAATCATAGCGGATTGCGGTGTGACGTTGTAAGCATAGACATTCACCGGAGCGGCGCAACTGAGGAAGTCGAGGGTGACATTGTCAACAGAAGCCGGCGGGTTGTTTTCAATACTGCCGTCATTGTGCCACATAAAGTAAATACGTTTTACACCATCCGTGGCATTGCCCGGCAAAATAGTGGAAAATGTCTGATAGGATGAACTTTGATTCATCGTAGAAGAGACGAGTTCGGCACCGTCAGGAACTACCAACGTGGTTCCTGCCGTAACTTGCGCCGGATTGCCCATATAGACGTTCATATAGTCGTAAGAACTTTCACCCAAGCACTTCCAGTCGAAAGAGAAGACATATCCATCCGAATTAGCAGGCATGAAGACATCGCGATAAGCCCAAACATAAGTTGCCGTAGAAGTATAGGCGTTGGATGTTCCGTTATCATTGGAAATATAGAGGGAGTGCGTGTTGTCACTATTGGCGGCCGTGCCAATCACCCATTGGTTCGTAGATGTTCCATTGGCGAAGGCCCAACTGTCCAGAGAATCTTCAAAGGTGCAGAGATAGGGCATCTGCGCCGTAGGTTGTGAAGTCTGGAAACTGACAGTGCTCCATTCGCTGTACTCACCACCGCAGTCCGAACGTACGAATGCCGTATAATCGGATGTCTGAACAAGACCTTCCATCAAGAAGGTGTTCTCATAAGCATAGTTAACAAAGCAGGTGTCCAAGTCAATGCTGTCGTTAGGACCAAGAGCGGGGATGACAATGACTTCCCAACCGGCCTCATCACGGCCAGGTGTCCAGGAAATCTGGGCACTGGCAGAATCTGCGTAATCAACCGTAAGATTGGTGACTTTCATACAAGACGGCAGATAGTCAACCGTAAAGTCATCCATGTACAAAGTGTTGGAGGTACCCATAGGCACACGAACAGCGATGTAATGTCCGGCACCATGATAGTTTCTCGTAATCACTTCGAAATCCTCCCACTCTGAAGCTACAGACGGAGCAACGGTTTCCAACAACGTAAATGTTGAAGCATCATTCGGATTGCTCATAATACCAACTTGTGCTTTATAGGAAGTGCTGCTTGCACGCAATTTGAAGGAAATCACCAGACTGTCCATTTCAACGGCGTCATCAAAACGCGGTGTGACGGCGATACTGTAATAAGAGCTGCCGCCATTGTACAGATAGAGGGAACTCGTACCGGAAACAGCGTATGACGTGCTGATGTAAGGATAAGGTGTTGAGTATGTGTTGATACGGTTCCAACATTCAGGGAACACAGATGTGCCCGAGCCTGCGTAAGCGTCAAAGTTCTCCACGAAAGGCAGCGTGTCAATATAGTCGCAGCTGGTGGTGAAGGAGCTTGTGCGGTAGTCGCTGTTGGCATCACCGCAAAGGCTGCGCATGCGAACGTAGTAGGTGGTGGAAGATGTGAGATTTGCAAACAGATGAGTGTTGGATGTCAAAGCCGTAATCGGTGTCCAAATCGTATCAGATTCCGGGCGGTATTCCAAATCCCAAGCCGATTCCTGATAGCCGGGCACCCAGCTGAGTCGGGCACTGTTCGTGGTGACATCAGTAACGACCATTGTCGGGGGCACACAGGAAGCCACGCTGTCGCAAATACCGCCGAAGACAACGTTGTTGCGGCTGGAGAGTACCGAACCTGAGGATGTCATACTGGCCGGATTGTAGGCACTGCCGTCATTATACACATAACGTGATGAAATAGTGCTGGCATGTGTGTTGAATGTGTTGGCGGTAGAATACGAACCAGTATTATCTAAAATCAATACAGCTAAATTATCTATACCATTATAATGGAAAATAGAATCGAAATCAATGGTGTTCCAACCTGTCTGCCAGGTGACATTGCCAGTATAGACAAGTTTTGCAGAATCCACAGGCAGCCAGCCAGCGGAAGCTGAAGCAGAAAGTGAATCTGGAACATGCATCAAAAAGATCTTGTAGTTGCGGGTGGGTGTGCCTACAGAAGCACAGTCGAAGCCGATGGAGTGCAGCTCGTTGGCGCTTCCCAGCTCGGCAGCGGTGTAAACCTGCTGCGTATAACTATAGTTGTAGAAACTGTAACTCGGCACGTAAGAACTGGTAGTGGTACCTGAACCAATGGCGATGTCGCCACCGGAAAGGCATCTGGTCAGGAATGTCGTGTGCAGCGTGTCACTGACTCCGTTGCTACAGGTTACATACATGTTTACTTCGTAGGAGGTGAGCTGGTCCAGGCCAGACAACAGGATGAAATTATCCTCCGTGGTGACAGTCTGCCAGTTGTACATACCTTGTGCAGCATATTCAACAGTATAGATATAGGTGTTGTCAGCCAAATCGCAAGGCTGCCACATCAGGTGGGCAGAAGACCCAGTGACGGATTCCACTCTGAAGTTGGAAGGCATGCCACAACCCGTCATTTCGTTAACCTCAACATCGTCCAAGAAGACGTAATTGGTATAGTCAGCTGGCGAACGGAAAGCGATGAAATGGCCATTGCCTGTGTAATTGTTCAGATAGACAATGAAATCATTCCAGACATTGTCACCGGAATACATCGTGGCATCAATGCTTTTCACAGTTGTGAAAGTGGCAGGGTCATGCGGGTCTGTCATCACACCGATTTCCATATTGCCGTAAATATCATCAGCACGGAGAGCCTTGAATCTGACTTGGAGCATATTCATAGCAATCGGTTGGTCGATGGCCGGCAGAATGGCATAGGCTTCAGCACCGGAATAGGAATACATACTCAGATAACCCTCATGCGTAACAGTATCTTCCTCTTCAACATTGGTGGTTGAATTTAAGATGTTGTATTTAAGCCAGCAGTCCGGCATCACATTCTCACCGCCGCCGATGCCATTGAAAGTCGTCATATACGGCAATTGGGCGACCGGCAGACAGTTGGTTTTGAAGGAGATGGTCTTCCAAAGGTTGTTCGTGCTGCAATTGCTGCGAATATAAACCGTATAGTTGGTGTTGTCAGACAATCCGGTGAAAGAATAGCTGACATCCTGAACGGAGAACGGCGTTTCAGAATCAAAATCGCTGTATTCGGAAACAAGCACCAACTCGTAATCATCATACTCGTTGCGAGATTCCCAAGCCAGGTCGGCACCATTGTCTGTAATATTGCTGACTTGCAGATTGCTGGGAGAGAAACAGGTGATAGAGTCGCCGAGCATGAAGCGGATATTGCTTCGGATAGAAGCTACAGTACCAGAATAGGTAGTGGTCTCCGGCGTCAGCATCGTTGACAAAGAAGATTGATAATACAACGATTTAGATGAAGCGGCATGTGCCAGGAAGGTGTTTTCGGAATAGGTGGTATAGTTGCCTGTGTAGTCCAAAACGGCAAGGGCCAGGTTGCTGCTGCCGTCCCACTCGAACGGAATATCCAACGGCACATTCAGCCAATGGTTCGGACCCTCGTTGTTCAAATAGAGCGTTCCATCATATACCAACGTCATTTCATTGACAGGAATCCAATCTGTATAGTTGGCAAAAGAATTCTTACTCGTGTTGGCAAGATAAATCTTCATCGTTCTGTTCTGCGCTGTGGCATTGATGTATTGGAACGAAATGCAGTTGATCAAACCGTTGATTCGACCAATCTCTGCGGCGCTGTAGATTTGCTGGTTGTATGAAGAACCATAGTATGTGCTGGTCGGCAGACGGTAGGTTTCCGTGTTGCCGTTGCATACAAAGACACTGTCCATACAGTCCATACAGGGATTGTCATTCATAGTGACATTGGCAGTGGCGGAATCAGATTCGCAGCCGCTTCTGTAAAGGGCTGTGACCGCATAATGGTAACTGCCGTTGACCACGGAGTCCAAGTAGGTGAAAGACATAATGGGGCTGTTGGTCAGCAGGTTGTCATTACAGTACACATTGTAGCCGTCAATGATATTGTCATTGTCGGTAACCGTACCCTGGATAATCCAAGTATAGCCGGTCAGGCTGCCCTGGGTGAGGGTCTGCCAAGCGCCACCCAACGAAATCAACTCGCCGTTGCTGTTGGTAGAGCTTCCAGAGGCAGCGCACAGAGGATAGGCCTCACCTGTTGTAGTAGTGACGCACTGGATGCCAATCCACAGTTCCTGGTTGGGGTTAATGGCAATGGCACTGTCCAAGGGTATCTTGTTCAGTGCGTTTTCCGTCAGCGGTGTGTTAATGACCTTGCTGTAAACCAAGGTGCCGGCGTTGTAGGAAGAGCCGTGGCTGCCGCCGCGCCAGATTTTGACGGTGTAGGTGCACAAAGACTGGTTTTCGCCGGGGATGAAGCTCACGGCGGTAAGCGAATGATGGGCGTAGTTGCTCAGATCAGACGTTTCGAAGCGCACCGCTCCGGTAAGGTTAACGGGGCCTTCTGACAGGCCGATGCGGGTGCTCGTCGTGGTAGAGGTAGCCAACGTGAGCGTCTGCTCCGTCGGGTCGGCGGGCGCGTTCCAGTTCAGGCGCACATTGTGCCATTCGGGATAATGAAGTGCTGCGGTCATAGAGACCGGGGCTGGACAATTCGTTTGTGCCGAAACGCTGAAAACGCAGCAGAGGCACACCAAGAGGAATGCATAAAAATTTTTCATATCATCTCATTTTTTAGTTATTAATTTTCCAAATCAGTTCTGCCATGGCAGTTTTTATATTTCTTGCCGCTGCCGCAGGGACACGGGTCGTTACGTCCGACCTTCTTCTCCACGCGGATAGGCTGGCTGCCTTTACCGCCGGGAGCCACCTGGCGTCCGCCACCGGCCATCTCCTGACGTCCCGTGGTCAGCTTCTTGGCATCCGACTGCGGCAACTGCGCCTCACGAACCTGCTGTTGTGACTCTTCCGCTACCGGAATACGGCCCTTGTTCAAGAAGGAGACAATTTCCTGGCTGATACGAACCAGCAATTGGTCGAACAGGTTGAAAGATTCCAACTTGTAAATCAACAGCGGATCCTTTTGCTCGTAGGAAGCATTCTGCACGCTCTCCTTCAAGTCGTCCATAGCACGCAAATGCTCTTTCCAAGCATTGTCGATGACGGCCAAGGTGATGCTCTTTTCAAAAGCCAAACCTACTTCGCGGCCCTGGGTTTCGTAGCACTTCTTCAAAGGTGCCACCACGTTGAGGTTCTTGTTGCCATCTGTGAACGGAATGGCAATGTTCTGGAAACGGTCGCCGTGCTCCAGATATACGCGCTCCATTACCGGATATGCCTGCGCGGCAATTTGAGCGATTTTGTTTTTATAATGTTCGTAAACAACTGGATAGAGTTCTGCAACGAGTTTGTGCGGGCGTTCCTGGAGGAAGTAGTTCTCCTCAAACGGGGATTCGCAACCGAAAGTCTTGATCATATCCATACTGAAGCCTTCGAAATCCTTGGCTTCCCAATTTTCGTTGACAACGGTTTCGCAAACATCTTCGAACATTTGGGAAATGTCAATAGCCAGACGGTCGCCGAACAAAGCATTACGGCGTTTTCTGTAGATGGTGGAACGCTGTTTGTTCATGACGTCATCATATTCCAGCAAACGCTTACGAATGCCGAAGTTGTTCTCTTCGACCTTCTTCTGAGCACGTTCGATGGATTTGGAAATCATGCTGTGTTGGATGACGTCGCCGTCTTGGTGGCCCATCTGGTCCATAACCTTGGCAATACGGTCGGAACCGAACAGACGCATCAGGTCGTCTTCCAAAGAGACGAAGAACTGGGAACTGCCGGGATCGCCCTGACGACCGGAACGGCCGCGCAACTGACGGTCAACACGACGGGAGTCGTGACGCTCCGTGCCGATGATAGCCAGACCGCCCTTCTCCTTCACAACAGGAGTAAGCTTGATATCGGTACCACGACCTGCCATGTTGGTAGCAATGGTCACAGTGCCCTCGCGACCGGCTTCTGCCACAATGTCTGCCTCCTTTTTGTGCAACTTAGCGTTCAACACGTTGTGCTGGATGCGACGGGAAGTGAGAATGCGTGACAGCAACTCAGAGGTTTCCACTGATGTGGTACCCACCAAAACGGGTCTGCCCTCTTCGTGCAAACGAATAATCTCGTTGACCACGGCGGCATATTTCTCACGTTTTGTCTTGTAAACCAAGTCATCGGCATCGTTACGGATAACGGGCTTGTTGGTCGGGATGACCACAACGTCCAGTTTGTAGATGTTCCAGAACTCGCCGGCTTCCGTTTCAGCCGTACCAGTCATACCGGACAGTTTCTTATACATACGGAAGTAGTTCTGCAACGTAATAGTAGCGTAGGTCTGCGTTGCAGCCTCCACCTTGACGTTTTCCTTGGCTTCGATAGCCTGGTGCAAACCGTCGGAATAACGACGACCCTCCATAATACGGCCGGTCTGTTCGTCAACGATTTTCACCTTGTTGTCAATGATGACGTATTCCACATCCTTGGCAAACATCGTATAGGCCTTCAGCAACTGGTGAACCGTGTGGATACGGTCGGAAGCAGCCGCGAAGTTGGTATAGATTTCATCCTTCTTGGCAGCTTTTTCCTGAGGATCCAAATTCATTTTCTCAAGTTCGGCGATTTGGGCACCCACATCCGGCATGATGAACATCTTCTGTTCATCGGCATCCTTACTGATAAGGTCGATACCCTTTTCCATGATGTCCACAGTGTTCTGCTTTTCTTCGATTACGAAATAAAGTTCGTCATCGATGAGCGGCATATTGCGGTTTTGGTCCTGCATAAAGAAAGCCTCGGTACGTTGGAGCACCTGTTTCATGCCCGGTTCGCTGAGGAATTTGATAAGGGCGTTATTTTTAGGCAGACCGCGGTGGGCACGCAGCAGCAGCATGGCACTTTCATCTTGCGGCTTCGGATCCGGGTTGTCATGGAGCATCTTCTTAGCCTTCGTCAGAATTTCAGACACATACACGCGCTGAGCCTCATAGAGTTTTTGGACGATGGGTTTGTATTTGTCGAAGTCCTGTTGGTCGCCTTTGGGCGTAGGACCGGAAATGATCAACGGGGTACGGGCATCATCAATCAACACGGAGTCGACCTCATCGACGATGGCGTAGTTGTGCGGGCGTTGCACGAGTTCGCCGAGGTTGCGGGCCATGTTGTCACGCAGATAGTCGAAGCCGAATTCGTTGTTGGTACCGTAGGTGATGTCGGCGTTGTAGGCGCGGCGGCGTTCGTCGGAGTTGGGTTCGTGCTTGTCGATGCAATCGACGGAGAGACCGAGGAACTCATACAGACGTCCCATCCATTCGGAGTCACGTTTTGCCAAGTAGTCGTTGACGGTGACCACGTGCACGCCCTTGCCTGGAAGCGCGTTGAGATAGACTGGCAAAGTAGCCACGAGGGTCTTACCTTCACCGGTGGCCATTTCGGCAATCTTGCCGCTGTGCAACACCATACCGCCAATCAACTGCACATCATAATGGCACATATCCCAGGTTATCATATTGCCGCCGGCAGACCAGGAGTTGCGGTAGCGGGCCACGTCGCCGTCGATTTCGATGCCGTCGTGCGTGGCGGCCAAATCACGGTCCATGTCAGTAGCCGTAACTTCGATGATTTCATTGTCCTTGAAACGGCGGGCCGTCTCCTTCATAACAGAGAAAGCCTCCGGCAGGATGTCCATCAAAACATCCTGGGTGGTTTTGTAAACTTTGTCTTCCAACTTTTCAACCTCTTTGTAAAGGCTCTGTTTTTCTTCAACAGGAAGGTCGTAGTTTGCATCCAGATAATCGCGGATTTCTGTCAATCTGTCTTCTTCTTCCTTAGTAGCTTCGCGGATGATTTCGCGGAATTCAACAGTTTTATGACGAAGGTCGTCCGTGGACAAGTCCTTGATAGTTTCGTAAGCTTCGAGGGTTTTATGCAGCAGCGGCTGCACTTCCTTCATATCACGATCGGCCTTGGTGCCGAAAATCTTAGTGAGAAAATTTGCCATATTGTGTAATTATATATTCGTTAATTAAAATAAAGTCGCAAAAATACAAAAATTGTGCCAATATGGGAATACGATAATTTGATAATGTTTCGATAGGGAAAAAGGCAATGGCAAAGCCCCAAGTGGCCCACGAATTAACACAAATTAGCACGAAGAAATTCCGCTTGGAAACTCCTTCGTGCTAACAGCTAACGGCCAATAGCTAATGGCTAACAGCCAACAGCTTATCGTTTTTGGATCTTACATCCCACAGTTGCGAAGAACATAATGTAGGCATAGCTGACAAAGAGCAGAGCGTATGCCACATGCGGGTTGGCCACATCAGCGATTTTACCGTAAATGAGCGGCATGACAGCGCCACCGGCGATTGCCATGATCAGCAGGGCGGAACCGAATTCCGTGTGCTCGCCCAAGTCGTGGATGGAAAGCGGCCAAATAGCCGGCCACATAATGGCGTGTGCGAAACTCAGGCAGATGATGGCGATGATGGAGAAAATACCAGATGTGCAAAGCGCCACAATCACCAAGAGAATGGCGAGGCAGAGTTGGATAATCAACGCATTGCGCTGGGAGATGAACTTCGGCACGAAGATGATACCGCAGAAATAGCCGATCAACAGGGCTATCAAGGCATAAACACCGAAATAGTGAGACACATCTGTGGGGATGCCGTAGAAGTTGCCGTAAGGAATCAGCGTGTCAATTGCGATGACCTCAGCACCTACGTAGAAGAAGATGGCCAAGATGCCGAGCCACAAATACGGATAGCTGAAAATGCTGGACTTCTTGTCACTCTTTTCGCTCTCTTCGAGTTGGATTTCCGGAAGTTTGGCTAATTTCACGAAGAGCACGAGAGCAATCAGCACGGCGGTCATGATGATGTACGGCAGAATGACGCCGTTGGAAAGTTGCTGCAGCAAAACTTCTTTTTCAGGGCCTGCCGGTGTATTGTTGATTTGTTCGAAAAGATGTTCCTTACCGGAAAACAGGGCGTTGTACAGAATCAAGATGCCGACCATGCCGGCGAGCTTGTTGCACACACCCATAATGCTCATACGGCGGGCGGCAGACTCCACCGGGCCCAGCACCGTGACATACGGGTTGCTGGCCGTCTGCAACAGTGACAAACCTACACCCTGGATGAACAAACCCGTCAGGAAAACAGAGTAACTGCGGAGTTTGGCACCCGGAATGAACAGCATACAACCAATGGCCATGACTATCAGACCCAAGGCCATGCCATTGCCGTAGCCCGTCTTCTTCAACACATAGGATGAAGGTATAGACATAACGAAATAGGCAATATAGAAAGCAAAGGGCACCAAATAGGCCTGCACCTGCGAGGTCAGTTCGCAGGACGTTTTCATATAGGGGATAAGAATGTTGTTCAACCACGTGACGAAGCCGAAGACAAAAAACAGGGCTCCGATGACGAACATGCTATAAGCAGTTTTTTTATTTTCCATAATATTAATGTGTTAATGCGATAATTAATGAAAAGATGAATTGATGGGTAGAGGAGTAGAGGTGTAGATATTGCTTGGATCTTTAAACCTTAAATTTTAAGTCCTTTACTCACAGTCTTTCAGAGTGATGATTTCAGCGGCTGGGTCAGCGGCTTTGAACACGGCGCTGCCAGCCACGACGGCATCGGCGCCGGCCTTGACGATGTCTGCGACATTGTCGCGGCACACGCCACCGTCCACTTCGATAAGAGCCTCAGACTTGTTGCGTTTGATCATATCGCGGAGTTCGCTGATTTTGTGCAGGGAACGGGGGATGAACTTCTGGCCACCGAAGCCGGGGTTCACGGACATGATGAGCACGAGGTTCACGTCGTTGATGATATCCTCGAGGCCGGCCACAGGCGTGTGTGGGTTGAGTGCCACGCCGGCGAGCATGCCCTCTTCCTTGATTTGGCAGATGGTTCTGTGCAGGTGCGTGCAAGCCTCCCAGTGCACGGTCAGCAAGTCGGCGCCACATTGTTTGAACTCGTGAATGTAGCGCTCCGGCTGTGTAATCATCAAGTGCACGTCCAAGGGTTTTTCGGAAATTTTGCGGATGGCCTTCACCACAGGCATTCCGTAGGAAATATTGGGAACAAAGACGCCGTCCATGATGTCCAAGTGCATCCAGTCGGCCTTTGATTCGTTGAGCATTTTGACGTCTCTCTCCAAGTTGCCAAAGTCGGCGGAGAGCAAAGAAGGAGCGATAATAGGTTTCATAAGTACATTTTTTAATAGGGCGCAAAGATACAAAAATTGCGGGTGTGCGCAAAAGAGTCCTAAATAACCACTTTATTATCTGTTTTCCAACCCAATAATCCAATCACCTCTCAATCACTAGTTTCCCAGTGAGGCTGTATGATGTGGACAAGACATTTACTGTGTAAATACCCGGACTTAAATCACTAACATCAATTTGACTTTCTCTGAATATGCCCACCAAACGACCCTGCATATCATACACACTGATCGTGTAGTCAGATATATCTTCTGAAACATCTACGTGGACTAAGTTGGATGTAGGATTGGGATATATGTGCAAATCTTTTTGTTCCCTATATTCAGCAATGCCGACTGGGAAAGGTATACTATAATCACTATTATGGTATAGAGCAAGAACAGCATTACTCTTAGTTGATGAACAGCCTTCGGTAGATAAGCCATTGCTGAATCGCACGTTTGAAAACGACTGCATACTACACAATAGTGTTCCGGTTTCTTTGGCCAATACGTTTATGTTTTGACATAATTTTTCAGAATAAAAAGTATCCATCCCCATAAATTGCCCGTTTTCATTCCACATCCCCAAACCAATATATGGAGTTGAAGGATAAAAACCTATCATAGATCCTGCAAATATATGGTTGTTGATTATGGATATCCCCCCACGCGAATCTGAACAGGTTTCCGTTGGCAGCTGCCCATAATTCACGAACTCCCCATTATTTTTATTGTATCGCACAAAAAGTTCAGCTCCATACTGGGTTTCATTCGTGTATTCAAACTTGTTGTTGGGTGTGTTAAAAAATATCATACCCCCATCTCTACTGTACCTGGCACATCCTATAACATATACATAATCATCCTTTACAACATTATCAAAGAAATGAGCTTCTGTGCTTATATCATTATCTGTTGGCGACCTGACAAGGGAAGGCTGATTGTTCCATAATAGATTACCATCCGAATCGTATTTGTTAATGAAGGAAGTGTATAAAAGACCTGATGTGTCTATTGATTCCAGATATCGAGTGCTATCCCAATATAGTCGAAGAGGAGACTCTCCCGTATCATTGCCCCATACACTTACATTATACGTTCTACCTGATAAGTATAGGTTATCGTCTGAGTCTATGCTGAAACCCTCTATAAAATAATTGGCAGATCGCAAGGAATCCAACGGCAGTCTGCCTGAGGGCAGTCCTAAGTGGTCTATCAGGGGTTTGCCCCACACCAGTTCCCAGTTTGGCGTAAACTTATAAAGTATCAGGTTAGGTATGAAGTCTGAATTGCTTGTGCTTCCGGGAAAGTACAGTATATAGGTCTGGGTACTATCCTCATCAACAACCACATAGAAAGGTAGTTCTTCACTGCCATAATACAAGCCGGAAACGGCCAAATAGGTGTTCCCTTGGCTATCCACGCACATCCTTCCGTCATTATGACCAAGACCTTTACTTAAGGGAACACCTTGGTTTACAACCCCCAAATAAGAATAATATACTCTCGGCAGTGCTTTAACAAAATGGTCTTCCTGTAGATTGCCGTCTAGGTCGAAATTTGCAAAATAGGTATAGCAACCTCTGGTATAGGGTGGATTGTACACAAAGTACGGATAGATGGGAGACAGTCCCATATCGTAAGCGAAAAAGACGGTGTCCCAGTATTGCGCAAATCCGTCCTCTTCATGTTGGACACTTGCCACCAAGTGTAGTAATCCGTCTTTCAACACCATGTCTTTGGGGATTACGCCATCACCGGGGACCTTGAACACTTTGCGCCATTGGAGGTTGCCCAATGTGTCAAACTTAGCCAGTATCATGCCGCGGTAGTTGGGTTGTGCCACTACCATGGAGTCGCAGATATAGTCCCACCCATGCCCGTCGTGCAATTCCGCGTTACCACCGAATTTTCCGAGCACATAGATGTTTCCATCCTCATCAAAGGCAGTTCTAATGACTCTGTTGTAATATTGGGTATTGTAACCGTCATTCCCACTCCACAAAACAGTCCAACGCCATTCTCCCTGTGCTGTCAGAGCACTTGGACACAATAGGCAGATGAATATAAAAAACTGCCATGCAGCGCTGTTCTTCTTTTTCTTTTTATATGCTTTCATAATCAAAAGTATTATGTATAAAAAATTGTACAAAAGCTAACTGACGAAACAGAGACTTTTTACTGCTTTATCAGTTTCAGATAAAAAATCTGACCGTTCCTAGTCTGCAAACGCACTATATAAGGGGCACAGACAAGTCCTCCGACATCAAATCGCTCAGTGTCCGAGAATGATGACACAATCCGGCCTTCCATTGTCATTACTTGGATTGTAGCTATATCCTCAGATTTCAAGCCTGAAAATGTGACTTCATTTTTTGCGGGATTGGGCACCAAAATTATTGACTTTTCAAGTGGTTTCGCAGAACCGATTTCAGAATCCTGTCCGCTTGCAGATAACCTCCTGCAGTTCACTTCAATTCTGTCAAAAACCTCCTGTGCCGGCAAACAATATATGGATGCACATATCTGTCCATCTATACAAGTAACGATATGGAAGCAGATATCCTCCCCGCCTGTAACCATCTGCGACAACCGTCCGTAATCTATATTCAATAATGCGTTGTATTCCGATGGTGCTACGTAGAATATATCCGAAAGTTGAAACGGCTCGCACCAGAATCCAAGCAGTCTCCCTATCCAACTCGGTAGATAGGCATGTATGTCGAAATAAGATGTCTGATGGGGAGTACTGATTCCAGGTGAAAAATCCCAACTGAAATCGTCAAGCGGGCAGTCCAATTCCGACACACATGTGTTCCAGTCCAACCGTAAGTTGAATCTCTGTTCACAATCGTGTGTGGCTTCCCGCAACATGAATTCTACTTCTTGTAAATTGAGTTGCCCTCCCGTGTAATAGAACTCCAAACTCTTCGTTATGCCTGGCTGAATAACTAACGGCTGCGTTGATGTACCGAAAATCGTTCCTCCCGAGCTGCATCTAACTTCTTCTATTAACAAGTCTTCATTCTGACCTATGTTGGTAATTTCAATGGAGATATAGAACTCCAAGTCGCAGTCTTCTGTAACATAGCATTCACTTTTGGTCACTTTCACATCCACATTCTCACAAGGACACACATCGGCTTCTTCTATACGCAGTACAGGAGAATCGCCAGTAATAAAACATCCGTTGTACAAATCAGAAAATCCCCAATTGTTGGTGACTGAGGCTTCCAAAAAGTATTCTCCGTAGTCATCTATGCGCAGTATCATGGGATCTTCCCCCAAGACTATCGGTGACGAATTATTTCCAAACCAAGACCCCAGCCAATATATGGGAGGAACAGGCGGAGACATGAGAGAGTAGTTTCCCGGCAGTATGGATATCGGGGGGATTGCTGGCAGAGTATCAATCTCAAAACCATACGTGCAAACCGACTGACAATTGTATCGATTTTCAACAGTAAGCTGGGCCATGTATGTTCCAGGTTGCATAGGGGATAACTTCAGTGTGGGCATGACTGATGGAGGGCTGCCAGATCCAGGCACCTGCCACAAATAACTATTAGTGCTGCCCGAATTACCGTAGAGCACAACTTCTTCGCCCATACAAAACTGCGTCATTCCTGTGATACGTGCAGTCGGTCCGTTGTTGAATTTGACATTTTGCATTTTCTCATCCACACATCCGTCTTGGTCATTCACCGCACGCACACGGTAGTTCCCTGTCTGGAATGCCAAAGATGTGTTGGAACGCGTTCCCAAGGCATCGAAATTCCAATAATATAGCCAATTCAAAGCCGAATTCGACAAATATGTCAGCGTCACCGTATCGCCTGGACAAACAACATTATTGGGGCTAAATGACAAATCGTTGTCTTCATAAAAATTATCAGTTACTGTTACGGTACCCATCCGAGATGACGAACAACCCAAGCTGTTACTCACAGTGAGTGTAACAACGAAATCCCTACTAACAGAGGAATAAGCATACATGTGAAATATGCTATCTCCGTAATTGGAGGAGCCATCTCCAAAATTCCACAAATATTTTACAACATCTCCAGTGACTGTTGCGGAGAAGGGAAACGGCGTATCGGCACACATGACATGTTGGAAATCAAGGCTGTTAATACTGGGAACAGCCGGTATGTTCAGACTATCTTCAAATGTACAGGGAATTTCATCTATGGAAACAAGCACCCTTATCTGCATAGGTGTATTTACACTGAGTGCGACCCTTTCTATGTTATCTGCATTGACAATCTGGTCATATGGCTGATTGTCAATAAAAATATGATAGGTTCTTCTCGGTACGAATCCATCTAAATACTGAGACTTGTCCTCTATAACCAACTGCCCCGAGCAGTCATAGCACATCTTGAGTTTCGGAATGCAATTCACAGTAACATTGTGTTGGTAAATGTAATTAGTGTCACGGGATGTGTATAAACCCTTTATTTGATACATACCTGGCCTAGAAAAAAATACACTAACCTCATCCGCATTATCAGTCATTGAATAGTAGTTTCCCTGATAATGTGGAATTATCGACCAACGGGCAGAATGATCTATCCATAGTTTTACCGCGTTGCAGTTCTGGAGTGAGGAATCAACTGTTAAGAAAACTGTATGATAGAAAGAAGTGCTGTCATCTGCCCCTCCCTGACCACTTTGACTGTCGTTCGAGAAATCCCTGCATTGATGCGCGTAACAGCTTGGGTTGAGATTCGAAGTCACAGTACAACAACCGCTTCCTGTGAAATTGTCTCCCACAGAGACAAAGTGAGCCGTGCTCACGATGTTTCCGTTCAGCGTCCAGCTGTATGTCACATCTGCTTGTTCGGGAACCGAAATCTGGGAATTGCCAATACCACTGCCATAACTCAGTGTGGCATCTGGCATAAATGTTACGTCGATTGTGTCTCTGACTTCAGACGGCAGGCATCCGTTATGTGGATCATAAACCAGTGTGAAGGGATAAAGCCCAGGTATATCGAAAACATGCGACACAGTCCTTCCTGCCAATATCTCATCATCTAAAAGCCAGTGGTAGTGTGAACTATCAGTTGTTGGCCCTATAGCGGAAAGATACGTAGTAGTATTCTGGCATACGTTGTGTTCGACATTCAGTGAGGGTGAGATTCCACGGGTGATCCGTATGATTTTGGTCTCCTCTATCTCAACATTCGAGCAAAAGGTCCTTCTCAGCCGAACTCTTGCATAGGCGGTGTCAGCATCTATTATGTTGAATAGAAGGGTAACAGATGGCAACCTATTGTCGTTCACAACGGAAGCATAAGATTGGGGTTCCACTGTCCATTTGTATGTCACATTTTCCGACTGATCAGCAACGGAAAGGAACATTTCTCCACCGAAGCATCCCGTTGCAGTGTCCGAATCAAAGGGCGCAAGATGGAACTGCTCCATCGTATGTACATATGCGCGGGAACGACATCCATAGCGGCCATCCACCTGATATACGTTCACATCACTTGCGGAAAAGAATGTAAAAGTGGCCTCGTCACCCTCTGTAACTGAAGGGAAAGTTGTTGTTCCTGCTGGCCTCCATTCCAAATAGAAATCCGGTCGGGAAGGTGTTGCGGAAAGCAACACAGCATGACCTGGGCAGACCGTATGTGGTCCTTCCGTAGTAGTCAGTGCTGGTGGTGCAGCCAAAACATTAAGAGCGAATTCTGCATGCTCGCAGTAATTACTATTCAAAGCAACTATCTTGTAGTCTCCAGCTTCATCAAACGGAAATGACAAAGAATGCTCTATGATATTATAAATATGGTGCCCTGATGAATCATATACATCCCATTGAACAGATTCAGGGCAATTAGTTGTGAAGCGTCCCGTATCACCCACACATATCGTATGTTCGGAATATATACGAAGAGTGTCCTTCACCATCACGCGCTTCGTTATCGTTCTATATGGACCACACCCTAGAAAGTCACACCCATATTCCGCATAAAACTCATAAATTCCCGGTTGGTTGAAGCGTAACATGCAGTTGTTCGGATGTTTGTCCTCCAGGATATCAAGCCCTCCTGTACTAAGTATCTGCCAATTATAATATGTGCTCCCATAGCGAGGGATTCCATATTTCAGGATATCACCCACACATACAGTTTCAGGTCCCGACACTTCCACACTGTCTCTGATAATGGGTATCCTCACAGTGGATAGAGAACCGCAGTCCGACTCACAAAAAAACGCATCTAGAGACAGAGTTCCATATCCGCATAAAGGGCTACCCCAA
Organism: Bacteroidales bacterium; assembly: GCA_024400835.1. Classification (GTDB taxonomy): domain Bacteria; phylum Bacteroidota; class Bacteroidia; order Bacteroidales; family WCHB1-69; genus F23-D06. The sequence goes on from JAKSMC010000024.1 coordinate 26,683, forward strand.
TTCACCGTCACTGTATTCGTGTTCAATCCGCCCACGATGGTACCGCCTTCCACCATCCAGTGATATTCCGAACAAAATGGTTCTTGTACAGAGTATTCTGCTGTTGAATTGGCACAGACTGTACCGTAACAGGAAAGTTCTAGGTTCGTAGGCTCAGTCACTCTGAGGATTATTGTTTCCTCGTCTTCGCATCCGCACAAATTGATAACACTATGTCTCACTTTGAACTCCCCAGCCTGTAGTGTTTCATAGGTGCAATGATTGGTTGAATACTGCCCAAATCCAAAATTTTGGTGTCCATCAATAGGCCAGTTAGAACAAGTCCATTCACATCCTGTGATAGTATGATTAAAGCCTTCGCTTCGATCAAAGAACTCAACTTCTTCTCCAATGCAGACTTCCACTACTTTATTTCCGTCCTCGTCTATGTAGTAAGATGGAACAGTAGTACTGCCTACCGTCGGAGGTTCTATCAATAGCAAGCACAATTCTGCTGTGCATACGTTGGAGCTATCCTCGGAAATAAATGATACCGCAATGACACCATTAGTTGTCGTATTCCAAGTGATAGTGGCCGTCCTAGTATCATTACTTATGTTATATTCGCTTGCTCCGCTTACATTCCAACTGAAAGTACCCTGCTCAGAGCACTCCGCTCTATAGGTGACTGTACGACCCTGACAGGCAAGAATACAGTTCTCCTCAGGCATATCGAGGAATATCATTTCGTCTTCCAAAAGATCCTCCAAAAGGCATTCGGATTCAAAATCTGAAATGATGTGTATATCACACGCCACTTGAGCCATTACTAAAAAGGGATGATACAGAATAAATGTAGAAACTATTCCTGAAATAAATAAAAACCTTTTCATATCATAATTTTAAAAGTGCCCATTTCTAAAAGACAGTTTTTTCTTAATTATAACAAGCTATTAGTTTTGGCGTGAACGGTTTGTTTGTTTGCTTTTTATCTCCGCAAAGATAACGTTTTTTCTTTTACTCAGGAAGACTCCAATAAAATTTTCAGATGTCAAATTTTCAAGACTTTGATGGAATCTTGGAGTGTTATGTATTGGTTGTATCAATATAGTTCCCCAATACAAGTCCATTCCTACCTCATGAATGTTCAAGTAGATGTTTCCATACTTGATAATACTCTTGAAAACAACATTTAATGATTTAACTTGCCGTACGGATTTTGGAAAGTCCCTTGCATCTTGTCCCCGATAATTTTCGTATCTTTGCCGCCCAAAAATTAAAAACCGAAAAATACTATGTCAGGATGTAACCACGACTGCGAACACTGCAGTCAATCTAATTGTGAAAAGAAGGATTTGCGTGAGAAACCGAATCCCAAAAGCGATATAAAGAAAGTTATCGGCGTGGTCAGCGGCAAAGGCGGCGTGGGTAAAAGCTCCGTCACTTCGCTGTTAGCTGTGCAGTTGCGCAAAAAAGGATACCGCGTGGGTATTCTCGACGCAGATATCACCGGCCCGTCCATCCCCAAGATGTTCAACCTCCACGAACTCATCTCCGGCAACGAAGACGGCGTGTTCCCTGTTGAAACCGAAAGCGGCATCCAGGTGATTTCCGCCAACCTGCTCACACACGATGAGAAAACACCCGTCATCTGGCGCGGGCCGCTTATCGCCGGCATGGTGAAACAGTTCTGGACAGAAGTTATCTGGGATAAAATCGACTTCCTCTTGGTGGATATGCCCCCGGGAACCGGCGACGTGCCTTTGACCGTCTTCCAAAGCATGGCCGTTGACGGCATCATTATGGTGACCTCCCCGCAAGACCTTGTCTCCCTCATCGTGAGCAAGGCTGTGAACATGGCCGGTATGATGAACATTCCGGTACTGGGCTTGGTGGAAAACTACAGCTACGTGCAATGCCCGCACTGCAACGAGAAAATCAGCGTCTTCGGTGAGAGCCACGCTGCCGAAGTGGCACAGGAATTCAACCTCAAGTTGCTGGCCCAAATGCCTATCGATCCCGAAATCGCCAAACTGGCCGACAAGGGCGAAATCGAAAAAGCAGAGGTCAACTATCTCGACAACGTCATCGATATGTTGGAAAGCTTGGAAGCATAATCGCTCCGATATTTCAACAACCCCATAACGAAGCTCCGGCAAAATGCCGGGGCTTTTTTGTCAACAACAACCTCTCCACTTTTGCACCACCTTCCTCACTTCATCTTCAAGTAGGACCGGCCAAAGGAAAGTTTAAAGTTTAAGGTTTAAAGCGGTCCCTTTGCGCCTTTGCGGTTCCTTTCTCACCGCAAAGACGCAGAGAAAAAGTCAATGTCAACGGTCAATAGTCAAAGTAGAAAAGTAGAGAAGTCGCTCCAAAACTAACGCCTAACGTCTAAAGTCTAAAAGCTAATCTCTTCTCTTCTCCCCTTTCACGGCCTCGCTGACGTTGATGACATAGTCAGCAAGTTTCTCATAAAGGGCATACAAGCCGCTGTAGGCAGTGCCTATGGCATAGTCGTAAGCATTGTTTTTCAGCGCATCCAAATGCTGCGCCCGGAGTTGGTCGCGATATTGGTTGATGGCATCTTCCGCTTCGTAGGCAGTCGCCAGGTCGGCATCTTCGTATTTGCCTTTGAGGTTGACATCCATCACCTCCAACGCATGCTGCACCAACTGCGTCATACGCTCAAGATTGTCATTCAGGTCCTGTGAGAAGTGCACAGCGTCTTCGCGTTTGTTCTTACGCGTGACAGCAATCTGATATATCGCATCGCCAATGCTCTCCAGATTGTCAACCACACGAAGCATCGCACTTACACGCTGAGAGCTGAGCGTTGACATACTGCCAGCCGACACGTGGGTGAGATATTGGGCAATTTCCGTCTCCATACGGTCTGTGATGCCCTCGTACTTTTCAACCCGCGCCACAATGTTGTTGAATTCCTCCTCGGTCTGCGCTGTGCGCAAACCCGGTAGGAAGTTGTACATTCGCAGTACCCGCTTGGAGAAGTCCACAATTTCCAACTTGGCAGATTCTATGTTCAATTCAGATGTCTTCATCCAGTTGCCGGGAATATAACGCAGTCTGTACTCGTCTTCGGCATCGGCATCCTTGGTGGGCACCATCCAGTTGACGATTTTGATGATCTGCGGGATGAACCACGCCAAAATCAGGGTGTTCACCACATTGAAGAAGGTGTGGAATATAGACAACGCCATAGGGATAGCCTCGGGCGAATAGTTGGCCGCGCCCACTGCGGCGTACGGGTCGGCATGCACCATGCCCGTGGTGATGAGCGCGATAAGGTTGAGCACTGGGCGGAAGACGATGAGCGTGAGGATAACGCCGACCACATTGAAGACGAGGTGCGCGCGGGCAGCCTTCTTCCCGGCAGCATTGGCCACCATAGCCGCTAAGTTGGCCGTGATGGTCGTACCGATGTTCTGGCCCATAACCAAAGCCACAGCCATGTCAAAGCCTATCCAGCCGTTGTAACACATCACCAGGGTGATGGCCATCATCGCGGCGGAAGCCTGCACCAAACAGGTGAGCACCGCACCGATAAGCACAAACAGCAGCACCGAGCCGAAACCCCACTGCGACATACTGGCAATAGCCTCCAAAAACTTGGGATACTCTTCCAAATTGGGCATGGCGGCCTGCAGCAAACCCATACTGAGCAGCAAAATGGCCAAACCCATCACGAAATTGCCCGTGGACTGCACTTTGTCACGCTTGGAGAACATCAGTGCCAAGGATATAACACCCAACAACATCGGCAGACTGAACGCGGAAGCGGACTCACCCAAGCCAAACAAGGTGATAATCCAGGCTGTTATCGTCGTGCCTATGTTGGCACCCATAATCACAGCCACGGCCCCGGCCAACGACAAAAGTCCGGCATTGACAAAGCTGACCACCATAACGGTGGTGGCGGAAGAGGACTGTACGGCCACGGTCACACCGGCACCTGTAAGAATGCCCCGCACCGGATTGTTAGTGATTTTACCTAAAATGGCACGCATGCCGTTACCCGCAATCTGCTGGAGCGAATCACTCATCAACTTCATGGCAAAAAGAAATACGGCTAACGCCCCGATGAAATTGACGATGATGAAAAAGACATTCATGATTTGAAATATTGAGTGTTAATGAGGCCGCAAAAATAGAATTATTTTGCTTTGGCTTTGCAAGTGGAACACACAAAGCCCAAGTCCTCATAAACCCTCGTACACACCTCCACACTGCCAAGCAGCTCCGACGTCAGCAAATCTGGCAGGTCATCCACCAAGCCAACGCCAATGCATTTTAACACAGCTTCTTTCACCGTCCACAATTTTATAAATTCAATATTTGAATCGACGGCATTTTTTATTTTTGAAAGTTCAACATCATTACAGCAGCGCCTCAAAAGCGCGTCACTGATTCCCCTGTCTACGATTTCTATATCACAACCCACCTCGTTTTTGTCATCAATCACACAGAAAACACCCTTTTTACAATGACTGAAGTTGAAATGGACATTCGGGTGCTCTTTCAAAACCGGCTTCTCGTGTTCCAAATATTGGAAAGTGATGGGACCGGATATTCCGAAATCCTTTTCCAAGCCCTCTTTCAGCAAGAGAAAAGCCTTGGCGCAAAGCACCTGGCCCGACAAGAACTTGAATTTCAGGGCCTGCTCTCGGCGCCATTCCGGCAGTTGGGGCAGCAACTCCTGTTCCAACTGCTGCTGCGTAATTTTCTCTGGATGTGTGAAAAGATAGGTTTTCATTTTCTGACTATTACGGAGCGGCAAAAGTAGTGTTTTTTTTGTATGGCCCACGAGGACGTTTCAAGTTTCAGGAGGCGCTCCCAAAAAGTCAATGTCAATGTCAATGTTCAATGTCAAAGTTTAAAGCAGAACCTCTTGGCGCCTCTGCGGTTTCATTCTCACCGCAAAGACGCGGAGAATTTACTTCTTCACCACCTTGCAGCTGTTAACGGTGCCGTTGGCAAAGCGCACTTTCAGCAGGTATGCGCCGTCGTTGAGGCCGGCGATGTCCAGAATGCAGAGAGGTCCGTCGCACTGCCGGGTGAGCAGCAGTCTGCCGAAGGTATCGTAGAGCTCCACCGATGCGATGTCTCCGTCACCCTCCACGCGGAGCACTCCCTCCGTGGGGTTGGGCGACACGACGAGACCGTCGCCTGACGGCTGGACGCTCGGTGCTTCGGCACTCCTTGTGTCTGTCGTCTGCTCCGACTCCAGAAAATCGTCACTGCACAGGTCGAAGAAGAAGCACAGCACGCCCTGCGCCATAACCGACGAACGGCCCGTGCGGGCTTCCGCTATGCGCTGCAGCTCGGCAATCTGACCAGGTGTGGCAGAAGGCCAGTTTACCGATGCCATGGTGGTACCGTGTTGACCTCTGTGGTCGGTGAGGGTGCGTTTGAGTATGTCGAAAGCCACGAAATTGTCGTATTCGTCACGGTCGGCCTGGGAGTCGAAACGGCCGCTGGCGATGTCGGACAGCACTGCGGTGTTGTCGGCTCCCAGTTGGAATTCGGCTTCAGCGAGTGCGTAATGCGACGGCGTGCCGGGAGTCCTGCTGAGCCAGTTGCGTACGGCTGGGATGTCTGATGCGGAATCGTTGAGGAAGAATCTGACTGCCCGCTGTGACATAAGGAAGAGTTCTGATACGGCAGTGTCGGACGCCATGGCGGATGCGGACGGCATACCGCCTGCATAGGAACTGCGGTCTAAATCGGAATGTGAGGAATTGTCGGAGAACAGCATCATATCTTCGGCAGCATCGGCTATGGAGTCGTATCTCGCTCTCAGATTTTCGAAATCTCCGCCCGGCGAGCGTGGATAATCGGGATGCTGCGGACCTTCGTTGCAGAGTGTGGAAACGCAGGGGTTGGAAGCAGCTGTGGCATAGGTCGTGAACGAAGAGGACGGGGCGTACGGGAACATGAACCTGTCGTGGCTGTGATAATATCTTATGTTCTGCGTGCCTGCATTGTATAGGCTGCTCGACCCCGTGAAACTGAAAGTGTTGTCTGCTCCTTTTGACAGCCCGCCTTGAATGGGGGACATTGACGACTCTCTGTCCAAGTAGATGTCGTACCTGTTGTTTTCGTACGTGTTGCACGAGCATGTCAGACCGGAAATGAGTCTGAAGTTGCTGCCCGACACCCTGGTCGCAAAGTCGAGCTTCGAAAAGCTGTTCCTGTAAAGCTGGTTGTTGTCCCCGCCGGAATTCCGTATGGTGATGCCGCAGGCGGTATAGAACATAGGCATGCTGCTTCTGTGGAAGAAGTTTTCTTCGACCAAGTATCCGGTACAGTTGTCCAATGACAGGCCGACGGTGGAAAGTGAGTTGCCCGGCGCCGACTGCAAATCGAAGTCGCAGCGCGTCACTGACACGAAGTTGTTGCCGGATATCTCGACGGCCACGGCATTGTCGGCAAAGCGGGCCTGGTCAATGCTGACGTGGAACGACGTGCCCGACGTGGCTGCGGAAACGGCCTTTGCGAAACCGCCGAAAGAGCAGTAGGTGGCGTGGCTCTCAGGACAAACGCAGCCGTAGTATGTGTTTTCAGGCATGTCGCAAGAAGGAAGGACTGAGAACCCTGCATCCTCGGCATAGACGGCGTGCTTCCCCGCTGACGGCCCTGTGGCGGTATTGAGGAAGGTGCATCCGTAGAACTTGACGTTGTTCACATCCCAAAGCGACACGTGGGTGTCGAATTCTGTCTGCATGTTGTCGAAATGGTTGTTGTTGTCAACTGTGAAAGTGCAGTTGGAGAAGGACGAGAGGTTGGTTCGCACCGCTCCGCTGGGGAGAATGTCTTCGTAAGAGAGGAATTCGACGCTCTTCCTGTTGTTGCGGAAGATGGCGTCGGAAGCATATACGATGCCTCCGGTGGTGTTCCATTGGTCTTCGGGGGAACGGGTGCTGATGCCGCAAATCGCGTTCTCGACGACGGCCCCGTTCTTGAGTTCCACGGTCCCCTGGTTGGCCGCGGTCTGGGGCCTGGTGCGGTCGCCTTCCACGAAGATGCCCTGCCACATCTCACCGTCGCACGCGCTGGTCAGCGTGCCCCCGTCAACTACCAGCTTGCCGCCGGGACGCACGATGATGCGGGTGCCAGAAGAGCTATGTAACGTACCTGTTACGGTCATTGTTTTCCCATTCTCTATGCAGAATGTATCCGTGGTTAAATATCGTTCATCGTTTATTACGAAAGATTGTCCTTGAATAGTTGTTTCCTGAACAATTGGTACTAAATCATCATTATTAGCAATATGTATGGAATAGTGAGCCAGTGTTTTCCGATGTTTTAGAGTGGAAACTTCTGCACTAATCCATCCGTCACCAGTGGAAAGAGGCACAATATTAATTACATATGGATTGTTTGTTGGTACAATACGAATGTTTTCGCTAGACAGCCAAGTGATTTCCGCAACCGAATCCTCTGGAAGATGTATTGCATAAGGCCATTGAGCGCACAACCGAATCTCACGCGGTCCTGTGATATAGGTCTCAATTTCGTTAATGAGATATTTCTCTAGAGATGTGTCAAATGAAATATGTTCCATATTCTTTCCCATCGGTCCCCAATATGAATCAAATGGAATTTTACCTTCTGAGACTAAATCTATATTAGAAATATCAGTTGCATATGAAATCGGATCACTGAAATCCAGCACACTAGTTGTTGGCATAAAACAATGTGAATGATTATTGATTGGCAAGTTAACCAATCCCAAAATTTGAATCCACTTAGGAATTTTTTCTGCAATGATATCAAAAGTGAAATACTTACAGCCCGGTGCCACATCGACACTTCCTCTATTACCATTATTAGTATACGTCCAAGTAATATGGATTGGAATAACACCTCCTATCCAATGTGTCGCTTTAAATACGCGTCCTAAACCTTGATCAGCCATATTGCGTATGCAAACATCCATTGAGTATCCTAAAAGTTGAAAGTTAATAATTGCCTCAAAAGAAAGTTGATCCGCTACACCATTAGACGTGTTATTTAGACTGCCGTTAGCAATTGCAATCTTTCGAAGAAACGATGGATATCTTAAGTTTTGCATCTGTTGATAATAAATGTGGTTGATTGCATTTGCTCCATTTTTTTTATGAATACTTAGCATTTGCTGAGCCGCATTACAGCACAACAAATTATTCCACAAATTTGCAAATACGGATGAGCCGTTTTCAATTCGAAAATAATCGACCAAGGCTTGAACTCCTAATGAAATGTTTGCCCCTTGATGAGGAGAATCAAATGAAAGCCACAACCTACAGTTGTGATTTCCGTTGTTTGTGTTCTCATTTTTGTGTTGCTCCATATATGCTAATGCGTAACGAGTGATTTGCCCTCCCATACTAGGTCCTACCACTACAATTTGTTCCTCGCTTCCGTTTTCATTCAACATACTGTTCAAACGGTTTATTGCAGCGATGCACACCATTGCATTTTGTTCTATGTATGCTCCACCTTGAGGAAAATCAAGAAGCACAACATCATATCCCATTGATAATAATCTATCCCCAAAATTGTTGCTAATGCCATTCCCCAGCATTTCCCATAATGATTTGTTTGGCGGATTTAAATTTGTTTCAAACTGTCTATTGTTCTCAGGATCAAAACCGTCCACGATTAATACGGGTTTTCTTAATATTTTATCTGATTGGGCAAAATAAATTCGCATATTTCCACTTAATAATTCAAAAAAACCTCCGTCATAAGGGTTCTGCAACGTAATTTCACCTTGTATATTAAAATCTTCAACGTATCGATAAAAACTTGACCTGTTTTTTTGTCTATACGCTCCCACTACGATTTTCGAACAAGATCGAACAGTGTCGCCATTTTGAAGAATTGCAAAAAACGGATAAGTTTTATTCCTTCTGTCGAATAGTCAACGTTAACACTGCTATTGATTGAAACGGTTCTCATCCCACTCCCATCACCAAAATCAATTAGCATTGAAGAAATATTGTTTATGGTATTTTCAAAGATATAATCTGAATTTAACGAAAAGCACACTCTGTTCTCAATGTTATCTATAAGCGGCGATGCCATAAATAAAGTATTTGTATCAAATAGAGAAAGACCTGTATTTGTACTTTCCCATAATATACTATCTGCATCGAAATACAAATTTTGACGTAAAGCCGATGTGTCAAAAGTGTTGAAATCTGCGTGTAAAATGCCTATGGGCACAACGGAAGTCCTAAAATCCGACAAATTCTTCAAATCTTCTATAGGGACACTCAGGAAAGTGTTTTGTGCTCCAGCACGATATAATTCATCATAAGACATCAAGAATCGATAATAGTCACAAGTGTCCAAAGTATGTGAACTACTAATTGTGGCATTCATAAGATTGCTCCAGGGTATTACCCTTTCGTAAATGATGCCCGTTGATGCATTGTTGAGATTAACATTTTTGAACACTTCGTTAAAACGTTGCGTGTAATCTTGCGCCGTAATATGGCTCAATATGAAAATTAAGAAAGCAAAAGCAAGTGTTTTTTTCATTATTATATTCTTTTTCATTATTCATGTAAATTGGTTGTATTTCCAAATAGATACCTAATGGAAAAAGCAACTGTAAAATCAAAAAAATGACATGGGAATTTCGTTATTACAAACCAATCGTTGCTAGGTACGAATTTATTAGATGCAAACAGCACTCCATAACCTGGACGAATATCTAACTGTAAGGACAATGGTATATTAAAAGTCCATTCGAATCCAACAATAGCATGAGCACCTACTTTCAAAGGATATAATGAAGAAAATCCATAAGGGGCTGAATCATCTATTATGTCCTTACCGAAGTCAAGCCCTCCTCCTAAAAACCAAAAGCTATTTTTATGTTTCAAGAATGACTTTTCATAAATGAATCCAAGTCGAGCACCAATATCCAAATAACCAAGAAGTGGTTCAGACGTCATAATTAAAGAAAATGGCATGCATATATAAGAAAAACCTATGTCCGTTTGTAAATAAACATTGCTGACCAAGTTGTTTTTCAATGAAATACCATTAAACATACCAAGGCTGAGTCCAATGCTATGTTTGTATTGAAGTGTGTTGTTATTGATTTTTTGAGAACTATCTCTGCCCGTCGGAACTTCTTCCTGACTATACCTGAACCAATCGGCAAACGTATCGGGCGTCCAACAATAATCAGGCGAAGTTCGTAAAAAATTGTGATGGTCAGATGGATGAGTACTAGTATTCAATACAGGGTGGTATCCCACACCATATTCGATTCCGATTTCGTGGCGGGGACAGGTGTATGAGGAAGTCGCTTCGTTTTGCGCGTTTAGCGTAAATGCGGATAACAAGACTATTAAGTAGGTGATGACTTTTTTCTTCATATTTTTTAACTTGAATTTAGTTAACAACTACTTTTTGTGAGTGATTTCCAATTTTAACAATATAGACACCAGGGCGAAGGGGTATTTCAAAATTGCCTTCTTGAACAACAGAATGTTGCATGTTTTGGCCTAAAATATTAAATACATCTAAGCAAAGGCCTACTTCCGCATCTTCCACGTGAATCCCAGATGCATTTCCCCAGACTCTCCATGTGTTTTCTTCAATGGTAGGAACGCCAACATGGCCAGAAAGTATCTGTAAATCCGGGCATATGGTGTTGTTGGTATTTAATATGGTCATACTGTCTGGGTTAAAGTATGCTCCAAACGGTTCATATAGGAAACAGTCTATGAGCTGAAGCCTTGTAACACCATTGAGACAACAAGAAGAATGAATTATCAAATCTGCATTATTTATGCATAATTGAAAATGGTTTTCTTCATTCTGCGTTCTGCTGGACGCGCTGATCCCGTAAACGAGAGGATATGTAAGAACATAACGAACATTTATATTTATTGAACAATTGGAAAAGGATATTCTTCCTACATCATATGCATTTATACCGGCATCGTGGCTGATATTAATCGTCAATGAACCTCCTCCATAGAAAGTACAATTGCTTATCTTATTGAAATAGATCCCATTGGTTGAGTTGATAACATTGTCTCCCAACAATTTAACAGTTATATCTGTTTCCTCAATTAATAACGGAATAAAATGCCAATATCCATAGTGGTCTTCTTCGACGTCCGGTGCGTTAATCGTTGCATTATTCATGATCAGAACCTTGTTTCCAGAATCATAATAAATGTAGCCTTCAATACCTGGGCCTGCGATGGTACCTTGATATGGTCCCTCAATGGTTTGATCAGCAACCACAATACGAGCCGCTGATACACTCATAGTAATGGAAAACATAAAAATGCTAATGAATAATAACACTTGTTTTTTCATATCCATATTTCGCTGGACTTCTTTTGTTTATGTTCTCCCCTCCGGTCCTCCCCAACCTTGCGAAGTCCGTTGGACAAGGTGGAGTGGTGCGCGGAGCGGCAAAAGTCAATGTCAAAGTTTTTTTCATTCATGGCGAAAAAAGGTATACGAGTTAAATCATATAGTTCTATCAGTTGTTGCTATACGCTGCGCGGTTGCTGTAGAACAGCCCCGTGAAGGTGAACTGCCGCGTGGTGCTGTCACGATAGACCAGCTGCGCGGGAATGTTCAGGAAGATGCGGTTTCCCTTCTCGTCCGTATAGTTCAACGAGCGATCTGGCATCAGGAAGAAGTCCTCCGAGGTCAGGTCGAACGTGTCCGTGGTAACAGCCGTGATATCCGTGCCGTTCTGCTGGAGCTGTACGGCAGTGGCAATCGAACAGTAGGTGCCCTGCCCCATGCAATTCACATGGGTAAGATAACCATCCACTACAACGCAACCTGTGCAGTCCTTGGCATTATGACCAACCATTGTCACCAAAAAAGTTGTATTCCCGGTTTTGCTGTCAGAGGGTATGACCACCACGCGATTGCGCGCAGGCTCCTTAATAGTTGTATCAACTTTTTCTTTTTCACAGGCAGAAAATAATGTCAACAATGTTAAAAATGCGATGGGCAATGTTTTTTTCTTCATAATATTGGGGATTTTGTTTTATTTGTGTTGGCAAAGATACTATTTTTATCGGCGGTTTTATCACATCACACCATAAATATGTCGCATCACGGCAAAAATATGACGAGGTGTATGAATTTTATTTTATTGTTATGGCCTTCAATTAATTACAATGTGATGGAATACGGCTTTTTGATGGTATATATTGGAAATATTGTGAAAGTCGTCCTTTTTTCGCATTCAAAAATTGGGTATGTTTGCACCGTTTTCAATTCGTTTCACTATGCAAAATATCCACAAAGTATTCATTGCTTTTCTGAACTTCCTGTTCTGCTTCGTATTGCTTTGGCTTTTCACCAGAAATGCCCTGCTGCGCCCCTATGCGGGCAGTGCTGGCAAAGAAATCCTTGCCGGTCTGCTGCTATTGGCCACTCTATATGCCAACTACTTCCTATTGTATCCAAAGCTCTACCACAAATATTCCCATGCCCTATATTGGACCGCTTTGCTTATAATCACTTTGGCCGCCGCTTGGGGGGATATGTCCATTGCCTACGCTAACATCGCAAAATGCAACGCCGAGTTGTTGCAGGTTATCGGAAAATTCAAATACCTGAGTTGGTGCTTTGTCTTCATTTTTGCTCGTAATTTCGCCTTTAACCTCTTTCCGTTTCTACTGAGAGAACGACTCTATGTACAACAGCTTCTGGACAAAGAGGTGCATGCCGTTTACCATGAAACACAGAAAATTGATGTTGTCGACAAAAACGGAGCGGTTCGCCTGATTGCTGTAGCCGACATCTACTCCTGCTCTCAAGAAGGCAACTACACCTATATCCGCACCACGCAAAACGAAACACACACCCGTCTCGGCTCTATGAAGCATCTAGAGCAGCTGTTGGGTAATGGATTTGTTCGTATTACCCCCAAGCTGCTGTTGCCTATACGGTACATCCACTCTTGCAGAAACGGCATCGTGGTTATGAAAAAGATGCCGTTTGAAGAAGAAAGCCAGCTGCTTGCGATAAATCCCAAAAACAAAGAAGAAATTGCAAGTGAAATCACCCAGAATCTTCTTCGTCGTAATGAGGAAGAAAACAAAGCATCGGTTGAATTGACAGTCAGGAAAGGGGACAAGCGCAAGTCCGTTGTACCTCCAAAAGAAAAATTGAGGAAAATCCAGTCCTGCATACACCAACATCCAGGCATCAAATCTGCGGACATCGCAGCAAAGACAGGATACTCAACAGCCACGGTCGAGCGCAGTCTGGCCGCCCTCAAGCAGCGCGGCCTCATCACGCACACCGGCTCCAAGAAGACCGGCGGGTACTATGCGGTGGAGAAGGAGGGTTAGAAATACAAGGTTCCTTTCTCACCGCAAAGACGCGGAGTTCCTATTGCTTTATTCGACGGCCATTTTCACCACGGTGATGCCGGCGCCTCCCATTTCCAAAACCTCATCCTGGAAGGATTCAACCTCGGCGCGATGGCCCAACTGCTGACGTACGATTTGGCGCAAGATGCCATTGCCCTTGCCGTGCAATATGCGCACGTAACGGATGCTAAGCAAGGCGGCCTCGTCCAGATAGTCCGACAAGACGGGTATCATCTCCTCAGCACGCATGCCTCGCACGTCCAAGGTGGCATTGAAATTGGCTAACTTCTTGTTCATAGCATCAGCCAACGAGCCCTCGTTGTAGTGGACCACTCCGGTGCGCCGCACTTCACGAGCCTCCTTCTTGCTGATTTTGGCCAACTTGCGAATATCTGTCTTGAAAGCCACAGAATTGAACACTATGGTGGCGTCATTGCCGCTGATGCTGGTCACCTCGCCGGTAATCTGCATGTCTGCCATGAAGACGGAATCGCCCACCCGGATGGTGTTGTCCTCCGGCTTCTCCACGACCTTCTTTTCACGTGGCTTCGTGCGCTTCACCGGCACAATGGGCTTGATGGACTCTTCCTGCTCGATGGATTCGATTTCGGTCTTGAGTTCCTCTTTGAGTTTGACGACGTTTTCGCGCGCCTTCTTGGTCTTTTCGGCATCAGCCTTCGCCTCCTTGATGTCGCGGATGGTCTTCTCTATAACCTTGTTGGCACTCTCCACAATGGTGTTGGCTTGGTTTTTGGCCTTCTGCAAAATGTCCTTGCGCTGCTTGTCCAACTCTGAGAACTTCTCAGAATATTCGTCTATCATCTCTGCCAGCTGGTCATCGGCGGCCTGCACCTGTTTTAACATTTTTTCAGTTTCCAACTTGGCGATTTCTATCTCCTCGAGTTTCTTCTCGTAGTCGATTTGCGCGGTGCCGGACTTGGCAATGGCGCTGTCGATGATGCGGCTGTCCAAGCCGATGTGGCGGGCGATTTCGTACGTGAACGAGCTGCCCGGCTTGCCGATTTTGAGTTTGTACAGCGGCTTCAGCGCAGCCGTGTCGTAAAGCATTGCCCCGTTGACCGCCTCTTCGTGCGTGTCGGGGAACATCTTCAAATTGCCGTAGTGCGTGGTGATGATGCCGAAAGCGTTCTTAGCGTAGAAACTTTCCAAGATGGCCTCCGCCAACGCCCCGCCTAAGGTAGGCTCGGTGCCCGAACCGAACTCGTCAATCAAGAACAGCGAACGGGAGTCTAAGTTGTCGTCCATCGCCTTAAGGTTGGACAGGTGCGAACTGTAGGTGCTGAGGTCGTTTTCAATGGACTGCTCGTCACCGATATCAATGAATATGCTGTGGAAAATGCCCATATCGGAAGTGCTCTGCATGGAAACCAACAATCCGCATTGGAGCATATACTGCAGCAGACCGACGCATTTGAGGCAGACGGACTTGCCGCCGGCATTCGGACCGGAGATAATCAGTATTCTGTTTTCCGCGGTGAGTTGCACGTCCAGCGGCACCACCTTTTTGGAAGTGCGCTTCAGGGTCAGATAGAGGAGCGGGTGCTGGGCCTGCTGCCAGTTGACCATCGGCTCAGGATGCACGTGCGGCAGCGAGGCGTTGATGTCTATGGCCAACAAGGCCTTGGCGCGCAAGAAGTCGTAGCGGCCCATCAGCTGCTGTGCTTGCAGCAACTCCGGAATCTGCGGGCGAATCTTCTCGGAAAGCTCCGTGAGGATGCGCACGATTTCCCTGCTTTCCGCATTTTGCAAGTCTTTGAGTTCGTTATTGGCGTCAAAGACCTCCGTGGGCTCGATGAAGACCGTCTGCCCGGTGGCCGACTCGTCGTGGATGAAACCTTTGAGACGACGTTTGTACTGTGCTGCGATGGGGATACAGAGACGGCCGTTGCGCACAGTCATCTCGGCATCTTCCTTGATTAAGCCGTCCTGCTTGGCCGCGTTGAGAATCTTGCGAATCTGGCGGTCGGCGGCATTGGAGATGCGGTTGATTTCACTCTTGATACGGCAGAGTTCGTCGGATGCGTTGTCACGAATCTGGCCCTTGTCATCCAACACGCGGTTGATGGCGGCCATCAGCTCGCGCTGCAGCGGCATCTCCTCGCAAAGACTCCACAAATAAGGGTACTTGCCATCCTCGTGACGCACCTTCAGATAGACGAAGATGTTGGTCATCGTGGCGACAAATCCGCGCAACTGGGCCAGTTCTTCGAGTTCGATGTAGGTGCCGTCCACCTGCAGGCGCTTGAGTTCGGCCCGCAGGTCGTAATAGTCCTGTGCCGGGAAGGGTTCATCGAACAGCAGTATCTGCCGAAACTCCTCCACGGTTTCCAATTCGGGCAGCAAGCGGCCGATGTCCGTCTGCATCTGCAAGTTGTCCACAAAAACCTGCCCCACGGGACTAAGGCAATGCCCGAGAAGCAGTTGGCGTATGGTGTTGAAACCTATTTTTTCTTCGAAATTTTCCGGATAAAGCATTTTTTTCAATTTTCGTAATGGCCAAAAGCTGAAAGCACTAACACTTCTACAACATCATCTGAAATTTTATAAACCAATCGGTGCTCCTTTGTGATCCTCCGTGACCAAATTTCTTCTGTTGAAAAATGTTTTAACCTTTCCACTTGACCTGTTCCAGTGCGTGGATGTTCTTTCAATTCATCTAATAACTTACCGACTTTTTTGACAGCGAGAGGTGCTTTTTTGGACAGTGTGACCAAATCCTTGCAAGCACTGGCTGTGAGTATTACTTTGTAGAGCATAAAATCCTATTTACAAAGTCAACGCCACTTTCATTCTCGTCCATACTGACATAAGACCCATCTTTATACTCTTGAATACCTTTGTCAATTTTGGCAATGAGCTCTTCCTTGCTTATCAGAAAATCATCTTCAGTAATGGGAACTAATCTATAACATCCTTTGTCACGAGAAGTAATAATCACATCCTGTTCTTTAGCCAAATCAAAATATCTGCTTTGATTCGCTCTGAAATCTCTACTTGTAACAATAATCATATCTAATTTATAATAAACTCGTTATACAGTATTACCATTCAATATTTTGAATTTGCAAAAATACTGTTTTTTTATTATGTGTCCCAATTTGGTACACATTTTTTCACTATTGAGATTATTAATAAAAGAATTGTTATTCATCGGCGAACAACGTGGCAGGAGAGCAGCGCGTCACGGTGACATCCACATACTCGCCGATTTGGTGATTGCCTTTAGGGAAGATGATGACTTTGTTCTGGCTGTTGCGGCCGTAAAGTTGGTCAGCGGAGCGTTTGGAGGTACCTTCGATGAGCACGCGGAAAGTTTTGCCCACGTCGCGTTGGTTGCTGGCCAGGGAGAGTTCGCCCTGGAGGGCGATAATCTCCTCAAGACGACGCGTTTTCTCCTCGTCGGGGATATCGTCTTTAAAGCGTTTGGCCGACATCGTACCGCCGCGTTCGGAGTATTTGAACATATAGGCATATTCGTAGCCCACCTCGCGCATAATGGAGAGGGTCTGCTCGTGGTCTTCCAGCGTTTCGCCGCAAAAGCCCGCGATAATGTCGGTGGAAATGGCGCAATCGGGCATCAGTTCCTTGATTTTGCGGACGCGGCCCATATAGTACTCACGCGTATATACGCGGTTCATCCTTTTGAGCATAACGTCACTGCCGGACTGGACGGGAAGGTGAATATATTTGCAGATATTGTCGTATTTGGCAATTGTCTCAATCAGTTCGTCGGAGATATCCTTGGGATGGGAGGTGGCGAAGCGCACGCGCAAATCGGGCGACATCTCGGCCACGGCGGCCATCAGTTGGGCGAAATTCATTGTCTGGCCGTCCTGCTCCCACAGATAGGAGTTCACATTCTGGCCAAGCAGGGTAACCTCCTTATAGCCGTCCTTGAGAAGCTGTTCCACTTCCATGAAGATGGTTTGCGGGCTGCGGCTGCGTTCGCGACCGCGGGTGTAAGGCACCACGCAGTAGGTGCAGAAGTTGTTGCATCCGCGCATAATGGAGACGTAGGCGGAAACGCCGTTCAAGTCGTAGCGCACCGGCATGATGTTGTCGTATGTTTCCTCCTCGGAAAGCAGGACATTGAACTTGGCGTCGCCGTTGGCCGACTCCTCAATCAAATGGGGAAGGTCGCGATAGGCGTCTGGGCCGGCAATGAAATTCAAAACAGGTTCCGTTTGCAGCAGTTCTTCCTGCATACGTTCGGCCATACAACCCAACAAACCGACCTGCAGAGTGCGGTGTTTTTTCTTCAAAGCCTCCAATTCCTGGAGTCTTTTATGGATGCGCTGCTCCGCTTTATCGCGTATGGAGCAGGTATTTAAGAGGATTAAATCGGCTTCCTGAATATTTTCCGTAAGGTCGTATAAGTCTTTCAAAATAGCCGCAACTACTTCACTATCAGCGAAGTTCATTTGGCAGCCATAGGTTTCTATATATAATTTTTTCATGCCGCGAAGATACAAATATTAATCTTTTGATTTTTTTAGCGTTCTATGGCCTCGTTTTTTTTGCTCTTCTTCAACAAGAGCGTGTTGTTAAAAAAAAATAATGTGCATAGCCATTTTGGAAAATTTAGTATTTTTGCCGCCTTATTTAGAAAAAACATATTTATCATTTCATTATTAACTTAAATTAATCAACAAAATGAAAAAACATCTTAGTTTAATCGTTATGGCACTCTTCGCAAGTGCAATGTTGTTCACCGCTTGTACGCACGAACAATACACAATTACAGCTAACGCTAACGACGCTACAATGGGTACTGTCAATGGTGGTGGTACTTATGACGTTAACAGCGTAGTTACTCTTACAGCTGTTGCTAACGAAGGTTACGAATTCGTAGCTTGGAACGATGGTAACACAGAAAATCCTCGTCAAATCACCGTTACAGCTGATGCTGAATACACAGCTACTTTCCAAAGAATTCTCCCTGCTGGTGTTTATGTATCTTACAACAACGCTGCTGCTTGGGAAGCTGGTACAGTAGATGCTGCTTTCTGGACATCTGACAACGTTTATGACGTTTTCGCTATGCAAGATCCTAATGGTGAAAACTATCCTATCGCTGACGTTGCTCCTTTCAACCAAGGTACTGGTTCTTTCTCTGACAACTACACAGAAGATGCTGGTTGGACAAACTCCACATTCGCATGGGTAGAATATTATGAAGATTCTTATCTTTACAACCAAGAAGGTCAACAATTCGGTGACTGGTGGGCTAAAAACGCTACCATCAACGTTTCTGCATTCGATGCTACTGCTATGACAGTTTCCGCTAACGTTAACGCTACCATGTTCGATGCTGCTGAAGCTCTTATCGACGGTGCTGGTATCGATGGCGCTGCTTCTCGTCCTATGACAGTTGATATGGTTCAAGTCAACCTCGAAGCTGCTAAAAAACCGTTCAAATCTCACAAATACAATGGTCAAAAATTATTCGTTAAATAATTTGATCTGAAACAATAGAAAAGTCCGAGTGTTTATGCTCGGACTTTTTTTTAACTATTAAAACGTATTACAATGATGTTCAGAAAAAGTACTTGGGCCATATTAAGTCTTTCCCTCCTGCTGATGGCCTGCAACAGTGAAGAGAAAATGATTCAGAAAGCCGCTTACGGCTATTTGGATGCCATGGGCAACTACCGCATCAAAGAGGCTGAGCAATTTGCCTCCAAGGAGACAGTGGAAACCACATTGCACGTTGTTGAGAACAACATCATGCCGAACACTGACCCCAACTACATCAAGCGTAATACGCCTGCAACCATCGAAATCACAGGAATAACCAAGGAAACAGACACAACCGCTGTAGTATCCTACAAGAAGACAACCCCCATCCAAGTTCAGTCAGGAACCTTGAATCTGATCAAAAGAGACGAGAAATGGCAGGCCGTGGTACTCATCAACGTACCTCAAGCCCTACTCATACCTGCCTCCGATTCCACAGCCAAAGTCAATATTCAAAAGGCAAAAAACATGCAGCTGAAGAGAGGCGAAGGCTTCCCTGACAAATTCAAAAAAGAGTAATTATTTTTCTATCACCAAAGCGTCCGCAACAACCTCAGCGAGGGACTTGATTTCCACGTTGAGTTTGTACTCGTGGTTGATCTGCGTCAGCTGGTCGGCACAGTTGTGGCACGGCGTGATAACGACGTTGGCGCCGGTTTCGCGAATCTGGTTGGCCTTGATTTCGCCCACTTTGAGGCGGCGTTCGTTATATTCGCTCATAGCGAGCATGCCACCGCCACCACCGCAGCAGAAGTTGTCGCTTCCCGTCGGCGTCATCTCGATAAGTTCGGGGACCACCTGTTTCACCACATAGCGCAATGAGTTGTAGAGGCCGCCGTTACGTGTGATATTGCACGGGTCGTGAATGGTGTATTTCTTGGTGTTGAGGCTCTTATCGACCTTAATGCGGCCGGACTTGATATAATCTTCCAAGAGTTCGATAAGGGAAATCATCTTGAAGTCGGGATGCGTTTTGAGGTAGTTGGGCGCTTCCCAACGGAGGGCGCGCGTGCCGTGTCCGCACTCACCGAGCACCAAGGTGTTGCATTTCAGTTTGTGCACCTCGTCGAACATGTGTTTGGCGATGGCCGTGGCTTCGGCATCGTTGCCGGAGAAATAGCCGTAATTGGTGACATCGTACATTTCCGTAGAGAGGGTCCACTTAGCGCCGGCAGCATAGAAGATTTTGGCCGCAGCGGCAATGGAAAGCGGGAAGAATTTGGGCTCTCTGGGGTTCAACGTGTAAAGCATGTCACAGCCGTCCTTATCCAACGGAATAGTGGCGTTTTCGTCCTCCAATTCGTCCTGCAGGTCTTCCTGCATCCAGTCAATAGTATCCACAAAATCTTCGGTAGGGATAGCCATATTGTTGCCGGTATTGATAGCGGCATCCACGGTGGCCTGGAGCGTCTGAGGCACAAGGCCCATGGTGGCGAGCATGCGTCGGCCGGTGCGGACCACGAATGGGATGTCCACGCCGATAGAGCAGTGTTTGACGCAGCGGCCGCACATGGTGCAGGCACCGAACAGCGAGTCAACCATTTCCGTCAGCGTCTCTTCCGTGAGTTCGCGGGCGTGTGTGAGCTTCGGGGCCGTCTTGCCCAAAAACGTACAATAACGACGATAAATGGAGGAGACCATGTCAACCTTCTTGCCAGGGATGTATTTCGGCTCTTTGAAGGTTTTCCAGAACAAACAGCTGGTTTCGCACAATCCGCAGTGCACGCAGGCATTGAGATGGGTAACTAATTTGCTGTCCGTGTGTTTGGTCAGGATATCGATAGCCTTTTGAACATTTTCGGGAGATACTTCTTTCATTGTGATACTATTTTTAAAGAGCGGCAAAGATATGAAAAACTTTGACATTGACCATTGACTTTTTCTCCGCGTCTTTGCGGTGGAAATGAAACCGCAGAGGCGCAAAGAGGCTTTATACTTTGACTTTGGGGAGTCCCCCCTCTACTTGAAACGGACGCAATGAATTGCGTCCCTACATTGACATTGACTTTTTGCGTCCCTTTCTACCTCTCTACCTCTCTACTTTAAACAAAAAAGGTCCGCGCGAAAACCTCGTACGGACCTTATTATCAATTGTCAATTGACAGATATTTCGGCATTAGTTCACAACACAACCTTGGAGAGAGATAACTTCACTATAATAATATTTGCCGTCAGCAGTTTTGACATATAAACGAACCGCATAATAATTCAGATGATTGAAACTAATACTTACATTAATGGAGGAATTTGACGAAGAAACGAACTTTGTACCATCAAGGCTTTCCACACCACATTCAACCACAGAACTATTACCATAAGCGGTATTGGCAAAACTCTTATTAAAATTGGCCGATACCGTATAGGTATAAGAACAAGTATTGAAATTACCATAAGTTTCCGTTTGATGAATATTGGTAAAAGCGACCCCATCTTTCAAGCAACGAATCGGAAGTTGGTCATTTTCGGGTTTATTAAAGTAAGACACCGAATTAGTATTGCAGGCACAACTTGCAGCGCAATACAGACTTCCTTGCATATCCGTAACCCAGAAATAAGCATTAGTAGTACCATAAACGAATGTATTAGTTGATGCTTGATAATATCCAGTAGGGGTCAAATTTAAACCACTTTCATTGGAGCCCTGAATAGCACCGGAAGCGCAACTCCATCCCGAAGAGGATTTGAGTTTTCCACCAGCCACCGAACTGCCGCCGAGGAAACTTGTCAATTCATTCACTTCTGCTTTGGAAGGGATGTGCCAGCCGGCAGGACAAACACCGCGGATACCACTTTGGTTAGAGTTAGAAGAAGTATTATCGTAATTATCGCTCGCATTGAAGCGGCCATAAAGGACACCTCTGCCTATATTGCTTGAATTATGATTCCAATAAGCGTAAGAATAGATGCCCGCATAATATTCGCCATCTATTTCAAGAAGATAACTCAAGCCATTGGTCGTACGAAGATTCTCCTTCAACCAACATTGGCCACCGATTTGGACAGTCGGATAGGAATGTCCATCAAGGCTTACGGATGAAGTAGAGCAACTGACGTTCATGATTTTAACAGTATCAACAGCGCCGTATGAAGTGCCAGCACTATTCGTAGCGAATGCTCGTACGAAGTATGTCTTAGCAGGTGTCAATCCGGAAATTGTACAAGAATAATCATTATTAGAAGAAGAAGAGGTTACTTTGGAATCACTAATTGTTGGAAGAGCATTTGTTGCGCTATAGCACACACCTTTAGAGGTGATTCCGCCATTTTCATTGATGATTTGGCAATAGACATCGGCAGAATTATAAGAACGAGCCTGACCACGTACGGTTTGTACTTCGGGAGCGAAGACATTAGCTCCATTACCCTTGATACAACGTACGGCATCTAACCATGCTTCTTTGCCATTTGTACCAAAAGTACCTGCATCTTTGAAATAATAGAAAGACGTATTACTAGATTGGTCGGCTGTGATTAACTCAGCAGCTATGCCAACACCACCGGATGAAGTAGTAGAGCAAGTATAGTTAGAATATCCAGCTGGGTTCAAAGAGAAACCAGAAGTATTGGTATTACCCGTTGACTGCCAATATTGAGTGTTCTTGAGGGCACTCATATCACCGCCGACGGTTGCTTTGAGCGTTTCAAACTCAGCACGGGTAGGAATATGCCATCCATTCGGGCAAATGCCTTGGACCGGTTCACCATAGTTGCCCGGAGCACCGTTCATAGCTGCTGCCCAAGTATAATGAAGGCCATAAAATGCATCATTACTGCTGTTGTTGTTAACATGTTTGTAATAACGGGTGTTTGAACCATCACAAGTTTCAATATTAGTACCATTCGGGTATTTAGTCGTACGGAGGTTGCTCTTCATCCAACATTGTCTGTCTATTTGAACCGTATTGTAGCTGTTTCCAGATGCATCAGTTACCGTTGAAGTATTGCAAGGTACATTCATAATCACAATCCGCATAGGTTCACTAAAGGCGGTATCCACATCATTGATAGCAAAGGCAACCACATAGACTTCCACACCTTCTGCCATACTTGTAGTATTCAGTCCATTCATATTGAACGAGAAAGTAGCGTCCGTAGCAATATTACCTGATCTTTGTTGAATGGATACATACTGCGAGAACATAAGATGTTCATTCGGATTCGTTGTCACATACATACCGTATTTGGTAATGCCACCACCGTCGTTGACAATTTTTGCCTGTACATCTGCCGTATTATAAGTTGTGGGAGTGTAACCAATAATTTCCACACGCGGTGGGAAAGTGATTGCTCCCTGGCCTTTAATACAACGTACTGAAGAGAGGTATTCATTTGGCGACTGTGTAGTCAGAGTGTATGCGCCGTTGGTAAAATACACATAATAGACTTCATTTTCAGAAGTCATATCCGCAGTATAGAACTCCGTTCTATAACCAAAAGAAGAAGCCGTATTTTCATCGTAATTCATATAACCAGCAGGACGGATGCTCATGCCGGATTGGTTGTTTCCGCCGCCAGAGGTCCAGAAATTACTGTTTTCTCTAAGCATATTGCACATAGTGGCATTGAAGCCACCCATCAGGTTGTTATTCAGTTCTATCCATTCAGCTTTGGAAGGAACGTGCCAGCCGCTCGGGCAGATACCCTGAACAGGTGCGCCATAGTTACCGGGAGCACCATTCATAATGGCAGCCCAACTATAGAACAAACCATAACGTTCAGGTGTATATCCGGAATTAATAGGCAATGTATAGAATTTAGCATTCATAGTGTCAGAAGAAATTGATTCACCATTGGCGTATGTTGTCGTACGGAGATTCTCCTTCATCCAACATTGGTTGCCGATTTGGACGGTATTATACCAATGTCCATCCATATCGCTCACCATCGGAGCATCCGGACAAGGCGTATTCATCACCACAGCCGGAGTAGTGAAACTGATTGTCGGGCTATACGACACACCGCCGGTACACGTTGCGTATGAACGAACATAATAGGTCGTATTCGGCACAAGGTTCGTGAGCTCAAAACCATTATCATAATTTACAGGTGAGTTTATATAATCAACTCTATCCATCGGGTCAGGACTTGTGCCTATGCAGATACCCATTTCGTTAATCTCACTGTTGCCATCGTAACGGACAGTTGTATTGACAGTTACACTTTCGGGCATCAAATCAGACAGACTGACAGAATCCAATATAGGCAATGTCGTACGGCCTTGTCCTTTGACACAACGAACGGATCCATATTGCTGACTTCCTCCCATATATCTCATAGAGCTGCCTTCAATACGAAGATTTTGTGGATATTCGGATGACAACAAATTATATTGTTCGTTGACAAATAAAGAGTTGTAGGAATAATAAACACCTGCGGGATAAGCACCAAAACCTGATTCGTTCGTACCCGAAGAGGTCCACCCGTACTCTGTCTTTAACTTTCTTTCAGCTTGAGACAGGCCACCCAACGTATTAATCAATTCCTGTATTTCACTAAATGTAGGCACATGCCATCCATTAGGACAAATACCCTGAATTGTATCTGCAACAGTATTTGCATAATAGCCATTTGTAACAGTACTGTAATTATAAAGTTTTGAGCTGTCACTCGGTGTACAATAGTAGAACGGTCTGCGTCTGGGAGAACTATTATAGTCAACAATCTCACTGCCGGTTACATAGTGAGTGGTCTTCATATCCTCTTTTGTCCAGCACTGGTTGCCAATCAAAACCGTATTATACACATTGCCGTCATAGTCGGTCACAGTAGGGGCATCCGGACAAGGCTGATTCATCATAATCGGTGTAGTAAACGTCACAAAATCAGTATAGGCCGTTCCATTTTCATTGACAGCATACGCACGCAGATAATAGGTAGTGTTGGGTTGCAAAGATCCCAAATTTGATCCAAAACCTATCGGACATTTATCGGAAGAGTTGGGGATAACTCTACTAGTCAAATCTGTTGTAGAAACACCATACTGCCAACCGCATTCCGTAATTTCCTTTCCTCCATCATAAATAATCCAAGCTGATGGTGTGTTGGAAACTGAAGTCAAATGACGTACAGTATCTTCGATAACAATCGTAGGCAGACCGGTAACTGCAGCTTCTGTGTTTTTGATACAGCGTACCGTTGAATAGGTGTAGTCACCTCCCATAGACTCTATCCGATTGTTGGAAACCTCATACTGATGAGCACCGGTTGAGGCTCGCAATATTAATGAATTGCTATAATAATTGAGCGTTGGGTAGAAATATTTGCCATCCAAATTATAGGACATGCCACTTTCATTGCTGCCCGTTACCATGATTTTGTCGTATGCAGCTTCAATGCCTCCCAAAGCATCAAACATCGTGATATACTCAGCCGCTTCCGGTATGTGCCATCCATCCGGGCAAATACCTTGAACGCCTGGGATTTCCGTACCATTCATCATGCCATCGTAGTCGTAATAATATCCGTTGACGCCTGTGATATAACATGGGGTAATAGCCCTATTTATATTATTATGATATTCAAACAATTCAGCGCCAGTGGCAAAGTGTGTGGTTTTGAGGTTCTCCTTCATCCAGCATTGTTCACCAACTTGTACCGTATTATACACATTACCGTCATAGTCGGTCACAGTAGGTGCGTCCGGACAAGGTATGTTCTTAATAATCGGCGTAGTGAAGGTTATGACTTCTCCGTATGTTGTGCCGTTGGAATTCGTAGCATACGGACGAACATAATAGGTGGTATTAGGCTGCAGGTTGCGCATTGGAGCAACACATTCACCCGTTTGAATAACAGTTTCATATTTGGGCATGCGGGTTTCTGAAGTGAAATCAGAATTCATACTGTAACTTACACCCGTCTGGATAGATGTTTCACCACCATCAGACCTAAGCCAGTAGTAAAGATCGGCTTTTGTAGCCTCGATCTCTCTTCCGTCAACACCTTTCACTTGATCTGTTTCAACTATAGGTGTGAATGTAACACCAGCACCTTTGATACAACGCACCGGCACATATCTCGTTCCATAGGCAGATGTGCCTGACCGGCCGTCATTTAAAGTTATTGTTGTAAAATCATATCCATTAGAAGAAGCTTGAGTGGCACTGGCCTGAGCCGTAGCAAAACCACAAGCATCACTATTGTAATATCGTGATCCTATAAAGAATCCAACAGCTTGGGCACTGAATCCACTATGGTTGTTTCCATCTGCAAGCAACTCGTCTCCTAAAACGTTTTGCAAAAGAACCTGCCATTCTGCGATAGACGGTATATGCCATCCTTCAGGACAAATACCTTGGTTGTTCTCCACAAAGTTCTTCTGACTCAACAATACAGCATACGCATTATAGAAATAATTACCGTTGTTCATCTGAAACTCTGGAATATTACATTGCGAGGAATAATATATCGGAGCACCGGAAGCAAATTTGGTGGTTCGCATATTTTCCTTCATCCAACATTGGCTTCCTATCTGAATCGTCTGATAAACGTTGCTATCCACATCGGTCACAGTAGGTGCGTCAACACAGGGCTGGGGTTCTCCAAAAATACTAGGAGTACTAAAAGTTTTGATTTCACCGTATGTTGTACCACCACTATTACGTCCGTACGCTCTATAATAATAAGTCGTTCTCGGCATTAAAGCCGTTGTTACTATATCAAAATATCCTGGAACACTATCTCCTACCGACAAATTGGAATATTCAACAGTGTGGACCAAATTACTTGTGTCTGTTCCCCAAAGCATACCTATAGAATAAGTATTCTCATTTCCGTAATAATTAACATAACCACGCAAAGTGGCAAAATTACTATCTATCGTGCTTTTTACAGTATTTACAATTGGAGGAATGGTGATATTGAGATCATCTGCGTTGATGATTTCACCATCTTGACCATTGTTGATTGTTGCCGATTGTGTTGTACCATCTCCATTGGTCACATAAATAACATAGCCATCATTATTGGGAGTAGGGGTAAGTGTTATCGTTGGTGAAGTACCCGGCTCGCCTTGCGGACCAGCGGGACCTTGCTCGCCCTGAGGGCCTTGAGCTCCATCTTGGCCGGCAGGACCTTGAGGACCTGCGGGACCTTGCTC
>JAKSMC010000025.1 GCA_024400835.1 Bacteroidales bacterium
TGACATTGACCGTTGACATTGACTTTTTCAAAAAACACTACTTTTGCCGCTCCGCACACCACTCCACCTTGTCCAACGGACTTCGCAAGGTTGGAGAGGACCGGAGGGGGAAACAATAAGCAAATGAAGTCCAGTAAAATACAGATATGAAAAAACTTTTTTTAATTCTTTTGTCTGCAATAAGCATCGGAATATTCACAGGATGTGAAGATCCTGATTTGCCCTCACCAAACAAGCCGCACCGTGAAAACAACCATATTATCACAAGATTCTTGTTTGATGCTGGCTATTGTACTGCTAATCTTAAATGCGACACCTTGTACCGAATATACAGCCAAGAACAAATGGACTCATTGCTTGCTGGATATAACTTTTGGCTGCCAACGTTGGATTCCCCAAATAAATCTATGTGCCTGTACTGGGGATGGTGCGGTGGAGATGCTCGCGAAGTAAATGTTGAATTTACTACTTTGGATGAAAATATGTATAGTCTTACTATTGATGTGACGGATGTACCTATGTTACCTGCCGGGGCACCTTTCGTTGTTGCATTCTATACAGATTTGGGAATTGAGCCAACAGATAGCATTATGGTTGACGTAAATATTCATGATTGATGAGACAAAAATTTTTTTTATTGGCATTAGCCATGCTTTTAATCTCCGTAGCATACTCGCAAAGTGTGCCAGTGACACCAAACAAATGGTATTAACAAGATAATTTCGTTTCATCCCTTCATCGTTACATCCCTTCATCAATGAAACGCGCCGTCGCCTGTACGTCGCACCGTAAACATGAATTCGCCGTTGCTTTGGCTCGTCTCTACTTTTCTACCTCTCTACCCCTCTACTTCTTCATGCTAATTCGTGGGCCATACCAAAAAACACTATCTTTGCCGCTCCGCACACCACTCCACCTTGTCCAACGGACTTCGCAAGGTTGGAGAGGACCGGAGGGGAGAACATAAACAAAAGAAGTCCAGTGAAATATGGATATGAAAAAGCTATTAGTATTTATCATCATGCCCTTCGTTGCGGTATTCTTTCATTGTAACGCCCAAGAGCATTCCCTCCGAGTGGCCGATGTCTATGTCACCAACCAATCCGGCAATATATCTAGCCAATACATTACAGGACAGGTGAGTTATGACCCGGAAACTCAGACACTGACAATGGAAAATGCCAGTATTACGTGCCCTGATCCGTCTGGATATAACGTTGTAGGTCCGGATATAGAAAGCACAAATATGGATTTGACATTAAAGCTCATTGGAGAAAACAGCATCCAAGGTTTGGAACCCATAAGCAATTTCATGGGAACTATTCATGTCGAGGGACCAGGTTCCCTTCTATTATGGCGGCAAAACGGAAGTCATGGGTTTTATGGATTTGGATGCACTAATATTTCAGATTTTTTCATCACAGATGGTGCCAACATTCATATTCGCTCCGTTGGAGTGGGTATTTCCACCGAAGAACTCGAATTGTCAAATATCTCGGGCATATTACCGACTCTGCACGTCGATTCAAGCACGTTGCTTATTGAGGCCACGAAATGCATTGATGAAATAAAAGGATTTGAATTGGTAGGCTGCCATATCGAAACACCTCAAAACGCCTATTACAATAATGACAGCCTTAGTCTGTTGACAGAAGATGGGAACAGAGTGCGCAATTTTCTCTCTATAGTTCCGAACACAGTCGGCATTTCAGATTACGAGGCCTGTCCCTATCGTATTTGGGGTTCTTTCGATGGAATACATTTCAAAGATGTTCAGCCCGGTGAAGCAGTGGACGTGTTCAACCCGCTGGGGCAATGTATATATCACTCCCAAATTCAAAGTTCTCGGACTTTTGTGC
Organism: Bacteroidales bacterium; assembly: GCA_024400835.1. GTDB lineage: Bacteria > Bacteroidota > Bacteroidia > Bacteroidales > WCHB1-69 > F23-D06. The sequence continues at coordinate 1,860 of JAKSMC010000025.1, forward strand.
CCTTGCATAAAGGAATGTACATCGTCCGTGTCGGAAAATACTCGAAGAAAGTGCTGGTAAACTAATTAAATAATTTTATCAATGAAAAAGTTTTTTGTATTTTGCTTGAAACCTGAAACTTGAAACTTGAAACTTATTTCGTGGCTTCCTGCCCCTGTTTCACCAACTGTCCGCAGGCAGCCGCAATGTCCTGTCCTTTGCTTTGGCGCACGTTGACTACCATATTGCAGTTCTTGAGGTAGTTGATGAACTCCTCGCGCTGGTTGGGGTAGGAGCGGTGATAGATGCCGTCCTCGGTTTCGTTGTATTCTATGATGTTGATTTTGACGGGGAACGGGCGGCAGTAACGGGCTAACTTTTCGGCGGCCTGGCGCGTGTCGTTAACCTTGCTCAACAGGAGATATTCGAACGTGATGCGCTGGCCTGTTTTCTGGTGATAGTAGAGCAGGGCGGCCTGCAAGTCGTGCAGACTGTTGTGCTCCGTTACTGGCATGATGACTTCGCGCACTGCCGGTTCGGCACTGTGCAAGGAGACGGCCAGCCCGCAGGGGAAGTTTCTGTCGGCCAACTTCTTGATGCCCCTGATAACGCCGGCTGTGGAGAGCGTGATGCGCGTGGGCGACAATCCGAAGCCGTCCTTGGCGGTGATTTTGTCGATGGCCGTCATCACGTTGTCGAAATTGAGCAGGGGCTCGCCCATACCCATAAACACGATGTTGGTGATGCCGTTGCCGTACAGTTCCTGTGCGCGGCGGTTCATCAGTACGAACTCATCTACGATTTCGCTGTAGTGCAGGTTGCGGATGAAGCCCATCGTGCCCGTGGCACAAAACGAGCAGCGCAGCGGGCAGCCTACCTGCGACGAAACGCACGCGGTGACGCGCTCGCCCGACGGAATGAGTACGCCTTCCACCATCTTCCCGTCTTCGTAACGGAAGGCGAACTTGGCGGTTTTGTCCTTGCTGTGGGCCTCCTGCGCGATTTCCGCACGCCGGAAGGTGAAATGCTCGGCCATCTGCGTGCGCAGGGAGAGCGAAACATTCGTCATCTCGTCAAAACTGCCCACGCCCTTTTGCCAAAGCCAGGTCCAAATCTGTTTCGCACGGAACTTCTTTTCGTTGACAGAAAGGAGGAAATCTTCTAATTCTTCGTAGGTGATATGTCTGATGTCGGTCATAATATTTTTTTATTCTATATATCAATAAGATGTGTTAGCAAATCAGGCTTGTTCGGTGTGTCGTAAGATGACTTTCACGCCGGGATACTTGTCTTGGATGTGCTTGGCGGTTTGCTCGGCGAAGAAGACGGAGCGGTGCTGCCCGCCGGTGCATCCGAAACTGACCATCAGGTGGTCGAAATGACGTTCCAGGTAGTTGTCAACTGACTGGTCCACGATGGCGAAGAGGTGGCTCTTGAATTCGTGAATGGCCGGGAACTGGTTGAGATAGTCGATGACACATTGATCTTTGCCTGTGAAGGTTTTGTACTGGGGCTCGCGTCCCGGGTTGGGCAGGGCACGGCAGTCGAACACGAAACCGCCGCCGTTGGGTGACGGGTCGTTGGGAATGGCCTTCTTAAAGGAAAAACTCTGCACCAGCACAGTGAGCGTCTTGGCCGGTTGATAGGGCTTTACAAAGTCAGAGGCAATGATGCCGCGCAGCACGTTGGTCAACTCGGGAATGTCGATGGGCAGGTCGAGGTTGTTGAGCAGGTTTTCCATATTGTGTACGGCATAGGGCACACTTTGCAGAAAATGCGATTTGCGCTCGAAATAGCCGCGATAGCCGTAAGTGCCCATGGATTGCAGGATGCGGATGAGCACGAAGCCCTGGAAATAGGAGAGGAAGGCCTTGCGGTCAACGTCTATGCGCTTGGAAAGTTCGTCCAAGTAGATGTTGAGGATGTGCTCGCGAAATTCGGGCGACAGGTCCGCCTTGGCATCGTAGAGCAATGAGGCGATGTCGTATTGCAGCGCTCCTTTTCTGCCGCCTTGGTAGTCAATGAAGTAGATGTTCCCGCTGTCCACCATGATGTTCCTGGATTGGAAGTCGCGATAGAGGAAGTACTCGCTGTCTGCAGAGAGCAGGTAGTCAATAAGTTTGTTATAGTCGTTTTCCAGAAGTTGCTCGTTGAACGGGACGTTGACGAGTTTGAGGAAATAGTATTTGAAGTAGTTGAGGTCCCATTGCATAGACTGTCTGTCGAAGGCGGCGCGGGGGTAGGCGACGGAGAAGTCGAGGCCCTCTTTGCCGGAGAGTTGGATGTCGGGCAGGGCGCGGGCCACCTGTTCATAGTAGGCCGTGACCTCGTCGGAGGGCTTGCCGTCACCCGTGCGGTTGGCCGACAGGAAATCGTACAATGTGCTTTTCCCCAAGTCGCTTTGCAGATAGTGTTGCTGGTCGGGAGCGACTACAAGCAGCCGTGGCACGCTGAAATGCTTTTCGGTAAAGAACTTGGTATAGGTGAAAAAGGCGATGTTTTCCGCCACGTCGTCATTGAAGGCGCCGATGAGGGTGCTGTTGTCTTCAAGTGTGATGCGGAAATAGCGTCGGTGCGAGCCGGATTGTGCTAAGGGTTCGCAGTTTGCGACGTTTTGCTTGGTATAGTCTTGCGCCAGTTGCGACAATATCTGCATAGAGGCGTCGATTCCGGAATTGTGCATGATGATAGGTTAAGGTTCAACGGCTGCAAAAGTAACAAAAAAAACGCCCGAAACATTGTTTCGGGCGCACTTGGTGTCTCAGCTGGGATTCGAACCCAGGACCCCATCCTTAAAAGGGATGTGCTCTACCTGCTGAGCTACTGGGACATCCTTCTCAAACGAGGCTGCAAAAATACACTTTTTTTTATAGCCTTGAACGTCCATAGGAAGTTTTTTTTATTTTTTCTTTATAATATTGATTTATAATAAGTTGAGTAATAAAATATTTTTTTAAAATATTACGTATTGTTTAACATATTTATTATATTTGCATATAACATACTGTAAATAAATGTGTTGAAAATGACGTGCAATTTTTATCAAAACCATGTAGAAAAAGAAGGGGATTTTGCAACTAAAAGGCGGAAATCGTTACTTTTTGAAAAAATGCACCATTTTTTTGCACCAAACAAATTAGATGCAAAACGATGAAGAAATTGATTTTGATTCCGAAAAAGGACACAATTACTCTCTGTCTGCCTCCGGATTGGGTGGGCAAACCGATGTTGTGCATTTTGAAAGATCCGTATGAGATGGAGGAGGAGCGGCTGGTCGCCCAGGTCAGCGAGGCGGCCCTTTGCTATCATGTGGGACGTCATAGAAAAACCATGCCGCGACGAAGACCGCGCAGCATGCGTATGATGAGAAGAAAGCGGATGAAATCTTAGTGCAGTTCAGCACCGATGAGGTGCATGAACTCCTGACGGGTGTTCACGTTTTTCTGGAAGGCTCCGGTGAATTCGGATGTCGTGGTTACGGAGTTCTGCTTCTGGATACCTCTCATAGACATACAGAGGTGCTGGCACTCGATTACGACGGCCACACCAACCGGATTGAGGACTTCCTGAATGCAGTCCTTGATTTGTGTGGTGAGGCGCTCCTGCAACTGCAGTCTGCGGGCAAAGCATTCCACCACGCGTGGGATCTTGCTCAGTCCGACGATGGTGCCGTTGGGGATGTATCCCACGTGGGCCTTGCCGAAGAAGGGCAGCAGATGATGTTCGCAGAGGGAGTAGATTTCGATGTCCTTCACCACGATGATTTGTCGGTAGTCTTCGTGGAAGAGAGCGCTTTCGAGGATTTTCTTCGGGTCTTGGCGGTAGCCGTGTGTCAGAAAGTCCATAGACTTGGCGGCGCGCATCGGGGTTTTGATGAGGCCTTCGCGCTCAGGGTTTTCGCCCACGTAGGTGAGGACGTTTTTATAACTACCTGCGAGTTCGTTCAGTTGTTCATCTGTCAGGTTTGGATAATCGTAGATGGAGTTGCTCATTTGTTACTGTATGTAAAGATTATTAATGCGTTCGTTACCGATGGTTGTGGTGTTGCCGTGTCCGGGGTAGATGGTCACATCGTCGCCGAGGGGCAGTATTTTGCTTTTGACCATGTCAATGAGGAGGTGCATGTTGCCGGTTGGCAGGTCGGCGCGTCCCACGCTGCCCTCGAAGATGAGGTCGCCGCAGATGACGTAGCCGTTGGCGGCATCGTAGAGGGAGATGCTGCCGTCGCAGTGGCCGGGGGTGTAGAGCACCTTCAGACACTGGCTGCCGAAGCGGATTTCGTCGCCTTCGTTCAGGAATCGGTCCGGAGCGGGCATTTTGTCGGCCATAATGCCGAATGTGGCGCCGTAGGCATAGGCTTTGTTGTAGATGGGCATGCCGGCCTCGTGGCAGAGGAGCGGGGCGTTGAATTCACGCACGCACCAACCGTTGCCCGCGATGTGGTCAATGTGCGGATGCGTGTTGATGATGTATCTGACGGTAAGTTGGTGGGATTTTACGTACTCCTGCAGTTGCGCGTCTTCGTACGACGAGCAATTGCCCGGGTCCACAATTACTGCCTCGCCACTCTCATCGTGCAATACCATCGTGTTTACCATGATGGGGTTGAAATGGAAAGTCCGAATCGTCATAGTGCTGTAGTTACGTGTCAAGTCTTTAATGAAGTCTGCTAACGAGGTGCGCTTTTTCTGCATGTTAGAAAGGTCTGCCTTTGGATGGTTCTGCCACGTAAAGTTCCTTAACTTTGTGTCCTCTGGAGAACATCACGCTGTAGTAGAGGGTGCCGTCGGGCTTCCAGCACATCCATTTGCCGTCGCGCAGACGGTCTTTGAAACTGCCTTGGAAGTGCTTTGCGCCGTTGTCGTAATATTCCATGAACTTGCCTTCCGGAACGTCGTTGACGAAGTTCTGTTCGCGGATTTTCTTCTCGTGAACGTTGTAGAAAGACCAGACTCCTTCTTTTTTGTCATTGACATATTTGCCGGCGTTTAGGATTTTGCCGTTTTGGGCGAACTCGTTCCATTTGCCGTTTTTGAGATCTTCTTTGTAGTTGCCTTTGCGTGCAATCTTGCCGGTTTCTTCCCAGTAGTAGGAATAGGCGCCGTCCAGTTTGCCGTTTTTATAGTTCATGGAGTACTTCTGCCAGCCGTTTTCATACCAGCCGTTCCAGAGTCCGTTCATCTTGGAGTCTTTGAAAGTTCCGCGATCTTGCTCCCTGCCGTTAGGGTAATAGGAAACCCACTCGCCGTTTTCCATATCATTGACGAAAGGTCCTTTGCGCTGGAGTTTGCCGTCTTCGTAGTAGGCCTGCCAGATACCTTCGCGTTTGCCTTCTTGGTAGCTGCCCTTTTTCCAGATGGAGCCGTTGTCGTAGAAGTACACCCATTCGCCGTCTTGGAGGCCCATTTCGAAGTTGCCGGTGCTGGCTACCTCGCCGTTCTCATTGTAATAACTCCAAATGCCCTGTTGCAAGCCGTTGACAGCATTGCCTTCCATATCTTTTTTGCCGTTGGACTGCCACCAGCAGGCATAACCCTCGAGTTCGCCCATTTTGTAGGTGCCTTCGAAGTACTTGGCGCCAGTATCGTAAAATTCGGTGACGGGGCCGTTCACGCTGTCCTGCATATAGGTGACGTTCTTGTACAGTTTCCCGTTGGGATGGTAGAATGTCCAACTGCCGTCGCGTTTCCCGTTGACGAACTGCCCTTCCATCTCAACTTGTCCGGAATAGTACCAGCTTTTGAACGGGCCGTTTTCGGCATTGTATTCCTGATTGATTTTCCCGTCATCGTACCATACTTTCCACACACCGACTTTCTGGCCGTTGTGATAGTCGCCCTCCGTCCACTTGGCGCCGTTGAAATGATAGTAAATCCAATGGCCTTCTTCCAAGCCGGCCTTTTCCACGCCGACGGACATCAGCTTGTTGTTCTTCCAGTAGATTTTGACGGTGTCTTGTGCGGATGCCCACGAAAGCATTAACACACAACAGATTATTAGAGATAATTTTCGCATATCCTTAAAGATTTTGAGAAGGCAAAAGTACAAAAATTATTTTTCAAACATAGAACTATTTTCATCTTCCAATTCGCACACGTATTGTGAGGAGTTGAATCTTCACGATCCGTATTATTTTCATACTGTGACTTTTGCGGATTTTACCGGCTTGCAGGCGACACTACCACCATCTTCTGTGTTGTCTTTCCGATGCGAACAACGTATGTGCCGCCCGGAAGTGTGATGTCGATGGGGATTTCATTGGTGCCCTCGCAGTAGTAGAAGACTGTTTGATAAAGGCAACGGCCGTTGATGTCGAAAATAGCGAGTCTGTCTAAACCGTAGGTTTCACTGTCGAAGCGAACAGAGATTTGGTCTCCGCTGCGCGATGGGTTGGGGTAGCAGGTGAACGTCGGGAAGATGCTCGGTTCGGTCATTTCGAAGAATTCTATGGTCTGCTGCATGAATTTTTCGGGTCTCTCTTTCAAAAAACGATGGATGTCGTCAATGTGCTTTCTCCAGTCTTTCTCGCTGACTGGCATACCGAAACGATGGGCTTGGTTGCTGATTTCAGGGGCAATGCTGTTGCTGAGATCTTTCAAGATAGGCCTGGTTTTGGAATATTGGAATACTGTGCTGTTCAAGTCGAGTAGGCGTTTGAGGAATTTGTTTTTGAAATCCTCATTTTTCAGAAATTGTCGGAAATAGAGTGTGGCAGTAGTAGAGGAGGGCCAATCATCATCTCCTTGGTAGGTTGCCTGCCCATAAATATCGTTTTCCTTATTTTGGAAGCAGGCGTCTGCGTCGTAGAAGAACCAGCGCCAGGGACCGTCGCCTATCTGCCAGCATCTCATGTTGTTGGCGGGCCAGTCGTAGTTTTTGGTGAAGAGCTCGTAGATGTAGTAGTCGATGAAGTTGTCAAGGTCTATGTGGTTTGTCGCATATTGGTAGTCTGTTTCGTTGGTGAGGTCGGCGTTTTCCATCCAATGATAGAATTCTAAGAAGTATTCGTTGGTGCCGTTGTTGAGTTCGCCGCCCCAGCTTTCTACGATATTGGCATCGTCAGAGTCAATGTCGTAGTGGTTTTCCAAATAGCGTTCGTCACTTTTTTCTTCAATGAAGTAGATGCCCCAATATTCGCCGTTGATGAAAAGGACCACGGGTCTGGAGGCCACTCTGTCAACGTTCAGGGGTTGCGCGATTCTGGAGGCGAGGCAGTCTTGGAGTCCCGCGTCTGTCCAAGCGCTTCTGAAAGGCTTCAAGACCAGGCGTTTGAATTTGGAGATACTCAGGTCATCGAAGATTTTGAACGAGAAGTTCTTTTCGCCGTATTCTTTGCGGGCATAGAGTCTCACGCTTTTCTGGTCGAAGTGCCGGCCGTTGCCTCCGTGGGTGCGGATGCCGGCCACTTGGTTGAAGCCCTGGTTGTCGGGCGTGTAGTATTCGAGGTTAATGATTCTTTCCCAATCGTCACCGGTTTGGTAGTAGTTGCCGGTCCACTCCCAATCGTTATTGTCAAAATAGCGGCCGGGCACGAAAATGCCTGTGTCGTAGGAAAACAGCGCCAGGGAATCAGCGCAGATGGACACGACGGGCAGCTCGTGGAAATTGCAGCCCAGAGTGTTGATGAAATAGGAGTTGGTGGCGACGTCACTCAACTGGTTGCCGTTTTCGTCAAAAACAGCGGCTCTGATGACAATGGCTTTCAATACCGAGTCCGGACGATGAAAATATTGCTCGGGAGCGGTCTGAATCTTATAGATGTCGGAATTCGAGAACAAGTCGCGACCCAGTCTCAATGGTTCCTGATAACGTGCGGAATTGGCTGTCGGGGCATTGCCGTTCAGGGTGTAGCGAATCTGGTTCGATGCGTTTTCGCAACTGAGCGACAGACTGAATGTGTTATCATAGGCACCGCCGCTCTGTGAGAAGGTGACTTTTTCGCTTTGCGCCGATAACAGTATCGGGGTCAGTAATAACAATAAAGGCAATAAGTGTTTCATAATGTTAACCGATAATTCCAGAAATTAAAATGATAATCAATGCGATGGGGGCCACATAGCGGAGGATGAAATAGTAGATATCGAAGGCTTTGGCTTTCAAGCTGCCGCCGTTGGACAGCTCGTCGCGGACTTCGGCTTTCGGGAAAAACCAGCCGAGGAAAATCGTCATAGCCAGTGCGCCGATAGGCATCAGATAGGATGCGGTGAGGCGGTCAAAGAGATCAAAGATGGTGAACCCGCAGATGTGGAAATCTTTGAGTGGTCCGAATGAGAGCGTGCAGAAAGCACCGATGGTGAATACGAGAACGGTGCCGACGATGGAAGCGGTTCTACGTTTCCAATGGAGCTCTTCCACGGCCGTGGCTACGAGGATTTCGAGCAGTGAAATGGTAGATGTGAGGGCCGCAATCGCCAACAGCAGGAAGAAGATGATGGCGAAGATTGCACCGCCCGGCATGCTGTTGAAGACGTTGGGCAGGACGATGTACACCAGTTCCGGACCGCTGGCGGGGCTCATGCCGAAGGCAAACACGGCCGGGAATATGACGATGCCGGCCAAAATTGCCACCATAGAGTCGCAACCGGCAATCCATAGACTGCTGTTGAAGAGTTTGTCCTCCTTGCGGATGTAGGAGCCGTAGGTTACCATAGCGCCCATACCGATGCTGAGGGAGAAAAACGACTGCCCTAAAGCGGAAAGCAGGCAGGAGCCGTCAATCTTGCTGAAGTCTGGCTTGAACAGGAAGTTCATTCCTTCGCGCACGCCGTCACCCAAAGTGAGTGAGCGCACACACATCAGTATCAGCAGGATGAAGAGTGCCGGCATCAGGATTTTCGACATTTTCTCAATGCCCTTTTGGACGCCCAAGGCAATGACACCTGCGGTGATGATGAGGAACATCAGCTGGAAGAACAATGGCCAACAGGAGCTTTGTGTGAAGTTGGCAAACAGCTGAGCCACGGCCTCAGGGCTCTGTCCGCTTAACTTGTTGCCGCAGGCCAGCACCACGTAGTTCAAGGTCCATCCGGCCACAACACTGTAGAAAGCGTAAATGAGGGTGGCGCCGATGATGTTGAAGATGCCGATAATCATCCAGCCTTTGTGTTTCGGGCTGAGAGTGCGGTAGGCACCTATGGCGTTTTTTTGCGAACGCCGTCCGATGATGAACTCGGTCATCATCAAAGGGATGCCGATGAGCAGGACGAAGAACACATATACGAGCAGGAACGCGCCGCCGCCGTTGTTGCCGAGCATGTAGGGGAAGCGCCAGATGTTCCCAAGTCCTACTGCGCCGCCGGCTGCGGCCAGAATAGCGCCTATATTAGAGGTGAATCCTCGATTTTCGTTGTTTGCCATTTTATTAAAATATTAATGTGAGAATTTTTTGTTAGAAACGTCCGCCGGCACCACCGCCGCCGAAACCACCGCCGCCGCCAAATCCGCCGAAACCTCCGCGGGCACTGCCGAAGCCGCCACTGCCGAAGCCTCCGCCCCACGAAGAACCTCCGTATCCGCCAAAGGATGTAGGTCCGATAAATATGGTGTTGCCGAAGTCTCTATCGTTATTGTTCGGATAATTGCCGCCCTTGCCGCTGTTTTTGGAAGACAGAATCAGCAGCAGTACCGGAATGACGATGAAAATGATGGCCAGGGCGATCAGTGCCAGGGGGTCGCCTTCGTCCTCCTCAATGTCGTCGGGTGAGATTTCGCCCAATGCTAATGGGATGATGTAGGCCAGTGCGGAGTCGATGGCCGCTTTGTAGCGGCCTTCGCTCAGTTCGGGTATCATCTTTTGGTCAATGATGCGCTTGGCAATGGCGTCGGGAATGGCACCCTCCAGGTCATAGCCCACAGAGATGTAAACGTCACCGTCACCATTTCCGGTGCTGGGCTTGATGAGGATGACTACGCCGTTGCGTCTGTCTTTGGAACGCACACCCCAGCGATCGCCGATTTCATACGCGAACTGCGCGGCCGAATAGTCGCCTAAGTCGTTGACAGTCACCACACAAATGACATTCGTAGTGGTGTCGTTGAAAGCCACTAACCGATCTTCCATTTCCGTGACCTCGCCTAATGTCATCACTCCGGCAAAGTCGTTGACTAACCGCGGAGGATTGGGCACGGGCGGAATGGCGTCGGTGTTGGTTTTCGCAACACCTGCAGCGAATAGTCCTAAGAAGAGGAAAAATAACGTCAGCTTCTTCATGGGAGACTTGTCAGCTCTTCATTAAAAATATTAGTCGAAGTTGAAGTTTACGTCTGGAGCGTTTTCAGCGCCGGCTGTGGCTTTGAAGTAACCTTTTTTGTCGAAATTGAACAGACCGGAGATGATGTTGTTCGGGAATTTGCGGATGTAGGAGTTGTAGTCGCCAACCGTTTCGTTGAATTTGTTGCGCTCAACGGCAATGCGGTTTTCAGTGCCTTCCAATTGAGCCTGCAACTCCAGGAAGTTCTGGTTGGCTTTCAATTCAGGATAGCGTTCCACGGTAACTAACATTTTGCTCAATGCGGAACTCAGTTGGTCTTGTGCTGCTTGGAATTTGGCAATGGCTTCTTCGGTCAGGTTGTTGGCATCCACTTGTACGGATGTGGCTTTGGCACGTGCCTCCACAACGGCTTCCAAAGTTCCTTTTTCATAGTCTGCAGCTCCTTGAACCGTCTTCACCAGGTTCGGGATGAGGTCGAGACGACGTTGGTAAACGTTTTCCACATTTGACCAAGCCTTGGAGCAGGTTTCGTCTTTGCTGACCATGTTGTTGTAAGGTTTTACAAAGGCAGCAATCAGAATCAGAACGACGACTACAATGCCAATGAGTTTTTTGGAGATGTTTTTCATACTTTGATTTTTTTGTAATAAGCAGATTCGCTTATGGATGAATATTAATTGATTTTTATTTTTCTAATGATTTTGTCAACGGCGCCGACATTTTCTTCCACGTATTGGCGGCAGATGGCGCAGGTTTGGTCATAGTAAGCGGCCTTGTCGTCGAAGCGGTGCACGATGTCGAGCATCTTTGCCGACGAGGTGATGGAGAAGGCGCCTTTGAGGCTCACGAGCATCACGGCTTCGTTGAACTTGCCGTACTGGGGGCCGAAGAAGAGCGGTACTCCGAACACGGCGGCTTCGAGGATGTTGTGCAATCCCGTCTTGAAGGCGCCGCCCACGTATGACAATGTGCTGTATTTGTACACTTTGCTCAGTATTCCGATGGTGTCGAGTATCAGCACGTCATAGTCGGCGAGGCTCTTGCCTTCCATTTCGGTATAGCGGATGACTTTGAATTTTTCGAAAGTCTTGAGTACGTCGGGCGTGCGGACGATTTCGTGCGGGGCCACAATCATTTTGTATCCCTGCAGTTTGGCGAAGACTTCGGAAAGCAGTTGCTCGTCGGGTTGCCACGTGCTGCCGGCCACAATAAGTTTGCTGCCTTGTTGGAACTGTTCCACGAAATCTAACACGTAAGGTTGGTTGGCGATGGCGTAGACGCGGTCGAATCGGGTGTCGCCGCACACCTCTACCTGCTGGATGGCCACGCTGTTCAGCAACTTTTTGGATTCTTCGTTTTGAACGAAAAATCCAGAAGCGTGGCTGAGTTGTCGCACGAACCACTTGCCGATAGGTTTGAAAAAGTACTGCGTGGGTCTGAAAATAGCACTTACGTAGTAAAACGGGATGTTACGGCTGCTGAGTTCGTGTATGTAGTTGAACCAGAATTCGTATTTGATGAAGATGGCCGACTGTGGTTTCACGATGTCGAGGAAGCGGCGTGCGTTGCGCTTGGTGTCGGCCGGCAGGTAGAAGATGTAGTCGGGCAAAGTGTCGTTTTTGCGAATCTCATAGCCCGAAGGGGAGAAAAAGGTGACTAACACTTTGGTGTCGGGGTTCTCCTTTTTGATTTTCTCAATCAGCGGGCGTGCCTGTTCGTACTCGCCGAGGGAAGCGCTGTGAATCCAGACAGGATGCTCCGAGCCGTCAAAAGTTTTGGCCAGACGGTCGAACAGACCTCTTCGTCCCTGCACCCACAAGCGGGCCTTCTTGTTGAAAGGGGAGACCGCCCAAATGCAGAAAGTATAGAGTAGGATGCCTACGGAGATAAGTGTGAGCATAGGTTATTTGTAATAGAATGTGGTAGTGGTTTTTTTCTCGTATAAAGGAACGTTCCAGCCGATTCTCAAGCCGAGGAGGCAGCTGAACTTGTTTTTCATGTTGGCAGTGGAGCCCTCGGGCAGCGTGAAATTGCGGTTGGGCTTGGTCCAGAACTCGAAGACCTCGATGCCGGCATAGAAGTTGAGGATTCTGTTTTTCTGGTTGAAAAGATAGCCGACAAACTGGTTCAGGGCGAAGCCGCTGGAACGGTGGTCGTAGAGCTTGAGGTAGTCGCCATCCAATTGGGGCACATGGAAGTCATAGTCGCTGATGCGGATTTTGTGGCCGATATAGCCGCCGCCGAAGCGCAGCCAGATGCCGGAGTTCTTCCAGCGGTCAACGGGAATGAGCTTGCCGATGCTGGGGCCGAAGTACCAGTAGCGGCCTTCGAAATTGAGGGTTGACTCCAATCCGTTGCCGTCAATCACCAGGTATTCGTCGCCGACTTCACGCACCATATCGCCTAAGAATGAGGCCGTCATATCGCGGAGGTTGCCGCCGAACATATACTGGAAGTTGAAATCGAAAGTCCAATTGCTTTTGGTTTTGGCAGTCACGTTGGCGCCGACGGATAGGTTCGGGCGGAAGGATTCCTTTATTTGCCCGAAAGGCAGCTGGCCATCCATACTGACACCCACCCACACCATAGTGGCCGCGGTGTCCACATAATCTTTGCTTTTGAAATCCGTGCGGTAGGATTGTGCCTGTCCTAACAGCGGAAGCATAAGACAGATTATCAATAGAGTATGCAGTGTTTTTCTCATTATTTCAAAATTAGGAAAGTGGCGGCAAAGATACAAAAAAAAGGATGCACCTCAAATCACATCCTTTTCAATATTAAGATTATGAGTTGGCTTTATTTCCATCCTATTTTCTAATGATGAATGAAGATCAACTTTGCCTCACAATCAAGACTTTGCTGTCTAAAACTTCTCCGTTGGATGCAACTAATTTCACGGTGTATTGACCGTAAATCAAATCACTGACATTTAGATTGACTATGGTAGATGTTATGTTGAGCGGTTCCGATTTCACCACCATTCCCATCATGTTGGTAAGTGGAACGGATCCTTCCGTTATGGTAGGTGCCAAGCGATAAGCCACGGAGACTTGCGTTTCGGCGGGATTGGGCGACAACGAAGTTATGATGCCTTTTTTCAGCTTCACGTTCACACTGTCGCAGGATTTATAGCCATCAACAGAAATAGGCCTGTTGTCGTTGCTTTCGGCAACATAACACGGATATAGAAAAGAGTATTGATTAGTGAGATGGAGATTCAACCGAAGCATTTCAGCCTCTAAAGTTGTTGGTATTGTGTGCGGGGGGGGAGGAAAAAACAAATAGCATTGTTGTGCTGATAAAAAGTTTCGTGTTTTCCGTGATAATAGTAAAACACACTGTCTGATTGCGAATACGACCAAACAGTTGCCGTCAATAAAACGACCAATAATATAATTCTTTTCATAATAATCTAATTTATTCTATCCTAACAAAATGATAATCTGTAATATAATGAGATAACGCATCACAATCACTAAAATAACTGTCGGCTACAACATTCATCATTTCATCATTTTGCGAAACAATAACAAAACCTGTTGAACAAATTATATTGGTAAAAGGATCTATTTCGCGTAAAGTGTCTCCAATTTTTTTATAAGTAGTATTGTCATAAAACAAAAATTGATAATTGAGTTCTGGAATTGGCTCAATAAATCCCGAGTAATCTGCCGATACATATACCAAATCCGCCTCATTGTCAATGGTGAGTTCAATATTGCAGCCTTCGTAGCCAACATATTTCCATTTGGTTATCTTTTCTTTATGGCAGCCGCTGAAGATCAGCGTCAGGGTGCAAATGGCCAAAAGGATTGCCATCGTGTGTTTTATATGTTTCATATTCGTTTTTTTGTTTGTTAATAATAATGTTGAAAAAGTATAGAATTACCCTAAGTAACTGGTAATATGGAACCTGTTTCAAATGACCTTGAAATACATTTTGAAATACGCCAATAAACAAATAACGAAGTAAAAAGGGTAATCCAATCTTCTTGCGGAGGAGCGTATGAGTATTCAACCCACCTGCCGAAAAATAACTGCTACAACGACAGGTGGCAACATTTGATGAATTGGTTTTGGCCCAACCACACTAAATCTTGTAAAACCAATCGTGTTAATATGTGTGTGTAATCAAGCTTCATAAAGAGAGTAACTTATAAGGAACAATTATTTGAAAAACGTTGCAAAGATAGGGAAAATAAGTGTCAATTAGGTTGGAACAGGAAATATTTTTGCACATCTTTAGAAATGTTGATATTGTATTACTACTGATGCGATAAATTTCGAATGTCAGTTTTTTTGTTTTATTCCCGTCGGGCCTGCCCGAACGGAGGTACTCATTCCCCCTTATTTTAGAAGGGGAATTTATGATCGCGCAAAATTTGCTTTTGCGCTTAATGTGGAGTATAATAACCTCGTATCTTTGAGAAATGAATAAATATTGTTTTTCAAATCAAAAAAAACAAAGAACGTTCGTAGTTTACATTATATCACTAATTTATAAGAATTTTTCAGAATTTATCGCAACACTAGTAATATTGTATCAGGAAGAAACAAATAACGGCATTCCAAAAATGGAACGCCGTTATTTTATTTGAATTTTGGGAAAAAATCTAAAGCAAACTTTGTCAGTTCACTGTCCGTTAGTTAGTTCTGCCGGGATAAACCTTGAGGGCTTCTTCCAGACATTTAACGGCCTTCTTCAAATCTTCCACTTTCAAGCAGTAGCTGATACGAACTTCGTTGGTACCTTGGCCCGGGGTGGAGTAGAAGCCGGTGGCGGGAGCCATCATCGTGGTTTCGCCGTTGTAGTTGAATTCTTCCAGCATCCATTGGCAGAAGCGGTCGGAATTGTCGATGGGCAGTTGGGCAACGCAGTAGAAAGCGCCCTTAGGCATTGGAACGAAACAGCCGGGAATGGCGTTTACGCCGTTGACAACGGTGTTACGACGGGCAACGTAGTCGGTGATGACAGCGTCGAAGTATTCCTTCGGAGTGTCAACAGCAGCTTCGCCGAGGATTTGGCCGTAGGATGGAGGGGATAGACGAGCCTGGGCGAATTTCATTGCGGTGGAATAAACTTCCTTGTTGTGTGTGATGAACGTACCGATACGAACACCGCAGGCGCTGTAACGTTTGGAAACGGAGTCCAAAAGGATGACGTGGTCTTCCAAACCTTTCAAATGCATAACGGAGAAATGTTCTGCGCCATCGTAGCAGAATTCGCGATATACCTCATCTGCAAACAGGAAGAGGTCGTGTTTCTTAGCGATTTCGCCCAATTGGAGAACTTCTTCTTTGGTATAAAGGCAACCAGTCGGGTTGTTCGGGTTACAAATCATAATGGCCTTTGTCTTCGGCGTGATGACCTTTTCAAAATCCTCGATGGTAGGAAGGGCGAAGCCGTTCTTGATGGAGGAGAGGATAGGCTTCACCACGACACCGCTCATCTTGGCAAAAGTGTTGTAGTTTGCGTAGAACGGTTCCGGAATGATGATTTCATCACCGGGATCCATACAGGCGTTGAAGGCGAAAGTGAGGCCTTCGCTGCCACCGGTGGTGACGATGATTTCGTCGGTGGTGATTTCAATACCTACGCTGTGGTAGTATTCCACCAATTTTTTGCGGTAGCTGAGGTTGCCGGCAGAGTGGGAATAAGCAATGACGGGAATGTCGGCATTTTTGACGGCCTCGCGAGCACCCTTCGGGGTCTCGATGTCCGGTTGGCCGATGTTCAAATGATAAACGTGGATTCCGCGTGACTTGGCAGCATCGGAAAAGGGAACCAATTTACGAATTGGTGAGAAGGCTATGGATTGGCCTTTTTGGGAAACTTTTGGCATAATGCTATATATTTGATAATTAGTAAATTAAAAATTTTCTATTAGAAGCGGGCAAAAATACAAAAAAAACCATTGGGCTGAAGAAAAATGGTTAGGAGTCACAGGTTTCAGGGTTTAGGATGTAGGACGCAATTCATTGCGTCCGTTCAAAGTTTCTGCTTTTAAGAGCAGGTACTCGCATTTCTACCTATCTACAATTATACTTAATCTACATTATTGTATTATCGCATTTTTTTCTATTTTTGCACCCTTGAAAAAATTTCTCATAACTATTGTAAAACGAATTTTTCAATTATTTATCAAAAAACGAATGTTATGGTTACGGTGACATTGGAATATGAAGAACGAAATCCTATAGCTCAAAGTGTAATAAAAATGTTGCACACATTGGGTGTATTTAAAATCAGCAAGGCTCAAGTTATAAGTGAAGAAGAGCTTTCTGAAGAGAAGGAAAAAGAGGGTTTTCTTTATACTTCTAAAATCAACGCATCTAAACATTTTGAAAAATATCTGTAATATGAGGTATGAGCAAAGGGATATTGTGGAAATAAACTTTATGTTTCCTGATGGGACATCCAAACCGCATCCTGCATTAATTGTTTCGAATAATGAACTTCAGGCAGAAGAAGGTTTCATCTATTTATCAATGATATCTTCGAAAGCGTACAATCCTCAATATAATTTTGAATTGAGAAGTGAGATGCTGACGACACCTTTACTTAAACAAAGTTTTGTTAAATGTCAGTTATTGGTTGGAGATGTGGAACGTGATGTCATTCGTAAGATAAGTCGTGTAAAACAGCCCTATTTCAATCAGATTATAGAAAAAATCAAAACGACGATTTTTTAAACAAATCAAGTTCATTCTTTTTATTTACTTTTGCACCCTTGAAAAAATTATAAACTTAAAATAACATTATTATGGCATTAGCAATAGACTCTACAAATTTCGAATCACTGGTAAGCGGTGATAAATTAGTTGTTATTGACTTCTGGGCACAGTGGTGTGGCCCTTGCAAAGCGTTAGCTCCGACCATCGACGAATTGGCTGCAGAATACGAAGGCCAGGTCGTCATCGGCAAGTGCGACGTGGATGAAAACAACGACATCGCCGTCCAATTCGGCGTGATGAATATCCCGATGCTGGTCTTTGTCAAAGGTGGCGAATTGAAAGACACCCTCGTCGGCCGCGTTCCCAAAGAGGAAATCGCCAAGAAAATCGAGATGTACAAATAAGTTGAATTTTCATTTATTCATTAATCAAATTACTTAATCCTTATGTTATTAACTATTTTCATCATCTGCCTCGTCGTAGTAATTCCGTTTTTGCTTTACTACGTGAGAGTAGCTAAAAGAGACCATCCGAAAGGTCTTATCGCAGCTGCATTAAGCAATATGGGCGAGCGTTTCGGTTATTACATCATGAACGCCATCCTCTTGCTCTTCCTGGTTTCCAAATTCGGTTTGCCTGATGGCACTGCTGGTTTGATCTATTCTGTTTTCTATTTCGGTATCTATGTGTTGAGCTTGGTGGGCGGTATCATCGCTGACAAAACCCAGAACTACAACAAGACCATCCAATGGGGTTTGATTATCATGTCCCTCGGTTATGTGGCTTTGGCTATTCCATTGTTCAGCAAAACCAACGGTCTCATTGCAGACGGCACTGGCCAATGGTGGGGTATCTTAATCTTCACCTGCATCGCATTGCTCTGCATCGCCTTCGGTAACGGCTTGTTCAAAGGCAACTTGCAGGCTATCGTTGGTAAGATGTATGACGAGTATGAAGCTGAGGCTGCCAAAGAAGGCCCTGAAGCCCTCAAAGTCGCTAAAGATCGTCGTGACTCCGGCTTCCAGATTTTCTACGTCTTCATCAACATCGGTGGTGTGTTTGCTCCGCTGATCGCTCCTGCTGTTCGCCAATGGTGGTTGAATGCTCACAACTTTGTTTACAATGCCGACATGTCTGCTCTTTGCCACCAATATCTGGCAGATGGCCAACTGACCCAGAAGTTCACCGAAACGGCTGCCCTGGCCACCAACGGTGCTGCCATCACTGACTACACGGCATTCTGCTCCGACTACATTACCGTTTTCAACACCGGCGTCCACTTCGCATTCATCGCATCTGTGATCGCTATGTTGATTTCCCTCACTATTTTCTTGTGCACTAAGAAGAAATTCCCGCAACCTGCTAAGAAAGAAAAAGCAGAAGTTGTTGAATATACCGCAGAAGAAAAACAAGCTATGGCTAAGGAAATCAAACAACGTCTGTACGCTTTGTTTGCAGTTCTCGGCATCGCTATCTTCTTCTGGTTGTCATTCCACCAGAACGGTCAGTCATTGTCCGTATTTGCCCGCGACTTCGTCCAAACCGAATCCATCGCTCCTGAAATCTGGCAATTGGTGAACCCGTTCTTCGTCATCGTGCTTACCCCGATCATTATGATTGCTTTTGCAGCATTGGCAAGAAAAGGCAAAGCTATCTCTACCCCTCGCAAAATCGCCATCGGTATGGGTATTGCCGGTTGTGCTTACTTGTTCCTGACCATCATCTCCATCATCAACAACTATCCTTCAGGTACGGAATTCCGTTTGATGGACGCTGCTCAGATGGCTGCTGCCGGTATGGCAAAGGCTGCTCCTTGGGTGCTCATCGTGACCTACTTCTTCTTGACCGTTGCTGAGTTGTTCATCTCTCCGCTGGGCTTGTCCTTCGTTTCCAAAGTGGCTCCTCGCCACATGGTCGGCCTCTGCCAAGGTTTGTGGCTCGGTGCTACCGCTATCGGCAACTTGATGATTTGGATCGGACCGGTTATGTACAACGCTTGGCCAATCAAGTACTGCTGGATCGTCTTCTTAGCTATCTGCCTTGTCTCTATGGGCGTTATGCTCGGCATGGTGAAATGGCTGGAAAGAGTTACTGAGTAATCTTTCACTTATATATATTATTGTAAGGGACGGTGCAGTGCGCCGTCCCTTTTTTTGTTTAAGGTTTCCCGTTGTAGGGACGCAATGAATTGCGTCAGTTCAGGTTTTCCGGAAGCCAAAGTCAATGTCAAAGTTTCCTTACCGCATTACTGCATTTTTCGTACTTTTGCGCCATCACTAACGTACAATCGTATGAGGACAATCATCACAAGCAAACCGTGCATTACGTTCAATCAAAAGAATTATCACGTTACGAAGAAAATATATTTGATTGTTCTATTGTTTACTTCTGTTTGTTGTCAAGCACAATCGCCTCTTTTTTTATGGCCCATAGCTGGCAAACAGACTGGCGTGGGGGTTGTTTATAGACCGAACGATGTTATATGTGGGGAAAGAAATAATGAAAATCTCATTATTTCGGGTGAACTTAATTCTATTGTATTAGCTCCTGTTGACGGCACCGTTCAGACATTCAATTATGTCTATTACAATAATCTAACAAGTTGCGACTTTATTGGATATGCTCCAACAAGCAATTGGGAAATGGATGTATCTGCTATTCAGAAACAATTTTCTCAAAAAAAATATAATACTCGATTTATTTCAGTAACCATTGGCATAAAAACGTCTAATGGACAAATCATTTATTTGGAAGGAATACGTCCCGTTCATCCTTTTAAAACTGGGCAACGAATTAGTCAAGGAGATACAATCGGGCATATTGGTTTCTTGTTTCAAAAAATATCTATACCCACAATCTCAATTTCGGTTGTTAAAGATGGTCAAGCATCGGATCCAATGAGTCCTTTTGGTTTAAAGACCACTTTTCACCCTATAATTGAGAAGAATGTAATTTCTCTTTCTAAATCAGAAGCTGTTGAAGATTATGATTATTTGATTTCCACATTAAATGAAATATATCCGGGATTATACGATTTTTGCACCACCCAACAATGGGATTCCATTATCCATACCCTGAGAGAAAGAATTTCCGATAGGATTCTATATCGAGACTTTTTTACGCTACTCCAAGAACTGATTTCATTCCAACGCGATAATCATTTGGCGATAAGCACCATTCCTAAATCCAAGTATAATGCAAGCAATTTCAAATTACATGATGTGGCTTTCGGCATTCTTAATGATTCATTGATAATCACCCGAACTATGCCGGAATATGATTCCTATTGGGGCAAACATATCATGTCCATCAATGGAATTTCGGAAGATTCCGTCATTCGGTTTATGCGAAGCCATAATTTTACAACGACGGATGGGCTGGTCAAAAGTACTCCTTCATACAATCTGACTTTATTTGGATTCAATTATTTGAACTATGATGAGAAGACAGACCACTTTGATCTTCTTTTAGATGATGGAACTCACATTGGTTACTCAATCGTTCAAAATCAGAATAAAGGTAAGCAGGTTTGCAAATCCTATTCTCAAAACTGGTTTAGCCATTTCTTTTGGAATAATGATTTATCAATGAATCTATTAAATGACACAACTGCTTATTTGGGCATCAACTCATTTGAGTTGAATGAACTTGAAATAGATTCTATCAGCCATTTTTTGCAAATGCTCTGCCGAAAAAACATCCCAAACCTGATTATTGACGTTCGAAACAACAATGGGGGGGATTCGGAAACAGAAGGAAAACTGTTTTCCTATTTTGCAGATAAGCCGTTTACTTTATTCGAGTTAAAATACGTAAACAAACAGAAAGACTTTGGCTTCCTCAATCATTGCCTGAATCTTCCTGAAGATATTGAATTGTTCTTAGAATACCATCCATTAGAAAACAAAGGGTATGTTTTTGATAATCCTGAAGCAATTTATCCTGATGCTTTCACACACTATGACGGGCAAGTATATGTGTTGACGGACAATCGAACGCTTTCCGCTGCCGCCACATTTGCCTATCACTTCAAAAAATACCACAAAGGATATATCGTAGGCAGAGAGACAGGGAGTTCCATTACACAAATGAATGCAGAGAAATTTGCCAATATACTCCTTCCCAATTCTAATATCGAAATTCGTGTTCCAATGGTCAAAATCTATCTGGACAAAGATAACATCATCACCCCTTACGGACGAGGCGTGCTCCCTGATTATGAAATTCCACTTGATTTAGATGAACTTTCGTCAGGAAATCCGGATAAAATCATCCGGGAATGTTTAGAGATAATTGGGAATCAGAATCATATCAAGTAAATAACATATTAAAGCATAGTTTATGAAAAAAATCATACGGTTCTTTTCCGAGCCCAAGCGTTTGGCGATACTCAATGCTGTGATGTTAGCTGTTTTGAGTGGTTTCAATTTCCTGATACAGGGACTTGGCGTGCCCGTGCCTTACGCAATAGCCCTGCTTTTCGTCTGCCTTTATTTGCCCAATCATATCGCGTGTCATTCCAACCCCATTGCGCCGTCAGGTGCAACATTCGCTTACGATTAGCGTTGATTCTCTTCCATAAAAGAACAAACGTCCTCAATTGCCGCATTACCGCATTACTGCATTTTTCGTACTTTTGCGCCATCACTAACGTACAATCGTATGAGGACAATCATCACAAGCAAACCGTGTATCATTGATTTATCTCTAATCAATCAAGGTGGGTATTTCATCCCTCTTGTACTTATGCCTTTAATATGTATTTTCACTTTAGACGATTGCCATGTTTGGTGGACAAAGGCACTGAATATTCTCGCCCTCATTATCACAAGCATCCTGTCTCTAAACAGCATTCTATGGCGTACGCTCGGCAAGGAGATTCTTTCCACCGATGAAGAAAATTTGATTGTTACCCGGAAGGTGCTTTTTCTCAAAAAATCAGAATTGATTTCTGGCAAAGACATTCAAAGCATTTCCGTAAACAATAGCATACTTGACGAGGAGCGAATTATCATTCAGTGCGCGGATTTCACACGAAAATGTGGCCTTAATCTTACGAACAGCGAACTTACTGACGTTTTCAATGAAATCGAACGATTGTTTTTAACTGAGAACGCATAGGGGCAAATCGGCAATTGTCGCCAAACGGTTATCCCTGTTTTGGGACATAGAGCAGCGAAATGAACTCATTACGTCTAATGTGATTCCCCCCCAACAAATGAAAGTTGTTCTAACTCGTGCGGCTCGCCGCAATAATTTCACGGTTATGCCGTTATGCCTCTAAAATTTTTCTATGAAAAAAATCATACAATTCTTTTCCGTGCCCAAGCGTTTGGCCATACTCAATGCCGTGATGTTAGTGGTTTTGAGTGTCTTCAATTTCCTAATACAGGGACTTGGCGTTCCCGTGCCCTACGCTATTGCCCTGCTTGTTGTCTGCTTTTGCGCCATTATTCTCTATCCCATCATTGATCATCCCGTTGGTTCTGCAATCATCAGCTTTGTGAACGGCATTTCGCTGATGCTCGTTTTGTATTGCGTATGTTTTATGGGTGGTCTCTTCGCATTACTATTATGCATAATCACCATTTTGCCGATTATCCCGGTTTTCTTTTTGATAGTCCTCATCTACCAATTGATACACAGATACATCGTCAAACCTACAAGCTCGATAAACCGTTGGCTTTTTGTGCTTGGCGTCGCACTTTGTCTCGCCGTAATGCCCATTGCGGGACACGAATACCACAAGGCTTCGACGACGCTGCGGCAAAGTGCGTCAAATGGATATTCAGATGTGGAGAAAACCTATATGGTGGAGCGCATAATGGGTATGCACTTCATTTATCATACTCAGGAATGCCTATTCGATGGTTGGCGTCCGCCTAAGCACGATCCGTTTCTAACCATCGGCAGATGGCTGAACAAAGGCATCGATCCTATTGACTTGTCCTTGGAGGAACGCCTTCATCTGTACCGCACGACATTTCCCGACAGACCGTACAAGTTCAAACACGCCGCCAGCCTCCCCTCTGCCAAAAACGGCTATTTTAGGGACGAACTGTGGACAAGAGAATAACCTAATATTTTCCCCAGCCGGAATATCGAGCCCAACCCCATTCGCCGCCAGGCGCAACATTTGCTTACGATTAGCCCCGATCCGCTTCCATAAAAGAACGACCGTCCTCACTTACCGCATTATCGCATTACCACATTACCGCATTATCGTATTATTTTCGTACTTTTGCGCGTTTTTTAAAAATTGATACTATGATTAAATCAATGACCGGCTTCGGCCGTACCACGGTTGAGGTTACCGGTAAATCCGTTACCGTTGAGATGCGTTCGCTCAACAGCAAACAGTTGGACCTCAACACCCGCATCGCACCGTTGTTCCGCAACAACGAAAACGAAATCAGAGCCATCGTCTCCCGTGAGTTGGAACGTGGCAAAATAGACTTCAACCTCTCACTTGACCGCAATGCGGCACCTACCGTTTCCATCAACAGCGCGCTGGCAAAATCCTATTTCGATTCCCTGACCGCGCTCTCCGACGAACTCAACAACCCTATTGGCAGCGATATCTTTATGCAGGTGCTTCGTATGCCCGACGTGATTTCCACTCCGCAGGAGGAACTCTCCGACGAACTTTGGGAAGCCGTCAAAAACGCCATCGTGGAAACCTGCAAACAGGTGAACGACTTCCGCATCACCGAAGGCGCTGTGCTGGCCAAGGATTTCGAAAAACGCATCTGCCTCATCCGCGATATGATTGACGAGGTCACTCCGTTTGAGGAAAACCGCATCGCCACCCTGCGTGCCAAGTTTGAAAAAGGCCTCCAGGAGCTTGAAACGAAAACGCAGTACGACCCCAGCCGCTTAGAACAGGAAATCTTCTTCTATATCGAAAAATTAGATATCACGGAAGAAAAGGTACGCCTGCGCAAACATTGCAACTACTTCCTCGAAACGATGGAGGAACCGCAGGCCAACGGCAAGAAACTCGCATTCATCGTTCAAGAGTGCGGACGCGAAATCAACACCCTCGGCTCCAAGAGCAACGATTTCAACATCCAGCAAATCGTTGTGCGCATGAAAGACGAACTCGAAAAGCTCAAGGAACAGTTAGCTAATATTTTGTAGATGTTAGCCGTTAGCTCTTGGGAGTTCCCTCTCTACCTTTCTACTCATCTACTCCTCTACCTTTAAACCTGAAACTTGAAATCTTTAACGGACGCAATGAATTGCGTCCCTACCTGAACTTGAAACTTAAAACTTATGTCAAATATTTTATCCCTTATAGGCAGACCCAACGTGGGGAAGTCCACGTTATTCAATAGATTGATTAAGGCCCGCGAGGCCATCGTTGACTCCGTGGCCGGCGTCACCCGCGACCGCCATTATGGCAAGTCCGATTGGAACGGCTACGAGTTTTCCGTCATTGACACCGGCGGCTATGTGGTCGGTTCCGACGATATCTTCGAGTCTGAAATCCGCAAGCAGGCGCAGCTGGCCATCGACGAGTCCGACGTCATCGTCTTTATGGTCGATGGGCGCGAGGGCCTCACGCCGTTGGACGAGGAGGTGGCGCAGATTCTCCGCCGCTCCAAAAAGCCCTATTACTTAGCCGTCAACAAAATCGACAGTCCGAGCAATTATTTCGACTACGCCGAATTCTACTCGCTCGGCGTGGAACAGGTCTTCCCGATTTCCGCTGTGTCCGGCGGCGGCACGGGCGAACTGTTGGACGAGGTGGTGAAGCATTTCTCCAAAGATGTGGAAATGATGCCCGACGACCTGCCGCGTATCGCCATCGTGGGCAAGCCTAACGTGGGCAAGTCCTCAATTATCAATGCTTTCTTAGGAGAGGACAGACACATCGTCACGCCGTTGGCCGGCACCACGCGGGACACGATTTTCACGCGCTACCGTAGCTTCGGCTTCGACTTCTACCTCATCGACACCGCAGGCTTGCGCAAAAAGAACAAAGTGGAAGAGGACTTGGAGTTCTACTCCGTGATGCGTGCCGTGCGCTCCATCGAAAATGCGGATGTCTGCATCGTGATGGCCGACGCCTCCCAGGGCTTTGACCAACAAGACCTTAATATTTTCGGTTTGGCCGCCCGCAACCATAAGGGCATTGTGGTCGTGATGAACAAATGGGACCTTATTGAGAAGGACAACCACACGCACAAAGAGTACGAAGATCTAATCAAGAGCCGCATTGCGCCGTTCAACGATGTGCCCATCATCTTCACTTCCGTGTTGGAAAAACAGCGAATCTACAAGGTGCTCGAAACGGCCATCGAGGTCTATAAGAACCGCACCCGCAAGGTCTCCACTTCCGAACTCAACAATGTGATGCTCCCGATTATCGAGAACACGCCGCCGCCAATGAACAAGGACAAGGTCATCCGCATCAAATATGCAACCCAGTTGCCAGTGGCGTACCCGACGTTCGCATTCTTCTGCAACCTTCCGCAATACGTGGTGGATTCCTACAAACGCTATTTGGAAAACCAGATTCGCAAGAATTGGGATTTCTCCGGCGTGCCGATGGAAATCTACTTCAGAAGAAAGTAGGGTGGCGTGGCGATGCAGCCAATTTAAGAAACAAATCAACTTATGATATGAAAAAGATAATGCCTTTCTTGCTGTGCCTGCTTTTAGGCTTGCAGCTTTCCGCCCAAAATTGCTATTGGGTGTTTTTCACGGACAAAAACAACACGCAGTTTGACCCGTATCACTATTTTGATGCCAAGGCAATTGCGCGCTATCAGCAGAACGGACAGTCGCTGTACGATATCAGCAATTATCCAGTCAATTCCGATTACGCGGAACAAGTGGCTGCGGCTTCTCAAAACTTGGAAGGCACTTCCCGCTGGCTGAACGCTGTTGCTGTGACGGCCACGGAGGTGCAAATAGAGATGATTTGCAAAATGCCGTTTGTGAAATCAACGCAGCTGATTGAATCGGAGTCTTTGACGGCGGAATTGCTAGAGGAGGACCCTGTTGTTTTGATTGAAGAAGATGATCTTCCCATATCAATGATGCAGGGCGAGAAATTCTACAAAGCCGGATTGAATGGCAAGGGCATCCGTATCGCCGTGTTCGACGCCGGTTTCCCCGATGTCAATACGCACCCCGCATTTAAACATTTGATGGATAATCAACAGATTGTGAAAACGTGGAATTTCACGCATAAGAAGGAAAATGTTTACGGCGCGCACGAACACGGCAGAATGGTGCTGAGTTGTTTGGCCGGTATCAATAATGACGGGCAATGTATGGGCTTGGCTACGGGTGCTGAATACCTGCTTGCCTGTACGGAAATTAGAAACCAGGTGAAAAAAGGCGAAATCTGGTGGGTGCAGGCTTTGGAATGGGCCGATCAGAATGGTGCGGACATTGTGAACAGCTCTTTGGGATTTGCCACTCCTTATTATGAAACCACGCAGATGGACGGCAAGACTTCCATTGTGGCCAAAGCCGCGCAAACTGCCGCCCGCAAGGGCATTTTGCTTTGCAACGCGATGGGTAATGAGGCGATGAATGTTACGTGGGAAACCATTGTCACTCCGGCAGATGCGGATAGCATTCTCTCTGTCGGTGCGGTTACAGAGTTGGATTATCTGGCTTATTACAGTTCCAAAGGCCCTACTGCCGACGGTCGTCTCAAACCGAACGTGGTGGCAAGTGGAAAAGTTACAGTTGCTGACGATAAAGGTAATTTTGTGAATGCTAATGGCACCTCTTTCGCCTCTCCTTTGGTGGCTGGTTTTGCCGCCTGCGTGAAACAACTTCACCCCGACTGGACTGTGATGCAGCTGCTGCATGAAATTGAGAAATCGGGCAACCGCTATCCTTATTATGATTATGCTTTCGGCTATGGCGTGCCCCAAGCCGGTTATTTTATGGATTCCGTAAAATCCAATCCTCACACTTTTGACCTTTTCGAAGACGAGGACAATATTATCTTTGTGCCACTCAAAGCCGATGCCGATGAATTATCGTCCTACCGCCTCTTCTTCAATATCGCCAATGGTGATGGAACTCTCTATAAATATAATGAAGGAAGGTATATTAGTTCCTCTGGCAATTTTTATAATTACAATGGGCAGAAGTTTGTATTTGTAGGAAACTGCATCAAGTTCGGAGATAAAACCATAATCATCAACGATTCGTTGCCTGTTGACACTTCCGTCACAGAACTTTATGTGTATTATTTTCCAAAATCAGAGTTGATTGACGGCCAGACTATGAATTTCTGGTATAGAGGGCAGTATGCTAAATATACACTGAACAAGGATGTTCTGCCTAAGAAAAAACTTCCTGAGGACGCCATATCACTATCATCTGATTATTATTCTGAGGAAATAATTGTTGATTCGGATGAAGATAGTTCTCTGTTTCCAAAATTGTTTAGGCATAAGGATAAGAAGTTCAATTTGTCATTGGTGTTGAACACATCTTTTATTTTGCCGCCGTTGTGGAGTGCTACGGGCAATCTTTATCATACGAATAGATTTTCCCGTACATTGTCATTCTCCTTTGTCAACAATTTCAAAGTGACGAAAATGTTCGATATGGGTTTCAGATTGGGTTTCGGTTCCTCTTGGTATGCAATGCAGGACGTGGATCCCGCTGTGGAGACGATGCCGGATTTTGAAATTGTGAAAAACAACTTGAAGACCAGCCAGTTTGATTTGGAATACTATCTGCGTTTCAATGTTGCCAAATATTCTTACGGTAACTTATACTTTGACTTAGGCGTTTATGGAGACTGGGTGACGGGCAGTCGATACAAGTTCAAAGCGGAAAACGGCAAGCAGAGTCAGAATTTTGTAGAGAAGAAGTATATGCGCGGCGAAATCAACAAACTGAATTGCGGTGCGCGCGTGCGCTTCGGACTGACAAATTCCATTGCCGTTTTCGGACAATACCGAATCACGAGTATGTTCAAGAAGGATACAAATCTGAACGACCTGCCCAAGTGGGAAGTGGGAATCCAGATTTATTAGCACAGCGATTTCTTGATTTTTAAGCGGACGCAATGAATTGCATCCCTACATTGCCCCCTCTTCATCTTTTCATCATTTTCTCCCTTTTCCTCCGAAATTTTTCTGCTTCAAAAGCCTTTCCAGACAAATTGTTTTTGCAACTTATTGAATTACAATAAGAAAAAATTTTATTACAACTATTGACAATATTAGTCAGTGTATTATTTTTGCGGCTGTATTAGTACACTAATACACTAAACAAGTAAAACACTAAAATACATTGTTATGATACAGTTGCAAAATATCCAATTCGGATATGTCCTTAGAAAGAACATCTTCAATGATGTCACCCTTACTATGGAGCCGGGACATATCTATGGCCTTTTGGGAAAGAACGGCGCCGGCAAGACCACCTTGCTGAAAATTATGTCCGGTTTGCGCTTCCCCACCCAGGGAGAAGTAACCATTTTGGGCAAAAACGCTTCTCTGCGCGAGGCCGAAGTGCTTCAAGATCTTTATTTCCTCCAAGAGGAGATGTACGTTCCCCATTTGACTATCGAAAATTTTGAAAAGGCATTCGCGCCTTTCTATCCCAACTTCAACCATGAGCAATTCATCAAATCTTTGCATGAATTCGAAATGGACGGTTTGAATCAGTATATGGACAAGTTTTCCCACGGTCAGAAGAAAAAGGCACTCATTGCCTTTGCTTTGGCTACCAATACCAGAATCCTCATCATGGACGAGCCGACAAACGGTTTGGACATCCCGTCCAAGAGCACTTTCCGCAAACTGATGGCTGCCGCCGCTGATGAAACGCGCCTCGTCATCATTTCCACGCACCAGGTTCGCGACCTGCACAGCCTCATCGATATGGTCTCCATCCTTGACCGCGGTCGTATGGTGCTCAACGCCTCCACTGACGAAATCATCGAAAAACTGCTTTTCGATGTGGACGATATGAAGAGCGCCGACGGACAGGTTTTCTACACCGAAGAGACAGCGCGCGGCAAATACCAGGTGAAAGAGAACGTGAATCACGTGGTTTCCAACCTCGACCTGGAATTGCTTTTCAATGCCGCCATGGCCAACCAACAAGCCATTATCAATCTCTTTCAGTAGTGAATAGTGATCTGTGAAAAGTGAACTGAGTTGGCTTTGTTTACAATGACATATTGATTAATAAGCATTTTTAATTTTATATAGAATATGAAAAAATATACGAATAAAATACTGTTGATTGCCGCTATCGCCGTGGCGCTTTTCGTCATCATCGGTATGACGGTGGATTTTCAAATCAGGTATCATAAGAATCCTGAATCTATGAAGGTTCCCGAAAAAGTGGAAATCAACTATATAGACGCAGAGGAACCCGCGGATGTGGTTGTCCCAGATACCGTAGCAAATAATCAATAATCTATAAAATCGACTATTATGAATATCAATAACATTAAAAATTTGTTGAACGCCTATTTCGTTGAGAATTGGAAGCGCGACATCATTTGGATGGGTGGCGTTATGGCTGGCATTACTCTTTTAGCCAATATGATGAATCCCTACACCTACGTGGAAATATTCGTTGCCGTTATTTTCATGCTGGTTATGACGCAGCGTGTATTTATCAATTTGGGCAATGCATCCCAAAGCATTCATTATTTGATGATCCCGGCCTCTTATAAGGAAAAAGTGGCCACCAATATGTTCTTAGTGAACATCTATGCGGTGGTCTTGATGCTGTTGTCCATTTTCGTGGGCTACTCATTATTTTATATTGTATGTAAAATAGGCGGCGTATCCAATTTGAGTCCGTTCTTAGGGAAATATAAGACAGATCAAGCCGGAAGTACCATTCTTCTTTTCTATATGGCATTGTCTGTATTTTTCTTCGGCGCGGTCTATTTCCGTAAAAAGTCTGTGTTGAAGACCTTTTCAGCCATATTGGCCGTATGTTTTGCTTTGTCATTAATTAGTATGTTGGTTCTCTGGCTCAATGTCCGCCTCACTATGCATACCGGTATGATGAATGTTCAATATAGTTTTCTGAGTGACAGTAGTAATTTGCCGGAACTTGCGTCTAACATTCTTGGTTTTATATTTTGTATAGGATTTATAGTGTTCTTTTACGCACTTAGTTTTTTGAGACTGAAGGAAACGGAGGCATAGTATGGGTATGGATTTCAACAACACACAGACCATCTACATGCAGATTGTAGATTGGGTTTTCGAGCAGATTCTGACATCTGTCTGGAAGCCCGGCGACAAGGCGAAGTCCGTGCGCGAGTTGGCCGTGCAGTTCGAAGTGAACCCCAACACGGTGATGCGTTCCTACGACTATCTGCAGAACACGGAAATATTCTTCAATAAACGGGGCGTGGGATTCTTCATTGCCGACGACGCTGTTGACAAAATCATAGCCATAAGAAAGAAACAGTTTATGGCAGTGGAGGTCCCCGCGTTTATTAAGCATTTGAAATTATTAAAAATTGACCCACAAGAAATTATTAACCTTATAAATAAATAGCCATTATGAGCGAATCAGTTACACAACAGCAAAACAAACCCGAAACCCGTACACGCAAATTCTGGAGAGTCGTTTTCGGCTCTATGTTAGGTTTCTTTTTCTCCACCATTCTTGTTTCAATTTTATACTTTGCTATGATGGTGGGAATGATCGCATCCCTTTCTTCGGCCGCCGAAGAAACCAAAACCATTAAGGACAACAGCATTTTGAAAATCGACCTCTCTATGCCGATTTCCGAACGCTCGATTGCCACACCGTTTGACGGTATGAGCAACTATAACACGCCTACGGGCTTGAATGACATCTTGGCATCGCTCAAAGCCGCTGCCAACGACCCAAAAATCAAGGGCATCTTTCTGTGCGCGCCCGAAGTTTCCGCTTCACCCGCTACTATGAAGGAAATTCACGATGCCTTGGTGAATTTCAAAAAGTCCGGCAAGTTCATTTACGCATACAGCGATTCGTATGGCCAAAACGGCTACTATCTGGCTACGACGGCTGACAAAATCGTGATGAACCCGACTGGCAATCTTCTCCTCAAAGGTTATGCCTTCCAGATTATGTTCTATAAAGGATTGTTGGATAAATTGGATGTTGATGTTCAAGTTATCCGTCACGGTCAGTTCAAGAGTGCTGTCGAACCCTATATTTTGGATAAAATGAGCGAAGCCAACAACAAACAGATGACGGTGCTGGTGAACTCTCTGTGGAGTTCTCTTTCCAAAGACATCGCCACTTCCCGCGGTATCTCCGTAGAACGTCTGAACCAAATCGTGGACAACCTCTCTTGCTTCTCTCCCGATTCCGCACTCCGCATGAAATTGGTTGACCAGTTGGCTTATTCCGGCGATATGGAACGTATGTTGAAAAACAAAGTCGCTATGGGCGAAAACGAAAAGCTGAACTTCGTGACCATTTCCAATTATGTGAAATCCATCAAAAACGACAGCAAGGCATCTGACAAAATCGCCGTAGTATATGCTGTTGGCGAAATTAGAGATGGCAAGGGCGACAACGATGCCGGCATCTTCTCCGATAGTTTCATCAAAGAATTCAGAAAAGCATATAAGAACAAAGACGTCAAGGCTATCGTTTTGCGTGTAAACTCTCCTGGCGGCAGCGCTATGGCTTCTGAAAACATCTGGCGCGAAATCGCGCTCGCCAAGAAAGCCGGCAAAATCGTTGTTACCTCTATGGGCGACTATGCCGCATCCGGTGGCTACTACATCTCCTGCAACTCCGACTACATCTTCGCACAACCCAACACTTTGACTGGTTCGATTGGTGTGTTCGGTATGATTCCTTCTTTGCAAAAAGCCCTCCAGAATAAATTGGGCGTTACCATCGACGGTGTGAAATCCAACCAGCATTCTGACTTTATGACGGGATTCAGAGCTATGGACGAAAGCGAACTGGCTGTGATGCAGAATATGGTTGAACAAACCTACGGCCTCTTCACCAAGCGTGTGGCTGACGGCCGTAAGATGAAGGTGGCTGAAGTAGATAGCATCGGTCAAGGCCGTGTGTGGGCTGGCAAAGACGCCATCGCCATCGGATTGGTTGACAAGCTTGGTTCCTTGGATGACGCCATCGCCAAAGCCGCACAACTGGCCAAAGTGTCCAACTACAAGCTGGTCTATTACCCGCAGCAGAAATCCTTCTTCGAAAAACTGTTCACAGCCAAAGACGACGAAGTCGAAATGGCTATGAAGTCCAAGTTGGGCGACCTCTACTTTATGTATCAAGGACTTAACCAGGTGCTTAGTCGCGAAGGCGTACAGGCACGTATGCCGATGGAAATCACGATACAATAAGTTCAAGGTTTAAAAGAGATCCCTACACTCCGCTACGCTTCGTTACGGGATGACGCTGCTGCCATCAATCAGGAAGTGGCGGCGGCAGAAAGTGACGGACCAATTGAACGGATGTGGTGCCGCCGCAAGGCTGCCCCTGTCGGAATGCACGTCATCCCGAACCTCTGACGATAGGAGGAGGTGAAGGGATCTCTACAAGACGCAACAATCACATTTTAACCACAAATAAAAGTATTATGAAAAAGTTTTTTATCCTTATATTCTGCCTCGCAGTGGCAGTGCCGATGTTCGCACAAAACTGCTATTGGGTGTTCTTCACCGACAAGAACAACACCACATTTGATCCCTATCAGTATTTTGATGCCAAAGCTATTGAGCGTTATCAGCTGAACAACCTCAATCTTTACGACATCAGCAACTATCCTGTTAACCAGGACTATAAAGACCAGGTAAACACCATTACGGAAGGCTATGTGGGTGAGTCCCGTTGGTTCAACGCGCTTGCCGTGATGGCCACCGAAAATGAAATAGAAATCGTGAAAACACTGCCTTTTGTGGCAGGCACACAGCTCATCTGCACAGAAGCCGTGTTGGCGCAGGCACCTGAACAAAGCACGGAAACTGCCCTCACCAAGTACGATGCCAGAATGAACCAAATCGCCCTTATGCAAGGTGAGAAGTTCCAACAAAAGAACATCAACGGCAAAGGCGTGCGTATCGCTGTATTTGACGGTGGTTTTCCCGGCGTAGATACGCATCCTGCGTTTAAGCATCTGCGTGACAACCATCAGATTATCAAAACCTGGAACTTCGCCAATAATAAGGAGAATGTCTATGACTACAACCAGCACGGCCGTATGGTGCTCAGCTGCATCGCCGGCATTATGAACGACACCACGATGTTGGGTTTGGCGCCTGCTGCGGAATTCCTTCTGGCTCGCACAGAAGTGGAAGCTGAAAAGAAGAAAGAGGAAGTCTGGTGGGTGGAAGCTCTGGAATGGGCTGACCAGAACGGCGCGCACATCGTGAGCAGCTCACTCGGTTATGGCATAGATTTGCACAATCTGAAAGATATGGACGGCAAAACCTCCATCGTGGCCAAAGGCGCCAGCACTGCCGCCAGCAAGGGCATCTTGGTTTGTACCGCTATGGGCAACGAAGGCAGCGACAATGATTGGAAAGTGCTTGTCACTCCCGCTGATGCTGAAAACGTGCTCTCCGTGGGCGCAGTCAGCTCTTTGGAAAAATTGGAATCCTACAGTTCCTTCGGCCCTACCGCCGATGGTCGCCGCAAACCCAACGTGGTGGCCTGTGGCCACGATATGGTGGCAGACGTCAAAGGTAACTACAAATACTATCAGGGAACCTCTTTCGCCACTCCGCTCGTCTCTGGATTTGCCGCCTGCGTAAAGCAAATGCACCCCGACTGGACCGTGGCTCAGCTGATTGAGGAAATCGAAAAGTCCGGCAACCATTATCCCTACTATGATTATGCTTTCGGTTACGGCGTGCCGCAAGCCGGCTATTTCACCGAATCAGCCACGAAAACGAATGCCCATACTTTCGATTTGGCCGAAGATGCCAGCAATCTATACGTAATTCCCCTCAACCCTTACGAATGCCACAATATCTTTTTCAACATCACCAATGGCGACGGCACTATTGAATATTATGATTCTAAAGAAATTTTTATTGACAAAGACGACAGTACTCAGACAATTGATGGTAATGCCATCCAATATCTCAGAAAGTCTTCTTTGAAAGAAGGACAAATTGTAAATATCTGGTACAACGGTCAATATTCAAAATATGTGGTGGGCAAGGACAAGGTTCAGCAGAAAGACTATTACGATAAATCCCGCAGTTTGCGAACAGGTTGTGATTTTAATAGCGGAATTTTCAACAAAGCCCCTATGGATTTTTATAAAAAGAATAGAAGAAACATTCACTCAAGTAGTATTGTCCTCAACGCATCCTTTATGGTTCCCTCTATGTGGCAGCGTACGGAAAACATCCATCAGACAGCCAGAATTTCACGCTCCTTCTCATTCAGTTGGGTCAACAACTGGCAGGTGGCCAGAGTATATGGACTCGGTTTCCGTTTAGGTTTCGGCTCTTCCTGGTATGCTTTGCAGGATTTTCAAAATCCGACCTGTTTATATGACTATCCTAACATTGGTAATATGGATAATAAGGATGTGGTTGATTACGACATCAGAAAACACAACCTCAAGACCTCGCAGTTTGATTTGGAACTCTATCAACGTTTCATTTTGGCCAATCTTTCCAACAGCAAATTGTATTTGGAAACAGGTGCGTATGGCGATTGGATTACCGGCAGTCGTTTGAAAACGAAAATCATCTACGATGAAAATCATAGACAAACTATGGTGGATAATAAATATTATAGAGATGGTATGTACAAACTGAACTGCGGTGTGCGTTTGCGCCTTGGCTTCACCAATTGGTTTGCCATCTACGGTCAATATCGTATTACTGATATTTTGAAAGAAGGCAACGATCTTCCGAAATGGGAAGTAGGTATTCAGATTTTCTAATTTGATAAAGACAGAGTTATGAAAAGAATAATAACTATCGCATTGCTGATCTGCTCGTTGTTAGGCTTCGGCGTGGTGCAGGCGCAAAGCAACGCTCCCCACAAATACGTGCGTACCGAAACACTCACTTTTAAGAATACGAACAATGAATTTGCGGCCAACGTTGTCGGCAAAGTCGTTCTGAAAGAGAGCAAAAGCAACTCCATAAAATGTGAAATCAAAATCACCGGCTATGGCAAGACCGAAGAAGAGGCCAAAGCCAATGCCGACAACATCATCATAATTTCAGAAAGAAAGGACGCCTCAAAAAGTTCTGGACCTGCTGACCTTACGGTTAATGTCGAGAGTGGACTTTACCTCAAGCGTCGATGCGAGGTAGTCACTACCATTTTTGTTCCCTCCTCCGTATCTGTTCAACACACCGACAATGTGGGGTTTATGGAGTTGATGAAACGGATGGTAGAGAAAATGTTACCGTAGCTAATTTGTTTTTCCGGCGCGCCCGTTTTTCATAGCCATTAACCGACGGGCGCGTCGGTTCTTTTTGTTAAACTTAATGCGTGCGTCTGCAGGAGGTTTATAGTATAGCACTTGAAAGGAAATAGGACTGAATAATGAAAAGATTATTGTTTTTGTTAGTTGCACTTGGATTTTTGGCATGTTCCTGTTCTACATCAGAGCAAAGGCTCCTGAAAGACAAAAGGTATATGCGGTTTTTAGAATCCCGCTCCAATTGTTGCTTGAAGGTAATCGACGAATCTAATTGCCAAGGACTTGTTGTTGACGCTTCCTGTTTGTCTGAAGCGGATAAACAACTGGACGCGTTTATTAGAAAACTTACTGCAGCTGATAGCAATGATGTCCTGTCTTACAACTATATTGTTAATGATACTATAATTAACGAGTTTGAAGAAATGTTAGTTGATTCCGTTTCCTTATCATCAAATCATTTTTATAAAGATATCAGTAAAAACTCGTATTACAGGCAGTATGTCGGCTTCAAATCACAAGAAAAAAATTATATGCTAATCGGATTTGAGCAAAAGGAACCCTTTAAACGTAAAAGGGATAGAAAGAACGATTTCAAAATTTTTGAGCTGACCTATTCGAGATTCTTACTCATCGACAACATAGATATATTTCCAACAGAGGTAAGTCGGTTCTGGATACTTTATGATGTCGAAAACTGTACTTTCCATACTTATATGTTATATGATTGTCGAATACAATGATTATGATGTATTTTTGCGACCTATTTTCTTTGAAAAATTAAGAATTCCTGACATTAGCAGCCATAGAATTGTATTTGTCGAATGAAGAAAAATAAAATTCGGTAATATGAGAAAATATTGTATTTTTGCATCGTCTTTTCCGTATGACTATGCAAGAAAGAATTTGTGATTTGTTAATATATAGTAATTTTGCGGGGGGGGGGTGGAATAACAACTCTCCACTCTGATTTTACTAATGCTGAATTTTCTTGCGAACACAGTAATCCTATCAAGTATTTAAAAAATGGTTCCCCATCCTCTATTGCCCAAAATTTATGTTTGATAGACATAGCAAGGTGTGGGGAAGTTGACGACCTTGCGCCGCCGTTGGTTTGAAGTCCCATGCTGTATGTGCGCTGACAGCATAAAAGCGGAATCGTATTTCGCCGGGACGAAAAGAACGTTTCCTGATAAGGTGGCAAAACCGAACCGGATTCGTTTGGAAGGCGAGGAAACGAAAATTTCGGATTTCTTTTTAGCAGAATGTTGTCAAAATCTGCAAAGCACAAATAGGACTAAAAAGAACAAAGTTAAACATAAAATCGATAAACAATGAAATCTTTAGATATAAACGCATACGGCGTAAAAGAAATGAACAAACAGGAAATGGTTGAAACCAATGGTGGTGGTATTGTTGTGGCACTTATCATTGCTGCTGCTGCTGCTGTTCTTACAGGTTGTACGGTTGTTATTGGCGATAATAATGATGTGAATAATAATGGTGGAGGAAATACCAATAACAATGGCAATGGAAACGGCAATGGAAATGATAATGGTAATGGAAACGGCAATCATTAAAAAAATGTTTTAATACAAGGAGAGGCTATTTATAGAGAAGGCCTCTCCTTAAAGTGTGTTTATGCAAAGATTCAAAAGAAGACTATTTATCATTATGGCAACTGTACTAGTTGTTACTACAATAATTTTCCTTTTAGGTTATTTTAGTCTAATGACAGTAATTCCTAAAGGAAAACAAAATTTCCGCTATATAAATGGTCACATTGTACTAGAATCAAATTATATTTTTGACACAGGGGCTGATATTTCAGTATTATATGAGAAAGAGGGATTAAGTCTTCCAGTAGCAGCAACTTTGATAAGTGACATCCATAAGAAAAAAAGATTGAAACCCTTATATTTCGTTGATAGAAAACTTGAGACACAAAATGCTGAAATCCATTTTATTTGTTTGATTGATAGTGTATTTTACAGACCTGATAAATCAGTGTTGGGAATAATAGGAATGAATGTCATACAAAGAGCTAATTGGCATTTCTCTTTTAGGGATAGTACAATTGAGGCTTTACCTTTACATACTTCTATTAAAATTCCAAAAGACGCACTTTGTTTGAAATATCGTAATAGGCTTTTTCCTTGCACGTCTATTGATATCGAGGGTGAAAAATACCGACAAATATTGATAGATATGGGATATAGTTTGGAATTTTTCCTTGATGAAAAAAATATGAAATCAATTCAAAAATGTCGCTTTGTTGAACCAAAACAAGAATTGATATCAGGGCTATTGGGTCAGCAACAAGTTGATGTTTTCAAATATGATACATTGTATGTTAATGACAAACAATATTCAAATGTTCGCATTGATGGGGGGGAGCGAAATCTCATAGGTCTTGGTTTTATGCGTCGTTTCGACCATCTGTTTTGGGACAGTCGGCATAGAAAGGTGTATTTGTGGAATGAGTAAAAACAATCAACAATGAAGAAGAAATTAAAAGTAATTGGCCATATAGGCCTTATAGTTGTATTTGTATTCTACATCATCGATTTCATATTGGGACATTGTGGATGAAAATCGCTTTTCTATTATATAGGGTACTCTATAGGACATATTTGTGGATTGTTTGAAAAATTGATTTATTGATAATGAGTGAGAACATTAAAGTCAAGCAGCGCGATATTAGTGATTGTGGTGCTGCTTGTTTGTCAAGTATTTCAGCATATTATAAATTGGAGCTACCTGTTTCGCGCATTCGTCAGATGGCTTGTACCGACCAACGAGGTACAAATGTATTGGGTATGGTGGAAGCCGCTGAAAAGTTGGGTTTTGCGGCAAAGGCGGTAAAAGCTTTGGATACTGAGGGCAAACCGAACTTGGATTCATTGTCGAAAGTGCCGAAACCTACGATAGCCCACATTATCAAAAAGGATTTACGGCATTTTGTGGTAGTATATGCGGTTTCTCCGAAAAAGATTACAGTGATGGATCCGGCTACTGGGGAAATGGAGAAGTATGCTCCGAAAGAATTTTCCCAATTGTGGACGGGTATTCTCATTTTGTTGGTGCCGGATGATGACTTTGAAGAAAGAAACGAGAAAATATCCATTGTTGAACGATTTTGGTTTTTGTTCAAACCGCACCGGCATACTTTCGCTCAGGCCTTGGTCGGCTCGTTAGTTTATACTATATTGGGCTTGACAACGTCAATCTGTGTTCAAAAGATTATTGATTATGTGATTCCCGATGGCAACTACAACTTGCTTCATCTTTTGGGAATCATAATGATTGTGGCTGCAATATTATCGTTAGTCATTGGCTATTTGCGTTCGTTGATGATGATGAGAAGCGGAGTGCTTATCAATTCCCGTCTCATTCTGGGCTATTATAAGCATCTTCTCAAATTGCCGCAAAGTTTTTTTGACACGATGCGCTCGGGAGAAATCATTTCAAGAATGGGAGACGCTGCACAAATCAATGTGTTCATCAATAGTTCATTATTAGGTATAGTTGTAAATATCTTCACCATCATAGTCTCTTTTACAATAATGTTCACCTATTATTGGAAACTGGCTCTTCTAATGCTCATAACAATTCCTGTTTATCTGATAATATATCTGACGTATAACAGAGTTAACAAATCAGTTCAAAGAAAACTGATGGAGGATGGCGCGGATCTGGAATCACAATTGGTGGAATCCATCAATTCGGCAGGCACTATAAAACGATTTGGAATTGAGGATTTTGCCAATGTCAAGACGGAAAATCGTTTTGTGCAATTAACGAGAACGAGCTGGAAATCAGGGCTTAATGAGTTGATTACCAATTTCGCCTCTGGAACTTTCTCGAGTTTGTTCGTTACCATTCTGCTTTGGATAGGAACCTCATACGTATTAGAAGGAACCATTACGGCGGGAGAGTTGATGTCATTCTACTCGTTGACAGGTTACTTTATGAGTCCTGTAGTTGCTTTGGTTGGTGTGAACCGTGTCTTTCAGAATGCAAAAATAGCGGCTGACCGTCTGTTTGAAATTTTTGACCTTGAACAAGAAGATGATGGTACTCAAAAAATACCTTTAAATAGGGAACAATGTGGCGACGTCACCTTTGAAAATGTTTCATTCCGTTATGGTACACGTGTGGAAGTGTTCAAAGATTTCAATATTACGTTTAAACAAAATGAAATCAGCGCCATAATAGGTGAAAGTGGCAGCGGTAAAACGACATTGGCATCTCTTATGCAAAATATCTATCCGTTACAAAAAGGACACATCCGAATAGGTGGAACGGACATCCGCCATATTAGCAATAGTGACCTGCGTTCTATTGTAGGAGTAGTTCCTCAGCGCATTGATCTTTTCCACGGAACAATCGTTGACAATATTGTCTTGGATGATTATGATCCGGACTGGAATAATTTTTATTCTATATGCAATGAAATTGGGATTTTGGAATTTGCGGAAAAGTTACCGGATGGGATCCAAACGGAAATTGGGGAAAATGGAGTTCAACTTTCAGGAGGACAACGTCAACGAATAGCAATTGCCAGAGCTCTTTATCACAATCCGGAGATTCTGATTTTGGACGAGGCCACATCCTCTTTGGATTCTGCTTCTGAACAGAAAATCAAAGATATTATCCGTCATCTAAAAGAGAAAGGAAAAACCGTAATACTCATTGCGCATCGTTTAGGAACCACGCGTAATGCAGATACCATTTTTGTATTAAAAGATGGACAATTGGTTGAGAAAGGTTCGCACGAAGAATTGTTGACTCTTGATAATCATTATGCAAAATATTGGAATATTCAAACTCATTAATCGTTTGATATGAAAAAAAGTATTTTCCCAAAAGAGGTTATAGAAAATAGTTACGAACAAATCGTCTCTGAATACAGTCGATCAACTAAAGCAATATATTTATCAATATTGATTGCTTTAGTGTTGGTAGTAATCTCCACGCTGTTTATTAAGGTTGATGTCGGTGTGTCAGCTTCCGGAATCATCAAACCGCAGGGTGAGCGCATCGTGGTTTGTTCTCCAGCAAATGGTACTCTTATTCAGCTTAATTGTAGAGAAAATGATATTGTCCATAAGGGTGATACACTATTCAGAGTATGGTCAGATAACACATCCGTTTCTTTGCCGGAATTGAAAAGACACCAAATGGATTTGGAGAACATGTTGTCAGATTTAAATTTTTTGGTATTAAACAAAGTGCCTCAAACATTTCAAAGTTTGTCATATTCTCACGAATACCAATATTATTGTGCTTTGATGGAAGATTTGAAGAACATGGAGGAAGAGAACCATAAAATTTATATCAGAGAAAAGCAATTGTTTGATAAAGGTATGAGCTCTTTATCAGAATTTGAAAAATATGAGTCGGAATACAAACAAAGCAAAAGAAATGTTGAATCGTTGAAACGGAAACAATTGACACAATGGCAGTCCGATAGAATTAATTATCAACAAGAATTGAACAGAATAAATACAAGCATTAACCAAATTGAGATTCAAAACAAGGAATCGTACATTTGCGCTATGGTTGATGGTAATATCCAACAAATATTCAATGTTAAAAATTTCTCATATCTTGTTGCGGGACAACAGGTTTTGGAAATTTCTCCAAATGGTAATCTTTACGCGGAATGTTATGTGGAATCAAAAGATATTGGTTTGATAAAAAAAGGACTTCCGGTACGTTTGCGTATTGATGCTTTTGACTATACTCAGTGGGGTGTTGCTACAGGAAGAGTTGAAGAAATCGCTAATGACATAACAGTTGTCGAAAATGCAAGTTTTTATAAGGTCTTATGCTCTTTAGATGAGGATGTGCTTTCTCTAAAAAATGGTTATAAAGGGACAATTAAAAAGGGAATGACACTAAATGCACGAATGGTTGTTAACAAACGGACAATTTTTCAAATGATTTACGATAAGATTGATGATTGGCTCAATCCGACCAATAATATTGAATAAGAACGCTATGAGAAAACATATCCTATCTTTTTTGATAATAGTTATTTCAATTGAGGTCTGTTGCCAAAATATAACGCCTTCCTCTCCCTGGTCTCTTGACCAGTGCGTGCGTTACGCGGTGGAGCACAACCTGACGGTGCAGCAGGGCACGTTGAACGTGCAGCAGCAGGAGAACAACCTCAGCACGGCGAAGAATAGTATGTGGCCGGCTATTAGCGGCAGCGCCTCGCAGAGCTTCTCCTTCGGGCGCGGCATCTCCGAGGACAACACATATGTGAGTTCCAATACGGCCAACACGTCGTTTGGCATTGGCGGTAGTATGGATTTGTTTACGGGTCTGCGCGTGAAGAGCAACATCGAGATGGGAAAACTCAACTTGGCGGCGGCTACCGCCGATTTGGAGAAGGCCAAGTACGACATCCGCATCGCGGTGACGCAAGCCTTTGTGCAGATTCTGTATGCTATGGAGGTTTGCGATGTAGCCCAGCAGCAGATAGCCGTTGACTCGCAGCAGCTGGTGCGCCTTATGGCATTGGAGGAAGTGGGCAAGGCCAGTGCCACCGAGGTTTCCGCACAGCGTTCCGCGTTGGCGCAGAGTAGGCTCACGGCCACGCAGGCCAACAACGATTTGCGCCTCGCCCTCCTCGACTTATCACAGTTGTTGGAGTTGCCCAGCCCAGAGGGATTCAGCATTGCGCGCCCCGATTATAACATAACAGACGGGAGTGCGCTGCCTACGGCGGATGAGGTTTATGCCGACGCACTACGCACGATGCCCTCCATCAAAGCCGAGCAGCTCCGAGTGGACTGCGCCAAGCAGAACATCACACTTGCCCAAAGCGGCTACTATCCAACATTGTCGCTCAGCGGCGGCATCGTCACGGATTACTATGCGTTGTTGGGGCTGACGGGCCGCGGGTTCGGCGAGCAATTAAAGAACAACTTCAGCCCGTATGTGGGGCTTTCGCTAAATGTGCCCATCTTCGACCGCTTGTTGACGCGCAACAACATACGCAACGCCAAGTTGCAGTACAGCGGCGAGCAGTTGCAGTTGGAGAGCGTCAAGAAGTCGCTGTACAAGGAAGTCCAGCAGGCCTATTATGGAGCGGTGGCGGCGCGCGATAAGTACGCGAGCAGCCAAGTAGCCGAGGAGAGCGCCCGCGAGGCCTTCGACTTGGTGAGTGCCAAGTACGAAGTCGGCAAGGCTTCCATCACCGAATTCAACGAAGCCAAGAGCAACTATATGCAGTCCACTGCCAACCTTGCCCGCGCCAAGTACGAGTTTATGTACCAGATGAAGGTGTTGGAGAGTTATAGGGGGAAATAGGGAAAAAATAAAGTTTCAAAATTCTTCATTCTTCAATATTCATTATTTTTCTACCTTTGCGCTCTCAAAATTATTAACCTAAAATCAACAACTATGGGTATTATTATCTCCTTATTGCTCGGCGCTTTGGCTGGTTTCTTGGCTGGCAAAATCATGCGCGGCGGCGGCTTCGGCCTCCTTTTGAACATCATTATCGGTGTTGTCGGCGGTTTCATCGGCGGCTTTATCATGAACCTCTTAGGCGTTAACGCTGGCGGCGGTATGGTCATCCAACTCCTCGTGGCAGTTCTCGGTGCCGTGGTGCTCCTTTGGGTGATTTCCTTGTTCAAGAAAAAATAACAGTTGTTATGAAAAATGAAAAGCGGCTTTCCTCTTTCAAGGTAGGCCGCTTTTTTTGTATCTTTGCGCCCCTTTAAAGAATTTCTAAAAACACATTTATATGGAAAGATTATCTAAAAGAGTTACTTCTATGGCTGCCTCCGAAACGCTGGCAATGACAGCGTTAGCACGTGAACTTAAAGAAAAAGGCAAAGATGTTATCAGCTTGAGTATCGGTGAACCAGATTTCAACACGCCTGAAACAGTCAAAGATTATGCCAAACAGGCTATCGACGACAACTTTACCCACTATCCTCCTGTCCCCGGTTACGCTGACCTTTTGAAGGCTATCAGCAACAAGTTCAAAAGAGATA
Organism: Bacteroidales bacterium; assembly: GCA_024400835.1. Taxonomy (GTDB): domain Bacteria; phylum Bacteroidota; class Bacteroidia; order Bacteroidales; family WCHB1-69; genus F23-D06. The sequence goes on from JAKSMC010000025.1 coordinate 45,122, forward strand.
ACGGATTGGATTATGCTACCAACCAAATCGTGGTCTCCACTGGCGGCAAGCAGGCCATCTACCAAGTCGTGATGTCTTTGGTCAACCCTGGCGACGAGGTGATCATCCCCGCTCCGTACTGGGTTTCCTATCGCGCTATTGCTGAAATGGCCGAAGGTAAGTGCGTCTATATCCCTGCCAAGTTGGAAAACGATTTCAAAATCACTCCCGCACAACTTGAGGCTGCCATCACTCCGAAAACCAAATTGATGATGTTCAGCAGCCCGTCCAACCCTACAGGTATGGTTTATACGAAGGAAGAACTCCGCGGTATCGCCGAAGTGATTGCAAAACATCCTCAGATGATGGTTATGTCCGACGAAATCTACGAACATATCAACTTCGTCGGTGGTCACGAGAGCATTGCTCAATTTGATTTCATCAAAGACCAAGTCGTGACCGTTAATGGCGTGGCTAAAGGTTTCGCTATGACCGGCTGGCGTATCGGTTTCATCGGCGCTCCCGTCGAAGTGGCCAAGGCTTGCAGCAAAATGCAGGGCCAAATCACGTCTGCTACGGGTTCTATCTCCCAACGCGCTACCGTACGCGCTATGGAAATGGATCCGAAGACTTCCGACGATATCATCAATATGCGCAACATCTTCAAGATGAGAAGAGACCTCGTTTATGATCTGCTTCGCGAAATCCCCGGTTTCGAAGTACGCCTCCCGCAAGGTGCTTTCTACTTCTTCCCGAAAGTCAACAGTCTGTTTGGCAAAAATGTTCCCGCAGATTCCGAATTTGCTAAAGAATATGGCAAAACTACCATCGAGAACTCCAAGGACCTCGCCTTCTATTTGCTGTTAGATGCCAATGTATCTACCGTTCAAGGCAGCGCATTCGGTGATGACCAATGCATCCGTCTCTCTTACGCAACTTCTGAAGACAAACTCAAAGAAGCCTGCCGCAGAATTAAGGCTGCTGTTGAAGCAATGAAATAAGAATGTCTGACCTCACAAGGTTTTTGACTATATGAAAAAAGTCTCCGCAAACGCGGAGACTTTTTTGTTATGTGAAGTAAAAACAGTCGTTAGTTCACGGTGCTGCCCTCTTTCACCGGTTTCTGCGGTTGGATGATGGAGAGTGCGCCGTCGGCGTTTTCTGCCATCAGTACCATACCGTGAGATTCCACGCCCTTGATGTTCTTCGGGGCGAGGTTCACCAACATAAGAACTTGCTTGCCGATGAGGTCTTTGGGTTCGTAGTATTCGGCAATGCCGGAGATGATTTCGCGGGTGTCGATGCCCGTGTTCACTTTCAGCTTGAGCAGCTTCTTGGTTTTGGCAACCTTTTCAGCTTCCAATACGGTGACGATGCGGATGTCCATTTTCTGGAAGTCATCATAGCTGATTTCGTCTTTGGCAGGTTTGGCTGTGGCGTTGGCCAACTCGTTAGCCTTCTTGGTGTCTTCGAGTTTCTGGATTTGTTGGGCCACAACGGCATCTTCGATTTTTTCGAAGAGGTATTCGGCCGGGTTGAGTTTGTCACCGGCTTTCAGCAGGTCGGCGCGGCCGCCGTCTTGCCATTTCTTGGTGTCGATGTTGAGGATGTGCTGGAGTTTCTGCGCGGTGAACGGCAGGAACGGTTCGCACAATACGGACAATGCGGCACAAATCTGCAGGGAGAGGTGCAGTATGGTCTTCACAGCCTCGGGATCTTCTTTTTGTTTCTTCCACGGCTCGGTGTCGGTGAGGTACTTGTTGCCGATGCGGGCGAGGTTCATGAATTCCTGCAGCGCTTCACGGAAGCGGTATTGCTCTATGGAGTCGCCGATGATTTTCGGGAATTCGGCAATCTTGGCCACGATTTCCTTCTCGTAGTCGGAGTATTCGCCGGCTTCCGGAATGATGCCGCCGTAGTATTTGTGGGTCAGTACCACGGTTCTGTTCACGAAATTGCCGAAGATGGCTAAGAGTTCGTTATTGTTGCGGGCTTGGAAATCTGCCCAGGTGAAATCTGCGTCTTTGGTTTCCGGCGCGATGGCGGTCAGGGTATAACGCAAGACATCCTGCTTGCCCGGGAAGTCGGCCACATATTCGTGTGCCCATACGGCCCAGTTCTTGGAAGTGGAAATCTTGTTGCCTTCGAGATTCAGGAATTCGTTGGCGGGCACGTTGTCGGCCACGATATAGCTGCCGTCAGCTTTGAGCATGCACGGGAAGATGATGCAGTGGAACACAATGTTGTCCTTGCCGATGAAATGCACCAGCTTTGTATTTTCGTCCTTCCACCATTTTTCCCAATCTTGATTGTTTTTCTCGGCCCATTGTTTGGTGAAAGAGATGTAGCCGATAGGTGCGTCAAACCAGACGTAGAGCACCTTACCGTCGGCTTCTGCCAGCGGAACCTTCACGCCCCAGTCGAGGTCGCGGGTGACGGCGCGAGGTTGCAGGCCCTGTTCAATCCAGGACTTGCATTGGCCATAAACGGTAGAACGCCAGTCGTCTTTGTGTCCATTGAGAATCCATTCGCGGAGCCACGGGTCATATTGGTCGAGGGGCAGATACCAGTGCTTGGTCTCTTTGAGCACGGGCACATTACCGCTCAGCGCCGATTTCGGATTGATGAGGTCGGTGGCGTTGAGCGAAGAGCCGCAGGCTTCGCATTGGTCGCCGTAGGCGTGCTCGTTGCCGCAGTTCGGGCAGGTGCCGGTGATGTAGCGGTCGGCGAGGAACTGTTTGGCCTCTTCGTCATAGTATTGCTGGGTGGTCTTCTCTACAAGTTTGCCGGATTCAAACAACTTCGTGAAGTATGCGGAGGCAGTCTCGTGGTGCTCCGGACTTGAAGTCCTGGAGTAAATGTCAAATGAGATGCCGAGCTCTTCGAAAGCGTTCTTTATAATATTATGGTAGCGGTCAACGATGTCTTGCGGGGTGACGCCTTCGCGGCGGGCCTTGATAGTGATGGGAACACCATGTTCGTCGGAACCTCCGATGAAAAGAACTTCCTTTCCGTTATTACGCAGATAGCGCGCGTAGATGTCGGCAGGAATATATACGCCGGCCAGGTGTCCGATGTGGACGGGACCATTGGCGTAGGGAAGTGCGGAAGTGATGGTGTAACGTGCTATGTCTTTCATATTTTTTGGTTTTTTCAATTAAGGCGGCAAAAATACGAAATTATAGGCAATGGCGGAAAGAGAATTTCGGACATTCAGGTTGTGTACCGGTTGACTTTCTAAAATACTTGATAATAGTGAAATGATGCGTGCTGATGAAAAAAGCAAAGCGACAAACGCTATATAATCAAATGTTCAGAATGCACAGTTGATAGTTGTGAAAGCGACCCTACAATAGCTATACAATATTATATATATGGTCATGCCATTTCAATAAAAACATTTTTTTTCGCAAAAAAACTATGCCATGGAATAAAAATGGCAAAACACCTATCGAAAATATGGCCTAAAAATCGATGCTTTTTGCAGCTTTTTTTAAAATTACTCCGAAACCTGCTTGATTTGTACCTAAATTTAGGCTTGAAAAACGCCTAAAAACGCCGTTTTTTATTGATATTATGAATGTAAAAATAAAAAAAATGAATTTTTTCAAGCTGACAATCAGCGAGTTGAGAAAAAAATTAAAAAAA
>JAKSMC010000026.1 GCA_024400835.1 Bacteroidales bacterium
GTTTCTCTGGACATGCTTTTAGACAGAAGAAATTTTAATGATTTATCCCTGTATGTCATAAAGTGGAATGTCTTTTCAATATGTTTTTTATGTATTTTTGCTCTCGCTTTGTTCGCACTGTTGTTTCTCCTGAGAGGCGGTGACGAGCTTGATTTTGTAGAAAAAGGTAACACATAAAAAGTTCTGATATTATGATTTTATCAACAACTCCCACAATTGAAGGAAAGCAAATCGTAGAATACAAAGGTGTTGTGTTTGGCGAGGTTGTTGCTGGTGTGGATTTTATGAAAGACATAGAGGCCAGCATCCGCAATATCTTCGGTGGTCGTTCGCAATCGTACGAGGGTGAGCTGATAGCTGCCCGCGACCATGCGATGAATGAAATGACTGAACGAGCCGCTATGATGGGTGCCAACGCCGTGGTCGGCATTGATGTCGATTACGAAGTGCTCGGCGCTGACAACGGTATGATGATGGTCATTGCCTCCGGCACAGCGGTTGTGGTTCGTTAACTGTAATTTATTTGACTATGAAGGTAATCATCACTGGAACAACGGGCTATGTTGGCGAAGGCGTGTTGCTCTGCTGCCTCGAACATCCCGAAATAGAGAAAATCCTGAGTGTGTCGCGCCGCCCGACCAACATCGAACATCCCAAACTGGAAGAACTGATTGTGGATGACTTTATGAATCTGCAAACTGGTGACGCGCGCTTGGCTGGCTACGATGCGGTGTTCTTCATCGCCGGCATCACCAGCGTGGGCACACCCGAGGATGTTTATCGCAAAATCAGTCAGACGATTCCGCTGCACTTTGCGGAAATTCTGCCCGGAAAAGAGCAGATGACCTATATCTATCTGTCCGGTGAAGGCACCAACGCCAATGGAAAATTGGCATGGCAGAAAATCAAGGGCGGCACCGAGAACGCACTTTTCGCGATGCCCTTCAAGCACGCTTTCGGCTTCCGGCCCAGCATTATGCGCCCGCATCCGAAACAGACAACGCGCAAATCTTTCCAGATTGCCAGCCGCATCCTCTATCCCATTATGTGGCCGTTTTGCCAATCCAACACCATGCAGGAAGTGGCCAACGCGATGATTTGCTGCTCGAAGTTCGGTTACGAAAAGAAGCATATTTCCGTGCGCGATATCCGTAAACTGTCCAGATATTTGAAAAAGAAGTGATACTTTTGAATAAAACGCTATGAATGAAGAATGTTTGATTTGCAAGGCGCCTCTGGAATATCTCAACGAAAGTGTTGAGATGGAGTGCGTGCTCTGTCATAAAAAAGTACTGTCGAAAACACGTTGTGTGAACGGGCACTTCGTATGTGACGACTGTCACACGCGTGGCTTGGACACCGTCATCAGCATCTGCCTGGAGGAGACGTCTTGCAACCCTGTCGAGGTGATGAATCGCCTGATGACGCAGCCGTTCTGTCACATGCACGGTCCGGAACACCACGTGCTGGTCGGTTCCGCACTGCTGACTGCCTACAAGAATGCCGGCGGAGATATTGACCTTCCTAAAATGTTGATTGAAATGCAGAACCGCGGCCGACAGGTGCCCGGCGGTGTATGCGGCTTCTGGGGCGCTTGCGGCGCAGGTATTAGCAGCGGCATGTTCGTGTCTTTGATTTCTGGAGCCACGCCGCTCAGCGTGGAGCCGTGGGGACTCGCCAACCGGATGACTTCCCAATCGCTGAACGCCATTGGCGAAATCGGCGGCGCGCGTTGCTGCAAACGCGATTCCTATCTTGCCATTTTGGCCGCTGTTGACTTTGTTGCCGAACATTTTGGCATTCAGATGGAGAAACCGGAAATCACCTGCCAGTTCTCCAGCAAAAACAACCAATGCATCGGAAATAGATGCCCATTTCACCCGTAAACCAATTATTATCCAATATTATGAAAAAAACTATTCTTATTCCAGTTCTTATTCTGATGGTCAGTTTTGTCTTTGGCCAAGTCAACATTCCCATCAGTTTTGACGAACGCGCCGACTTGATGAGTCTCATCTTTCGGACTGCTGGAGCCAATGAATACGGCATCTGTTATTTTGATGAATATGTGAACAATCTGAAGCCCTATATCAATGAAACCGACGAGGTGGTGAAGCTGGCTCAGAAATATCGCGAGGAAACAGGCATCTCGTATGATGCTGTGGCTGATTTTGCTTTCCATCTTAAAATTTCTGAAAATGGAAAATTAACGTTGGATGGTGCTTTTCAAGATGGCATTGACGAACGTTGGACGGAAGAACAGAAGCAGAATTTCTTGACTGCCTTAAATGAATATTACGCCCAATCCAATTTTCATCAAGGTTATATGAAAAATGCGGAAATCCAGAAAAAAGCGGAAAACGCATTCGAGAGAGATGTATGTCAGAGGGTTGATTTGGAATGGTTTGACAAATTCTTTGGGGCCAACAACAATCCTCAATTCCGCATTATCTTGAGCATCCTGAATGGTCCGAATAACTATGGCTGTAATGCGCAGATGAAAGACGGAAGTTTCTTGCTCAGTCCATTCATCGGCTGCTGTTCTGTGGACAGTTTGGGCGAGCCTGTTTACCGAGCTAACGCAGTGCTGCCCATTGTGATTCACGAATTCTGCCACGCCTACTGCAATCCACAGATTGAGCGCTTTTGGACGGATATGAAAGTAAAAGCCGACGAAGTGTATTATGCCAATGCGCTGACCCTGACACAAATGGCCTACGGCAATGCCAAGACGATGATGTATGAGACATTCGTCCGCAGTTGTGTGATTCGCTATTTCCTGAATCATTATCCGCAGGTCTCTGTTGACGACTTACTTGCCGAAGATGCCGACTTCTACCTCACGCGCACGATGGTGGAGTCATTGGGAAAATACGAACAGAATCGCGAACAGTACCCGACCATTGAAAGTTATATGCCGCAACTGATTAACGACATCAACCAATTCAATCTGAAGAACTTCATGAAAGAGCAGAAGAAGGACTTGAAAGCCAATGCGCATGTGGTGAAATGCAGCATCAAAAACGGAGCTAAGAATGTTCCTTCCGGAAAAATAGAAATGAAGATTACCTTCAGCAAGCCGATGATGAATATGATTGCGTTGGGCAATGGGGCTTCAGACGGCAAATCCTTGGATATTGACAGACAAAGAGAGAGCATCTTCACTTGGAGCAAAGACTGTAAAACCACTACGGTATATTTGGATTTGCAGCCGAACACGCACTATGCCTTCAGCATTTTGGGTGGTTACTATCGCACGCAGGACGGACATACCGCCGGCGCGAATATTTTTTATGATTTCTGGACTAAATAGTTTTAAGTTATGACGATACGATACGCTGAGCGCAAGGATTGCGCACTGATTTTACAATTCATCAAGGAATTGGCCGACTATGAAAAAATGTTAAACGAGGTGGTGGCCACGCCCGAAATCTTGGAAGAGTGGATATTCGACAAGCACAAGGCAGAGGTGATTTTCGCGATGGAAGGCGACATTGAAGTCGGCTTCGCGCTCTTTTTCCACAACTTCTCCACTTTCGTGGGCCGCGCCGGCATCTATTTGGAAGACCTCTTCGTGCGCCCCGAGCATCGTGGCAAAGGGTACGGCAAAGGGCTGTTGCAGCAGTTGGCGAAAATCGCAGTGGAACGCAATTGCGGCCGCTTGGAGTGGGTCTGCCTCGACTGGAATCAGCCCAGCATCGACTTCTACAAGTCGCTCGGCGCTGTGCCGATGGACGAATGGACCATCTACCGCATCGCGGGACCGAGACTGAAGGAGTTCGCGGAAGAGAAATAGTAAATAATTTTGATGGCAATATTCAATGAGTAATAGAAAAATAAATCCTCATTAATCCGATATAAGATTATGAAAAAATACAAAATCCTCTCTATTGACGGCGGCGGTATCAGAGGCCTCCTCCCCGCCATGATTCTTCAAGAAATGGAAAAACGCCTGCGTGTGCGCACGGGCAATCCTCAAGCTCGCATTGCCGACTACTTCGATATGATTGCCGGCACCAGCGCCGGCGGTATGCTGGCATGCTCCATGCTCTACAAACACGATGGCAAGAAGATGGACTGCTCAACGGCGGTGTCCCTTTTTGAGAGCGGTGGTCCGAGAATCTTCAAAAAGAACGGCTTCAACCAACTTCGACGAATGTTTGATGCTATGTATCCTGCCAAAAACATTGAAGCAGTGCTGGCAGAGGTCTTTGGCGAATCCCAGCTCTCCGAGTCTGATACGGAAGGACTGATCACAGCATACGACATCACGAACCGCGAGGCAGTGCTCTTTGACACCGATTCGGCACAACGTGATGCGAACCGCGACTACCGTTTGGCTGACATTGCGCGCGCCACATCCGCCGCACCGACCTATTTTCCCGTGGCCGAAGTGACCTCTATGGGCGGAACCGACAAATGCCTGGTGGACGGCGGCATCTACGCCAACGACCCCTCACTTTGCGCTATCATTGAAGCGAAGAAGAAGGTTTGGAAAGTGAACAACCGCGCCCCGAAAATCAGCGACATGTACGTCGTCTCCATTGGCACTGGCCGCGTGAGCAAGTCCTATCTGTACGACAAAGCCAAAGGCTGGGGACTGATTTCCTGGGCGCTGCCGGTGATTGACATTCTGCAATCGTCCGGCGCGGAGGTTATCAGCTACCAGGTTAAAAAGTTGTTCGAGGCAGAAGAGTGCCAGAACCAGTATGTGCGCCTCACGCCTGAAATCGGCAATGCCAGTGACGAAATGGACGACGGAAGCCTCAAGAATATCCAGGCCCTGAAAGAATCCGCATTAAACTACATCCAAGCTCATTCCGCTGAGTTGGACAAAGTGATTGACGATTTAATTGACAAAGACAGCAATGTTTGCCCAATATAGGACTAACATTTTTCTACCGGTACCTGTATGATGGACAACCATTTTTCAGGATCCTCCTGATTCCAAGCGCCGTCGATGTAGCAGTAGCGGGGATGACCACTGATTTGGTAACCCTGATCCTCAATGTATTGGAAAAGTTCCATATACGATTCGTAAAATCTCTCGTATGGACCAAAATGCTTCATACAGATGGCAACGGGCACGGCCTCAATTTTCTTGAATTGGATAACCTTCGAGTCGGCTCCCATTGCGGTCACCTGTTCGCAGTACTCCATGTCGATGTCCGTAGGGGAGTACTCCTGGTTGTGCTCAATCGTGAAGCAATAGCCCGGTGGTGGACATTCACAACCGAGACGTTGCATTTCCGGACCAATGACGTTCACACACAGCGGGCCGAGCGCTTCGTAATTGGGGATGATTTCCCGATGACTTGCCACGATGATTTCGGGCAAAGATTGAATTGAAAATTTCTCCATTTTGCTGATGTTTTTGCGAGTGTTTCGCCAATGGAGCAGACGTTCTCGTCGGGTTCTCAACTTTTGAAGTTGCCGTTGTGTCTCCTCAATTTTCTCAGATAATTGTTCGATGGTAGGCACTTGCGAATCTTCTTCGAAAATTTCCTTGATCTCATCCAACGAAAATCCAAGTTGTTGAAGGTTGCGGATCGTGTTCAACTTCTGCATCTGGTCGATGCTGTAGTAGCGATAGCCCGTCCACTCGTCCACCTCGTCAGGCAGTAGGAGCCCCTTCTGCTCGTAATGACGCAGTGTTTTGACTGTTACCTGCATCATTTGGGAAAACTCTCCGATTTTTAATTTGGTGTTGTACTTCATCATCGTAAGATTGATTGGCTTAAGCGGCGGCAAAGATAGGGCCTGCCCTTAGGGACGAGTCAAGTGCTTTTTTTGGAAACTATATACTAGTTGACCTGTTAACAAGCAAAATCATACGCGTGCTTGATTTTTTCTATGATTATCAATACGATTTTTATTAGATTTTGAGCGTAGCGACCTTGTTTTTATACTGATATTTTTTTTAAGATTCTTCTTAGATTTTAAAACATTCATTAAAGAAATAAATCAGCAAGAACACAGTCGCATATACAAGTCTTGAAAATCCAATTAAAAATCTAATGAAAATATTGTAGACTTCTCAATGGTCAAAATATTGTCCTAAAATTGTTAAACAATCAATGTTTTCGAGTCAATATGTATATAGTTCCAAAAGTAAAAGTTTCGTTTTTCATAAAGAATAAATGTTTTATAGTTTGGGAACGTCGTTCTCCGTAATTTCCGTCAGTTGCTCCACAGTAGGTTCTGTGATGTCGGCCACGCGGAGAGATTGGCGTTCGATAGTTTTTTCAAAAACGTTGCGTACAAAACGCGCGTTGCCGAAAGTGCGGTCTCGCTTTTCGTAGGCCTCTGCAAACAGTTTTTGGAATGCGAGTTCCGATTCAGGGGTGAGTTTGAAATCCTCTTTGTCGATGTAGCGCTTGAAGATTTGATAAAGCTCGTCGGGAGAGTAGTCGGTAAAGTCAATATAGCGGTTGAAACGGGAACGTAAGCCTGGGTTGATGTCGATGAACTGTTTCATCTCTTCCGTGTACCCGGCCATCACTACCACCAAGTTATTGCGTTCGTCTTCCATCCGTTTGAGCAGGGTGGCAATGGCTTCGCGACCGTAGTCTTCCGCGGACTCCGAATAGAGAGAGTATGCCTCATCAATGAAAAGCACACCGCCCACTGCGGAATTGATGACCTTGTTGGTCTTCACAGCCGTCTGTCCCACATACTCGCCAACAAGTCCTGCGCGGTCGGTTTCAATGAGGTGCCCTTTTTTCAGCACGCCGAGGTCTTTGTAAATTTGTGCTAAGATGCGCGCCACCGTGGTCTTACCCGTTCCCGGAGAGCCTGAGAAGACGCAATGGTATGAAATCGGGGTGGTCTTCAATTGATGCTTTTCGCGTTGCTGCTGCACCTGGATGAACTTTATCAGCGAGTGAACCTGCTGTTTAACATTTTCCAAACCAACCAAGCTGTCCAACTCTTGGAGGGTGTTCTGAAGATTGGAGGATATTTCACCAACAGGTTTCTTGTTGGAAGACTTGTTTTGTTTTGATTGTGTGGTTCCTAATGAAAAATTATCAACTTTGGCAGCTGGAGAGTATTGCTCCAAAAATTCATTTACCTTTTGAATATTCTCTGATTTGGCGGGTGATACTACGTTCATAATTTGCAACATATCCACAATAGTGTCAACATATTGCTGTTCTAAATCCGTGTCCAATGGTTGGAGAAGTTCGGCCGCAATGAGAAAGGGTTCTTGGTGGTCCGGAAAATTGGAAAAATGCTCATTTATGAGTTTTAAAATGGATTCAACTTTCGTAATAATAGTACTACTTTGCCAAAATCCAGATTTATCTTCAAATATTTGCTTAGCGATATCCTGACTGTATGACAGATAATTAAAGAGTCCTACCTTTGGATCTTCCAAAGCAATGGAGTGCCGCCACACTTTGGCCATTATATAAGCTAAAGCAATTCCCGATTTGCTATCATAAGGACTTAGATTGTCATACATCATTTTATAGCAGCAGGCTACATCCGTACGGAAAATAAAATCATACTGGTCATCCTTGTCTCCAACGCGAGAGAGGCCTCCAACGGTTTCCATATTTCTGGCAAAATCTTTATTCCACTTAATGCGTTGGAAGGTCCCGGTGAAGTTATCTACTCGTTTCAGAAATTCCAAGGACAAATCCGCATTCTCCTGAATCTGTTTGCCTTTTTCACATTCTTTTGGGTCATCCTTGTTTACAGAATAATTTCTCTGCTTGGATTTCGCATATTGGATTTGTCTATCTCGTTTTGCCTTTTCTTTGGCTTTCTTTTCTCTTTCGCCATCAATAACAACAAAAATAAAAAATGCAACTACAGCACAAAGAAAGAAAGTCCAAAATGAAACGGGGTCATCACATAAATCATGTGTGTAATAGGAAATTAGAAGGAAAATAAATGTTAAAGTAACTTTAGCTTCACTTTTTACATTTATGAAAATAATAAAAATCAGGGCTATAAGGAACAGAACGAATACTAACATAGTTGATGTTTTTCAAAGCAGTTTGCAAAGATACAACATTTTCGGTGTCATTCAACCATCTGTTCCTTCTCCTTCTTCCAGAACCTGGCGTCTTCGGCGGCTTTGAAGTTGTAGATGGGATGAATGATGTCCACGATTTCCACGGTGTCTTGGATGCATTGCACGATTTCTTCCATCGGTTTGTAGGCCATCGGCGCTTCGTCAAGCGTTTGCGCATTGGCGGTGGTGGTGTAGATGCCCTGCATCGTGGTTTGGAACTCATCCAGTGAGAGTGTTTTCATCGCTTCTGTTCTCGACATCAGTCGGCCAGCGCCGTGCGGGGCGGAACAGTTCCAGTCGGGATTGCCCTTGCCAATGCAGATGAGCGAACCGTCGCGCATGTTCATCGGAATGATGAGTTTCTCGCCCTTGGCGGCGGAAACCGCACCCTTCCGTATCATGTTGTGCTCGAAGTCAATGTAGTTGTGCAGCGTCTCAAAGTGTTCGTAATCTTCCAAATGTCTGTCTCCAAAGTAGGTCGAAATGATGATTTCGGCAATCGCCGCACGGTTGAGGTGCGCAAACTGTGCGCTGATTTTCATATCGTGAATATAGCGCTCAAGCCATACACCTTCCACCCACGTTTGGTCGTCCGGCACAGTGCTCTCGTGCCATATGTGTTGCAAGTCTTTCAAGGCTTGCTGTATTTCCTGTCTTCTACCTTCACGTTTGTAACGCTCGATGATTTCCTCGCGTTGCGCGTAATAGTCGCCCTTGCCGTGCGCCAAATCCACGGCGATGGCCTGATAGAATTCGCACACCTGCTTGCCCAAATTACGGCTGCCCGAGTGGATGACCAAGAAAATGTCGCCTGCCTCATTGCGGTCCAACTCGATGAAGTGGTTGCCGCCACCCAAGGTGCCGATGCTGCGGATGATTCTTTTGCTGTCTTTCAGATTACGATAGCAGTGAAGGTCCTCCAACTCCTTGAATGGACAATATCTGCCTTCGCGCACTACCAGTCCGCTGGGAATGTTCTCTTTCACGACGGCATCGAATTTTTCAAAGTCGATGTTCTGCGGCCCCAAATTCACCACCAACATTCCGCAACTGATATCCACCCCGACGGTGTTGGGGATGACGCGTTTGTCAAACGTGGAGGTGAACCCGATTACGCTGCCCTTGCCTGCGTGGCAGTCGGGCATAATGCGGATGGTGGAGTCGGCATACGCGTCATTGTCAATCAGCAGTTTCAGTTGGCCAACACATTTGTCTTCAACGGTTTTGGCAAAGATTTTCGTGGTTTTTCCTTTTTTGTTCGTGATTTCCATAATCTTGTTTTTTAAATTTTGCGCAAAAAAACAAGATAACTACGCAACCTATTTGCGTAGTAAGTAAAAAAATGTATTTTTGCACGATTTTATTCAAATTTCATTATGCCCGCCTCTAAAAATGCCCTTTTACGATACAAAACCATAGATGCTTGTTTGTGTAACCGCACTCGATTGTGGACATTGAACGACTTGGTCCGCAAATGCAACGAGGCGATGCTCGACTATTGCGGCACGAGCATCAGTGTCCGCACCATTCAGAGCGATATCCAGTTTATGCGCAGCGACCGTCCCGGCTACAGCGCACCGATTGTGGTGGTGGACAAGAAATACTATATGTATAACGATCCGGATTACAGCATCACCAAGACGCCGCTTAGCGTGCAGGACGTGAAACAACTCAACGAGGCCATCGGCATCTTCAAGCAGATGAGCGCTTTCCATCCGATGACGGGACTGGAAGATGTGCTTTGCCGCTTGGAAGACCACGTTAAAAACCTCAACGAACAGAACAAACCGGTAGTTTATTTTGAGCAGAACAATCAGGTGAAAGGCCTGCAGTTTATTCCGGTCATCTATGAGGCCATTGCCAAAAAACAGGTACTGTGTATTCTATACCAGTCGTTTAAGTCATCACGTTCGCGCAAGTTCATCTTCTCGCCTTATATTCTCAAAGAGTCGCGCAACCGCTGGTTCGTGTTTGGTACGCACACACGAAATACTAGAGAGGTGACGGACTTGGCCTTGGACCGTATCATCACCATCAAGACCGCAAGTGGCTGTCCCTTTTATGAAGACCCGACCTTTGACCCTGAAACCTTTTTTGACGACATTGTCGGGGTTACCAAAATGAACACGCCGGTGGAAACAGTCCGCTTTTGGGCGGGTTCAATCAATGCGCCCTACATCCTCACCAAGCCGATTCACGCAAGTCAGCAGGTGCTGGAGCAGCGCGAGGACGGCAGTATGGTTTTCCAAATCAAGGTGATAGTGAATCACGAGCTTATACGTGACTTGATGGCCTTTGGCGAAGGCGTACGCGTGCTCAGTCCGGACAGCGTTGTGCAGACGATGCGCGAACGTTTCGTACAGGGACTGAATCAGTACGAAATAGAGAATAATGATAGATTTATCTAAAATTTGTACGAATATGTCAGGCCAAAACCTGAGTTATATTGTTTCTTGAGCAGGCCTTGGGTGATTTCCATAGTGGGAGATCCTATCGGGAGTAACGAATGGCTGAATCGGAGTGTAATGCCGTGATGTTGTTTGAATGCATAAGTCAAGCCGGCCTGAAACGAAAAATCGATGCTCTTGAAGTCCTTGCCAGACCCTGCCTCAAAAAAATACCGGATACGTTTCATCTCGCGTTGGTCCAGCAAAATGCCGATTGCCGGACCGAAATCCAACCATAATCCATCATCATAGAGACTGATATTATTAAAACGCAAACGAGCAAGGATTGGAATCTCAAGGTAGCCTAAATGCAAAATATAGTTTTCCAGATGGGAAATTCCGGAGTCGTGGAAGTGGGGCATTGTGCGCGTACCTTTTGTTGTGAAGTTCAATTCCATTTGCAGTTTCATCCGTGTGTTGGAATTGTCAAATACCGTTACGTATGCGAACAAACCCGTGGTGAAACCGGCTTTCCAATATCCTGTAATATTGTCCGCCGACATCGCCGATAGCGTGCCACCGACCTGTACTCCACCGCCATAAACTTTTTGGGCGAAACTGTATGGCGCGGAAAAGATTAGCAGAATCAATATAAAGTAATGGCATTTCAAACTATCGCGAATATTTTATGCAAATTGGACGATATGGCGGGCGCAATAAATTGCCACACTATAGGAGTCTATGCCTCTCTCTTCGGCTGTTTCTTGCTGGCCTTTGCATTACTGAGGATGGCTGCCGCAAATGCGCAGAGGAAGACGATGCCGCGCATACATTCTAATGTCAGCATCAAAGCACCGATAATGCCGATGAAAAAGGTCAAACCAATCAGGAGGCTAATCCCGAAGTTGTGGCAGCGAACGCTATCGGCTATGATTTTGACGATGACGTAAATGATGATAAGGGCAAAAAGCACAAGCAGAGCCCAGGATGCAAACATCGTGCTGCTGAAGATGGTGATGCCGAAAATCAGCGTGCCGACCATCAGCAAAATAACAGCACCTTTCCACTCTTTCCATTTTTTGCCTTCCGTCATTTTTGCTTCAACGTTGAGTTGAGCCACTACTTGCATTACGGCGCAGAGAATGCTGTATATGACGAGCGTTAGCGCGGCGTATCCGATGATGGCCCAGCCTGTACCCACTGTGGCAGGCTGACAGAACCAACCGATGCACGGCTGCTCAATTCCCGTACGGGCTACTGGTGATGTGGGCAGGACGCTTTGGAAACAATAGTAGTATATGGAAACCAAACTTACAAACAATAACGAATAGAGCACTGGATAATATTGGGACTTGCCTCTGTTTCGAATGTAGAAGTTGAAGACGGCCATCACTTCGGCAACAATAAAGATGAATATCAGTTGGGCAATAGGACTTATGCCGAGTGGATTGCCGTGGTGAAGGTTCAGGAGTTCTGGAATATTGGTGATAGGATCGTTGCTTTGAATGTATTCTACAAGACTCATAGTATTGAAATTTTATCTGTTTGAAAAAACGGTGCAAAAATAAGAATTCTTTTAAAAAAAACACAACGTTGCTCAAACCTTTCGAAGGCGGTTGTGCATAGTGCTTATTCTCCAATCTTTATAACGCTTCTGTCTTCTTCCTGTTTCTGCTTGTTTAGAGCAGGCTTGAAGGAGTTGAAGTTGAACGTGACGCCCAACCAGAACATGCGGCTCTTGTTTTTGCTGTTGTTGACGAGACTGTAGATGTTGTTGTCGGAGACTATGTCCCAGCGGCGCGTGTTGAACACGTCTGTCAGCAAGGCGGATACGGTGAGCCTGTTTTTCAAGAACGACTGCTTGATGCCGATGTTCATATAGTGGATGGTGCGTGTGGTGAACTGCGGGAAGTGCTGCGGTGTGACGCAGAAGTACTGCAACTGGATGTTCATCCCTTTGATGGGTTTGAAGTTGAGCGCGAGGTTGCTGTTGTTGACCCAACCCTGGTTGCGCAGGTCGGCGCCTTCGAACTCGCCCGTGGTGATGCCGTAGTAGGTGTTGGTGTTCAGCACGATGTTGAACCATTTCAGCAGATTGAAGGTGAATGCGTGGTCCAGGCCGACTTTCAAATCCCAGTCGCCGTTGACGTAAGTGAGCATCAGTGCGGAGTCGCGGATGGTGGCCACCTGCGTGATGCAGTTCTGCACGGCGTTGAGATATAGGCTGCCGTTGATTTTCACTTTCTTCGAACTAAAAGCGTATGCCACATCCAACTTGTGCGCCGTTTCAGGATGCAGGTAGATGTTGCCCGTCTCGTACGTTTGGTTGTCGATGAGGTTTACATACGGGTTCAGTTGCGGGTAGGTCGGGCGCGACACGCGGTCGGCGTAGTTGAAGAACATTGACCACTTGTCGTTGATCTTGTAGGTGGCACCGACCGTCGCACCCACAAAAGTGTGGTTCTGCGCAGTGTTGATGCTGTCCTTGTCGCAATGCAACTCCGTCCAGGTGAACTCGCCCCGCAAACCGGCCTTCAGCGACCACTTGGGATTGAACTGTATAGAATAAAGCGCGTATGCGGCGGGAATGTATTCGCGATGTCTCAGATCGTTGCTGAAATAGTTGGAATAGATCCATTCTTGAGACAAAGTGTCCAAAGCGTAGAACTTATGGTCGATGTTGTTCTGTCGGTAGGTCATCTTCACCCCGACATCCAATTGCCCTTTTTTGAGTTTGGTCATAAAGTCGGCCTGCAGAGAGGTGATGAACGGACTGCCGCCAGAGACGGATTTCTGCACCATCTCGCCGTGCTCGTAGTAGTACGACGGACGGTGCCCCCAGATTTTCGACACGGACGCGCGCAAGTCGAGCGTGCGCTTCTTCGGAATGAAGATGTGTTTGTAGTTCACAAAGCCTTCCACCATCTCACGATTAAAGGTGATGTCGGTCTGGCGGAAAAGTTCGGAGGGGATTTCGTCCGTGATGTAATGGTTGTTAAAATTCTGGAAGTTGTTCAAATGCGGGAACATTCCTTTGGCATTCACGGTGAGGATGTCCTTTGGGGTGGCACGATAGATCACATTGGCACCCACCACGTGGTTGGAGGTCTTGCGATTGGCCAAAATCTGTTGGTGAATGCTGTTGCCCGTTGTGTAGAAGTAGCGGTCCAACTCACTGTTGATGACGTCCTTTTCGTACTTGCCGTTGTAGTTTACGCGGATGCTCCATTTGCCTTTGTCATAGCCGATGGCGAAGTTGCCGTTGAGCATACCCATAAAGCCGTAGTTGAACGATGCCAGCATGCTGAAAGCGTTGTCGAGTTGCTTTTTGGAGATGATGTTGATGATGCCGCCCGTGCCTTCTGCGTCGTATTTAGCATCCGGATTGACCACCACGTCAATGCTTTGGACATTGGCGGCGGGGATGGCCGACAGGCTGCTGACCGTTGTGGGAATGCCGTCCATCAGGATGAGCACGTTGCTGTTGCCGCGGATGGCGACGTTTTCGTCATTATCCACAGTTACGGAGGATGTTGATTTCAGTATTTCCAACACCGAACCGGTGCCTTCGCTCATATTGCCGGCGGTGTTCATACGAATGCTTTCAGCAGTAATTTCCGGTGCGGTTGTAGGCGAGTCTCCTATGATTGTCACTTCGGAAAGTGCATTATTTTGCAATATCACATTGCCTAATGTCAACGATGGCTGCTGACCACATTCAACTTCAACCTGCCGCAGTTCACATTCACTTGAGGCTATTTTCAGCAGGTAAGTTCCTGTGAACGTTCCTTTGATTTGAAAGCGACCCAAGGAATCGGAAATCGCGCCAGTGAGTGTTTTGCCATCACGATTTAATGTAATCATAGCATAACTTACAGGAGTGCTCTTCTCATTAAGCACACGCCCATTGATAAGGGTGGTTTGTGCGTTTGAGATGTTGCTACATATTAGGATAAGTAGTGTGACGATGAAAGTTCTTTTCATAGGGTGCCAATGCTATAATTTTAACTCGTGGTGCTTTCCCAGAATAGGTGCTTCAATAAGAAACAAAAGAACTCGATACAGTCAAGTCCTTTTGCTATTATGTCGAAATGTTATGATATTATTCTACAGGTGAGAACAGGAGATCTCCAAACCGACCAGAGATTGAGGATCGTAGTTTTGCATAAGTTCTTGTAAAGTGATGTCGGTTTGAGCCTCACACTCTTTGCCGTTCATATCTTCATATACAACCTGGTCAACGGTTTGGCCGTTAAGTGTTGCCGTGCAGGTACATTGTTTGGAACAAGAAGCCATTATAATAGTAGTGGCAACGGCAGCGATAATCAGTAATACGTTCTTTTTCATAGGGATAATGATTAAATATTAGTCGTCAATTCTTAAAAAGTTTCCGTTTTTGTCAAATTCCAAGTCCAAAGCATTGTTGAGTTCCACGTCGTATTTGTTGTGGTCGATGGAAATGCTGACAATGAAATTCTGAGGATAGGTGGTTTGGACGTAATTGACGATTGGGGTGGGGACGATGCCCTCCGGAACAGGTGACATCTGGCAGTCAACGCTTTCCCAATTGCCGCTTCTGTCGAATTCAACATCATAGCCATTGGTGAATTTCACTTCGTATTCATGTCCGTCCTTCAAAACAACGGCAATCGTGCAGTCGGAAAAATATTGGTTGATGAACTGCTGAGCTGTTTGTGGAAGGTCTTTTTGGTTGACGGGAACGTCATCGTGAGTGCAGGCAGATAAAGTCAATGATGCTAAACAAATTAAGCATAAAATTGTGTTCTTCATTGTAGTAGAAATATGGACTTCAGTGTTTTATAATTATTTGCTTTTGTGATTTCCAAGTTGCGGGAAGCCCTTTGCCGAAATTTGAAAATCGAAGTGCAAAGATACTAAAAATTAGTAAACAGAAACCTGTGAATTGTGAACTGAGAAAGAGAGTGGCTTAAAAGTGCCCGTGTGCAATAAAAGTCTGAAAACCTCGTTTCAAAGTCTCATTTCAAAATATTTATGAAAAAGTCGAATATCGTTACAGCCATTACTGTCTTCAGAATGTCGTTGGTGCTTTTGCTACCGGCCATGCTGCTGTTCACGGCCATCGAAAGCAAGGCCTTGTGCGTTCCCTTTTGGATACTTTACTTTTTAGGAGGGATTTCAGATGTGGCAGACGGTTTCTTAGCCCGCCGATGGCAAGTGCAGTCCGAGCGCGGCGCGAAATTGGACAGTCGGGCCGACCTGCTTTTCATCTTGGGAACCATTATCTACCTGCTTTTAGCAACAGAAAAGGAGAATTTCTCGGCAGCATCCTCCCTCACTTTCATCCTATGGGTAGGAATCGGCATCGCGGTCATCGCCATTATTCGTTTCATCTCGATGGCGGTTTGTGAAGAGCGTTTCGGGCAATTCACGGGCATCCACACCATAGCCAACAAGGTGGCCGGTGTGATGCTGTTTTTAACGGTTCCCATCGGGATGACGGCTTATATGGGCCGATTAGGCTACTTCATCTTGACCATCTGGGCCGTCCTCGTGTGGCTTATCTGCGGGTATGCTTCTATTGAGGAAATGATCATCGTTTTCAAGATGAAGACCTTGGATGTGAACCGCAAAAGTATCTTCTGCAAAAACGGTAGTGGCGAATAATGATTCGCTGCTAGGATGTGACCCGCAAAAGGTGAATAATGATTTGCCACTACTGCTTTTGAATTTCTTTCAGGGCATTGGCAAGTTGGTCGGGACAGCTGGTGGGTCCGCCGGCACAGCGGATGCCGTCGAGTTTGGCAATGACCTCGTTGACGGGCATACCTTCCACCAAGCGGCCGATACCTTGCAGATTGCCGTTGCAGCCGCCGTAAAAAACCACATTGTGGAGAATGTTATCTTCCCCGATTTCAAATTCTATGTATTTGGAACAAGTTCCCTGCGTTTGATATTGGTATTTCATTGATTTCTTTGTTGTAACATTAGTAATAGTTATATGGTGGTTCAATGCTACGAAAGCCATTGCCGAATTTCTTCGATGCTCTTTCGTGGAAGAACTTTGGAATCATTACCAAAACACTCACATTTATGATGAGGTGAAAGGGCCTTTTCAATTCTTTTCCAAGAGGAGAAGAGGTTTAAATGAATAAAGTATTTCTTATCATCTTTTGTGATAATAATCAAGGATTTTTCTACGAGAGTCCAAGAGGTTTTGTAATGGTCGCCGACGTTCGTGGTGTACCCGATTTTTTTGATTTCTTCCCATTTGAAAAATATTTCTTCATGCGTAAGCCTATATCTACTTTCGTAGCAGGAAATACCATTGATGCGAATTCCTTGCGGAGCAATTTCAATTCTATAGTGTCTTTCTTTCCAAAAGACTATTAAAAAGTATATTCCCAAAAATAAAGGGCAGAGGCAAGCGCAAATGATAAGGATCATTATTATCGTTAAGCATAATGACTTGGAGAAAGCATTTTTCAAGCCGTTAAAGTCGTGGAGAATACTTTGTGCCAGTTCTTGCGGATGTAACAACTGGAACAAAAGGACGATACCCATAGAGAAAAAAAACAACGCGAGTATACACCCAAAGATGAATCCGACTTTGGTGTTGAAGGTTGTTGTGCTATTGTCGTTTTGAAATTCGTCTCTCATTTTTCGAAAAATTTTGAAAGGACGAAAAATTTTTCGCCCCTACCGAACCACGAATTTTCCTTCGGACGTATTTCCTTTGGCGTCAATGCCTTTGACGATATAGACGCCGGGTTTGAAATGCGCGGTGTCTATGCGGCAGATTTCTTTGCCGTTGGTGTTTATGGTTTTGATTTTCTGTCCGGAAATGTTGAAAACGGTGATTTTTTTCAACCCGTTCACTTCGATGGAAACGGCCGATGAGGTGGGCACGGGGTATATTTTGAGCAGGCGGCTGTGGCTCTGTTGATAATCAGTTACAGAGACGGGCGTGTAGTGGTCGGCGCCGTCGGTGAGCCAGTCAAGACTGAAGTTGTAGAAGACCGTAGAGTAGCCCGTTTCGCCGGGATAGGTCTCTTCCACGTAGAATCCGATGGTGCCGTCGGGCAGGATGCAGGCGGAGGAGTAGGCGGAACTGTAGGGCACGAGGATTTTGCTCACGGGCCAGGTTCCGCCTTCGTCATAACTGACGTACATCGTGACGTCTTTGCGTTCGGTGCCGTAAGGTACAGTGTGCAGGAGGCGGTTGCGGTCGTGGCCCTGGTTGACGGAGGTGTAGCGAATGATGTCGCCGTTGCAGGCGGGTGCGGCTATGTCGTTCCACGTGGAGGTGCTGGGCTGCCACGTCACGCCGCCGTCTTCAGAGATGTTGTACCAGCGGTGATTTTCGTGACGGATGCTCATCAGGATTCTGCCGTCGGTGAGTTCCACCACTTTGGCTTCGTCACCGCCCACGGAGGCGCGCCCGGAACATTGCCAGGTCTCGCCGTTGTCGTCTGAGTAGATGACGTAGTTGTTCAAGGAGTAGGCGGACGTTTCGCGGATGGCGGCCACGAACATAATGCGTCCGGTAGAGGTACGCAGACCGTTGCCGGAGCCGAAGAAGGAGCTGCGCCAAGAGCGATGCGCGGGATAGATGCAGTTGGCACCGAACACGTAGTTGGTGATGTCGCGGGGCTCCGACCAAGTGATGCCGTTGTCGCTGCTGGTACAGATGTAGGAGCGTTGCGGATTGGTGGCGGTGGAGTTCCAGAGGCCCACGCCACCCACAAAGGCCGCCATCATGCCGCCATGGTCGTCGGTGCGCACGAGGGCGCAGTCACCGAAGCCGTGGTTCACGCCCGTGCCTTGGGCAAGGGTCAGCGGTTCCGACCAGGTGTGCCCGCCGTCGGTGCTGCGGTTGATGAGGATGTCGATGTCCTGCGGCAGGTCGCCGTCATTGTATTTGCGTTTGTCGGTAGCAATGATGAGATTGCCGTCGGGCGCGGTGATGACGGCGGGAATGCGGTACGCCACGGAGTTGTAGTCGCCAGGCCGATAGACGGTGGTGCGCGCGAGCAGGATTTCGCGGTCCCCAGCGGGGTTGCTCTGCTCAACGGTGTAAGTTTGCGCGTCGGTGGTGACGCTCTTGAGGGCGATATCGACGTGGTGGCCTTCAACGGCGTCAGGGGCGATGTCTGCGGTAATCCACAGGAAGATTGTGTCTGCGTTGAGCGTGCCGTTCAACGGGCAGACGAAGTCGCCAGCCGAGGGTGGGGTGGTGCCGAGGAGCGTGGCGCTTTCGGGATGCCTTGAGTCGAAGGCGGCAGTGGCCGTGCTATAGACTTTAAGCGTGGCGATGTCGGCAAGACTCGTGCTGCCCGAAAGGTTGAGTGTCAGCGATTGGAGTTGGCTTGTCGGCGCATCGCTATTTGTGGCGATGGTAGCGCGGATGAGCACTTCGTTGGCATTGCCGCGACCCGTGTAGCGCGTGTCGCCCTGCAAGGTGATATTCGTGATTTGCTGTCCGAAAGCGGAAAAAGTCAGCACAGAGAGGAGTATAAAAATCAGATTTTTCATAAGCGTGTAAATTGGGCGGCAAAGGTACATTTTTTAATATTATGCACTGCTTTCGTGCAAAGTGTACTTTTGCTGACTTAATATTGTATTATGAAGAAACACACACTCTTTCTTCTGTGCTTTATCTTCGAGCTGTCTGCCGCTTTTGCAGACGAACCGTTCCGTGCGCTTCCTCAGCATTTTGCCATTCTTCCCCTGGTTTCGACATTCACTGTCTTAAGTCTTTCCCGGGGTTGCAGAGATTTAACCCCAAAAGGGGTTGCTGAAGGTACGGCTACGTCGTGATACTCTTTTATTTATGGGTCAACAGATATATAGATTCCAAAAAAAATGTATTTTTGCCGCCGATTTTTTGGTGAACGGCATTTCCTATATGTCGTGTGAGGGAAACAGGTGTGAATCCTGTACAGTACCCGCTGCTGTAAGTCTTTAATGGCCAAGAGCACCCCACAAACCACTGTTGAATTTTTCAATGGGAAGGTTCGCTCAAGGAAAGACAAGTCAGAAAACCTGCCGAAAATCATTTTAGTGAACAGCTTCGGGATATAGGCTAACACGGAATATGATTTATTTCAGATTCTACTTGTTTCTTTCCCTAAGCAATGACACACTTTATTGTTTAACTTTTTAATTTTCAAAAGTATGAAAAAATTATGGTGTTTATTGCTTGTTTTAGCAACCTTAGGACTTAACGCACAAAATGCGGAAGTCAGACAGCAAATGCGTCAATCTGTTCCCGTACGGAACATAAGGGACATTTTCCCAAATGACATCCAATTTTGGGTGGGACAGGGCAGCAATGAGATTGTCGTGAGTTTCTTTGCCTGCGGTCCCTCTCCAGCCGGCGGTTGGGCATACGGTTATCGCTTCAATGGTACCGCCACCATCCAGGAGATGCTGGATGACTTACAAGATGCCGACCCTAATTTCAACATAAACTTCAGCGGGTCATTGATTGATGATTACAGCTATAGCAACGGAATTCTCAATTACAGTGTCGGAGGCGGAATGTTAACCTACACCATCAATGGTACTTGGGCTTCTGGCTTGTCCGATGAATTACATAATGGCGATCAATTCGTAATGTCTGAGTGGGGCGACTGCGACATCCCCAATTTAAATGTTTTCTATCCAGTAGATCCTAACGTACCCATTGCAAGTGAAGATGCCTCCATTGATGCAAACGACATCGTTTATTGGGTCGGAAATGGCAGCAACAGCGCCATTTTGGCCGTCAACTGGTGCAATCCGTCCACTGCATTTGCTTGGGGCGTACACTTCGATGGCGACAGTGCATTGGTCTCCGATCTCATGCGCACCATCGTTATTTATGACAACCGCTTCCAATATACGTCGAATGGCACCATGATGAACGACATCACCTTCCAAGATGGCACCTACAATCTCTCTTTACAAGGCAGCTGGTGGATGTACAACATCAACGGCGTGAGCGCCATGAATGGCTTCCAAGACCAATATGTGCACAACGGAGACCTCATCAAATGGGGGGATGAAAGTTGTGGCATCGCGGATGATCTCTTCAATTATGCATGGGAAACGCCCATTCTGCCCGTCTCCCTGCCCGCACCTTCCACTGTCACCTTTGATGGAATTGTTGGAACAGAGGGATGCCAAGCCATCAACTGCGACAATCCCGCCATTCTTGGTTGGGCCAGCGGATGCACGGTCAACCGTGGTTATCAAGACATTGCCAACCCTATTACGCTGACCTCTTTCGGCACTGAAACCGCAGCTACCGGGCCCGCAACCGCTGTCAGTACCGATGCCGTGAGCTTGGGCGACGGAGGAAGTGCCACTCTTACTTTCAGCCAACCGATAAGCAATGGCCCAGGATATGACTTTGCCGTATTTGAAAATTCTTTGAATGATGTCTTCCTTGAACTTGCCTTCGTGGAAGTCAGCTCCGACGGTATCCATTTCTATCGTTTCCCGTCAGTGTCTAATACGCCAATAGATCAACAAATTAGTAATGCTGGAACAGTGGAAGCATATCAGACACACAATCTGGCCGGCAAACATCGCGGGGGCTGGGGAACACCCTTTGATTTGGCTGAATTAGAAGGCTATAGCAACCTGGACATCAACCACATCACACACATTCGCATTGTAGATGTGGTTGGATCTGTGGACCCACAGTATGGCACGATTGACAAGAATGGCCATATCATCAACGACCCCTACCCAACGGACTTTGCCAGTTGTGGCTTCGACCTTACCGGCGTGGCCATCTTGAACGGCTGGACACCCAACGCAGTAAATGACTACACCATGCAACGAGAAGTCTGCGTATGGCCCAATCCATGTCAAAATCAATGTGCCATCAGCAGCGAGCAAAAAGAAATCCTACAGATTGAAATCTATGACCTTTGCGGAAAGTTAATCTATGTAAGTTCCGCAGCAAGCAACACCTATCAAATCAACACAGCAGATTGGAAATCAGGATTGTACACCGTCAAAATCCAATTTGTGGATGGTAGTTTGGAAATGCAGAAAATTGTGAAAAGATAGAACGCGGCATAAATTTTCCATCGTCGTAGAGACGCGGCGTGCCACGTCTCTACGATTGCCTTCTTCTTTTCTCCTGCCGGTCGGCCGCAATAATATAAAGCGCGTCGTTGCTGGAATTAAGCGCTGTTTCCACAGAATCTTGCACTACACCGATGATAAAGCCTATGGCAACCACTTGCATAGCAACGTCATTGGTGATGCCGAAGAGGGCGCACGCCATAGGGATGAGCAGCAATGAACCGCCTGCCACTCCGGATGCGCCGCATGCCGCGGCAGAAGAGAGCAAACAGAGCAATATGGCTTGTACAAGTCCCACTTCAATGCCCAACGTATGGCAGGTGGCCATTGTCATCACCGTGATGGTTACAGCAGCGCCATCCATATTGATGGTACTTCCCAAAGGAACGGCTACGGAATAGAATCCGCGATCCACACCCATCTCTTCGCACAATTGCATGTTGACAGGAATGTTTGCTGCGGAACTTCTGGTGAAAAAGGCTGGAATACCGCTGTCTTTTAAGCACTTAAATAAAAGAGGAAAAGGATTGCCCTTGATGATGATGGAAACTATGATGGGGTTCGTTATAAAAGTGCAGAACAGCATACTGCCCACTAAAAGCAACAATAAGTGCCCGTAACTCGAAAAGACCTCCAGACCGCTTGTAGAAACCGTTGTGTAAACCAAACCCATGATGCCCCACGGAGCGAATTGGATAATCCATTTGACTAATTGTGATACGACCTCGGAAAAATCGGTGACCATGCTCTTGGTAGATAAAGAAGCAAAGCGTTTCAAGGCAAAGCCTGTCAACAGGGCCCAGAAGAGGATGCTTAAATAGTTGGCCTCGCAGATGGCGGCAATCGGATTGCTGAAAATCTTTAGCAAGATGCCTTCAAAAAGTTCACCGACAGAATTTGTTGATGCTATTTCAACATCTTCAGTCACCGAAAGATTGAGTGTGACGGGGAAAAGATAGCTGGCCGCAATGGCTACTGTGGCGGCAATGATGGTGGTCAGAATGTATCTGAAAATAAGTACCGTGAACTGTTTTTTGAGGCCGCCATGCGTTTGGGAAAGGGCGGCGGCCACAATCACAAATACCAGCACTGGGGCGATAGCTTTCAAAGCCCCCACGAATATTTTTCCAAATATGGCTATCCATTGCGCTTTGGGAACTGCTAACCCCAGTACTATACCTAAAGCTAATCCAATACAAATACGCCACACCAGAGAGATGCTGCGCCATTTTTTCCAACTGCTCAAAATCGTATTTCCAGAAGTGTCCATCTAATCTATATTTTCAACGAGCAAAAATACGGAATTTTTTGTTGTATCTATGAAGGAAGACGAAACTTTTAAAAATAGCGGAGAAACATTTTGGAGAGATTTATGTGACAAGAGCTGCTTCTGATTTTCCGTCGAAGGCAGTTGTAAATAAAAAGAGCACGCAACTTCAATTGCGTGCTCTTTTGTTTGGCGGACGCGATGAATCGCGTCCCTACAAGGTGCCCTTTGGCCGCCCTTTATTTTGCTTTGCCACACATAATGACTTTGGCGCTGTTGCCTTGCTTGAGCAGGTCGGCGATAGCATCACGTACATCATTGGCAGTTATGCTGTTGAGAATCTCTTCGAAACCGACGCAGTCATCTACGCCATTGTAGAGATATTCGCCCATTGTACGACTGAAATAACTGTTCTCACGAAGGCTCTCTTTATGCTTCTTAATCATATATTCCTTAACCTTGGCCATATTTTCTGCAGACGGACCTTCTTTGGCGAATTGATTGACGATTTCGTCAATGCGTTTGTTGAGATATTCGTACTTGTCAGGGTCGGTTTGGTAGAAAATCTGCATCATCACATTGGGTTTCGGCAGTTTGTTGAGGTTTGCGCTGACGCTGACACCGTAAGTGCCGCCTTCTTTTTCGCGGATTTCCTCAGTCATCATAATGTCCAAAACCTGGTCGGCGATGCTGTAGGTCAGTTTGTGTTTGAGGTCGTATGCGACAGAACCGTTGTTGCCCATAAATACGGTAGCCATCGGGGTTTCCATTTCGCGGGTGAAGACGTTTTCACGAGCACCGTTGCGCATAGAACCGCCGAAGTCGATGTAATTTTCCTTCTTACCTTTGGCAGGAAGAGAGGCAATGTATTGTTCTACCAACGGGATGAAGGTTGCTTCGTCAATGTTGCCGGTGAAGATGAACTCGAAGTCCGCAGCGTTGGCGAAACGGGTCTTGGCGAGCTTCATCACGTGTGCGTAGTCTATTTTGTCAACTTCTTCGAGGGTGATGTTGCGGAGTCTCGGGAGGGCAGGGTAGAGGGTTCTGCGGATTGAGTCGCTCAAAGCTGTCATAGGATTGGTGGCAGCATTGGCCAGCACGGCTTTTTCTTTGGATTTCCATGACAGGAATGCGTCGTTGTCGGTGCGCGGTGCAGTGAAGGTGAGGTAGATGAGTTGCATCATCGTTTCCAAATCCTTCGGGGTGGAATTGCCGTCGAGTGTTTCGCTGTAGGTGTTGACAGAAGCATAGACATCGACTTTCTTGCCGGAAAGGGCTTTGGTGAGGTCTGTTTGGCTGAATTTGCCAAGACCACCGATGCCGATGAGTTCGTCCATAACTTTCAAAGAAAGTGCTTCAGATTCTTTGTAAAGGCTCGTGCCGCCCCAACTGTGTGCGGACATCAGGATTTGGTCAGCCTTGAAGTCCGTAGTCTTCATATAGACAGTTGCACCATTGGAGAGCGTCAGTTTCTTGTAACCGAACTTGTCGTTTTCAGTTTTGACAACTTTTCCGGCTTTCGGCATTTTGGCGATGAGCGGTTCGTTAGAAACCTTGTCTTCGTACGGAGCGATATCTTCAGCTTCTACTTTGGCAAAGGCATCCACCAGTTCTTTTTCTGTAGGATAAACAACGCCGTCCTTGTCGGGAAGCATACAGGTGATAACCAAGTTGGTGTCGGTGATCAGTTCTTTGATGTATTGGTTGACAACGTCAACAGGAATGTTCGGGAAGAGCTGTTGGGCAATCATAAACTCGTTTTCTGCTCCTGGGATGGGCTCGTTGTCGATGAAGTGGCGGACGTACTCTTTGCAGTAACGCTGGCTCTTCACTTTCTCACGTTCGTTGTAGGCGGATTCGAGTTGGGTGAGGATTTCGGAACGGGCGCGGTCGTATTCGCTTTCTGTGAAGCCGTTGCGTACGGCGCGGAGCATTTCACGATATACTGTGGTGGCACCTTTCAATACGTCATTCTCATTGGTGACTGCAATACCGCTGTATGCACCTAAGGTCTTTGAGAAAAAGTAGGTGTCGTCATAGATGTTTGCTTGGATGAATGGCGGCTCTGGCTGTTGTGAGATCTCCTGCAAACGTTGGTTCAACATGATGGAAGCGGCTTCGTTTACATATTGATAAAGGTAATAGGCCATATCACCTTTCATGCTGTCAGGATAGATATCATGTTTCTTGAAGATATAGGTGATTGCGTAGGGCTGCTCTTTGTCCTTGGCGATGGAGACAATCGGAGCCTTGTTGCCTTCGACTTGAACATAGTAGCGTACAGCAGGGTTCTCGGGCTTTGCGATGGTGCCGAAAATGGCTTTGATTTTGGCTTCCACTTGATCGACGTCAATATCGCCGACTACGACAATACCCTGCTGATCCGGACGATACCATTTTTCGTAGTAGTCGCGGATGGCCTGATACGGGAAGTTGTCAACGACTTCCATAGTGCCGATAGGCATACGTTGGCCGTAGCGGTTGTTGGGATAGATTTCGGGGAGGATTTTTTCGCGCATACGGTTGGATGCATCGTTGCGGCTGCGCCATTCTTCGTGGATGACGCCACGCTCGTGGTCAATGTCGTCAGCGGTGAGAAGCAGGCCGTCAGCCCAGTCGTGGAGAATCCACAGACAAGAGTCGATAGCGGAAGGAACAGTGGCAACAGGCACGTTGTCAATGTTATAGACGGTTTCGTCAATAGAGGTGTATGCGTTCAGGTCGGCACCGAACTTGACGCCGATGGATTCGCAATATTTGATGACGCCGTTGCCGGGGAAATGCTCCGTGCCGTTGAAGCACATGTGCTCTAAGAAGTGCGCCAAACCGCGTTGGTTATCTTCTTCGAGGATGGAGCCGACTTTCTGTGCGATGTAGAAGTTGGCCTGTCCTTTGGGCTCTTCATTGTGACGGATGTAATAAGTCAATCCGTTGTCCAAATGTCCGATTCGAACCTTGGAGTCGATGGGGATCGGGGGCATCTGCTGGGCAAATGCGGCAATGCACGTGAGAATCGTGATGCCAATGGTTACTAAGATTTTTTTCATTTTTGTTAAGTTGTTAATTGTTATGTTATTGAATTATTTTATTGACAAATATAAAGTTACATTGATATTCTTGAAACTTGAAACTACTCTTCTTCTATCTCCTTAATGATATCTTCGGCATTGTGAATCACGGAACGGTGCATACGCAATCCGATGAAGCCGCCGATGGCCAGGGAAATGAGCAACGATACGATAATGAGGATGGACAGTTTCCAGTCTTTCAGGATGATGCAGTATTCCGTGGCAAGCCATGCGAACCAGAATATCACCATGATGATGCCGTATTTGAGCCAGTTGACATAATCGTCTCTGAGTTTCTTCATGACTTTGGCCACAGTGACCAAATCGCCGTTCATCGTTTTGCTATTGACATTTTTGTGATGCTTCCAAGTGAAGAAATCGCAGACGAGCATCATTATTATGGTGATGGCGGTAAAGCACCAGCTGAAACCTTCGGCGGGGAAGAAGAACAGTGCCCAGATGATGACGAAGACGGAGGCGCCGACACTTACCCAGGCGTTGGCGTTGATCGTTTTGGCCTTGCTTTTCATAGCGTCACGTAGCAAGCGCTCGTTAACGATACTTTCTTTCTCTAATTTCTTGTTGAGAAGCGAGATTTGAGCCCGCATTTCGTCTAATTCCATAAAATCTTGGTTGTTTTCCATTGTTGTAGTGCTGCGTTTTATTTTTCTGACATGTTCATTAACTGTTGTTTGATTCGGACGAGTTTGACGGAAACGTTTTTCGGGGTGATGCCCATAATGGCACCGATTTCGTCGTAGCTGAGGTTTTCGAGCCAGAGCAGGACGATGGCACGGTCCATTACGCCGAGTTTGTTGATGCGGGCGTACAGCGCGCGAATCTGCTTGCTGTCATCGTCCTTGTCCTCGTAGAGGTTGGCGGCCATCTCCAAGGGCACGCGCTCGCCCCGGCGCTTCTTCTTGCGCTCGTCGGAAATGCAGGTGTTGAGCGCCACGCGCCAAATCCAAGTGTCCACCTTCGACTCCCCTCTGAAGCCGTCGAAGCCTCTCCAGAGGTTGATGAGGACGTCCTGGAAAAGGTCGTTGACCTCGTCCGCATCTTTCGAGAACATATAGCACACCGTGTATATCGTGCTCTTATGCTCTTTGACGATTTGTTCGAAATCTGTTTCCTTACTTGTCATTCTGTCTGTTTTTTTTGAATCAACATGCCGTTAGACGCAGCAAGAGTGTTTTTACTACAAAAAAATTATTAGTGTGTGCGATTTGATGTTTAAAGTTTAAGGGGTTATTGAATATAGTTAAGGATTTCCTTCTTGTCAGACGAGAAGGTGAGAATGTCTATACATTGATAGAAGTTTTGTGTGTCGCTGCATTTTTCGTAGGCTTTTTTTAGAAACTCGACTTTGCCTTTGTCGAAGGTGAAAGTTTCGCCCATAGCCTTGATTTGTTGGCAGGTGAACAATGTCGGTCCTTTGAAAAACAACTTGACATAGTCCATCCGGTTATCATCAAAAGATTCTTTTTTCAGTCGGGCCAGCATTTCTCTGAAGTCTTCGGGAGAGCAGATTTCCAAAAACTCTTGAAATGGGACGGTGGATGTGAGGCACGTCATTTCTAAAGAATGTCGTTGCATATTATATTCGATAGCGATTTCTTCCTGAGGTCTTTGGGGCAAAAGCGGCATCATGCAGATTTTGTCAGCAGGACGTTTGAGCACGACGTAGATGTCATGCATTTCAGGCGTCACGTTTGGGATGACCACGCGGCTTTGCGGCGTGCGGTTGACGATGTCTCCGTCGATGTATGCGATGAAGGCCTCCCCATGTCTTGCACTGAGTACGATGGAAGATGAAACGGGTTGATTGGCATTAGGTTGCACGGGTGTTGGATGTCCCCAGGAACTGTGCCCCGGCTGCGCAAAACCGATAATTATCAATAGGCAGAAGAACTGTGTTAAGAGTGTCTTTTTCATTATAAAATGTTTAAAATACTATATTGTAAAAAAGCGTGCAAAAATACATTAAAATTCAAAATTTTTATGTACGTTTGCGCTCATTTTGATTTGATGTTATGAAGAATGATTTACAAGCTGCCATACCCGATTTTCTGAAAGGACATGATGACAAACCCGTGGGTGCTTTTTTCGCACCCGGACGTGTCAATCTTATCGGTGACCATACGGACTACAACGGAGGATTGGTTTTTCCCGCAGCACTTACGATGGGAACCTATCTGACTGTTTACGAACGCTCCGATCATTTCTCCTGTGGGTTTGTCTCCGAAAATGAGCCCGCACATTTCCACCTTCGCGGTGAGGAACTGCTTCACAGACACCACAGCTGGGTGGATTATCCATTGGGCGTGCTCAAGGAGTTTTCCGACCGAGGATACAATGTCCTGGGTTACGAATTCCATTATCGTGGCGACCTGCCCATCGGTGCGGCGCTCTCGTCGTCTGCGTCTATTGAGGTGGTGACGGCTTTTGCGCTCAACGAACTGTGCGGTCGGCCGTTCACCCTTTTGGAATTGGTGAAGATGGCCCAACATGCTGAAAATGATTTTGTGGGCATGAACTGCGGCATTATGGACCAGTTTGCCTCTGGATTTGGCAAACTGAACCATGCCATAGCCTTGGATTGCAACACATTGCAATACGAATGGGTGCCGCTGGAGATGGCCGGCTTGAAATTCGTGATTGCAAACACCAATAAGAAGCGTGGCTTGGTGGATTCCGCATACAACCAACGTCGTTCGGAATGCCAGCAGGCTTTGGAACTGCTGAAGACGCGGACGGACATCCAATGCCTGTGCCAACTGACGAACGAGCAGTTCGATGAGCTGTCGCCTGGACTTTTGGACGGCAAGGTGTTCCAGCGGGCACACCATACCATTCGCGAACACCAGCGCGTGCGGGAAGCGGTTGGCGCTCTCAAACAAGGACAGATGGGGCGCTTCGGCGCACTGATGAACGAATCGCACGACTCCTTGCGCGACGACTACGAGGTGACCTGCCCGGAACTCGACTTCTTAGCGATGGAGGCCCGCGGCTATGACGGCGTGCTCGGCAGCCGCATGACCGGTGCCGGCTTTGGCGGTTGTACCGTCACACTGATGCAAGAACAACAGGTGGATGCTTTTATTCACGACCTCGGCGAACGCTACTTCCAACACTTCGGCATCCGCGCCGACTTCTACGTGGCCGACATCGGCGACGGGGCGAGGAAAGTGTGAAAATGCTATGATGAATTAATAAACATAACAGAGTATCTTTTGAACCTTAAACTTTAAACTTATGCTTTCTACTGGAATAACCGGAAACCAAGAAATCGTCGTGACAGACGAACTTACGGCGGCGCATATCGGCAGCGGACTGGTCCGCGTGTTTGCCACGCCGATGATGATAGCCCTGATGGAGAAAACCTGCGCCACAAGTGTCGAGCCCTATTTGGAAGAGGGACAGGGCACGGTCGGCACACACGTGGATGTGTCGCATTGCTCGGCCACCCCGGTAAATATGAAAGTGCGCTGTGAAAGCGAACTCGTGGAAATCGACCGCCGTCGCCTGGTCTTCAAAGTGGCCGCATACGACGAGCGCGGTCTCATCGGCGAAGGTCGCCACGAACGCTTTGTCATCGACAGCGCCAAGTTCCAAGCCAAAATTGACGCAAAATAACCAACCATTCTGCTTGCCCGATGAGCAAAGTCGTGAAGATATTGGCCCTTTTAGCCCTATTGCTGCCCAGCATTGGACTCGCCCAGCACTTTTCGCTGCAGGTGGATACCGTGTGGTTAGATGTGTCTGAACACATCTCCCCCACAGCCAAATTCACGCTGACTCGCACTGCCCGTTGTCGCGATTTCTATTTCTGCTGTTTTAAACAACAGGAGATTCAGACGTTGAATGCCTCAGAACGTAATGTCCTGCTGGCTGTATCCTTAGATGGAAAAGAGGTGAAAAACGTGCCCTTCCCGAATTACTTTGACAAGGAGTACTATTTCGACCTGTTTTCCTTGGAAGACGACCTGTATGTCAAGCCCTATTGGTGGAAAGAATCCAACAGTTATCGTTTTAATTTCAAGACTTGGGATTGGGAACCTGTAAAGTTCATTCCGGACATTGTTTTTGAAGACGACAAGTTCCAAGTGGCACGTGTCGATTACGGAGAATGGGGCTCTTTCGACTGGTTTATGGACAAACACTCCAGCAAACAATATCTCCATTCTGGTTGGAGAAACATTGTTCCTGTAGGCAACACCTATTATATCTCCGCTTGGAACAAGTTGTATCGATTGAAAGATCCGAAAGCGGGCTGGAGATGCGGTCGCAAACTGAAGTATCTTAACGTGCAGAAGAATGACGCGCCGTTATTTGCCATCAATTCCTACTATCCCCCGTACGATTCCTCAGAAAAAGCTATAGAGAATAAAACTATCCGTCAGCATTTACGGGCAGTGGATACCCTCTTGTCTTTCCCTTCACGTGATGACACCGTGTATTTTGAAGACGGCAGTTTCTTTCCAACGGAAAAATGCGACACCACATTCTCGGCACTCTTTTGTGTCCAAAACCAACTCTATGCAATGATGAATATACAGGAACGCTATTGCATTGTACGAGTGGAGGGCGAACAGCTGTACGAAGTGCTGGACTTAGGCAAAGACTATCAATCCTTATATTGGGCGAACTACTATCGCGGCAATCATCCCGCCAACCGTTGCCTCAAAATATTCCAAAACGATTTGTGGACTTCAGGCATTATCGATATAGAGGACACACTGGTTAAAATCCACTATCTAATCCATACGACAGACACGTTGCATTCTATTCGTGAGGACCACCTCCTGGAGACCGTTGCCTATATGCTGGACCATAGCGATCATTTGACCATTAACGAGATCGACTCTATGGAACGTAGTTGGGGCGCCACCAAGTCACAATTCGTACGAACACGCTGTGAAGACGAATGGTATCGTGAATGCCCTCCCGGCAAGGAGGACTTTCTCAAAGTGCGCTATATCAAACGGGTACAAGATACAACGATTGTGGAAACACAATATATCTACAACCCGAAAGACTCCTTAGTAGATGGTTTCTTCCTTATTTTACAGAAAGCTAATGCGTATCAGTCCAATCTCATCAGGCTCTGGCGCAAGGTATATTTCACGGATGAACAATGGCATTGGATATGTGATGAATTAACTCGGCGCACAGGTTCCGAACCGGACAAAGATGACGAAGGCGCTACGCACTGGACATACAAAAATCGCGATTTCAGCATATTTGAATCAGGCTCTCTCTATTATAAACCTTGACTATTGACTTTAGGACACTCCTCGCTTTAACCTTGAACTTTAAACCTTAAACTTTAAAACCTATACTATGAACCCTGCATTTCACACCATTGACATCATCATTGTCGCCATATATCTTTTGGTGATTGTCGCATTGGGACTTTGGGTGTCCCGTAAGAAAAACAATAAAGAGAAAACCGCCGAGGATTACTTCTTGGCGAGCAAATCACTGCCTTGGTGGGCGATTGGCGCATCGTTGATTGCCGCCAACATCTCCGCCGAGCAGTTCATCGGTATGTCGGGTTCCGGGTTTGCCGGCGGTTTCGCGGTGGCCTCCTACGAGTTTATGGCCGCCCTCACGCTCATCATTGTCGCCAAGTTCTTCCTGCCCATCTTTATGAAGCAGGGCATCTATACCATTCCCGAATTTGTGGAAAGACGCTATTCTACGCAGCTGAAGACGATTTTGGCTGTGTTCTGGATTGCGCTGTTCATCTTCGTGAACCTCACCTCTGTGCTGTTCCTCGGAGGCAAGGCCATTGACACGATTGTCGGCACGGGCGACGGCTCGCTCATTGTGCCCGCCATCATCGGCCTGGCCGTCATAGCGGCGTGCTACTCCCTCTACGGCGGACTTTCCGCCGTGGCTTGGACCGACGTGCTGCAAGTCGTCCTGCTCATCGCGGGCGGCGTCATCACCACCATCGTGGCGCTGCACTATGTGAGTCCCGATGGCTCCGTATCGCACGGCATTCGCCACGTGGCCGATGTGGCCGGCGACCGCTTCGACCTCATCCTCGACAAAGGCAATCCCGAATATCAGAACCTGCCTGGCATCATGATGCTTATCGGCGGACTGTGGGTCGCCAACCTCTATTACTGGGGATTCAACCAGTACATCATCCAACGTGCCTTCGCTGCCAAGTCACTGCCCGAAGCGCAAAAGGGCCTTGTCTTTGCCGGCTTCCTCAAGCTCATCATCCCCTTCATCGTCTGCATTCCCGGCATTATCGCTTACGTGATGTACACCGAAAATATGCATGGCGCGGTGGATGCATTCACCTTGGGCAACGGCCTGCTCAACAACGACAACGCCTATCCGTGGCTCATCAGCACTTTCATTCCGGTGGGATTGAAAGGCTTGGTGTTGGCCGCTTTGGCAGCCGCCATCATCTCCTCGTTGGCCTCTATGCTCAACTCCGCCTCCACCATTTTCACGATGGATATCTACAAACCCTATATCGCCCCGAAAGTAGAACAAAAGCACGGCAAGCCCGTAAACCTCGTCAATGTGGGACGTGTCTCCGCCGCCGTCGCCCTGGTGGTGGCCTGCCTGATTGCCCCGCTGTTGGGCAATGTGGGACAGATGTTCCAGTACATCCAGGAATACACCGGCTTGGTCAGCCCGGGCATCTTGGCATTGTTCTTGTTAGGACTTTTCTGGAAGAAAACGACCAACAAAGGCGCCATCGTGGGGGTGATTGCCTCCATTCCGGTGGCCTTGGCACTCAAGTTCCTGCCGATAGATATGCCGTTCATCGACCAGATGTTCTATACCTGCATTATCACGATGGCCGTCATCGTGTTAGTAAGCTTGTCCACGTGTCCGACGGACGATGACGAGAAAGCCATCTCCCTGACTGCCGACCTGTTCAAGACCGACAGAACCTTCAACATCTGCGCCTACGCAATCTGCATTCTGCTGGTTGTATTGTATGCGATGTTCTGGTAGAGACGAGGGAGGTTTCAAGTTTCAAGTTTCAAGTTTCAGTAATTGCATATCAACTTTTCTACTTATCTACCTTTATTCACATTACCGCATTATCACAATGAATCGTATCACACTACTGCTAACAATATCCCTGCTGTTTTGCGGTGCTCACGTCAGTGCGCAGCATGACAAAGCGGTCTTGGCGCGTACAACTTTCAATCGGGAAAATCCCTATATTGCCACCATATACCGTGAGATGCGGCAGATGTCGCGCCATTACCATACGTTCTACAACAGACAACTTCTTCTGATTGTGGATTTGTGCGACACGTCCAATCACATTGAGACTTGGCAGGACACGCTATCCGTCATTGACCAGCACGTTTATCATATCGCATCGGGAATTGTTTACGACAGAGTGTCCGTGTTGATGGTTCCGTGCGGCGGGCATCTCTACTTTTTTGAGGGATTGAATTGTACCCGATACCGACATCGCGCAGAAGATGTTGTGCAATGGATGATTCAGAACTTCGACGGGCGGCCTACTGACGAATTGCTGCACCGCGTACGTCATTATGACGATTACTATCACGGAGTGGCCATCGACCCGCAAGGCTCCAAATCCTATTGCGAGAACTGCCGAAAGAAAAGCCCGACGAGAATCCGTTGCCGCGCGCCGAGAAAGAGAAAAGTGTAGGTCTCTTTGACAATCTTGCCGGTATCGGCGAAAAATATTATCTTTGCCCCGTTTTTAATATATACTTGCCGTATGGTTTGGACAATTTGCAAAATAATAATAGCCATTGCGCTCCTTGTGGGCTATATTTATTACGAATACAAGTGGATGCTACGCCATTTCCGATTCCCGGATGGTCCGTATTACACTGCAACAAAAGAATCACTACTGCCTCCCATTTTTATGGGTGGCTTGATAGGGCTTTATATGGATTCCTTCGACAAGTGGTTGGAACCGCACATCGCCGGCGAGGGCGCGTCTCTACCTATTCATCTTTTTATCTCTTCATCGTTTTATCAAATGTAATGGAAACCACACAGACCCCGTTGTAATAATCGTACTTCGCTTTGGGTGCCAATGCGGTGATGATGTTCGAACTGAGTGATTTACCATCAGAAAACCCCAGTAGATCCCGGGGCATCCCTATTTCTTTGACGATGATGATGAGCTCGTCGGCTTTGTCTGTCAGCCTCATTTCAAATTCACCCTTATGGATGCTCTTTTGTTCGGCAATGATGTGATAAAGTAACTCCTCGCAAATCAAATTGGCGTGGAATTCAATCTCTTTGGGCAGTTCGGCAATTTCCAGGAATTTCGCGATGTTATCCAGCATCGGCTTGATTTCGTTGGTGTCATAGCTCGCCGTGAGCATCATGGATACTTCGTCCGGCATTGTCGGCATTAGTGCGAACCATGAGTAGTATCTGTTTCTCAAATGTATGATGGTCGTTGTGACCATTAGGGCTATCAGGATTAAAGTTTGAAATATTGGCAGCAGCCACCAGAAATAACCAATGCCGCACATGGTGCTGACGTATGCCGCTAAGAATATGGCTCCGAGGTACAAGATGTTGAATAACAACGACAAGCCTGTGTGGCCTCCAATGTTCATGGTCTCTGTTAAGGAAATAATCAGCCTCATGGGCAGCATCATCAATATGCCGAGTGTGAAGTAGGTGACGTATTGCGGATGTATGTTTCCCGCACTTTTGCCGAACAACTGGAATATGGGCGTGGGGCATAATACGCAGAGGAGTACCACTGCCGAAAGCAGCATGAATTGGATCTTTAACGACTTGCGAATGAGTATGCGGAATCCCTCGTTGTCATTCTCCCCCAGAAGTAGGGCTCCGATGTGCTGGTTGATGCCGATGAAACCGCTGGATATCATCTGGGTTAGAGACAAAAGCTGGAGTGTGACGGACCAGACGAACATGCCCTGTGTTCCCTGTGTGGCAAATATGATGTCGTTCGTGGCAAAGAATATGATGCTCATCACGATTTCGTTCAATGCGCAAGGACTGCCAATTTTAATGCCTTGGAACAACATCCGATTGTAGTCGGATAGCTTGACTCGCGTGAATTTGAACGGAAATTTTCCGGATATGAAATAGGGTACATACGCCACTTTTGTCCCTATGGCGCAGATGATGGTGGCCATGGCGGCGCCTTGAATGCCCCAATGGAATATATGTAGGAATACCCAGGTCAGCACTACGTTCAAAAAACAACTGACTATGATTGTGACTGATACAAGACGTGCCTTGCCGGCCAGACGCATAAAGGTGTCAAGGGCGGACATGATTGACAACAAAGGAAATTGCAGAAGTATGATCTTTGCATAGTCGTATAGCAGCGGGTAGATGGGACTGCCTGTGTCACAGAACAATTGTACGAATTGGGGGAAGAACAGAAACGCCAATCCGGTAAGGATTGCAATCGCTATGGTGTTGGCGCTGACCGCCACCGTGAATTGCTGCGACGCCTTGTTGTAGTCGCGTGCTCCGAAAGTCTTTGCCGTGAGTATGGAAAGCCCAGTGACAAGGATGGTCTTGATGGCGAAAAAGAAGATGTTGACGGGCGTCAGAAGGGCAATCATAGAGAGCGCGTCCGATGAGACGGTGCGATTTAGGAGGATGCCGTCGGTCATCTCGTGGATGGGGACAGCCATCATCACTAAAATTGACGACAGGATGTAGCTGCTGAACATCCTGTTGATGATTCCGCTTCTATTTCTTCCGATCTTCATTGAGCATATATTCTATGGTTCGTCTGATGATGTCGTCGGTTGAAACCAGCGGACTCCAGCCTGAGACGGACTTGATATTGCTGATGTCCGGAACTCTGTTGGCAATGTCAGCGTAATTTGTGCCATAGTACTTCACGTACGGCTCTGTCTTCAAAACCGTCTCTCGGGCTGCCGGAGCAGTTTCAGGATATTCTTCTAGAATAGAAAGCAGTTTCTGCGCGAACTCTTTGATGGAGCAGTTGTTGTCGGGGTTCCCGATGTTGAAGATTTTGCCACAGGCGGCGTCGCCGGCCTTTATGATGGAGGCTATGGCCTCAATGCCGTCGCCTATCCAGGTGAAACTGCGTTTCTGACATCCGTCGCCTGCAACCACGATCTCGTGCCTGTAAAGCACGTCATACAGCATTTGGGTGAGGGCCCTCGCCTGATGCTGTTCGGCGTGCGCGAATGTGTCAAGACGCGGCCCCGTCCAGTTGAACGGCCGGATGATTGTGTACTTGAGTCCTCTTTCCTGCCCGAGGGCGGATATCACGCGGTCCATCATCTGTTTGGCATTGCTGTATATCCATCGTGTTTCGCAAATAGGCCCGAGCACTAAGTTCGTCTTCTCCTCATTCATAGGTGCGTCGCTGCCCAGCCCGTACACTTCTGAGGTGGACGGGAAGATGATCCTCACCCCGACGTCCGCACACATCTTCACCATTTGGTAGTTGTACTCAAAATCCAGTTCGAAGACCTTCATCGGGTGCTGGATGTATTCGGCAGGACGGGCAATGCCGGCCAGGAGGATGGCAAGGTCCGATTGGGAAAGAAGACTCCTGAGCTGTGCCTGGTTGCCCTTTATGTCTAATTGGTGAAACGTAAACCTTGGGTTGCCGATGTGGCGATTGACGTATGAATCGGAAATGTCAATGCCGAGGACTTCCCAATCCGTCTTTTCAATCGCATAATCTAAAAAATGCGAACCTATGAATCCGTTTATTCCTGTAACAAGTATCTTCATTTCAAAACAAGTCTTATTCAACTCTGATATTTAAAGCTCTTCTCCTATTTTCATCAGCTTTCGGAAATAGGCCTGATTGTCATATCTTTTCACAGCATATTCTCGGCACCTGTTGATGGTGTCTGCGCTTTTCTTTTCAAGTTTGTTGACCACGGCGGCCATCTCATCCAGATTGGTCGGGGTGACAAAGGTGGCAATCTCCGCAGGGGCCATCTTTTCATTGCCATAGACTTTCCAACATAGCAGGGGAGTGCCGCAGGCAAGGGCCTCCAAGCAGGTGTTGGGCATCGTGTCTGCTAATGATGGAAAGATGAACAGGTCGCCTAAGGACAGGTACTCCGCCACCAAGTCGATGTCGTTGATAAAGCCCTTGGCGATGTAGTTCGACGGCAGGCCTCCGGGATAGTCTGCCATATAGGCTACTTGTACGAAGACGAACCTGTCGTCGTGTTCGAACCTTTTGGCCAGCTCGATGTAGTAAGGCACGCCTTTGCGTTCGTGGTGGACGCCGTCATACACGGCTACGCACATACACACGATTTTGTCGTCGGGAATGCCCAACTCGCGGCGTAGCCTTTCGGTGTCCCGGGGACGATATTTGCGCGTGTCAATGCACTCGTCGGCTTCTATCAGCGTTCGCTCCTTGGTGAGCGCGGAACGCCTCGCCCCGGTAAGCACCATCTCCGGACCTACGAATACCATATTCGCGCCTTCGTAGTTCCTCTTCTTGCGCAGGTACACCTTGTGCGGCCCCGACTTTGAAAGGCAGACCGGGTGCTTGTCTAAATGCGGGCAACCGACGCATTCTTCTTCCAACTCCTTGCAGCCGAAGTTGAAATGGCATTTGCCGGAAAACACGTATTCGTCCAGCATAATATAAACCACAGATATGCCCTTCCTCTTTATATAATTGAAAAGCATCGTCTCATTGATGAAAAATGAGTGAAGCATTAGTATGTAGATGGTATCGACTTGGTTGCGCTCGAACTCTCTCAGAAGTCTTCGTGTGGAAAAATGAGAGTAGCTTCCGTCTTTTCCCGTGAGGCCGAAAAGCATTCTGTGTATCGCGAGGTCGGCTTTGGTGCTGAACGTGTAGCTTGGAGAATCTGTCTCTTCGTCAGTGACGTACAGCTTGGACGTGTAACCGTTCGAATTGAGGAAATCATTCAGACCGATGCCTATCTTCGCAATCGACCAGTGGAGGTTGTTTTCCCGTGTTATTATAGCTATATTCTTCATGTTCAGTTGCTTTTGTGAAGTTTGAATGGGTGCCATTCGTTGTCGGCAGTTCCCTCTTGGAGCAGTATCTGCACGCTCTTTTCTTCTAAATTATAAACAGATGTGTATATGGTAATGATGTCTCTGTGATTCTGGGGCCTTATAGCCTGGCCGAAGTATCTGCTTTTGGACAACTCAATGGTCTTTAGGAAGTCAGGATCTTTTTTGGCGTTCCCGGAATAAAGTTCTTCCGAAGTGAAGTGCCTGCCGGAAGGAGATTCATCCCATAGATAATCTGTGGCGAAAAAGTGCTTGTCCGTAATTTCGCGCTGGTACTTTTCAGACATCACGACAGACCCGAGAATGTGCTTCACGCCCTCAGTCGAAGTCTCTTCTCTGCCGTATTGGTCGGCCATTTGGTCGTAGCGTTCATAGCCGGAAGCCCTGTTCTGGATAATGCCTTTTTGGAAAAGATACAGGCTGAAGTTCGCCGTCAGTGTGCAGGGCGACG
Source organism: Bacteroidales bacterium (assembly GCA_024400835.1). Lineage (GTDB taxonomy): Bacteria > Bacteroidota > Bacteroidia > Bacteroidales > WCHB1-69 > F23-D06. Next base: position 38,270 of record JAKSMC010000026.1, read on the forward strand.
GTTGGCAGGTGTTGGCCGAGACCAAAATCTTCATTTCGTTGTCAATACATTCCACAACGGCTGATTTTTCAGGGTCTGACAGCAGCCATTTGAGCGATGCGGCGTGACCGCTTGACGTGAATCTGTCGGGGTCGAACCAGTTGACGGACCGGATAAGTTCTACCGCCTCGTCGATGTCGGCGGCATTGTCGAGTACGAACCGCACTAACGACATGGTGTTGTAGGTCTTGGCGGCGGTGCGGTTGGTGAAGGCCGCGCTCTTGCCCCATTCCCGTTCGCCCCAGTTTGCTCGGTCTTCCGAGGCTTCGCAATTCTGTACCATGAAGGACATGACGGATAACCCTTTTTCGTTAACGCCATCTACCGCCAGTTGGGGTATGACGAAGTAGGCCTCGTCCTTTTCCTGCCGCTCTGCTATTTCTGGAAGCGAGGGGTCCAAATAGCTCGTGGTCACGCTTAAGGACGAAAAACGCGCACATTTGTTGCTGATCCGCATCACGAGTACCGTCTTCAAATCGGAGTAGCCGTCGAAATTCCGTCCGGCGAAGCCTCCCTTCCGGATGCCGGAACATAACGGTCCCCGCGGACGGTATTTTTCGTTCGTCACCTGTACCGATGTGTCAAAGTCGAAATCCTCGTATTCGACGTAAAACAGGTCTTGAGCTATCTTCTTATAGATGATCTCATTCATACTATCGTCCTCCGCTAAGCAAACTGAATAAATTAGGGGTGAATTTCCGCAGCAGCATGCCCACGGCAGTGCATATTCCCAAGTCCACGGCAAAGACAAAAAGCACGGACCCGATCATCCCGGATGAGCAAGTGACATTGAATAGTCTGATGGAAACCAAGGCGATGACATCAATAAGCATAAACGTGTGCGCGCAGTACAAGAACATCGACTGGGGCGCCATTCTTTTAGTGAAATCGAACACTTTGGGACGGGATGTGAGCGTTTTCGACAACTTCAGCAGCAGGAAAAAGCTGGGCAGGTGCGCTATGATCTTGGTGGTGACGCCGGCGTAGATGCCTACGGAGTGGGTGTAGAATATGGCGGCTATGCATCCGACAATGACCACTGGCCAGGGAACCCATTTGTCCGTTATGCTGAAGAAATCCCATTTGCGGATGGCGCAGAGGCCGCCAAGCGAGTAGAAGAATAGCGAATGAGGCTCCACAATGGGGGCTATCAGAAAAGCAAGGGCGAGCAGGCAAAGCGCCATATATATCCAGGGAAGTTTCTGCAACAGCCATTTGATGAGCGGCGAAAGCAGTGACAATATGAACAAGTCGCGCAAAAACCAGAACTGGTAGAGCAGGGGAACTCCGATTATGCCGGACCGCAGGGTGGAGTAGTCACCGAAAATTGCTTTGAGCCAGTCAAGTACAGAGTGGCTTTCCATAAAGCCAAAATTAGCAATGGGACCTGTCAGCGGTTTTAGGGCGAGATATTCAACGCAGGCTATGGCGGTCCAAATGAGGAGAGGCAGCAGAAGTCCTGTTGACTTCTTTAGGAGGGTCTCTTTGTATTTGCGAGGCTTGTCGAATTGGAGAAATCCGGAGATGAGGAAAAACACAGGTATTACGCCGATGCTGCAGCCGTAGAGGATGGTCATATATGCCCAATTCGTCGCTGGCCCAAAACAGAAGTCGGCGACTGAATTGTTGAAATAGGGCCACTGTACCGAGTGCGCGAGCACAATGAAGACGATGGAAATCCATCGCAGGGATGTTATGCGGTCTGATGTCTGTTGGTTGATCATTTGACTCCCGTAGGTTGATGATGTGTGGATAATAGTTTGTTTGCTAATGCTATATGTTTTATCTCATCTCAACAAATCGATACCCGATATCGTCACCCATAGTGGCAATCATATAGCCGGCGGGGTCGGAGCCTTCCTGAAGGGCGTCTAATACGAGGTAGGTGACGCCGTTGAAGGTAATCTCCTCGCGACTGTGGTCATGGGCGCTCCAGTACATCTCCACATCGTGCTGCGCCAGCAATCCCATAATCTCGTAGGTCTCCTCCAATTCGAAGTTGGAGGTGTGGCCCTGCGAGCCGTCGGATTTGAAGAGGTGCGTGTGTGTGCACACCACCTTGTGGCGGAAGTCCTGTGTGTCGGACCAGTTGAGCACCTCCTTGAACCAGGCCATCTGGTCGGTGCCGAGCGTGCCTTCTGCGGAGTCGAGAATCAGGAAGAGGTCGCGCTTGCCGGAGGGCGTCTCTACGATGAAGTAGTATGCAGATGAACCCCAGTAGTTCTTGTATTGCTCCCATTGTCCGAAAAAGAGGTCGTGGTTGCCCAAGGTCATGAACAGCGTGTCGCCGCCGATCTTGGCAGGGTTTTGCGGAATGTCGCTATAGGCGGCCTTCATATAATCCCAGTGGTTTTGCGCATCCACCAGGTCGCCGAGGTGCAGCGCCAGCGGACAGTCCAAGGCATTGCGGTACTCGTGGATGAAGTGCTCCAGATTGTCGCGGCTGTCCATGATGTGGGTGTCGGCGTGTACGAAGATGCGGTAGTTCTCAGATTGCGCCTTCACGGTGGCAAAACCGGAGAGGGCGTTGAGGGCCTGCGACTCGGCAAAGCGCTGATCCACGCGGGGCGAGCTGCCGCAGAACATCCCGGCCATGTCTAACGTTGTGCTGTCTGGATCCACACAGCCAGCCAACATAAAGAGTGCTATTATAATTGCGGATATGATGTGCCTTTTCATATTTATTGTTTTGAATTCCTATCTCTTATCTCTTAACTCTTAACTCTTAACTCTTAACTCTTAACTCTTAGTTCTTAGTTCTTCACTCTTCACTCTTAACTCTTTCTCCCTTCTCACTTCCTCCCTCTCCCAAATCTGTATTCCACGCCGGCGCGGACATCGAGGCCGTAGAAGGCGGCGTTGAGATGGAACATGCCGGTGGGCTTGCATTCGGTGGAGAGGCGCACGCGCCAGTTGTGGTCGATGTTGTACCAGCCGCCGAGCATGAAGAGTGGCTGCCAGACGCGCTCAATCTGGTAGTCGTCGATGTTGGTGATGCAGAGCGAGAGGTTCCACTTGCTGGTTTGCGGGCGGACGAAGCCCTCCACTTTGTAGGTGAAGATGAAGGGTTCTAATACGGGCAGTCCCACGGAGTGCCACTCGTAGTGGAAGGGGGTGATGACGCGCATGCCGCAGCCGATTGCCACATTGACGTACTGCATGCGATAGCCCAGGAGCACGTCGCCGGAGTATTCGTTGATTTCGTTGCGGGCGATGTCGCGGTAGAGTAGGCGGGTGTCAAAGTAGAGGCAGCCGACGGGCAAGGTGATTTTGGGGCGCACTTGCAGACCGAAGCTGTGCACGTTGGTGGTGGAGAAGCGCATGTCCACTTGCGCCTCCACGTTCTCGTTGAAGGGCAGGTAGGCGCCCAAGTCGAAGTTGCCGTAACTCTGGTAGGTCTTGTTGTAGGCATAGCCCGCGTTGAAACTGAGGGCGTAGCGGTTGTCGCCATCCTGCACCTGCGCCAACAGCAGCACGGGCAGCGCCAACAGTATAATGGTAAATAATCTTCTCATAGGCGTGTCATTAGGAGGTCGCAAAGATAGGAAAAATATGAAACCTATTCATCCCTTTATCTCTTCATCGTTTCATCCTTCGTAGACGTGCCGCCGCCATTTCGCATTCCCCTAAACATTGTTCCGCGTTGGCTCTGGCACGCCTCTACCTTTTCATCGTTTCATCTCTTCATCTTTTCATCATGAAAAATCGTCGCCAATCACCTTTTAATTGTTAATTTTCTTCCAAATACATTGTTAAATTCCGCATTTTTCTTTGACAACTACCGCATTGTTTTTATAACCAACTGATAATCTGTATTAAAAAAATCTATAAAAATCTTGACAAAAGGATGTTTTGAATGTATTTTTGCAAATGAAATTTGTTAATAAAAAGATAAGAACAATGGAAGAAGAAACTGTGTATATAAACGTCCTGACCGATTTTGGTTTCAAGCGTGTTTTCGGAAACAAGGAAGACAAAGAGGTGTTGACGGCATTCCTCAACGCCTGTCTGGCGGACTTCACGGGCCCTATTACGGAACTGACATTCATGCCCACGGAGCAGTTGGGCATACGTCAGTCGGAGAAGCGCGTGGTGTTCGACCTGTACTGCAAAAGCCAGTCCGGCGAGCACTTCATCATAGAACTGCAGCGCACCTCGCAGCACTTTTACGCGGACAGGTCCATCAGCTACTTGAGCAGGGTGGTCAGTCAGGAACTGCGGCGCGGTGACAGGCAGTACCGTATTCCGAAAGTCTATTCTATTAACATACTGGACTTTGAGGCTGACGAGTTCAAGGGCAGGAGTGGGTATTTCTGGCCGGTGCAGCTCAAGGACAGTGAGAATAAAATTTTTTCAGAGAAATTCACTCTGATTTACATAGAATTGAATAAATTTGCGGCCCGAAACAAAATGCCGGAATTCAGTGACGAATTGCAGAAGTGGCTGTATGTGATGAAGAACGTATCGAATATGGGCGAGCCCGAAGTCAGCCTGCAGGAAGGAGCGTTCCGGAAGTTTTTTGAGAGTTGCAAATATTCAAAATTGGACGTTATGGAAAAAGAGGACTACAGAAAGAGTGTGCTGGACTACGAGGACGTGCAGGACGCGGTGAGCTATGCCCAGGAACGCGGCATGGCGGAAGGCGTTGAACTGGGCAGAATGGAGGGACTCCGAGAGGGAAAACAAGAGGGACTCCGAGAGGGAAAACAAGAGGAACGTATGGAAATAGCCCGTACAATGTTGGACAGCAAATTCGACATCTCGACCATTGCCAAACTCACCGGCCTCACCGAAGAGGAAATCATCGCTCTGTAGAGTTATCAGTGCAGCGTGCCCGCGCTTCGCGATACCCACTCTTACTAAAAAAAGATTCATGCGAACTTCTCGCACGGACCCTACTTCTCACCTCTCACTTTGCCTAACCCTTAACTCATAAGGTAGCGCTAACGCGCTGATATGTCCATACAACTACCCCGCCCTACGGGCACCCCTTCTGCGAGAAGGGGAATGAGTGCCTCCGTTCGGGCGGGCCCGACGGCAATAAAACAGAAATTGAAGGAATAGCGCAGCCCCACTTTTCAATGTTCACCTCTCTTATCTCTTAACTCTTGAGATCCCTTCACGCCTTCCTCCGTCAGGCGCTCGGGATGACGACGCGCCTCGTGGGTTAAGGGCGGCGGCGCAAAGCAACTAACCATTGCACGGATGTGGTGCCGCCGGAGACATCGTGCCTGCGGCGGCACCTCTCGTTGACCTTAATCGGCTACTGTGCGCCGCCGCTACTCTGCAACACCGGCGGCCCGTCATTCCGAACGGAGCGCAGCGCAGTGAAGGGATCTCTTTTAACACTTAGTTCTTAATTTCTTCATCGTTTCATCCCTCGGAGCTACAAATCCGTCAGCAAGAAGGCCATGTAGAGAGGGATGGTTAGCAAGTTTCCACTTCGGCCTACATTGTAGCTGCCGGCTTTAAAAGCTTGGTCAACGTGATATTTTTCGGGATGATTGAGTAATGTGCGCATGGATTTGGCATTACCCGTGCGGGCTTTACACTCCAAAGGCGTGCATTTCCCTTTGTATCTCATAATAAAGTCGATTTCCAAGCTGTCACTTTTTTGAAAATAGTACAACTTGCGTCCCATTTTTCCTAAAATATCGGCAATGAGGTTCTCGAAAATGGCTCCTTTATAACTGAGCATATCTCCTTGCAAAATATCCGATTGCGTGCCATCGTCCAACATGCTGACAAACAAACCGGTGTCTGCCATGTAGATTTTAAAGCAGTCTTGTATGGCATTCCCACTCAAGGGCAGTTCGGTGATGGTCAGGTTGTGGCAGCGTCGTATGATTCCGGCATCTTCAATCCACTGAAGACTGCTGATATATTCGCTACTTCTTCCACCTTTCTTGACTACAGAATATGTGAACTTTTTGTTGTCCTTGCTGAGTTGGCGTGGTATGGAATCGAAGCATTCCAAAATTTTTGCTTTGTCTTCAGGCCTTGCGTATTTCACCATATCTCCACGATATTCATCAACGATGTTTCGCTGTATTTCAATAACTTGGTTGATGTCGTGCGTCTCAAAAAATTTGGATACTACTTCAGGCATGCCTCCTATTACTACATATTGCAATAGCAACTGCTGCATCCGGTAGTGTATTGCCTCTGGAACAGCGCTTTCGTTGTCTAAGCATCTTTTCAGAAGGTCAATGACGGTAGTTGGTATTTCGTTGGCCCACAGCCATTCTTCAAAATCCATCGGATACATATCTACAATGGTTTCAAAACCAACAGGAATAGAGACCGTTTTGCTTTGTTGATGTGAACTATACTCTCCATAACCTTTCACGCCTAATAAAGAACCCGTGCATATCACATCAAATCGACCATCTAACTTGAAAAATTTCAAGGCGGATCTTGCTTGAGGACAATCCTGAATTTCATCCAAGACTAAGCAGGTCTCGTTAGGAATGAATTTTGCCCCAGGTATTGCTGCAGAAATGTTCATTATCAAGTAATCGATTTGTAATGTGTCGTCAAACAGTTTGCAAAGGTGAGGCTGCTCGTGAAAATCCATGTAAATTACATTCGAGTAGTTCTTCTTTGCAAAATCCATGACGGAACTGGTTTTGCCACATTGCCTACATCCTTTGATTACTAAGGGTTTGTGGTTGGCTTGTTCTTTCCATTGCCGGAGTGTTTGTTCGATTTTTCGCCTGAACATATTCTTGTTTGTTTATATGAATCTGCAAAAATACACTTTTTCGGGTGAGTTTTTACTTTGTGATTACACTTTTTCGGGCGAGTTTTTATGATTTCGCTACACTTTTTCGGGTGAGTTTTCTGTAATGTGTTGATAATTAGTAATCATTAACTAACAAACAACTGGTCCATAATTATGCATTCATTTCCGCATCAATGTCAGTTCAGGTGCAGATATCCATTAAAAAGAAAAGTCCGCAGTTCAGCGTGCCCGCGCTTCGCGATACCCACTCTTACTTATAAAAAGGTCCACGCGAACTTCTCGCACGGACCCTACTTCTCACTTCTCACTTTGCCTAACCCTTAACTCATAAGGTAGCGCTAACGCGCTGATATGTCCATACAACTACCCCGCCCTACGGGCACCCCTTCTGCGAGAAGGGGAATGAGTGCCTCCGTTCGGGCGGGCCCGACGGCAATAAAACAGAAATTGAAGGAATAGCGCAGCCCCACTTTTCAATGTTCACCTCTCTTAACTCTTGCCTAGCGCCTGCGGCGGATAGAGTAAATACGGAGTAAATGACGAGTAAATTATACTCTTAACTCTTAGTTCTTATCTCTTAACTCTTAACTCTTAGTTCTTAACTCTTAACTCCTGAGATCCCTTCACGCCTTCCTCCGTCAGGCGCTCGGGATGACGACGCGCCTCGTGGGTTAAGGGCGGCGGCGCAAAGCAACTAACCATTGCACGGATGTGGTGCCGCCGGAGACATCGTGCCTGCGGCGGCACCTCTCGTTGACCTTAATCGGCTACTGTGCGCCGCCGCTACTCTGCAACACCGGCGGCCCGTCATTCCGAACGGAGCGCAGCGCAGTGAAGGGATCTCTTTTAACACTTAGTTCTTAATTTCTTCATCGTTTCATCCCTTCATCGCTCTGGTTGGTTAGTTGGACGTGAACTTGCTGTTGGAATAGTTGGACCAGCCGTAAAACCAACAATGTTTACCGAAGGTAGAACAAGAGGGCTCGCTTTGGGATCATTTACCAAGTAATACTGACTGTTGACATTTGTTTTTTGTCGGCGAATGTTTTCAACATTTAGTCTTTTTAAGTATAGTTGAAAAGGATGGTCATTATTTTAATCTAGCGATTCTGGCTCTTCTTCGTCGGTATAATCTCCGGCAGATGTGTCGAAAGCCATAAATATCTCTAAGAACGCTGTTTCTCTGAAGAAATAGTTTGTATCATCGATGAGTTTGTCTTCCATGAAATGGAAACCCCAGTTGGCATATTCTTCCATAGTTTGCATTAGCATGTCAACGGCTTTGCGCGATGTCATTTCGCCTTTCTCCAGTGCAATGAAATCAACATCTGTTCTTGCAATCAAAGCAGTAAAAATAAACTCGCGTAGTTTGGGATATGCTTTTCTGCCTTTAACAGAATCCAAGTTGCCCCAATATTGGATAGGCTGTCCGAAAGTCTTGCGTTTTTGCGTGTCTTCAATGAGTGGACGCTTTTGATTATAATATAGGCCTATGAAAAAAGCGACAATGAAGATTTCGTAGCCACCGCCAAAGATTTTGCCTCTGTCCTCGCGTAATGATGTGGCACCACGCCCATAGTCACAGAAGTTCTTGATGATACTGTCTTCGTATCTCTTTTCCCATTGTGGATTTCGGGTCGCCCATAGATCGTATAATTTTTCTGCTGCCATGATTTCTTATCTTATGTGTTTAACAATTGTTTGAATGGTAGACAAATTCCTATCGTTGAACGGTTCAACTTTCTCAATCCTATAGACCGAGCACGATAGTTTGTTGATAGTTTCGTAATCCAACATTTTTTGTCCCGTTTCTTTGTCAACATTAAGTAAATCCTTTGTGACGATGACACATTGCTTGTCGATAGTGTCAATCACATTATAAAATGTATCTTCCTTGAACCCACCGAACGAAGAAGTAGGAGCATCGAAAATCAAAGGATAATCTTGTTCACGTTTTAAAGTGGTGATTTGCGAGATGGCAAACAACACCGACATATACATTGTCGTTTTCAGCGCACCGTTAGGATTCTCTATGCGTGTTCCATTGTCGCTGTAAAGTTCTATGCGAGCGGAATTGTTCAAGGTTTTTCGGATGCGGATGATTCCGTAAAAATCATTCTTATTGAGTTTCTGCAAATAGTTGTTTGATTCGGTTTCAAGCATTTGCAGAAAGTTTCTGACGTTTTGCTCTTTGGCATTTACAAAGGCTTTGGCAATTCTTTCAAACGCAGTGTGAACACGCTGGTAAACCTGCGTCATTGAACTTGTTGGCTCAAGTTGTGACAGTTTATCTTGTATTTCCGATTTTAAGTTCTCCTTGAATTTCAATGTTGTTTCTAATTCTGAAACACGGATTTCTGCTCGACTTTTGGCATCAAAAAAGCCTCTCAAGTCAGAAATGTTTTTATCAAGTAAATCTGCACTAAGCCCTGATTGCAAAAGCAAATCGTTTTGCTCTGTTTCCAATTCTTGCAATTGTTTCTCTACTTCGGCTAATTCAGCTTTTCTTTTGGTAACGAACTCTAAACGGTCAGAAATGGTTGTCGCAATTTTTGAAATTTCCTGCTCCGTGTCACCACTTAATTTGATTTGTCTAGAATGTAATTCATTGATGAATGAATTTGGGAACAGTGGCTTTTCTTCTTCAACAAAATCAGAATGTAAATTAGCTTCAGTTGTAATATGAGTGAGATATTCATTCAATTTATGACACATGAATTCGTAAGCTTCTGAGCCTTTGGGAGCAGGACGGCCACAAACCTTACATATCTCATCGTCAATCATCTCCTTCATGGTTGCCTCATCTGGCAAATTCCAAGGCAAAGGGACAGCATTATTGGCAAGTTTCTGAATTTTTGAAATTGCCTCGCGTTCACCGGCTTCTTTTGCTCGCCGTTCGGTTTCTTGTCTGTCTAATCTTCGTTTCTCTTTACTTAATGCAGATACTTTTGCTAAAAACTCTTATCAATCGGCAGAAATCTATAGTAAATTTT
>JAKSMC010000027.1 GCA_024400835.1 Bacteroidales bacterium
CTGATAATCAGCTGGTTCTCTTTTAGTTGCTTATATCGAACTCACGTTAAAATAGATGAAAAAGCTCTTTTGTTCTGCACTTTTGCTACTTTCCTTTTTGTTTTCGCAGGCAACCGATGTTGTTTTTGACGGTTCTTCACTTTCCGCATACAATAATCAAGAAGTCACTTTCACGCAGACCCTGCACGTTTGCGGGCATTACAATAATTATATATACCTTTCATATGAGCGCCTGCGGCAGCCGGAGGAGATGGCCATTGCCGGAACCGCGCAATTCGACAGCCTGTCGGCTCAATGCCAGAACGCCATTCTGACAGCCTATTGTCCGAATCTCTCAACAGACACCATCCGTCTGGGGGCTGTCGTCACCAACCTGACGGCCACAGTGACTGGCAGCAGGAACATCCGCATCAACAGCAGCGCCTTGGCCCTCGGCAACAACCAGCGCCCCACCCTGCCGCCATCTATCGGCAACGGCCGTCTCAAAATATGCGCCGCAAACTTGGAGTACTACTGCCCGGCCTGGTCTGGAACCCTTGGCGCGGAAAGCGATGCCGAATTTGCCACTCAGCACATCAAGACGATGAAAGCCCTGGCCAACATCGATGCAGACATTTATGCAGTCACCGAAATCCAACAAGGCAGCATCGCGCTCGATTCCATCGTCAACGGACTCAACGCCAGAACCGTCCCAGGACGATATGCCTACGTCGCAGATTACAACTACGAGACGTCCACCTATACAAAAGTTGGATTTGTATATAGGACCGACAAGGTTCGTCCCGTTTTCTCACTCGGTCACCCTTACGGTCCCGGGGCGACCGTCTATCAGTGCGTATATTACCTTCGCGAATACGTGCAGGCCTTCGAGGAAATCTCCAGCAACGAGCGCTTTGTGCTGTGTATGAACCACTTCAAATCTAAATCCGGTGGCGACGACAGTAACGGCTACTACAATGCCGACCGGGTGGAAAATGCCACCTTGCTGGCAGACTTCTTAGAGGCGGAAATCGCCAATGACTTTTACGACGACCTTGACATTCTGATTGTTGGCGACTTGAACTGCGGCACTATGGAAGAGCCTATCCGCTATTTGGAAAACCGCGGATACGAGAACCAGCTCACCCGTTTTGCCCCGAACGAGTACAGCTACGTCTTCGACAACGAGGTCGAGTATTTAGACCACGTGCTCGCCTCGCCGAGCATGGCCGCACAAATCACCACGGCACAACCCTACCACATCAATGCGGACGAATCGTACAGGATTTACTACCCTTACGGTGACACCACGATGTACAGATACTCCGACCACGACCCGATCATCATTGGGCTAAGGCTTTCGTCAGAGCAAGATACGGATTGCGAGGATATTGAAATGTCAGAATCCTTTGCCACAACCTTCGGGTGCTTTTCCACTTTCGACTTGCAAGGCGACAACTACTGGTACACCAATGACAGCTACGAGTGCGCCTACATCAACGGATACTATTCCGGCAACAATGACGACTGGCTCATCTCTCCTTCTTTTGATATGTCCAACAAAGAAGATGCAGTGATAGAGTTCACACACACCTTAGGCTACGGGAGCGCATCCACTTGGGCGCAGCACTGCAAGTTGCTGATGTCATCTGATTATCAAGGAGATGTTCAGGCTGCCACCTGGTCAGAAGTGACCATCCCGAACATGCCGAACAGCAATTGGACTTGGTGTACGAACACCATACCCATACCCAGCCAATTTGCGCAAGAGCAGTCGCTAACGATTGCCTTCCACTATCAAGTTCACACGGGAGACATTCCGGCATGGGAAATCAAGGACTTCGCCATCACCTCCCATTGCGTTGAAGTCCCCGACACTGTTGGTATAGTGGAACATGAGACCGAAGTCAGTTTTAATGCATACGGTGCGAACGGCAGACTGGTTTTCAGCAGCGAAGAGCCAACGAACGTGATGATTGCCGATATGCTCGGCCGCGTAATCGCGTTCAAACAAAACATCACAGATTTTGAGATGGAACTGCCACGAGGTCTGTACGTGGTTCGTACCGACAGAGGCGTTCGGAAAGTGGTAGTCGGGGGCAATTAGTATTCCGATATCCAGCGTGTCAGATCCGCAATGCGGGCCTTGTATTTGGCAATCTGACCATCGATGAAATCCTCACTGAACTTGGCGTCGCAAAAGCCATTGCCTCTTGCCACGTATGAAGGGTCATCCAATTCATCAGCCACCTCCAAATAATTCTGAAGATATAACTCGTTTATATCCAATGCGTTTTTCAAATCGTCCAAATTGGCATTGATAAATTCCCCGTCACTGTATCGGTAGTTTCTTTTCATGAGCATTGATTTTTTAAAATCGGCGGCAAAGATACGAAATTGTAGGTAGCGCGATGAGCAGAAAAGAGCGGAGTCTGTCAAGGCATACGCAGAATAATGTATAAGAAAACAGCCGAAATAAATCCCAACTTTTTTTGTACTTTTGCGCCTGTCAATTATGGGAAGAATTTTAGCTATAGATTACGGTCAGAAAAGAGTTGGATTTGCAGCCACAGACGAGCTGCAAATTTGCGCTAACGCATTGGACACCATTCCAGTAGCGAAGGCCTTTGACTTTCTGAAAGATTATCTCCAGAAGGAGAAAGTGGACGTCATCGTTGTGGGAGAGCCCAAGAAACTGGACAACACCCCGTCGGATTCCACGCGTTTCATAGAACCTTTTGTCAACCGTCTGCGCAAGGAGCTGCCCAACATCTCCCCCAACACAACGATTGCGCGTATGGACGAGCGCTTCACGTCTCGCATAGCATTCCAGACAATGATTGACATCGGCTTGAAGAAAAAAGACCGTCAGAACAAGGCCTTGGTGGACAAGATGAGCGCCACCATCATTCTCCAGTCCTATATGGAGCAACAAGATATGATTAAACAAAGAGACAACGAATTATGATATTACCTATTTACATTTACGGAGAACCCGTCTTACGCAAATTAGCAGAAGAAGTTGATGTTGAGAACACCGATTGGAAGCCCTTGGTGGCCGACATGTTCGAGACGATGTACCACGCCGGCGGCGTCGGTTTGGCCGGTCCCCAGATCGGAAAGGCCATCCGCATCTTCGTCATTGACTCCGAGCCTTTCAAGGAATCCATTCCCGATGTCCAAATCTACAAAGGGGCCTTCATCAATCCGGTCATCACGGAAGAATGGGGCGATGACTTCGTCTTCTGCGAAGGCTGTCTGAGTTTGCCGCACCTCAATGAGGATGTTGTCCGCAAATCCAACATCCACATCGAATACTATGATGAGAACGGCGAATTTCACGAGTCCGATTTCAGCGGATACGTCGCCAGAATCATACAACACGAATACGACCATTTGGAAGGCCGAGTTTTCACAGACCGTCTCTCCCCTATTAAAAAGATGGTCATAAAGAGACAACTCAACGACATCGCCAGCGGCAAGTTCCGTGCTGACTATAAGACAGTTCGTAAAAAATAGGTCATGAAAAATTTTGTAACATACATCCTTGTCATCGTCTTCAGTCTGACGATAGTCGGATGCCATCATTCCGACAACAAGAATGGCAAAAGACGTTTTGGGCAAAAGCAGGCTGAGCTTTTGGATTTATACAACTCCGCAGATTCCATTTACTACCAGCAGCATCGCATTGACACTGCCGTCTTCGGCCGTTTCATTCGCAAGGCTGTTGATTTTGCGGCCAAATATCCGAAAGACGAAATATCGTCAGACATGCTCTATCGCGCCGGCGTCGGCAGCATGATCTTGGCCAAAGCCGCACCTGACCGTGAGAGGACAGCCGAATATGCCAAACAGGCCATTGCCATCTTCAACACCTATCAGAAACAGTATCCGGACGGTGAGAAAGCCGAGTTCTGCTACTATCAGAGAGGCATAATTTACGATGACATCCTGGGTGATATCCGCAGCGCGGAAGATGAGTTCCGTGATTTCATCAACCGCAATCCGAACGACTCCCTCACACCACAATTACAACAGTATATCAAACTGTTAGGAATGTCGGAAAAGGAATTGGGGGAAACGTTGGATATCGAGTAACCTACTCTCCGAAATCCAGACTCAACTGGTTTTTCAAATGGAAGCTGCGACGGTGATACGGTGAAAAGCCGTGTTGCATGACTGCGGCAATATGCTTGGGGGCAGGATAGCCTTTGTTGTTTTTCCAATCATATACAGGATATTCAGCATCCAATCGTGTCATCAAATCATCGCGGTAGGTTTTAGCCAAAATAGATGCTGCCGCAATGGACAGATAAGTTGCATCACCTTTCACCACGCATTTATAGGGAATTTTCCAGCGGTCTTCGAACTTGTTGCCGTCAATCAAAAGGAAATCCGGCTTGATGGAAAGTTTTCCGACAGCATCGTTCATACACTTAATGGAAGCCTTTAGAATATTGATTTCATCAATCTCTTTTTCAGACACTTCCGCTACGCAAAAAGCCAATGCATCGCGTTCAATGATCGTGCGCAACTCCTCACGTTTGGCTGCGGTGAGTTGTTTAGAATCGTTTATAGATTCGTTCACATAATCATACGGAAAAATCACTGCGGCAGCGCACACTGGACCGGCGAGGCAGCCACGTCCCACTTCGTCACAGCCGCATTCCAAACATTCAGTTTCCGAAAAATGAGATTTTAAAGGCATAACAGAGCTAACATTGCCACGATAATGACATCGTGGAAGATAAATCTTTTCTTCACGTCACTAAGCATACTGCCGAACAGCACTACTGAGACACATGGGAGGATCAGCCCGGAATGGAAATCCACGGGGGTGAAAAATTCCATAATCAGCAAGACAAGCCAAAGCAGAAGCGTAGTCATATAACGTTTTCTTAAGACAATGAGCCTGCTGTCGTAATGGATTTTGAGAAATCCCATGATATATATGGTACTCAGCAACATAAATCCCATACAGGCCCAATCCAATATTCTTAAGGACTTAGCCTGAGCGATAATGCCGAAAAACGTCAGATGGCGTACAGATTCGTGCAACGCCGGCAATGTGTCCGAAAGGAAAAAGCAGGTGAAAACGTATATATAGCACAACAATATTCCGGCTAAGAGGATCATAACTTCTTTAAAACTGGAAAACCGATTTGCTATCAAGGAGAAAATGAGGTACAGCAGCAATCCGAGGGCACAGCTGTCAATAAGTGACCCCACCCCTATGATTATTCCAGAAACGAAGACTCTGTTTTTAACAGGTTTCTCATTATCGTCTCTTGTATTATAAAGCAAGATAAAGGTAGTCAGAAGAACCGTAAAGTTGATTGGGGAAAAGACTTTGAGGAAACCACCGACATTCACAAATAGCAGGAAGAAGAGAACCGGCATCATAGTCTGGTTATCTGCAAACTTGTTGATGGTGAAGAATCTTTGCAGGAAAAGCATTTCGAGCAGCATCATCACGACGGCAAGAACTTTCGAAAAGGCGACATGCTGAACGAAGAATTCATAGATGCTGTGATACAAGAACGGGTATCCGTCAGGGGGGCATAAAGTCATCTGAGTGAATATAGTACTAACAGCCCAGACGAGCATCGCGACGGACAAAACGAGTTGCAGTATTGTATGTTTGTTAAGGAAATAAAACATGATTTAAAAAAGAGGGCGCAAACTTACACAAAATATCAATTGTTTTTCCAAAGCAAAGAGGCAGTGCTATTTGTAGGACAAGCAGAAATCGAAGACCAACTGTGTTAGAGACTTACCGGAAGGAATGTCTTCGATGAAGATTTCTTTTTCAACAAGATTTCCGTCTTTGTCAAAATCGTATAGGAGGGCAATCGGTGTAGTGATTTGTTCCGCATAGAGGCCGTGGTCAATTCTATCGAGAGCATCTTCGTAAGTCATACGGAAATAATACTGCATTCTATGTGCGGTGAGGCAGGTTTCCACACCAGCTTTCCGAAGCACCTGTTCGCGTTGGTTTTCTGACCAAGATTGACGAATCGGAATCATAATTTTTCCGGAGAACAGCGCGGCCGGCAATGCGGCAATGTTTTGCAAATCCTCTTCGACAAGCATTGCCAGTTTCTGTTCGGGCATGGTGTCGAACTCATTCATGATTGGCGCAATGCGCTGAGTAAAAAGAGCATTCGTCACAATTTCGTCTTGCAGACGGAATGCTGTGGTGTTTGGATGCTCCCGCATTTCGCGTAAAAAATCTTGTTGTAAAGTGTTAAATTTCATGTTAATAATTTGCTGCAAAAATAGCTTTTTTTCAACATCATGCGTTTAATAAAAATATTATTTTTGCGCCCCTTTTTTTTTACATAAGATAATAATATATAATATAATAATAACATGAAAAAATTACAATTTCTAACAAAGTCCATTATCGTTCTCTTTGTTACACTTTTGGTGCAGACCAATTCTCTGCACGCATCACCCATCTCCGTATGTCCACCCGACACTCTTGCGGAGTCTGACACTATTAGCATCCCCGACACTATTGAGGATCAGATCTGTTCTCCGACGTTCCCCGTTATGTACATGGGAACACCGGTAGACCTGTTCAAAGGGAAAGCCTTCATCGAAATCAAAGCAGCGGATGGGACAGACAGTCTCCTTGTTCGACTGAAAGTTTTCAGCAACACTCCCGACACCATCCGTATGGCCGCTTGTGCTGACGATTTTCCATTGACCTATGACTCTGTGTCCTTTACTGCAGCAACGACACAGACTATCAGTTACGATTTAGACACCAACGGCTGTCCTGCGCTGCATCATTTCATCATCACGCAATATCCTGTTTATCAAGATACTGTACACGCAAATGTGTGTATGGTCGATACTCCGTTCACATTCCATGACACCACATTCTATGAGGGCGGCGTCTTCAATTTCCATGATACCACAGCCTATGGTTGCGACAGCAACACCGTGTTGATTTTGCAATTCCATCCTGTATATGAAATTCGTGACACCATTTCGGCAACCATTTGTTCTCATGACTTACCATATGTTTATGGAGACAGCAGTTTCACTGCTTCAGGAACATACGACATCGTTCAAAACACCTCGTTTGGCTGTGACAGTGCCTTAGTCCACTTAACACTCACCGTCACCGACAACCATTACGACACGTTGACTTTCAATGTATGCCATAATGATTTCCCTGTAATGATTGACAGTCTGCACAGTTATGACTCAGCAGGCACCTACTACATCATGCACGATGACACACTTCCTTGTCACGACATCACAACCGTGATCATCAACGATTTGCCATTCTACAACGATACGATTCAGGTTAATTGGTGCTCTGCCGACGGCCCGTTCCTGTTTGCTGATTCCAATTTCACAGAATCTACCATATTCACGCATACGGACACCACATTGTTGGGCTGCGACAGCCTCACCACTCTGGTTTTGAATTACGGGGAGAGTTATGCAGACACGTTGTTTGACACTTTGGCGATCTGCCGATATGACCTCCCATACGTATTTGCAGACTCTTCCATTACAGAAGCTGGCGATTACGTTTTCGATTTCACGACCGCTATTGGTTGCGACAGTTTGCATCTGAACTTGACAGTTGTCGTCAACGACTATCCGCAAGACACCATGAAAATCTATGTTTGTGAAAACGACTTCCCGTATGCCTACGGAGATTCGCTCATTCCAGCACCCGGAACCTATCTCATTCACATACCAGACACTGTCACATTTGGCTGTGACACCATGCGTCAACTTATCGTAGATTCGCTGCCGACATATCATGACAGCATAAATGTATCAGTCTGTACGAATGTTCCTTATATGGTCGGTGACTCCGCCCTCACAGTCCCTGGCACATACGACATCCTCCTGCAATCCGCCCAAGGCTGTGACAGTTTGATCACCGTCACTTTGAATCATTATCCGATTTACGACCAAGACACATTGAATTTCACCACTTGCGAAAACGACCTGCCTTTCGTTTACGGCGACACATCTTTTACCGAAGCGGGACAACATAGAATCAGATACGCTTCTGAATTCGGTTGTGACAGCATGGTCACTATCAATTTGACTATCCTGCCCATCATCTACAACACAGACACCATTTATGAATCCATCTGCCACAGCCAATTGCCTTACACGACAAGTTTCGGCAAGACAGTCACCCATGCAGGTCTTCACTCCTTTGTCACAACATCCGTTGTAGCAGGATGCGATTCAGTATATTACTATTTCCTAACCGTATATGCCAACCCGACGCCGAGTATCAGTGGCCAAAGCCATCTTTGTACGGGAACAAGCACTAACCTGTCTGCCACAGCAGGTATGGTTGCTTATAGTTGGAACAACGGCAACCGCAATCAACTTATAGAAATCAACAATCCGGGAACTTATACGGTGACAGTCACCGACAATCACGGCTGTACCGGAAGTGCAACCAAGACGGTGACAGAAGCCGCACTTCCTGACATTCAATTGAGTAACACGCAGACTATCTGCAAAGGCAACACGGCAACGATTTCCGTTTCCGGAGCAGACCATTACGTTTGGGAAAACGGAAACACCAATTCCAGCATCACCGTTGAACCTGCAACTACGACGGCCTACCACGTCACCGCATATAGTGCTCTGGCTTGCCAACGAGAAGGCTATGTCACCGTGGTTGTCAACGAGCTTCCCAATGCCACGATCAGCGGTCCAAGCGAAATATGTCAAAACGAGACCGCAATATTCGAAGCAGACGGAGGCCTCTCCTACCGTTGGTCTACAGGTGCCACAAGTAGCAACATCACGCTTACTGCAGGTGGCAAATACACAGTGACCGTAACAGATGCCAACAACTGTAGTGACACAGCATCCAGAAGACTCACGGTCAATGCGCTGCCAAGCATCAGCATCAATGGTATCACCCCGTTCTGCCAAGGACAGTCCACAATGCTGACCGCAAACGGAGCAATTTCCTACAGTTGGAGCACAGCCGACACGACACGTTCTATTTCAACGACCTACGCAGGCACCTATACCGTTACGGGAACCGACGCACACGGATGTAAGTCCTCAGCCAGCAAGACAGTCTCTATTCATGAGATCACAGCAGTCCTCACGGGCAACAACTATTTCTGCCACAATCAAAGCACCACTTTAAGTGTCAGCGGTAACGAGTCCTATTCCTATCGTTGGGCAAATGGTAGTTCTGCCAGTTCCTTAACAGTGAATTCAGCCGGAACATACACAGTTACCGTAACCAACGCCATGGGCTGCAGCCTTACCA
Source organism: Bacteroidales bacterium (assembly GCA_024400835.1). Classification (GTDB taxonomy): domain Bacteria; phylum Bacteroidota; class Bacteroidia; order Bacteroidales; family WCHB1-69; genus F23-D06. Next base: position 9,263 of record JAKSMC010000027.1, read on the forward strand.
TGTCACAAACAGTACAGGAAAATCCGCTGCCGACACCGAGCATCACTGGTCCTTCCACGATATGCCAAGGCAGAGCCAATGCAAACCTTGTTGCAGAAGGCGGTGTGTCCTACATTTGGAGCAACGGCAGTTCATCTGCATACATTCCCATCGTCGCAACGGGAACCTATTATGTAACCGTGACCGACCAGAATGGATGTTCCGCATCCACGTCCAGGACAGTCATCGTGAATCCGCAGCCGACTGTCAACATCACTGCAAGAACGAACATCTGCCAGAACGAATCTGTCGCCATTTATGCAACTACAGATGCAGACGGTGCAACGTACAATTGGACGACCACAGGCCAGACCACCCCGTTCATCAACGTCACTCCGATGTGGTCACCGTCAGTCTACACGGTTCGTGTAACAGATGAAAACGGCTGCTCAAATTCCGCCAGTATAACCATCAATGTTCAAAGCAATCCGACAGTATATCTTTCCGGTCCGACTTCTATCTGCCAGGGAGATACAGCAACCTATTCTGCATTAGGAGGTATTTCCTATTTATGGAACAACGGCATGGCCACCAACACCATCAACGTCACACGTCCTGGCCAATACACCGTTACCGTATCGAATGCATACGGCTGTACAGCCACTTCATCCGCGACACTGGCCGTCAACCCCATTCCGACTATTGTTTTGTCAAATGACACTTCAATCTGCCAAGGTGGTTCTGCAACCCTCATGGCATACGCATCCGGTTGTAACTACCACTGGTCAAATAATGCTACCACTTCCTCTATTACAGTCAACCAGGCAGGCACGTACTATGTAACAGCCACAAATTACACAACAGGATGTTCTAATGTGGCCTCAGTCACCGTGACGATGAATGCCAAACCGACAGTCAGCATTGCGGGATCCACCACATTCTGCGAAGGTGGCAGCACCACATTGACCGCAAACACAGACGCTTTCAACACCTACAGTTGGAACACCGGTGTGTCCAACACTCCGCTGAATGTCACATCTGCCGGCACCTACACGATTACCGTAACCAACGCCAACGGATGTACGCAGACAGCCTCCACGACGGTTTCCATGTACAACAAGCCGACACCGTCTATCACAGGTGCGAGCACGATTTGTCCGGGAAGCACGGCCCAACTGACCGCCGGCATCCAAAGTCACTACCAATGGTCCACCGGCGACACCACGCAGACCATCAGCGTATCACCGACGACGACCACCACCTATACACTTACTGTTTCCGACATCCATGGATGTCAAAATCAGACCTCTACCTTAGTGAGTATCGGAGCGACCCCGAGCATACAGATCTCCGGTGATCTGGCATTCTGTGAAAACAGCAGTACTCAACTGACGGCTTCACCGGGTTACTCTTATATTTGGTCAAACAACAGTTCCTCACAATCTATCACTGTCAACCAACCCGGCACGTACCGCGTCACGGCAACCAACTCCTTGGGTTGCTCGGCCACAGATTCCGCTGTCGTAACAACGCTTCCGTTACCACACGTCGACTTCGGTATGCAGCACACCATCTGCCAAGGCCAATCATACACCTATCAATTGCCGGGCAACAGCCCGCTCACATATCATTGGGCAAACGGTTCATCCAGCAACGTGCTGACCGTTTCCACAGCCGGCACATACACAGTCACTGTGACGAACGAACACGGTTGCAGCATTACCGCTGCTGACACATTGCGCGTCGTAGATCTTCCGACACCGGCAATCCAAGGTTCTTCAAGTATTTGCCGTGGCAATTCCACAGTTCTTTCTGCTATCGGAGGTGTTTCCTATGTTTGGTCAAACGGTTCAACTGCCGCCGATATCGTTGTTTCTCCTGTCAGCAACACCACATATACCGTTACGGCATCTAACCAATACGGCTGTTCCGCAACGGCAAGCACAACCATCATTGTAAACACACTTCCATCATTGAATATTTCAGGAGACCGCTACTTCTGCCAAGGTGGGAACACTACTCTGACTGCATCTGGAGCATCTTCCTACAGTTGGTCTACAGGTTCTAACAGCAACATGATCACCATTAGCACACCGGGCACATACTTCGTGACGGCAAGCAACTCCATGAACTGCCAGAGAACGGATTCCGTAGTCATTGTTCGTCAGGAAAATCCGACAATCACCATTTCCGGTGACAACTTGATTTGCGAAGGAGCCACGAATCTTCTATCTGCAACTGGCGCAAACACCTACGCTTGGAACAATGGAGAGAACAACGCATCTATCTTAGTTTCACCTACAGAGACCTCCATTTATACGGTTACAGGTACTAACGCTTGGGGCTGCAGTTCATCCGTCAGCAAAGTCGTCAACGTCGAAGCCGCTCCAGTGGTACACATTACAGGTAACACGACTATCTGCCAAGGTGAAAACACCATCCTCACGGCAACTGGTGGTTCCTACTACATGTGGAGCACGGGCAGCAGCAACAACCAGATCAATGCTACCACAGCAGGCATCTACAGTGTGACTGGTACCTCTTTGCATGGATGTACGGGTTCTGCTTCTGCAACATTAACTGTCAACGTGCTTCCGCAAACAACCATTTCCGGTCCTACTTCCCTGTGCGAAAACACAACGGCTGTGCTTACCGCAAACGGTGGTGCAACTTATGTGTGGTCTGACGGCAGTACAAGCAATTCCTTGTCCATTGACAACAGTGGCAACTACAGTGTGACCGCAACAAACATCTATGGATGCTCTTCCTCTGCCACACACAGTGTCTCATTACTCGCTGCGCCTCAACTCTCCATTAGCGGCGTCACCAGTCTGTGCCAAGGCAGCTCTACTACGCTCCAAGCCATTTCCAATGCGCTCACCTATAATTGGAGCAATGGTGAAAGCACTCAGACCATCTCTATTTCCCCGATGGTTTCCACAGGTTATGCTGTCACCGCCACCAACTTGGCGGGTTGTACAAACACCGATAGTATTTTTGTCGTTGTCAACCAACCGTATCAAGTCACATTCTCCGACACCATCTGCCAAGGTGCTACTTATACAAGACATGGCTTTGAATTGCCTGCTCAAAATGAATACGGCGATCATATCTACTACAACTATTTGCAAAGTGTAGCAGGTTGTGACAGTACCATTGTTCTGTTGCTCTATGTGAAACCTCTTCCAATCCTGCCAGACGCCATTACAGGCAACAGCCAAATCTCCACTCACGGACAATATACATACTCCGTTGACAACGCTCAATACGCCAACTCTTACGAATGGCGCGTTTCAAAACCGCAATGGACACTCTCCTCGAGCAACTCTAACGTAGTTTATTTGGACATCGAGCAAAACGGCACTGGAACGCTCACCGCTATGGCTATCAACTCCTGCGGTACCTCAGAGCTCTCCATCAGCATCTATTGTAATGTCGGCATTGACGAATACACCAACGAGACCAACATCGTAGTATATCCTGTTCCGACACGTGACGTACTCAACATCAATCTTGAAGATGCTGCCGCTAATGTCCGCAAGATTCAGCTCATCGACCAACGCGGACGTTGTCTGCAGAACGTCAACGTAGATGACTTCCACATGCAGCTTGACTGTTCATCTTGCGCAGCAGGACATTATTTCGTCCGTTTCATTGACGAAAACGGCAAGACCATCGACACGCGCAAAATCGTTGTCAACCGCTAACCAACTATTTTCAAGAAAATAATTACAAAACATAATGGAATACAATTATCGCGAAATCGAAGCCAAATGGCAAAAGATCTGGAAAGAATCCGGAATCTACAAAACTGAAATCGACAACTCCAAACCTAAGTACTACGTGCTGGATATGTTCCCCTATCCTTCTGGGGCCGGTCTTCACGTAGGTCACCCGCTCGGGTACATTGCTTCCGATATCTTCTCCCGCTACAAACGTCAGAAAGGATTCAACGTGCTGCATCCTATGGGCTATGACGCCTTCGGCCTTCCCGCCGAGCAATATGCTATCCAAACCGGACAACATCCGGCTATCACGACGGAGCAGAACGTCAACCGCTATCGCGAGCAACTCGACAAAATCGGCTTCTGCTACGACTGGAGCCGCGAGTTCAAGACCTGCAACCCTGACTATTATAAATGGACACAGTGGACCTTTATCCAATTGTTCAACTCATACTATGACAACACAGCTGACAAAGCCATGCCTATTGCCCAATTGGTTGAGCATTTTGCCGCTCAAGGCACCGATGGCGTCAATGCTGCCTGCACCGACGAAATGACTTTCACTGCTGATGCATGGAAGAACATGAATGAGCAAGAAAAGCAGAAGGTGCTCATGAACTACCGTCTGGCCTATCTCGCAGACACTTGGGTCAACTGGTGTTCAGGCCTCGGCACTGTATTGGCAAACGATGAAGTTGTCAATGGACTCTCCGTACGTGGTGGTTTTCCTGTCGAGCGCAAGCTCATGAAGCAGTGGATTCTGCGTGTTTCCGCATACGCAGAACGTCTGCTCAAAGGCCTTGAGAAAGTAGAATGGACAGATTCTCTTAAAGAGATTCAGCGCAACTGGATCGGCCGCAGCGAGGGTGCCTTCATCCGTTTCCAATTGGACGGCCAGCAGGAACAGACATTAGACATTTTCACCACACGTCCGGACACGATTTTCGGCGTTTCCTTCATGGTATTGTGCCCGGAGCACGAACTCATCGAAAAGATCACGACCCCGGAACAGAAGGCTGCTGTTGACGAATATGTCACCTGGGCACGCAACCGTTCCGAAACCGAACGCCAGAGCGAAGTCCGCAAAGTGACGGGCGTTTTCACCGGTGCATACGCCATCAACCCGTTTAACGGCGACAAGATTCCGGTTTGGATTTCCGCATACGTGCTCCAAGGTTATGGTACCGGCGGCATCATGGCTGTTCCCGCACACGACAGCCGCGACTACGCATTTGCCAAACATTTCAATCTGCCGATTCGTGAAGTCATCGCCGGCGGCGACATCTCCACCGAGGCTTTCGAAACCAAAGACGGCATCTGCTGCAACTCCGAGTTCATCAACGGCATGAGCGTCAAGGAAGCCGGCAAGTGCATCATCAACAAAGTGGTGGAAATGGGCATCGGTTACGGCACTGTCAACTACCGTCTGCGCGACGCCATCTTCAGCCGCCAGCGTTACTGGGGCGAGCCGTTCCCAATTTACTACAAAGACGGCATGCCTTATACGATTCCAGTAGACGAACTTCCCGTAGAACTTCCAGAAATCAGCGAATTCAAGCCTACAGAGACAGGTGAGCCGCCATTGGCTCGCGCCGAAAACTGGACCTACAACGGCTATCAGAAAGAATATAACACCATGCCCGGATTCGCCGGCTCTTCCGGTTATTATCTCCGCTACATGGACCCGCATAACGACAAGGCCTATTTCTCCAAAGAGGCCAACGAATATTGGAGAAATGTCGACCTCTATGTCGGCGGCGCAGAACATGCTACCGGCCACTTGATCTATTCCCGTTTCTGGAATAAATTCCTCTTCGACCTCGGCCTCAGCTGCGAAGAAGAACCGTTCAAGAAACTCATCAACCAAGGTATGATCCAAGGTCGTTCAAACTTCGTTTACAGAATCATTGGCACCAACAAGTATGTCTCTCTCGGTCTCAAGGACCAATACGACGTCACCCCGATCCACGTGGATGTCAACATTGTCAAGAACGACGTACTCGACACCGAGGCTTTCAAGAACTGGATGCCTGATTTCAAAGATGCCGAATTCATTCTCGAAGACGGACAATACATCTGCGGCTGGGAAGTCGAGAAGATGTCCAAATCTAAATACAACGTCCAGAATCCCGACGATTTGGTAGAGAAATACGGCGCTGACACCTTGCGTATGTACGAAATGTTCCTCGGACCTATTGAGATGGCCAAACCTTGGGACACCAATGGCATCGAAGGCGTCTTCCGTTTCGTCAAAAAATTCTGGAAACTCTTCCACAACCAGAATTTCGAATGGAACGTGTCAGACGAAGAACCGACCAAAGAGGAATACAAGATTCTCCACAAGACCATCAAGAAGATTGAAGAAGACAACGAGAAGTTCTCCTTCAACACAGCCATCAGTGCATTCATGATTTGCACCAACGAGCTGGGCGACGCCAAGTGCAACAAACGCAAGATCCTCGAACCGCTCTGCGTCCTGATGTCTGCTTACGCTCCGCACATCACCGAAGAGCTCTGGTCACTGCTCGGCCACCAAGATTCCATCGTTGACGCCGCATATCCGGTGTACAACGACTCCTACATGCAGGAGAGCGAGTTCACCTACCCTGTCTCATTCAACGGCAAGATGCGCGTGAAACTCACCTTCCCGATGGACTACACCCAGAAGGAAATAGAACCTATCCTGTTGGCCAACGCCGATGTACAAAAATGGCTGGGCGACAAGACCCCCAAGAAAATCATCGTCGTTCCGAAACGTATTATTAATATTGTATTCTAAGTAAACAGTGTACGGAATAAAGTAACCTGAAGTAATCCCTATACCCTATTCCCTGTTCCCTATACCCTATTCTCTAAATGAAGCAGAAAGATTTCGTATTCAACATCTGTTTCCTACTGTTTTTGAACCTGCTCATCAAGCCTTTCTGGATATTGGGCATTGATGTAGGTGTGCAGAATCATGTGGGGGCGAGTGCGTACGGACTCTATTTCGCCGTTTTCAATTTCACCTATATGTTCAACATTCTGTTGGACATGGGCACCACCAATTTCAACAACCGTAACATAGCGCGCAACACACAGCTTTTAGACAAGCACCTGTCGGGCATCATAGTGCTAAGGCTGATTCTGGGCATCATCTACATGTTCGTGGTGTTCGCGGTGGCTCTGATTATCGGTTACCGGGGCTTCATGCTAACATTGCTGTTCTGGACTGCGGTCAATCAGTTCCTGAACACATTCCTACTCTATCTGCGTTCAAACGTCTCCGCCCTGATGATGTTCAAAACCGACAGCGTATTGTCCGTTTTAGACCGTCTGCTGATGATTGTCCTATGCGGACTGCTGCTTTGGGGCAACGTCACAACGGAGCCGTTCCGCATCGAATGGTTTGTCTATTGCCAAACTGCCGCATACCTCATAGCCATTGCGGTGGCGCTCAGCATCGTCATCTACAAATCGCATCTGCGCAGGCTTCACTGGAACACGGCATTCTTCATGACCATTCTGAAAAAGAGCCTGCCGTTTGCCACGCTCACCCTGCTGATGGCTTGCTACAACCGCATTGACTCGGTGATGATCGAGCGATTGCTGCCCAAGGACATATCATCTATGCAGGCCGGCATTTACGCCTCCGCCTTCCGATTGTTGGACGCCTTGGTCATGATAGCCTACCTTTTCTCCGTAATCCTGCTGCCGCTGTTTTCCAAGATGCTCAAGGAAAAAGAAGACATCGCGCCCATCGTGCGCACCTCCTTCTCATTTCTCTTCGTCTTCGCTATCAGCGCCGTGGTGATCCTGCTCAGCTACAAGGAGCCGATTCTTTCGTTATTGTACAAAGAACATGTGGCCGAATCTGTCGGGGTTTTCTCTCTGTTGATACCCTGCATCATCCCCATCGCATTCACCTACGTCTTCGGCACGCTGCTGACAGCCAACGGGAGCCTGAAGAGACTGAACATCACCGCCTTGATCGGCATTGCCGTCAACATCATTGTCAACATCGTGCTCATTCCGAGATTGCAGGCCCGCGGGGCGGCCATCGCCAGTTTGAGTACGCAGTCCGTGGTGTCCGTGCTTCAGTTCGTCATTGCCATGAGGGAACTCCACGTGCCAATGAGAACGCTGCCGTGGCTCTCGTGCCTCATCTTCACGGCACTGCTCATCCCGGCGAGCATACTATCCACGCACGTGCTGCACTGCCACGTCATCTACGCACTCCTGATTACCGCCGGCGCCGCCCTCATCTTCGGCTTCGCATCACGGCTGCTCAATGTCAAAGAACTTAAAAACACCATATCTTAATCTCTCGTTTTACGCCAAATCGATATGCGCTTAGACAAATATCTTATCGAAAATAATTTCTTCTCATCCAGAGAAAAAGCCCAGACTGCCATTAAGCACAACACGGTAAAGGTGAATGGCAACATCGTAACCAAAGCCTCTATGGACATCACCGACCAGATGGAAGTGGAAGTCATCGACCTGTTTAACAAGTTCGTCAGCATGGGGGGCCTCAAGTTGGAAAAGGCCATGGAAGATTTCGGACTGGACTTCCAGGGCAAGAGTGTGCTGGACATTGGTTCCTCCACGGGCGGATTTACAGATTGTGCGTTGCAGAACGGAGCCGCACATGTGGTCGCTGTGGATGTCGGCACCCAGCAACTTGCTGACAGCCTGCGCCAAGATTCCCGCGTCACCTCTATTGAGAACAAGGACTTCCGCGAACTCACGCCAGACGAAATCGGCAACGAGACCTTCGATTTCATCGTCTCTGACGTTTCCTTCATATCTCTCACCTACATACTGCCCTACTGCCGTCAGTTTCTGAAACCAGACGGGCAGATGATGCTGCTCATCAAACCGCAGTTCGAAGCCGGCCCGTCATTCCTCAGCCGCAGTGGCATCGTCACTGACGAGAAAGGCTACAAAGTGGCCATCAACAAAGTCGTCAGCGAAGCATTGAACCAACATTTCTATCTGAACAACCTGTCCATCTCCACCCTCTTCGAGCAGCACAAAAACGTCGAATTTCTCGCCCTGTTCAGTCTCAACGACAACAAATACCGTCTTGATTTGAACAAAGTCTGCAGCAACGTCAAAGAGGTGAAGAAAAAAATATAAGCAGATAGGAGTTAAGAGTTTAGAACTAAGAGATAAGAACTAAGAACTAAGAGTTAGGAGTTGGAGCGCTGAGGTTTTGGTTTAAAGTGTAAGGTATAAAGAAGTTCTCCGAAGATTATCGCATTATCAATTTACTATGGAACGTATTTTCTCATTTCTCTCCGAATTGGTGGCCAACAACAACCGTGATTGGTTTAATGCCCATAAAGGCGAATATCAGGAAGCCTGGGCCAAGTTCAATGATTTTTTAGTAGAACTCATTGCCGAAATGAGCAAATTCGACGCGTCCATCGCGTATTTGGAACCCAAGGACTGCACATACCGAATTTATCGAGACCTGCGTTTCTCTCCTGACAAGACACCGTACAAAGGCCATTTCGGCGCCTACATCAATGCAGACGGCAAGAAGGCATACTATGGCGGTTACTATGTGCAATTGGACCCGCACGAAGTCATCTTCGCGAGCGGTGTGTGGTGGCTGCCGACCAAGGAGATGCACGCCCTGCGCCAGGCTATCGTGGACCAAGTGGACACGTATGCTTCCATCGTCGAAAATCCAGAATTCAAAGCCATCTGCCCCACCATTGGCATGGAGCACTTCAAGCGCCTGCCCAACGGCATAAGCAAGGATTTCCCGCATCCTGAATATGTAATGTGCAAGAATTATACATGCTGTTACAGCACCACACCCAAGGATTTCTGCAAGATGAGTGCGGCTGATATTGCCAATAAATTCAAGATTATGAAGCCTTTCAACGACTTCCTAAAAGAGAACATCCTTATCAACTTTGAAGAAATGGAAGGTATGAAAGATATCGTGAAATTCATTTAATCAAAAAAACACACCCCTTCAATCCCTTCATTCCTTCATCATTTCATCGTTTCACCACCTTTCTCACTTCCTTCCCCAATTCCGTACGGACTTCGATCAAATAGACGCCAGAAGGGAGTGATGACATGTCGTACTGGGCAGCTGCGTCAGTGGGTTGCTCCTCGTACAGCAACTTGCCATAGACGTCATATACTGAATATTTGCGGATGGACAAGTTTCCAGCATCTATCCTTATGATATCCGTAGCAGGATTGGGATAAAGCGTCAGTTGGCTTGCTGCATGCTCGGGCACTGCGCTGCCTGGGACTTCCGGCCCGCGGATGCCGATGATGATAGCCTGATTGGAACTGAAGCTGTAGCCGCCGGGATTGAGCGCGGTGACAGCATAAAAGCCGTCATAACTGCCTCCGAAGCCCCAGTTGATGTGGACGTCATTGTCTTCATTGTAGCCGTCACACACGAATACGTGCCCGCCCTGGCTGCCGGAGCCTCCGTAAAAGAACGGTGCCAAAGAGTCCAACTCTCCTTTTATCAAATCCCACCAATGGGTAGAAGTCGTTGAATTTCTCTCCAAATATTCGATAGTTTCAGGATATTTGAAATAGGTGGACATAGCCGCCACGATATTGTTGGAATTTGACCAGCTGGCAGATGGCCCGTAGGTCATATTCACAGCAACGCCGCAATGATACAGCAAGGTGGAAACCGCATCAATTTGCTCTTGGGTGGAGTTCGCATTCAAGCGATTCGGCATGTGCTCATAATCATACGTAGTATTGCCGAAGTCGGCGTGTAACAGGCCGTAATTGCTGTTGTAAGAGTGGCTGCCTTGGCCTGTTTCGGGAAATTTCCAGTAGCGCATCACCTGGCCCATGACCACGGCACCGCAGCCCACAAGGGCGTGTCCATATTGCGCATTTGCATCCACAGGGCAGGCATTGTTGTAAAATCTCAGTTGCGACCAACTGCTCGTCACAAACGGGCCTACCCTATCGAATTTCGAGGGGGAATAGGCACCTGACTCTAACAGTTTCCATGCCCTGCCCGTCACTGAATTGTCTGTCGAAGGACTCTCCACAATGGCTTGGATTTCTCGCGTATATTCGTCTAACATGAACTGCAGATTGTCGGGCAGCAGCTGTCTGTCGAACGCGCCTTGGTCAGAATATCCTAAAATGGGTCTGACACGATCGTCAGCAGAAACGATGACAAAACCCTCATCCGCGAAATTGACAACATAGTATGCCGTGAGGGCATCCGACGATAAGAGAGACGAGGAAAACTGTGCCTGATAGGTAACCAGCGCCGGAGGGGCCGCCTTGTTCGTTACCGCAGCATAGTAGTTTCGAGCTACAGAGATAGCGGTCGCCTTGTCTATGGGTTCAGAAAACAAATTTTTAGGAAGCAGAATGATTACAAGGATGGCAAATAGTAGTTTCGAGTTCTTCATTGTTCTTATAATTTTGGCCGCAAAAATAGAAAAAAAGAATAGCCATCCGAAGACGGCTATTCGAAAATATAAAAATATCAGTTCTTTCTTTTGAAAGGATTTTTATACGTAATAGTGAGAAGAAATGGAAGTGTCATCAACCACAGCTTGAATGACTTCAGCCATCAACTTAGAAACAGAGACGACTTTGATTTTGGAGCATTCTTTACGCAATGGAACGGTGTCTGTAACGAGGACTTCTTCCAAAACGGAATTTTCGATATTTTCAATAGCAGAGCCGGAGAAGAGGCCGTGTGCGCACATTGCGCGGACGCTCTTAGCACCCATTTCCTTGATGCGAGCAGCAGCTTTGCACAAAGTCCCAGCGGTATCAATGATGTCGTCCACGATGATGACGTTCTTATCCTTCACATCGCCAATGATTTGGAGGGAAGCCACTTCGTTCTGTTTCTCGCGGTGTTTGTAACCGATAACGAGATCGCAGTTGAGAGCTTTGGCATAAGTAGAAGCACGTTTGGTACCGCCTGTGTCAGGAGAAGCGATGCAGATGTTGTCCATATTCATTTCTTTTACGTAAGGAATAAATACGTTAGAAGCGAAAAGATGGTCAACAGGGATTTCGAAGAAGCCCTGGATCTGATCTGCATGAAGGTCCATAGTGATAATACGGGTAACGCCGGCAGCCATGAGGAGGTTGCACATCAGTTTGGCACCGATAGACGTTCTGGGTTTGTCCTTGCGGTCTTGGCGAGCATAGCCGAAATAAGGAACAACAGCCACGATGTTGCGTGCGGAAGCACGTTTGGCGGCATCAATCATAATCAGCAGTTCAATGATGTTGTCAGCAGGAGAGAATGTCGGTTGGATGAGGAAGACATTCTTGCCGCGGATGGTGTCATTGAAGTAGACTTGGATTTCTCCGTCCTTGAATTGAAGGATGTCCACTGGGAAAAGCGGTTTGTTGAGATGTTCGGCAATTTTCTTAGCCAATTCTGGGTTGGAACGGCCAGCCACTAATACGTATTCGTAATTCATAACTTGTTGATGTTTATATATTTTAGGTTTAGAAATTTCCAGTTGCAAAAGTATGTACTCCTTTTGGATTCGCCAAAAAAACTTGTTACCAGTTATTAACAAAAAAAGACAGGCCGAGCCTATCTTTTTTCTCCCATCAGGAATGCTTTAATAAAGTCATCTATTTCACCATCGAGTACGGCGTTAACATTTGCCGTTTCGCAGCCCGTGCGCAAGTCCTTGACCATTTTATAGGGTTGCATCACATAACTGCGGATCTGGCTGCCCCACTCTATCTTCTTCTTCGTGCCTTCAATTTCAGCCATCTTTTCCCTCTTCTTCTCCAATTCCAATTGGTAGAGACGGGATTTGAGCATTCTCAAGGCCATTTCCTTGTTCTGTGCTTGGAATCGTGTGACCTGGCATTCCACAACAATGCCTGACGGCGCGTGGTGCAAGCGCACTGCGGTTTCCACCTTGTTGACGTTCTGCCCGCCGTGCCCTCCTGAACGATATGTGTCCCAGGTGATATCAGACGGATTGATTTCAATCACGATGTCGTCATTGATAATCGGATAGGCGAATACGGAAGCGAAAGTAGTGTGACGGCGGTTGGCTGCATCAAAGGGCGAAAGGCGCACTAAGCGGTGCACGCCGATTTCGCTCTTGAGATAGCCGTACGCGTAGGGACCATCCAATTCGATGGAAACGGACTTGACGCCCACAACATCGCCCTCCTGGCGGTCGAGCAACTTGACGGAGTAGTTGTTGCGCTCCGCCCAACGCGTGTACATGCGGAGCAGCATCTCTGCCCAGTCGCAACTTTCCGTGCCGCCGGCCCCGGAGTTGATGTTGATGACCACGTTCAGAGAGTCTTCTTCATCCCGCATCATATTGCGGAATTCCAAAGTCTCCACGGCCTTTTCGAGTTTTGCGTAAATATCGTCTAATTCGGCCTCAGTGGCGTCGCCGGCCGCAAAGAACTCGTTAGTGACTGACAATTCGTCATTCAGTTCCACGGCAGCCTCGTAATCGTTCACCCAGGCCTTCACTCCGCTGATTTCGCGCATCAGCTTCTCGGCGGCCTTCGGATCATCCCAGAAACCGTCTCGTTGTGTTATTTTCTCTTTTTCAGCAATTTCGGTCTTCTTCGCATCGATGTCAAAGATACCTCCTTAGCTCACCGAGCCTGCTAGAGATTTCTTTGATTTGGTCAGTTGTAACCATATTCTATAGTATTATTTAGATTAATGTATTTAGTAAAACTACTATCGATCAGGCTTTCAAAGCGTCCATGACTTCGCTGGTAGAGAAGCCGCGGGTGAGCAGATAGCGGAACAATTTGGGCTTGTCGTTTTCGTCAGCCTTGTGTTGGCGTTTCCACTTGTCAATGGCGTCACCTAACATCTTTTTGTAATCGTCTTCGTCAATGGCCTCCAAATACTCGTCTATCAATTGAGCGTCCACGCTTTTGGCATGCAGAGCCTGACGAATTTTGAGTTTTCCCCACTGCTCGTGAATTTTGCTGCGAACAAAAGTTTCCACATAGCGCTGGTCATTCAGAAAATCGTGTTCCCTGAGTCTGCGAATGATTTCATCACGTTGAGCCACAGAACAAGGCATCGTCGTGAGTTTCTTTCGGACTTCCGACTCACAGCGTTCTTGGAAGGCACAAAAGTGCTCGAGCTTTGTTAAAATATCAGCAGGGACATCCATAATTCAGCGGTTTATGCGTTAGCGGGTTCGTTCCAAAGTATGATTTCGTCCATTTGGGCATTGAAGAAATGGTGTTCCAAAAGATGGTAACTCTGATTGGCCACCAATTTGATATGTTTCTTGTATTTGAGTCTCCACTTCAGCAAGATGGACGGGAAACCGTGTTTGAGGAAGGCATACACAAAAGGATGGAGCATAATGCACACCTTGTTTTCGCGTTGTTTTTCGAAAAGGAACTCCAACGTGTTATCAAGTTCGTCTTCGATGAGGATTGGCGGTTTAACCTTTCCTGTGCCGCGGCAGGTCGGGCATTGCTCGGTAGTTTCAATAATAGTAGCCTGGCGCACACGCTGACGGGTAATCTGCGTGACACAGAACTTGTTGAGCGGAAGAACAGTATGCTTTGCCTTGTCATTCTTCATAAAGTCCTCCATAGCCTTGTTCAAGGCTATCTTGTTTTTCGGGTCGTGGAGGTCAACGAAGTCGATCGTGATAATGCCGCCCATATCGCGGAGGCGGAGTTGCCGGGCAATTTCCTGGGCCGCGATAAGGTTGGTATTCAGGGCGTTTTCTTCCGGTGTCTGATTGGACTTCACGCGATTGCCGCTGTTGACGTCAATGACGTGCATGGCCTCGGTATGTTCGATAATCAGATAGACACCGTTTTTCACCGTCACCACTTTGCCAAAGGAGCCTTTGATTTGCTTGGCGACGTTGAAATGTTCGAAAATGGGCTGTTTCTCGTTATAGAGTTTGACAATTTCTTCTTGCTCTGGAGAGTATAGGTGTACGAAGCTTTTAACTTCTTTAAAAGCCTCGGGAGTATCAACATAAATGGCGTGAAAGGAGTCGTTGAGGACTTCACGCAAGATGGAAGAGATGCAGTCTTCTTCCTGGACGATACGGAGCGGTGCTTTGGACGCGAAGAGGTTTTCGACGGCGGTGTCCCACTTATAGCGCAGATGGTCGAGGTCGGCGGAAATTTCCTCCACGCTGTGATGTTCAGCGTTGGTACGGATGATGATGCCGAAGTTGCGCGGTTTGATACCTTGCACGATGGACTTGAGACGCTTGCGTTCTTCTCCGCTGCGGATTTTCTGGGAGATGGTGACTTTTTCGCCAAAGGGCACTAAAACCAAAAAACGGCCGGCGAAAGAAATTTCTGTGGTGATGCGAGGACCCTTTGTGGAAATCGGTTCTTTGGCCACCTGGACCATAATCTGCTGACCGCATGTCAGCACGTCGCTGATTTTTCCATTTTTCGGGACTTCTTCCAAATATTGCACGCGGCTGATGCTGCGTTTGCCGGTTGTGATGGCCTGGCTGACGAACGCGTTGGCTGTGCGTGCGTGCAGTCCGAGGTCCAGATAATGCAGAAAGGCATCCTTTTCGCTGCCTACATCTACGAATGCTGCATTGAGACCCGGCATGATCTTTCTCACCTTGCCCAGATATATGTCTCCAACGGAGAACTGCATAGCGGCTTTCTCGTTGTGGATTTCCACCAGTTTCTTGTCTTCGAGAAGAGCAACCTGCACCCCGTTCGTATGGGAAGTAATAACAATCTCTTTTGTTATTTCGGTCTCATTCATATTCAATTCTTAAAAACAATGAAAACTAAACAAAACGACTGGCGTTTCATTTAGTTTTCATTCATTAAAACTCATAAGAGATTATTTATTCTTATGTCTGTTCTTTCTGAGACGTTTTTTTCTCTTATGAGTAGACATCTTATGTCTTTTTCTTTTCTTACCACTTGGCATAGTTAATAGATTTTAGGTTGTTTGAATTATTTTGTAGATTTCTTAACTGCGTTAACGAAGGTCTTACAAGGTTTGAATGCCGGGATGTTGTGTGCCGGAATGGTGATGGTTTCTTTCTTAGAAATGTTACGAGCGGTCTTTTGAGCTCTTTCTTTGATAATGAAACTACCAAAACCTCTTAAATAAACATTTTCACCACTGATCATGGAACCTTTTACTGAGGTCATGAACACTTCAACGATAGTTTGGACACTGTTTTTGTCGAAACCAGTCTTGTTGGAAATTTCATTAACGATATCTGCTTTCGTCATAATTTGTAATAATTTAAATTGTTAAAAAATGTATTCTTTTTTTGGGGCGGCAAAAATACAATTATTTTATTCACATTCCACACATTACGAAATTTTTTTTATTGTATTTTGTCGAAAACCTTTGTAGCAAGGCGGCTGGCCCCTATTCTAAAGTAACTGTTTGTGAGCCAATCTTTACCGAGTACTTGTGAAAGAAGGTTGAGGTAAACCATTGCGGTGTCAGGGTCTGAGATACCGCCGGCAGCCTTGATGCCCACCTTTTTTCCTGTCTTCAAGTAGTGCAATTTTATCGCATCCATCATCACTAAAAATGCTTCAGGTGTCGCATTCACAGCAATTTTCCCAGTAGAGGTTTTAATAAAATCCGCACCTGCGGCAATAGCCAGTTGGGATGCCTTGTAAATGTTCTGGGGCGTCTTCAGTTCTCCCGTTTCCAAGATGACTTTCAATTTCACATTCTTGCAAACTTCTCGAATGGCACGGATTTCGTCATACACCTCCTGCAAGTTGCCTTCCAAAAACTTGCCGCGTGAGATGACCATGTCAATTTCGTCAGCACCCTGCTGGATGGCATATTTTATTTCTGCCAACTTGATTTCAATCGGAGACTGACCGGCGGGAAATGCGCCAGCCACAGATGCCACCGTGATGCCTGTCCCTTGCAGGGCTGCTTTGGCTTGGGACACAAAGGGAGGGTACACGCACACGGCAGCCGTATTCCTTATATTTCTTTTTTCATTTCGGAAACTGACTGCTTTTTCACAAAGTGCCGCTACCGCAGCCTTGTTGTCGGAACCTTCCAATGTTGTCAGGTCGATGCTGCTTAAAATGTAACGATACGCTTCCTGCTCACTCATGCAGGTCATCGGCATGTTCAAGAAGTTGTTCAGACGCTGTTGCAGTTGTTCTCCGGTGTATGGATAATCTTCTATTTCAATCATAATAAATGTATTATTTGTTCTTTTTGAATTTGTCAAGGGCCACTTTCAAGGAAATGATGTGCGAATACTGCGCGATCGACAGGTCGCCGATGTCGGTGAATGCGTAATCGATGGCGACGACGTTCTTGATGCACACGCCAAGTCCCAAATTGATTTGCAGCGTGGTTTTCTTAGTGCCGTCAAAGTCGAGCTCCTGTTGGAAATTACCAATACCGGCACGAAGAGCCACAATTTTCTTATATCCGAATTCCATGCCGAAATGAGGATCCATACTCAGCACGTTGCTACGGATCAACGTATTTCTTTTGCCGTCGAACGTGCAGTCCAGGCCCAAAGCGAATGTCGCATTGAAACCCTTGCCCAATTCCAGACTTTTGGCGCCACCGAGCATCAAGGCCGGGATGGTCACTTCCAATTCGTTTTCGGGAATCTCATTGCCGGTCTGGCGGAAAACATCAAGCACATCGTCAGAAAGCTGGTAGCTCCAGGCATTGAATGACGATGTTCCGTCACGAAGCATGGCGCCGGCCTGCCAACCTTTGTGGTTGTACTGCAAGCCGAAGTCGAGACCAAAGCCCCACGCGCGAGCAAACTTGCCGATATTGCGGTAGATGATCTTGGCATTGGCACCTAACGAAAGTCCTGGAACTTTCTCGAAATTATAGGCATAACTCAGCAGCAGAGCATTGTCGGATGCTGAAAAATAGGATATTCTATCGTAATCGATGTTGCCTTGGGCATCAATCAATTCCGTAGTATTCATGATGTTGTCAACACCGAAACGGATATAGGACAGAGCCACAGTGGAGCGCTCGTCAATTTTGTAGCCGATGCCGGCATAATCGTATTTGGCGATGCCGGCGAAATACTCGGCATGCATCAATGACAGTTCGTATCGCTTGTCCATGCGGGCCAGGCCTGCGGGATTCCAGTAGGCCGAAGTGACATCGTCGGAAATCGCGCACATGGTGTTTGCCATCGCCAGCCCGCGAGCTCCAATGCCTAACGACAGGAACTCGTTGCTGTACTTGTTCTGTGCACTGGCCGCGAATGCCAAGCATACTATAGCGAATATAAGCAGACTGCGCTTCATCATTTTGAATTTTTCTTCTGAGAAATATAACTCTTCCTATCTCCGGAGAACAGATCGTATCCAACGAAACGGCACTCCAGCGGGCCATTAAAAAGTATAGTTTTCTGACTGGGTTTCAATCCGATACGTTTCAGGGCTGTCAGGTCCGAGCTGATGATAAAGGCACGGCATCCCGAGAAATTATTCTTCAGAGTATCACCAATTTCCTTGTACAGTTCGTTGATGTCATCAACCTCGAGGCGTTCACCGTACGGAGGATTCATCATGACAAGAGCGGGAGTGCGTGCTGGTTTTGCAGAACGCATGTCGCGACGTTCCAGCGTGATGAAGTCTGACAAACGAGCCTTTTCCACATTCTCGCGTGCGACGTCCAAGAAACGGGAGTTGATATCGGAGCCGTAGAAGTTAACGTCCACATCGTCTTTGATATCGGCCTCCTGTTTGATGCTTTTCCACAGGCGGGCATCCATATTCTTCCAATGGAGGAAACCGTAGTCGCGGCGATAGAAGCCTGCGGGTATGTTCAGTGCCTGCATGGCGGCTTCGATAGGCAGCGTGGCGCCGCCGCACATAGGGTCGATGAAATCGCATTCCCCGTGATAGCCGCTCTGCATAATCATGGCCGCAGCCACCACCTCGTTGATGGGAGCGGGATGGTTCCTCACCTTGTATCCACGCTTGTGCAGGGACTCACCGGAACTGTCCAAGAACAGTTGGGCCTCGTCTTTGTAAACATGGATCTGGAACTGCACGTCGGGGTTCTCCTTGTCCACGTCGGGACGTTCGTCATACAGGTCGCGGAAGCGGTCGCATATCGCATCCTTAGCCAGGACGGAAGCATAGAGCGGGGTCTTGAATATGGAATCCACGGTGGTAGTATGCACAGCCATCGTACCATTGCGTTCCAAGAACTTCTCGGCCGGGAATTCGAACAGCTGTTCGTAGAACTGTCTGTTGCTCGTAAACTTGAAAGCCTTCTGTCGCCAGAGGATGCGCAAGGCAGTGCGACAATAGTAATTGGTTCGGTACAGCAGTTCATAGGGGCCCTCGAAACTGACCGAGCGGCTCATGATTTTGCAATTCAGAGCGCCCAGGCTTTCCAATTCTTTTGCCAAAAAAGGCTCGAGGCCGGCAAATGTCTTAGCTACGAAATATTGATTTTCCATCATGATGTTAAATTGCAGGATTTTCTGGTGCCAACAGCCAAATAATCAGATAAGCCCACAAGCCGAAGCTTGCACAAACCAACAAGATAAGGGCAATGATACGAACCACTGTGGGGTCCGCGTCAAGGTAGTCGGCAAGGCCGCCGCAGACACCTGCGATCTTACGATCCTGCACACTTCTATACAATTTCTTTCCAGCCATAATTCTTTCTTTAAAAGGGCTGCAAATATACATAAAAATACTGTGGGGCAAGACCCGCAAATCAAATATTATGAGCATTTCAATGTGTAAAATCTATATAGGAAAATTAACTATAAATATATTTTTTGACTTTAATAATTTATTTTTTATATTTGCGCGTTTTTTCCTTTTTAACGAAAAAACGTTAACAAACTCAATTCGATTAATATAAAAATTTAAAAAACAAATACTTATGGAAAACACTAAAGGTAAAATCATGTTAGTTGACGATAGCGAAAATCTCCGCTACGTCATTAAAGACTACTTCGAAATCTCTGGTTATGAGGTAGTAGATTTCAAAGACGGGGAACTTGCCGCCAAGGCTTACAACACCGACAAGTTCGATCTCTGCATCATCGACATCATGCTCCAAGGCAAGGACGGATTCAGCCTGTTGCAGGACATCCGCAAGATTGACGACTACACCCCGATCATCATCCTTACCGCGCATATCTCTAAGGAAGAGCGTGTTAAAGGCTTCAAATTGGGTTGCGACGACTATGTTGCCAAACCGTTCAGCATTGAAGAACTCGAACTCCGCGTGCAAGCCATCTTGAAAAGATGCAAACGCGGCAACATCCTTCCCAAAGCGCTTTATGAAGAAAAAATTTACAAATTGGGCAACTTCACTTTCAACTACAGCGGCATGCAGCTCATCCACCCGAAGATCACGAGAACGCTCACCCGCAAAGAGGCCGAACTGCTCAAACTGCTCTTGGACCACAAGAACAAACTCATCCCACGCGAAATCATCCTCAAGGAAATCTGGGGTGATGAAGATCACGCCGTCGGCAGAAGTATGGACGTGTTCCTCACCAAATTACGTTCCTACCTGCAAGTTGACGATGCCGACCACATCGCTCCCAAAGTCAAGGGCAAACGCAAAGTCGCCTACGTTGACGACTACAAACCGCTGGTCGAAATCTGCAACGTACACGGCACCGGTTTCATGCTGAAAGTGGCCGAATAACAACATTCTTCAAACAACTAAAATCTCTAAAGACGATTATGATTATAGATAAACTTTTTGAAAAAGTGGCTCAAAACGGCCATGTCTGTGTGGGGCTCGACACGGATTACTCATATCTTCCAGAGGCTTTTGCCAAACGCTATCCCGACATTGAAGAGGGGTTGTTCCAATTCAACAAGGCCTTGATTGACGCCACCATTGACGTCAGTGCCTGCTACAAAGTGCAGATTGCCTATTATGAATCCTATGGCATCGCCGGCCTGCGCGCCTACCAGCGCACACTCGCCTACCTGCGCGAACGCAAGGCCGTCATCATCGCCGACATCAAACGCGGCGACATCGCCAAAACCGCAGAAATGTACGCCAAGGCCCATTTCACCGGCGACTTCGAAGCCGACTTCATCACGCTCAGCCCGTATATGGGCCTCGACAGTCTCAACCCCTATCTGCCTTATATTCAAAACCAGAACAAGGGTATTTTCGTACTCATCCGCACTTCCAACGAAGGAGCCAAGGACATCGAATATCTTCCGACCGAAAACAACCAACGTGTATATCACGTCGTTGGCCAGAAAATCAACGAGATCGGCAAAGAATATATCGGTGCCTGCGGCTTTTCCAGTGTCGGCGGCGTAATGGGATGCACCCATGCCGATGAAGCAGCAGAAATCCGCAGCATGCTAAGCTCCACTTTCTTCCTGATCCCGGGCTATGGTGCACAAGGCGGCAAAGCCGAAGACATCGCCAAATACCTTTATAAGGGCAACGGCGGCGTTGTGAACTCCTCTCGCGGCATACTCCTGGCTTATCGCAAGCAGCCTAACGGCGAAGCCAACTTCGCAGACTGCTCTCGCGCCGAGGCCATCCGCATGCGCGACGACATCTTGAATGCGATAAAATAATTATATTTCGGGGCTTCTTAATCATTATATGAAGCCCCGAAAATCATAATTCATTACTCATAACACACCTATATGAATTATTTTGATTCTAAAGTAATATCGAACAAGCAGCTCACGGGAGACATTTTCGTTTTGGAAGTTGAACGCCAGAATGCCGATGCGGCCGCAGGACAGTTCTTCATGCTCAAATGTTGGGACAAGGAACTCACGCTTATGCGCCCCATCAGTATTTTCAAAGCAGAGGAAAAGACACTGCACTTCATGTACCGCGTCATCGGACAGGGAACAAAGAAACTGGCAGAACTCAAAAAAGGCGATCTGGTCAGTCTGCTCGGAGCATTAGGCACCGGCTACCCCATCAAGGAGATGAAAGGGCATGTAGCCCTACTCGGTGGCGGACTCGGCATTCCCCCACTCTGCCAGACGGCAAAAGAACTTACCGCCCACGGCGTAGAAGTAGATGTATATCTCGGATACCGCGACGTATTATTCTCATTGGAAGATTTTGAAGGCTGTTGTGCCAACATTTTTGTTTCCACCGAAAAGGGTGACGAAGGCTATCATGGCTTCATCACAGATTTACTGAAGCCAGAACAATATGACGCCGTCTTCACCTGCGGACCGGAAATCATGATGCGCAAGGTTGCTGCCATGTGCAAAGATAAGGACGTGGCATGTTGGTGCTCTATGGAACACCGCATGGCATGCGGCATCGGCGCCTGCCTCGGCTGCAGCATCAAAACCGCTGACGGCATGAAACGCGTTTGCAAAGACGGTCCCGTGTTTAAAGCAGAAACACTGTTTCAATAAGGAGACATTAGATGTTAGGCATTAGATGTTAGACATTGGTATCAACTTATCTACCTTTCTACTTTCAAACCTTAACCTCGACTTTTGGGTTTATCCCCACAACTTCTCACTTCTCACCTATATAAAAGCATTATCACATTGCAACATTAACGCATTAAATTCATGAACTTACAAACTACCATCTGCGATATAAAATTCAAAAATCCGATTATAGCGGCATCGGGTACGTTCGGATTCGGAGAAGAGTACAACGAATTGTATGATGTCAGCTGTTTGGGAGGCATCAGCTCCAAGGGACTGACATTGAAGCCAAAAGACGGAAACGAAGGCATCCGCGTGTACGAAACGCCATCAGGCATGATGAACAGCGTGGGGTTGCAGAACCCAGGCATCGAAGCGTTCATCGAGCACGGAATCGCCAACATGCGTCGTTTCAACAACGTACTCATCGCCAACATGGGCGGACACAGCATGGAAGACTACACCACCGGTGCGGCCATGCTATCCGCGGCGGACATCGACATGCTGGAGCTGAACATTTCCTGCCCCAACGTCAAAAGTGGCGGCATGGCCTTCGGCATCAAAGCGGATGTCGCCAAGGAGGTGGTCAGCGCCGTACGCAAGGTCTGCACCAAGCCGCTCATCGTAAAGCTCTCCCCCAACGCTGAAAACATAGTGGACATGGCCCTCGCCTGCGAAGAAGCAGGAGCCGACGCTCTTTCTTTGGTCAACACCTTCCAAGCTATGGCCATCGACCTGCACAAGCGCAAACCTGTTTTCAACAACGTTTACGCAGGATTGTCTGGCGCCGCCATCAAACCTATTGCTTTGCGTATGGTACATTCCGTATGCAAGCAGGTAAAAGTCCCGGTGATCGGCATCGGCGGCATATCCAGCGCCACTGACGTTCTCGAATTTGTAATGGCTGGCGCCTCTGCCGTACAAATCGGCACGGTGAACTTCAACGACCCTCTAGCCGGCAAACACATCGTTGACGAACTCGAAAGCCTCTGCCAGAAAGAAGGCATTGAATCGTTGGAGGAAATCAGAGGAATCATTTAAAGAGCATAGAGCATAGAGCATAGAGTTAAGAGTTAAGAACTAAGAGTTACGAGTTTAGAGTTAAGAATAAGAGTTATAAAATATGAAGACGATTTCTCTTGAATCTAAGATTTTGGTATACGAAGACCGCAGTGAGATTCCCGCGGATATCGCAGCGCTGATAGCTCAAGCCGAAGAGGCTGCCAAACGGGCATATTCTCCATATTCGCATTTCTCAGTAGGTGCGGCTATCATGCTCAACAACGGGCAAGTTGTCACAGGAAACAATCAGGAAAACGCTGTTTATCCCTGCGGCCTGTGTGCGGAGCGCACCACGGCATTTGCCGCTTCCGCGCTCTATCCCGAGGTTCCCTTCAGCATGATTGCCGTCACGGCCATCAATCCGGTGACTCCGCTCACAGAGCCGATTTCCCCATGTGGCAGTTGCCGTCAGGTCTTGTACGAATACGAACAGAAATTTGGCCAGCCCATACAGGTTGTCCTTTCGGGCCAGGAAGGACCAGTATATCACCTGCGGTGCGTGGCAGACCTTCTGCCCTACACATTCCACGCGGGTTTCCTTCCGTAGCCTATGTTAATAACTTTAAAAGATTGCCCTCAAAAAGCAATCTTTTTTGTTGCATATTTGCAACCCAGAAATCAACCCAACAATCTTAGTGTAATTTATGGAAAACAAACAAGTTACCGATACTCGGCAAAATAAGACGTCGTCATATAACCGCATGGAGAACATTTTAGGTACAGCGGGCAAAGTCACACCGCAAGCCGTCGAATTCGAAGAGGCCGTATTAGGGGCCCTCATGATTGACGACAATGCCGTCAGTACCATCCTCGACTTCCTACATCCGCAGATGTTCTACGTTGAAGCTAACCAAAAAATTTTCAGCGTCATCAAGAAGCTCTTCGGAATGGCTCAGCCTATTGACCTGCTGACGGTAACCAACCAACTCCGTAAAGAAAAACTCTTGGATGTTGTTGGCGGCGCCGCTTACGTGGCTGGGCTCACCAACCGAGTGACATCGGCAGCCAACATCGAATATCACGCTCGTGTTGTGATGGAAAAATTCGTCGTGCGCGAGCTCATCCACAACTGCAACGACATCATCACAGACTCCTATGACGAGTCCAACGACGTGCTCGACCTCTTAGACAAGGCCGAGACCAAGATTTTCTCCATCATCGAAAAGAACTTCAAACGAGACAGCAAGGAATTGCACCAAGTGGTGAAATCCGCATTGGACGAGCTGGACAACATGCGCCAGCACGCAGACGAGCTCCAAGGCGTGCCCAGCGGCATTCGCGCCATTGACGAGAAAACCGGTGGCTGGCAGAAATCCGACCTTATCATTATGGCTGGACGTCCGGGTATGGGTAAAACATCATTCGTGCTTTCCATCGCCCGTAATGCAGCCATCGATCATGACGCTCCCGTAGCCTTCTTCTCCTTGGAAATGTCCGCCACACAGCTGGTCCAACGTCTTTTCTCTATGGAATCCGGTATCGACTCCAGCCACATTGCCAAGGGCAACCTTAGCGAAGGTGAATGGATGAAGTTGATGGACAACATCGGAAAATTGGAAACTTCCAACCTCATTATCGACGACACCCCGGCATTGTCAGTCTTCGACCTTCGTGCCAAGTGCCGCCGTCTCAAACACAAACACGGCATCAGAATGGTCATCATCGACTACTTGCAGCTGATGCAGGGTGGCGCTGAGAACTCCTCCAAGGGCGGCAACCGCGAGCAGGAAATCAGTTACATCTCCCGTTCTTTGAAAGCCTTAGCCAAGGAACTCGACATCCCCGTCATCGCGCTGGCACAGTTGAGCCGTGCCGTGGAAACTCGTGGCGGTGACAAGCGCCCGATGCTGTCCGACCTTCGTGAGTCCGGTTCTATCGAACAGGATGCCGACATGGTGCTTTTCATCTACCGTCCGGAATATTACAAGATGGACACTTTCAGCGACGGCACACCGTCTGCCGGACAGGCCGATATTATGTTTGAGAAAAACCGTCACGGCAGTACCGGAAACGTCCGCGTACGCTTCCAAAGCCAGTACACGAAGTTCTCAGACGTTGAAACTGGATATTACACCGGCGAAGAGACCACATTCTCAAACGACAATCCTCAAATGCCGCAAGTTCCGTTGATTCCGCCCATCATGCCCAACCAAGCATTCGACATCCTCGAATCCCGCATGAACGACGACGGCCCAATACAATCCGAACCCACTTTGAATGACGACCTACCTTACTAAAATATGAAGAAACTTTCCATGGATGAACTCAACCGCGTTTCAACGGAGGAGTTCAAAGCACAGCCCAAGAAACCCATTGTCGTGGTCCTCGACAGTATCCGAAGCATGAACAACGTCGGTTCGGTGTTCCGCACCTGCGACGCCTTCAACGTGGAAAAGCTTTTCCTATGCGGAATCACCGCACGTCCGCCTCATAAGGATATAGCCAAGACAGCCTTAGGAGCCACGGAAAGTGTGGAATGGGAATACGTCGAAGATGTTGTCGAACTGGCACAAAGGCTCAAGGACGAAGGCTATGCCGTAATGTTAGTAGAACAGATTGATGAATCTATTATGCTGAACGATTTACATTTTACGGACTTCGGAAAGGTTGCCTTGGTAGTTGGCAATGAGGTTTTCGGGGTGGATGATCGTCTGCTGCCCATTTGTGACGCAGCCATTGAGATTCCGCAATTCGGCACGAAGCATTCGTTGAATGTCACCATCGCCGCCGGCATCGTCATCTGGGAAGCCGCCAAACAGTTGTAATCATTAGAATGCGTAGCCGATGGCCACTTTCAGGCCGTCTATCCATTTAATTCTGCGCTGTCCTTCCTGCCAAGATGCGTTAATCCAACGGCCATAAGAGGTACGCGTCGGGTCATAGATGGGCACGGCATAGTCAACACGTATGACGAAAAAGTCGAAGTCAAGACGTAAGCCCACACCGGCATCTATAGCAAATTCCTTGTAGAAACGCGTGAAATCGAAATTGGCGCCTGGCATGTCATCGTAATTTTTGGAAAGCCAGATGTTACCAATATCAGCGAACAAACCGAACTTGAAAGAACGATACAACGTGCCTCGATATTCAAGGTTCAACTCCAATTTCACATCACCGGTGAAAAGGCTGTCGCGACCGTGCTCATAGCTGCCCGGTCCAAGGCCTCGATATCCCCAGCCACGCATACTGTTGCTGGTTCCCACAAAGAATCCTCTTTCATACGGCACATAAGAATCTTTGTCCAAAGGCACAATCGCCCCGGCATCCATGTGCATGGCTATGGAATTGTTGGAATTAATCTTATAGGTGTAATTCCATGTGAATTCCAGTTTTTCGAAAGTCGTATAGTTATATCCCGTACTGTCAAGTGAGTTACGACTCAGCACCCAGCGATGGTCCGGGGTGAACAACGCATTCAAGCCTTTGAGGAAAAGCCCTGAAGATTCGAAATTCACAGACAAACGCATGTTGTGATTACGCTGTTCGATGGAAAATGGAACCAGGTAGTTGAAATTGTATTTCAACGAAAGCATGAAATACTTGTTGAACTTGTTCTGATAAGATTCCGGATAATCAGTGTAATTCAGGATATTGGTGTAGCGTTTGTCATTGTTGTTGATCGTACTGATGTCAATCGGGCTCAAACTATGATTCATATAATAACTCGGGCTCCAATTGTATGTGATATTCGTGTTATACATCAGTCGTCGGTAAAGGCCGGAATAATTAACACCGAAATTTAGAGATGTGCTGTATTTTACGGCATCCCTTTTCTGACTTCTGTTGAAAAGGAACAATTTTGGAAAATCCAAAGAGGCGTTAACACCGAATTCCGGATAGGCAAAAGTCTTATTGTTATGGAAAAGATTCGAAAGGGAATAGTAGAAATAGCCTCCTGACAAGTTGATAGTCAGATGTTCGGCGCCCTTGAAAATATTGCTATTCGTATAGGTAAAGGAAATCGAAGACTTGTCATTGCGCAAGTCTATCTGGCCTCCTATGCTGTGCACTTTCTTACGCGTGAGTTTGTATATAGCGTCCAAATACCCCACCCTATTCACTGTATCCAACATCTTTTCGTTCTCCACATAGGAGATGTTGAAATAGGAGAAATTATCCAATTGATTGAGGGCTTGGCTACTACGACGTTTCGCCACCTGGCTGTAAGGTTCGCCGGTCTGGGTGTAAATAGCATTGGCTATTGTTCTATAATGAAAATCCTTGATAGGGCCATCCAAATCGTCATAGTGCGGTGTGACGAAGGTATAGCGGGTCACATCTTTCCTATTTTTCCCATTTTGGAAATATACTGTATCATAAGGTTGGTCAGACGGCTCATTGGGGTCGTAATTCGTCTGCACATATATATTATTAAAATAGTATTTATATAAGTATCGTGAAGCATTGACTCCGGAAGGCAGTTTCATAAGAATGGTAAGAGATACCGTCTTCGGGTCATCCTGCGTTGAATCCGCAGGCATATCGTACGAAACCTCACCTCTGATGATTGACTTCTCTACATAATAATAGCCTTCGTCGCGCAGCAGATTGATAATGCGGGTGAATTCATCGTTGATTGCCTCTTCGTTATACTGCATGCCCTCCTCTAACAGGGATTCATTTTGGTGTACGACAATGATTTTCCTATACTCGGGAATATCAATTTCGTACTGAATGGAGCTGATATGGTATGCATCATGGGCATTAATAGTGTAGTTGACCTTGACCTTCTTGGGATTGGTTTTGCGAGGCAGCACTTGGAAACTCATGTCTGCATCAAAATAGCCCAGCTGGCTCATCACTGTGTTTAGCTGAACCATGGAACTTTCAATTTCAGTGGAGTCCAGCAACACAGGGTGCTCTCCCCAACGATCGCGAAGCAATCTCCTGAATTTCGAGTCCTTCAATTTGCCTTCTTTGTCAAAGGTCGGTTGACCGGCACTGTAGCACATGGTTTTAATGCTGAAGACATCCATGAACTTCTTGTTGGGAATCGGGCGGACATAAGATTTAAGATTGTCAAAATCGGGATTTTTCTCATCCACGACTTCGACATTATTTCTCACGAGCATATATTGTCCATCGGCAAGCGGCTTTGTGGAGCTACACGAGGAAAGCAGTCCCAAAGCAGACACGAACAAAAGCAGGATGAACAGATGCTCTTTTTTCATACCTTCTATGCATTACGCTTGATTGGAAAGAAGATATATTCGGCGCAGATGATCACGAACGCCGTAAAGACAGTGTTGCAAAGCACTGACAAAAGGGTATGGCCGAAATTACGGAAAGATGCGGTTTCCAGCATCACCACCATAAATTGATGAAGGAAAGAGAGAAGCAGCACATATGTAAATATCCATTTGAAGTCCTTGATGCCGGGTTCCGGGCGGTCGACGCCTTCCACGGTGCTGCGTCCATTCAACAAGCGGACAATGTAGGGGCGCACGAACATGACGAGCACGCAGGCGGCTGCATTCACGCCGAGCGTATGCGTGAACATGTCAATAACCAAGCCCGTGAAGAAGCCTATGAGGTATTGGGCTGACTTGGGCAATTCCAAGGGCAGAAGCAACAATGCCAGCAAATAGAGCGCCGGGGTGACAAAACCAAACAGGTTGATGTAGTTGCACACAAAAATCTGCAACAGAATCACAACCAAGAAGCGCAATATATTAGATATGATATTATTCAATGAACTGTCTTTTAATAAACCAGGCGGCTTATTCGGTCTTGAAGCCTGCCTTTAAAGAATCTATTTCACTCTTGTATTGGTTTTCAATAAGATAAACCGTATTGACCTTATTGAAATTGGTTGCCAGTTTGATTTTGATGGTCAGGAAACTGGCATTGTTGCCCATAGAGACCTCCTTCACGGTGCCTACGAGCAAACCTTTGGGAAAGATATTGGAATACCCGCTGGTGACAACGGAGTCTCCAATATTGATTTCCAAATGTTGCGGTATGTTTTCCAAATAAGCCACTCGACAATCATTGCCTTCCCAGACCACTGTGCCGACTTGGTTTACAGAGGAGACGACAGCACTGATACGGGAATCCGGGTGGAGAATTGGAATGACAGCAGCGAAGTTGTCAGACACATCCCCTACTACGCCGACCACGCCGGAAGGTGAAGTCACAGCCATGTCACGGGTGATGCCATCTTTGGCTCCTTTGTCAACGATGAGATAGTTGTATGCCTGATCGGTAGTTCTATAGATGATATGTGCGTGGGTGTAGTCGAACATCCGCGTACGTGTGGTATGCAGGGAATCTTCTTCGCTCATTTGAGTGATGAGGGTGTCCTCGCGAACGATAAACATATTGTCGTGTTCGCGCATCAAGGCGATATTCTGCTGTACCAACTCCTCATTTTCCTGTCCGAGGCTGAACTTGTGGACCATGTCCGACCAGTTCTTCTGGATGGGCCCGGTGATGCTCTGGCAGATGCGTGCGAACTTGTAGTTCGAGTACGCCATGGATTTGCCGATCATCGTAAGGCTCAGGACCAGAAGAACTGCGAACAGGAAGTAATGGAAGTTTTTCTTTATGAACTCTATCAGGTTGTTCATCTAACTTCTCACTTGTTAATTAGCGTTTTTCTGCGAATTCTCTACCGGCACGGAGGCAAGCGATATTCGTATTCACGATATCTTCACCCTTGCGTGCGAAGTTTTCTCTAACTGCATCTTCGATTTCTTCGAAAGGAATTCCGAGATAAGGAGAAGCAGCACCGAGGATCACCATGTTGGCAGAACGTGCGGAACCGAGGTCCTTTGCGATTTGGTCAGCATTGATGACGACTTTGTTCTTCAGCTTGCCGAGTTCAGCGGAAAGTTTGTCGAAATCGGGGTAGTTAGGGATGTTGACGAACGGTTGGTCATTGGTGATCAGCCAGCCTGTTTCGTTGTTCAACCAAGGAAGGTAGCGGAGAGATTCCATAGGTTCGACAGAGATAATCATGTCAGCCTTGCCCATAGGGATAAGGTCGGAAGCGATTTCTTCGTCAGACAAGCGGAAGTGGGATTGAACATCACCACCGCGCTGGCTCATACCGTGAACCTCTGCCTGTTTCATATACATACCTCTTTTGACGGCTGCATAGCCGACAATGGTAGCGATGGACAAAATACCCTGTCCACCTACACCTGCTAATATAATGTCTATTTTCATTTTATTCAGTTTAATATTAATAGATATTGTATTGAAATCTCGAATAGATATTCCGCGAAATCGAGAACATCCATTCTCAACTCTCAATTGTCAATTCTCAATTATTAATTTTTCTTAGCGGCCTGTTGTTTTTTCATACGACGGCTGAGGGTTTGGATACATTCGCGGGTAGGAATGATAACGGAAACGCCTTCGTATTCGAGTTCCTTTTGGATGAGTGCCACGTTTTCTTCGTGATGTTGTTTCAGCGGAGTGATACGGTGGATGTGTTCTTCCTTAACGCCGAGGCCCTTGCAGATTTCGCCGAGGACGCCGAGAGCGTGGGAATCCTGACCGCCAGTCATACCAGTCGTGCTGTTGTCGAGAATCATCACAGTCACAGGTGTGTTTTCGTAGATGCAGTCCAACAAAGAAGTCATACCGCTGTGAGTAAAGGTGGAGTCACCGATAACGGCGAGGACGGGACGCATACCTGCATCGGCAGCACCCTTAGCCATGGTGATGGAAGCACCCATATCGACAGTTGTATAGATAGCATTGTATGGAGGAAGAGCACCGAGGGTGTAGCAGCCGATATCAGCGAAGACCTTGCCAGCGCCGTATTTCTCCATAGCGGCATTGATAGCGTTGTAGGAGTCAATATGCGGACAGCCGACGCACAATGCGGGAGGTCTGGGGACGACGAGTTCCGGGATGGGAGCACCGTAGGTGTCAGGCATGCCGAGAGCTTTAGCCACGAGGTTCGGGTTGAGTTCGCCATCACGTGGGAGTTCGCCGGAGAGACGACCGATGATTTTGCCAGTTCTGTTGAGGAGGCCGCGAACTTGTTCTTCAATGAAAGGATAACCTTCTTCTGCAACGAGAACGGTTTCGCATTCGTCAATCATCTTTTCGATGAGTTTCTTAGGCAGCGGATATTGGGAAATCTTCAGAACAGGATAAGGACATTTGCCGTCGAAGTTCTCCATCAAGTAGTTGTAAGCGATACCGGAAGCGATAACACCCATTTTCTTGTCAGCGCCATCGATATACTTGTTGTACGGAGAATTGAGGGACTCGTTTTCGAAAGCGTCCTGTTTGCCGAGGAGGTTGCGATAGTTCACGCGAGCGATAGCCGGCAGAAGGATGAACTGTTTCTTGTTTTCGAGCAAGTGGAGTTCGTTTTGCGGACGTTCAGCTTTGCGTTCAACACCGGAACGGGAGTGGGAAAGACGAGTGGTCAGACGGATCAGGACCGGGGTGTTGTACTTTTCTGAATAGTCGAAAGCGGCATACGTGATATCGTATGCTTCTTGTTGGTTGGACGGTTCGAAAGAAGGAATCAACGCAAACTTAGCATAGTAGCGAGAGTCCTGTTCGTCCTGAGAGGAGTGCATGGAAGGGTCGTCAGCCACAACAACTACGAGGCCGCCGTTAGCGCCTGTGATTGCGGAGTTCATGAACGGGTCAGCAGCCACGTTCAGACCGACGTGCTTCATACAAACCATTGCGCGTTTGCCAGCGTATGACATACCGATGGCAGACTCCATAGCGGTTTTTTCGTTACCAGCCCAAATGCTGTGCACTTGGCCTGCTTTTCCCTGTTTTGAATTCTGGATGAATTCAGTGATTTCGGTTGACGGAGTGCCGGGATATGCATACACTCCAGACAAGCCAGCGTCCAGAGCTGCCTGGGCAACGGCTTCATCACCTAAAAATAATGTTTTTGCCATAAATTATGTATTTTTTATTATAAAATGATTATTAGTGATTTATCTAAAAAAAGCCCGTTTTTTTACGAGGTCGCAAATATACATTAATTTCTATTACGATGAATAGAGAAAAACACATGATTTTCAACGTCCAAGTATCAAGTGTTCGCAATAGTCACAAGTACCTCTTTCTGCCAATTTGTCAGTACCCGACAGGGCCGATGTTTTTTTGGCACAATTATTGTTATTAATGGCGGCGTCGGCCGTGGTTGGCCGAGAAAATTGCAAATAATAACAATTAAATACATTTAAAACTATGGGAAAAATTATTGGAATTGACTTAGGAACTACCAATTCATGTGTTGCTGTAATGGAAGGCAACGAACCTGTTGTCATCCCCAACAGCGAAGGCAGAAGAACTACCCCGTCTATCGTTGCATTCGTCGGCGACAACGAACGCAAAGTCGGTGACCCTGCAAAACGCCAGGCCATCACCAACCCCACAAAGACCATCTTCTCTATCAAGAGATTCATGGGTGAAACATACGACCGCGTGGCTAAAGAAGTTGACCGCGTACCTTACACGGTAGAACGCGCATCCAACAACATGCCGAAGGTTAAAATCGACGACCGTTCCTATACGGCACAGGAAATCTCCGCTATGATTCTTCAAAAAATGAAGAAGACAGCTGAAGACTACCTCGGACAGGAAGTGACCGAAGCTGTCATCACCGTTCCGGCATACTTCAGCGACTCTCAGCGTCAAGCCACCAAAGAAGCTGGTGAAATCGCCGGCCTCACCGTCAAACGTATCATCAACGAACCTACTGCCGCTGCTTTGGCATACGGTTTGGACAAAAAGAAATCCGACTCCAAAGTGGCCGTCTTCGACCTCGGTGGCGGCACTTTCGATATCTCCATCCTCGAACTCGGCGACGGCGTATTCGAAGTGAAGTCCACCAATGGTGACACCCACCTCGGCGGCGACGACTTCGACCACAAGATCATCGACTGGTTGGCAGAAGAATTTATGAAAGACTTCAACGTCGATCTTCGCAAAGACGCTATGGCTCTCCAACGTTTGAAAGAAGCTGCTGAAAAAGCCAAAATCGAACTTTCCTCTTCCAACTCAACCGAAATCAACCTGCCGTACATTATGCCTATCGACGGTGTTCCCCAACACCTTGTACGCACCTTGTCACGTGCTCAATTCGAACAACTTTGCGACGACCTTATCCGCGCAACCATCGAACCTTGTAAGAAAGCCCTCAGCGATGCTGGCTACAGCACTTCCGATATTGACGAAGTCATCCTCGTCGGCGGTTCCACCCGTATTCCGGCCATCCAGGAAATCGTTGAAAAATTCTTCGGCAAAGCTCCTTCCAAGGGCGTTAACCCTGACGAAGTTGTGGCCATCGGTGCCTCTATCCAAGGCGGCGTGCTCACCGGCGAAGTCAAGGACATCCTCCTGCTCGACGTTACTCCGCTATCCCTCGGTTTGGAAACTCTCGGCGGCGTGATGACCAAGCTCATCGAAAGCAACACCACGATTCCGACCAAGAAGACAGAAACCTTCACCACGGCAGTCGATAACCAGACATCCGTTGAAATCCACGTATTGCAAGGCGAACGTCCAATGGCCGCTCAGAACAAGAGCATCGGTCGTTTCCACCTCGACGGCATTCCTGCTGCTATGCGCGGCGTACCTCAAATCGAAGTCACCTTCGACATCGACACCAACGGTATTCTCAGCGTAACTGCCAAGGACAAAGCATCCGGCAAGGAACAGAAGATCAGAATCGAAGCTTCCTCCGGTCTCTCCGACGACGAAATCAAGAGAATGAAAGCAGAAGCAGAAGCCAATGCTGACGCCGACAAGAAAGCCAAGGAAGAAATCGACAAATTGAACGCTGCCGACAGCTTGGTATTCCAAACTGAAAAGCAACTCAAAGAGTTCGGTGACAAGGTTCCTGCTGACGACAAAGCAAAAATTGAAGCTGCTGCTGCCAAATTGCGCGAAGCACACGGCAAGAAAGACTTTGCAGCCATCGACGCTGCCACAGCAGAATTGCAAAATGCATGGCAGGCCGCATCTGCCAAGATGTACCAACAAGGTGGCGCTAATCCTCAAGACTTCGCAGGTGCCAACCCAGGCGCTGGCGCTCAAGGTCCTCAGGGCGGTGCCAACAACAACGACCAAGAAGTTCAAGACGTGGACTTTGAAGAAGTTAAATAACGACGAACCAAGTGCAATGCCAAGCTTGCTTGAGCATTGCCGAGGTGAGGAAGTTATTGCGGTTTTGCGCAGCAAAAACCTAACAATAACAGAAACCACATAATTCAAACGGGTGCCGAGCGGTTTTCGGCGCCCGTTTTTTTATCTCTACAAAATGTGACACAACATTTATCCTTTTCTAATCCCCAAAAATTATGTAATTTTGCAGCGTCAAAGAAAAAAAAAAAGATTTTTTAGACATTTGCAATCTGCAGGTTATGTCTTTGGGCAGAATGCGACAAAAAGAGACGTATAGATAGAGGAGGTGGGCATAGTTTATAAGAAATACAAATCAACAATAATAATAAAAACAATAGTTATGAAAAAAGTATTATCAGTTTTGGCAATTCTCAGCGTAATCTTGCTGACAAGTTGCAGCGACAGTGGAAACACAAATCACCCAATCGTAGGACACAGATATTGCTATCCATATTTGGATTCAAACGAACAATTCTATTTCCGTGAAAACGGAACCTGCGAGTACTCCTACTGGGATTACAGTTACAACTTCCATGTAATAGATCACTTCACCTACACCATCAAAGGAAAGAGAGTGGAAGTTATCCGTGATGACAGCAATTATTGGGAACCAAACGAGCAAGGCACACTCTTCCGCGGTTTCACCTACCACTCAAAAGACAACACACTTGGGTCAGATGACGGATTGGATTTCATCATGCTCCTCGGCAAATAAACGATCTCATATATAAATGAAAAACGGAATCGGCAAAGATGTCGATTCCGTTTTTTTATGCTTTATTTTTAGGAAGCCCTATCCTTTAATCGGCAAAACCATTTTCCGATAATCCTCGCCAAACAAGAACATATCACGGGAGAATCGGAAGCCGAGAGACTCATAGAGGCGCTGGGCATTTGGATTTTCGGGGGAAACGACCATGGCGGCCTGTGGGATATTCAGACTGCGAGCCTGCGCAACACCTGCTTTGAGCAGTGCCGTAGCAACGCCACGCCTACGATATTCGGGCAGCACTGCCATCGAATCCAGATAGAATTCTCCCTCCTGTGTTTCCATCTCCATACTGCTGAAATCATTGCCAGAAGCTTGCGCAATCAACGGGAAGGTAACCTCACGCATCTGCCGATAGCGGATGCCATCGTAGCATATAAGGGCACCCACCACCCTGCCCGACACTTCGGCAATCAAGGTGTTACGCCAACTGTACAGGACATCCTCTCGACGGCACATCTCCGTCACGCCGTCCAAAAGTTTCTCTGAGGGATTGTCCATGCCAATGGCCGCCAAGACAGTCCACGCCACAAAAGGAGAATCTGAAAAAGTAGCATACCGTAGTTCCATAGTAATCGAGATTTATTAAATGATATTATTGCGTTTTTATTGAGTACTGTATGAATCCGCAAAAATAGCATAAAAACGGGAGTGAGGTTTGAGGAATGGGGTAAGAAACTTGTTATTTGTGACAGAAACTGTCAAAAACACGTCATTTGTCAAACTTACGGCAAAAATAACTACTTTTGCCGCTTCTAATTACTTAATCCTACAACAACTATGACCAAAGAACAAGAACGTGCGGAACTGCACCGGGCGATATGGCAGATAGCAAACGATTTAAGAGGCAGTGTGGACGGCTGGGACTTCAAGGCGTATGTACTTGGAATGCTGTTCTATCGTTTCATTAGTGAGAACCTTGCAGAATACCTAAATAAAGGCGAACACGAAGCAGGTAATCCCGACTTCAACTATGCCGACATGCCCGACGAACAAGCGGAGTATGGTCGTGGGGACACCGTTAAGGAAAAGGGATTCTACATATTGCCGTCAGAACTGTTCGTGAATGTCCGCCGGAACGCCAAGAACGATGAGAACCTCAATGAGACTTTGGCAAAGGTTTTTGACAATATTGAGAAATCCGCTATCGGCACGGACAGCGAAGATGACCTGCGTGGTTTGTTTGACGACATTGATGTCAATAGCAACAAATTAGGTGCTACGGTTGCCAAACGAAACGAGAAACTGGTGAAGATCCTGGATGCCATTGGCGATTTGAAATTAGGTCGTGTAGAGGACAACACCAATGACCTGTTTGGCGATGCCTACGAGTTTCTGATGACGATGTACGCCAGCAGCGCAGGCAAGAGCGGTGGCGAGTTCTATACGCCACAGGAGGTCAGTGAACTGTTGGCAAAGATTACATTGGTCGGCAAGACGGAGGTGAACAAGGTGTATGACCCTGCCTGCGGCAGCGGTTCGTTGCTGTTGAAGTTTGCCAAGGTGCTGGGACGGGAAAAGGTGCGTCAAGGTTTCTTTGGTCAAGAGATAAACATTAGTACATACAACCTGTGCCGTATCAATATGTTCCTGCACAACATTAACTACGAGAAGTTTGACATAGCACATGGCGATACCCTATTAGAACCGAAACATTGGGACGACGAACCGTTTGATTGTATCGTTTCCAATCCGCCTTATTCTATTAAGTGGAGTGGCGATGACAACCCATTGCTGATTAACGATGAGCGATTCTCACCCGCCGGGGTATTGGCCCCGAAGAGCAAAGCGGACTTGGCGTTTACGATGCACATGTTGGCTTGGCTATCTACCAGCGGCACGGCTGCTATCGTTGAGTTCCCTGGCGTTCTCTATCGTGGCGGTGCGGAACAGAAGATTAGAAAATATCTCATTGACAACAACTATGTGGATACCGTATTCCAACTGCCGTCCGATTTGTTTTTTGGCACTCCCATTGCCACCTGCATTATCGTATTGAAAAAAAGCAAGAAAGACAACAGCATTCTGTTCGTGGATGGCAGCGCAGAGTTCGTACACGAAGGCAACAAGAACAAACTGTCGCAGGCGAACATTGATAAGTTACTGACAGCATTTGTTGAGCGTAAGGATGCCGACCATTTCTGCAAGTTGGTTTCGTGCGAAGATGTGGTGGCAAACGACTGCAACCTGTCTGTCAGCAGTTATGTTGAACAGGAAGACACACGGGAAGAAATCAATATCGTGGAGTTGAACCGCAGTATTGCTGAAATTGTAGCACGCCAACAGGTGCTGCGTACTGAAATAGACAAGATAGTTGCGGATTTAGAAAGATAGATTTGATACTGAAGTTGAAATTATGGAATTATTAGAATTGAATCGTTTGTTAGAAAGATTAGTTATATTGGCCCCGAATTAAACCGAGTAAAAAAAAGGTTTAATTTTGCAGTATGAA
>JAKSMC010000028.1 GCA_024400835.1 Bacteroidales bacterium
CTGTGTTTTCAAGGCTTTCAGTTATGTCGTAGCCCGCAAAATGACCTATAGGTCTAAAAAAAGCCTCGCAATTGCGAGGCTTTTTTGGTATCTGTCTTTGACTATTTGGCTTCGATGTTCTTGCCGCAGTCGTCAACAATCATCTTGTACCAATATTGAGGATATTCCGGTTGGTCAGGAAATTCGCATTGCGGGTTCTTGGTGTCCGTCTTCAGGAATTTTCCGTCCTTTTCTTTCTTGACGTTACCGTCGTTGTATTTCACTAAGAGATAAATGAACAAATCGTTCCATTCGGCGCAGACATCTTTTGCGGCCTTGTTGGAATAGTCGTTCAGCATCTTGCGTGCCTTTTCAGGATTGTTGGTGCAGAGTTCTTTCATCTCGTTTTCCATCTTGGCGATTTCTTTCACAAAGCCGCCTTCCCATTGAGCCTGTTTTGCATTGACGTGCTTGATCATATCGCAATAACGGGAATATACGAAGTTGCTGACTTTGGTGAATGTCCAGAATGCGGAAGTGGGGGAGTAGTCCACCATAGAGCCGTTGCCTTCGGCGTATTCCATCGGGATTTGGTTGATACCGCAGAACATCGGCACGTAGCAGGTGCTGGCGGCGTCATCGACGCTGAACCAGAAGATGCCGCCGAACCAGTTAGGCAGCCAGTTGCGGCATTGGGCCACAAAGGAGAAGCCTGTTTGTTGAGTAGCGGTAGCACGTTCGTGGAGATATTCCTTGCCGTCGTATTTCCAGTTCATAGGACGCCAGCGGTAAGGGCATTTGTACGGGCCGGCACCAAGATCCTTGGTCATATCCATAGATGTTCCTTCGTAGTGATCGCGCATCATAGCCATCATATATTGGGCGTCGATTTTATTCTTGTCAGCGGGTTTGATCCACAACGGGAAGCGGTGTGACAGGTTGTCGCCGCGAGCGTAGTCTTCGTATTGAGCCATTTCTGCGGGGTTGCAGTGATTGAAGAAAGCCCAGACGCGAGCTTCGCAGCCGCGAGCGTTGCCGAAGGAGATGGGATTGTAGGCGTCACAGAAGCTGAATTTTGCGTCGGGAGCCTGTTTGGTGTCTTTCGGATAGAGGCCTTTGAGACGGGCGAAGGAGATAACATCGTAAGAATAAACGGTCTCCACGGAAGGCAGGAATATCTTGTCGAGTTCCTTGCTGGTGATGGAAGTCTTGCCGTCGCGCAGCGGGAACGTTGTGATGCGGGATTGGTTGGCGTGACCGCTGATATAGCCGTCGGGGATGCGGCGTGCTACCCAAACTGCGCCGTTGCTCCAGCCCTTGACGATTTTACCCTTGGCGTCGAGCATCTTCTCGCCCTTGCCGATGATTTCCATAATCCAGGCCTCGTCGGGATCGACGATAGAGAAGGATTCGCCTTCGGAAGCATAGCCGTAGGTGTCCATCAATTCAGCGATGACCTTGATGGCCTCACGGGCGTTTTTAGCACGTTGCAGTGCGATGTAAATCAGTGAGCCGTAGTCAATCATGCCTTGGCCCTGTTCGAGTTCTTCGATACCGCCGTAGGTGGTTTCTCCGATGGCCAGTTGCCATTCGTTCATATTGCCGACAACGGAGTAGGTGTGAGCCACTTGCGGAATCTGTCCGAGCAGTTTGCCCGTATCCCATTCCACGATGTCCATCATAGTGCCGGCGGGATAGTCGGCAGCCGGACGGTAATACAACTCACCATAAAGGGAGTGTGAGTCGGCAGCATACGTCAGGAAGCAGGAACCGTCTTTGCTGGCACCTTTTGTGACGATGAAATTCGTACAGGCGAATGTCGTGCCTAAGGAAAGCACAACGGCCAGCATTGTCAAAAAGAAAGATTTTTTCATAAATGTATGTTTTAGTGAATAATAATATTCTTTGAAAATCAGGCGGCAAAGGTAATAAAAAACTAAATTGGCAGAGTTAGTAGCTTTCAAGTTTCAAGTGATTTGGGACGCTGATTTATCGTGTATAGCCTAATAGGGGCGCCGCGCTGTGACCCAAAGGTATGGAATTTAA
The DNA here is from genome assembly GCA_024400835.1 of Bacteroidales bacterium. Taxonomy (GTDB): domain Bacteria; phylum Bacteroidota; class Bacteroidia; order Bacteroidales; family WCHB1-69; genus F23-D06. The sequence continues at coordinate 2,026 of JAKSMC010000028.1, forward strand.
TAATTCAGGATTTATTGTTCGACGTCCATAGCCAGGCGGAAGCCGATGAAATGGGTGGTGGTGATTTGGTCGTATTTGTTGCGGGAGGAAACGCGGCATTTGTCCCAGAAACTGGTCATGCAGCCTCCGCGATACACTTTGTTGAGGCTGAACTCATTTCCTTTAGGATTATAGTAATCTCCGGAATAATTGGCCTCGAAGTATTCGAAACCGTCGTAGCACCATTCGTAAACATTGCCGCTCATATCGTAGATGCCGAGTTCGTTGGGGTCTTTCCGACCTACGGGATGGGGCGTTTTCTTACTGTTTCGGCGATACCAAGCCACATCGTCAATATTGTCGGAGCCGCTGAACTTATAGCCTCTGCTATAGCGGCCGCCGCGGGCTGCGTACTCCCATTCTGACTCTGTGGGCAGGCGGTATTTCTTGCCAGTCAGTTTGCTGAGCTTGATGGTGAACGCGCGGGCATCCAGCCAACTCACGCGCGTGACGGGCAGGCTGTCGCCTTTGACTTTGGACGGATTGTTGCCCATGACGGCTTTCCACAGTGCCTGCGTCACCTCGTATTTGGAGATGTAGAAGTTGTCCAGCACAACGAGGTGCGTGGGTACTTCGTCGAAGCCGCAGTCATCATGCTGCTCCTGTGTGCATCCCATAAAGAACTGTCCTCCTTCGACAAAGACCATGTCAACTTCAGGGACTTGAGCCTGCAGTGTGGGCAATGCGAGAAGCAGGATAAAGGTTAGGAGGGTGAGGGTGTTTTTCATAATCAATTTCATTTAAAAAAACGAGGCAACACTCCCATGTCGCCCCGTTTTTGTTATTGATTTTTACTATTCGTTCTTATAGACTGGCAGCGGCTGGTCGATGACTTCGTGCCATGGCAGACCGTAACCGCCGATTTCCTTCATGAATGGATCCGGATCGAATTGCTCGACATTGAAGACGCCTTCGCCTTTCCAAGTGCCGGTGAGGATCATCTTGGCGCAGAGCATTGCCGGAACGCCTGTGGTGTAGGAAACTGCCTGAGCGCCGATTTCCTTGTAGCAAGCAGCGTGGTCGCAGTTGTTATACACATAGTAGGTACGCTCTTTGCCGTCTTTGATACCTTTGATTTGGCAGCCGATGGAGGTCTGTCCGTGATAACCTTCGCCCAAAGAAGACGGTTCTGGCAATACGGCTTTCAGGAACTGCAACGGAACGATGTCGATGCCTTGGTATTTAATCGGCTTGATGCTGGTCATACCGACTTCCTGCAAGACATTGAGGAAGGTGAGGTATTGCTGGCCGAAGGTCATCCAGAAGCGGGCGCGCTTGATGGTAGGATAGCTTCTTACCAGTGATTCGAGCTCTTCGTGATAGAGCAAATAGGACTCGCGGTCTCCGATGTTCGGATATTCTACGGCGCGGTGGATGGACATTGGGTCGATTTCAACCCATTGGCCGTTTTCCCAGTATTTGCCGCGTTGGGTGACCTCGCGGATGTTGATTTCGGGGTTGAAGTTGGTGGCAAAGGCCTTGCCGTGGTCGCCGGCGTTGCAGTCCACGATGTCCAAGTAGTGGATTTCATCGAAGTAGTGTTTTGCAGCGTAAGCGGTGTAAATGCTGGTCACGCCTGGATCGAAGCCGCAGCCGAGGAGTGCCATGATGCCGGCTTCTTTGAAGCGGTCTTGGTATGCCCATTGCCAGCTGTACTCGAACTTGGCTTTGTCGCGCGGCTCGTAGTTGGCGGTGTCCATGTAGTTGGTCTTGGTAGCCAAGCAGGCATCCATCAAAGGAAGGTCCTGATAGGGCAGTGCCACGTTGATGAGCAGGTCGGGCTTGTAGCTGTTGAGAAGTTGGATGGTTTCTTCCACATTGTCGGCATCGACTTGAGCGGTCTGGATGCGGTTGCCGCCGATTTCAGCAGCGATTTTGTCGCATTTAGACTTGGTGCGTGAAGCGAGCATGATTTCGGTGAAAACTTCCGGTACGGAAGCGCATTTGTGTGCAACTACGGCACCCACGCCGCCTGCACCGATGATGAGAACTTTTGCCATTTTATTCTTAATTTAGTTTTTTCAATTAGAGGGTGCAAAGATAGGAAAAAGTAGCATAAGGATTAATAGGTGATGAATTAAAATTAAAAATTAAACGGTACTTCTGCAATTAACACATCACCGCATTATTTTCGTATTTTTGCGCCTTCAAAATTTTACCCTTATGACACAATCCGAAATGAGCGCAATTATCGCGTTGGTGAAACGTGAAGTGGTACCTGCTATTGGCTGTACCGAACCTATGGCTGTGGCTTTGGCTGTGGCTAAAGCAAAGGAAGTTTTAGGCGGCGTGCCCAAGCACATTGCTGTGTTTTTGAGCGCCAATATGCTTAAAAACGCCATGGGCGTGGGTATCCCCGGCACGGGCATGGTGGGCCTGCCTATCGCTATTGCCTTGGGCGCCCTGGTCGGAAAGTCCGAATATCAACTCGAGGTATTGAAAGACACTACTCCGGAAGCCGTCGAGGCCGGCAAGGAGTTTATCGCGCAACAGCGTATCAAGATTGTGCAGAAAAAGGACACCGATGAAAAACTGTACATCGGCATTGAATGCCATAACGGTGATGACAATGTGAAAGTGGTGATTTCGGGTTCACATACGCATTTCAGCTATATTTCCAAAAACGGCGAGGTTCTGTTGAACGATTCCGTCCAAAGCAGTGCCCAAGCTGATAAGGAGGATTTGTCGCTGACGCTGCGCAAAGTGTATGATTTTGCTATGGAGGCTCCTATCAAGGATATCCGTTTTATCTTGGAAACTGCCGAATTGAACAAGCGTGCGGCCGAACTCTCACTGCAGAACAGTTATGGTCACGGCCTGGGACGTACGATTTTCATGGAACCCAAATCCCAATTCTTCGGCAACGGTATTTATGCAAAAATCCTTTCCTATACTTCTGCTGCATGTGATGCGCGTATGGCGGGTGTGAAGATTCCGGTGATGAGCAATTCCGGTAGTGGCAACCAGGGCATTGCTGCCACATTGCCGGTATGGGTTTTTGCCAAGGAACGTCTTAAAACCGAAGACGAACTCATCCGAGCCCTGATGCTGAGCCACCTCGCCGTCATCTACATCAAGCAGAGCTTCGGTCGCCTTTCCCCATTGTGCGGCTGCGTGGTTGCCGCCACGGGTTCTGCCTGCGGCCTCACCTACCTTATGGGCGGCACTTTCGAGCAAATCTGCTACTCCGTAAAAAACATGATTGCCAACATTACCGGTATGATTTGCGACGGCGCCAAACCGAGCTGCTCCCTGAAAGTCGCCACGGGTGTTTCCACGGCTGTACTGTCTTCTATGTTGGCTGTTGAGGACAAGTCTGTCACTTCTGTTGAGGGCATCATTGACGACGACGTTGACAAGTGTGTGCAAAATATGGCAAACCTCGGCACTAAGGGCATGACCGACACGGATAGTTACGTGTTGGATATTATGACTCAGAAATAGTGTTCGGAAATTTGCGAATCAGATAATAGACAGAATCTCGCGAGGCTGTTCGATAATGATTTCGGCTTTTGCCTCTTCCAATTCCGTGCGTGGACGATAACCCCACAATACGCCGACCGCCTTGAGTCCGGCGCGGTGCGCTGTTTCCATATCTACGCAGGTGTCGCCTAAATAGAGTGTCTCTTCTTTGGTGCAGCCGGTGGCTTCCAAAATGTCATAGACGATTTGCGGATCGGGCTTTACAGGTATTCCGTTGCGCTGCCCGAAAAGTGCATGCCACTGAATTGTCGGGAAGAAATTGGCCATTAGCGGGGCAAGCGCGGAATGCACCTTGTTGGTGGCTACGGCCAACTTGACACCGTCGGCCTGCAATGCTTCCAGAGTTTCGGTCAGTCCTTCGTACACGTGGGTTTTGTCGTGCATATGGATGGTGTAGTAATCTAAAAATTCTTTGAAGCAGATATCGTAAATAGCGCCGGATTTGTGCTCTTCGGGCAGGATGCGTTGTATGAGGGTGGGCATGCCGTTCCCCACAAAGTAACGATAGGCATCCACGGGATGTGTCGGAAACCCATGCTCGGAAAGCACGTGGTTGGCGGCGTCGGCAAGGTCTTCGAGCGTGTTCAGTAACGTGCCGTCCAAATCAAAGATAATGAGTTTTTTGCAAGATTCTTTTACCTGTGACATAGTATTCGAAATGAGGGGGCAAAAGTAGTGATTTTTTTCGATGACTTAAAAGAAAACTATATGTGAGTTGGCGCTGCGACCTTGCGGCTCATTTCTACCAAAAACTTCCAAAATAAGATCTTTTGGGCGATTGCAACTTTTATGTGCAAAAAATGGAAAGACGCAAAAAAACTCATAAAAGTGCACAAAACACACGTTATTTGCATATTTTCAACTGTCTAAAAATTAATATTTTACACTTGACTTTTCTTTCCAGACGATATATCTTTGCGGGACAGATTTATTAACTATAAAAACATCTCGCTATGAAATTTAATCCATTAAACAATCCAGTATTGGAGAACAAGCCTAAGTATCTGAATCTGCTTACCGATTTCGGATTCAAGAAAATGTTCGGAGAGCCGAACAAGAAGTTCCTCATCGCATTCCTCAATGCCGTACTCGCGGACAGCGTCGGGACCATCGAAGACGTCGTTTATCTGAATACCGAGCAATTAGGAGAGAATCCGCAAGAGAAGAAAATGGTCTATGACATCTACTGCCTCACCGACCAGGGCCAGCACATCATCGTGGAGTTGCAGATCGGAGGACAGCCCTACTACGGTGAGCGCGCCTTCACCTACGTCAGCCGCCTCGTCAGCCAATTGGCCGAGAAGGGAGTCAAGAAGTACGCCATACCGCCCATCTTCTCTATCAACATCCTGAACTTCAAAATGACAGTATTCAATGATCCGGACAGGTTCTTGTGGGAAATTCAGATGAAAGACCAGACGAATAAAGTTTTTTTGCCGCAGGTCAAGTTCATATTCATAGAATTGTGTACCTTTGCGCGCCTGTTCAAGGAATCCGACTATCGCGATGCGCTGCACTGCTGGCTCTACATCATCAAGAATATGGGAAACGCAAACACTCAGGAGTGCCCGTTTGACGAACCCATATACCGCGACTTCTTCGAGCAGGGAAAATTAGAAAAACTCACAACTATGGAAAAAGAAGATTACGCAAAGAGCATATTTGACTACCAGGATGTCAAAGACACCATTGAATACGAACGCGAGTGCGCCCGAAATGAGGGAAGAGTGGAAGGTGAAAAAAAGGCGAAACGTGCTATGGCGAAAAGTATGTTAGAAAAGGGTATTGACATGGACACAATTTTATCCATTACAGGCTTGACTGCCGAGGAGATTGAAGTTGAGTATTAACTTTTTAGCAGTTCGCATTTAGCCGTTTGAACTTTGGTGACGAGAGTACTCGGGAGTCCTCATTTGATGCTCAGATATTAATACGTAAACGGCGAATCGAAATCCTTCAAGAACGGACCTGTTCTGTCCTTGTCCGAGGTCAGCGGGTTTTCCACCTGCCAGTCGATATGAAGGTCGGGGTCGTCAAAGCGGATGCTGCCTTCAGAGGCCTTGTTGTAAAAGTTGGAGCATTTGTAAAAGAACACCGTGTCGTCTTCCAAAGCGGCAAAGCCGTGTGCGAAACCTGCGGGAATGTAGAATTGGCGGAAGTTGTCTGCCGTTAGAAGTACGGAGAAGTATTGGCCGTAGGTGGGACTGCCTTTTCGGATGTCAACTGCAAAATCGATGGCGGCGCCTTTCAAAATGCGCACTAACTTGGCTTGTGCAAAAGGAGGTTTTTGAAAATGAAGGCCGCGGACGACACCTTTTTGGGAACACGACTGGTTGTCTTGCACCCAATGCTCGTGAATGCCGGCTTCTTCCAAAGTGCGTTCGTTGAAACTTTCAAAAAAATAGCCTCTGTCATCGTGAAAGACTTTGGGCTCTAATATGATTAATCCGGGAATTGGAGTGGTTTGCGTTTGCATTGGCGGTTGGGTTAGTGGGTTAAAGGTTAGTCTTCGGATTCTGCGGCCACGAATTTCTGATATCTGGCTAAGAACCGGGCTTTGGATAAGAATCCGAGGTACATACGGTCGCGAGTGATTACCGGCATGTTGAAATTACCTGTGCGGTTGAATTTTTCCAATACGATGGCGGCGCTGTCGTCCTCATAAATAAATTCTTCGGGCTCGATCATAAGGTCTTCGACGTGTACGAGGTCGTAAAGTTCCTGACGGAAAATGATGTCTCGATGGTCGTCCATAACCAAGAGTCCGGAGAAGAGGTTGTTGTCATCGATGACTACAAAGAGGTTGCGTTTGCAGTGCGCGATGTAGTCGGTATAAGTTCTGAGCGAGCTATGAACGGGCACGGTGATGATGTCGTGGTCGATGATGTCGTTCCACTGTAGCTTGCGCAGCGCGAATTTGTCTTTGTTATGAGTTTTGAGATTGCCTTTTTCGGCAAGCGGGTGTGTGTAAACGGAGTATTTTTCGAAAGGATAGACGCTGATATAGGAGCATGCCGCGGTAATCATCAGCGGGATGAGCAGCGTGTATCCGCCGGAGAGTTCTGCAATAAGGAACATCGCGGTCATCGGCGCTTGCATCACGCCAGTCATCACGCCGGCCATACCCGCGAGGATGAAGTTCGTGTAGGGAATGTCGGCGCCAAGGATGTGGTGCGTGACTGCGGCCACGAAAAATCCTGTGTAGGCACCTATGAACAGGGTGGGGGCGAACACACCGCCAATACCACCGGATGCCGTAGTGAATGTGGTGGCGAAAACTTTGAAGAGGATAATGCCGGCAATGCCCAGGAAGAATATCCAACGGTTGGCGCACGGCTCCCAAAGTGGCGAGTTGTGGAAAATAGTTTCGTAACCACCGTTGATGAGGGTGTTGATGCTGTCGTAACCTTCACCATAGAAGACGGGGAAAAGGTAGATGAGCCCGCATAGCACCACGCCGCCGATGACGGCCTTGAGGTATGGCTTCCGAATCAGGCGCATGTGTTTTTCAATCCATCTAGATACACGAAGGAAATATACGGAGATGAGGCCGGTGAGGAGGCCGAGGATGACGTAAAGAGGGATGTTGGAGAGGAAAAACCCCTGGGTGACGTTGACGGTAAACATGACGTCGCGGCCGAGGAACAGCAATGACATCACGGTGCCGGTGGCAGCGGACAGCAGCAGCGGCAGGATGGCACTCCCGGTAAGGTCTAACATCAGTACTTCGAAGGTGAAGACGATGGCGGCAATGGGCGCTTTGAAGACCGCGGCCATGGCGGCTGCAGAACCGCAGGCTAACAGCAGGGTGGTCTGCTTGGCGTTGAGATGGAAGAATTTGCCCATGTTGGAGCCGATGGCCGAGCCTGTGAGCACAATGGGGGCCTCCAGACCTACGGAACCGCCGAATCCGACGGTGATGGCACTGGAAATCATCGAGGAAAAGGTGTTGTGGAACCGCAACTTGCCGTCGCTTTTGCAAATGGCCTTCAGCACAATGCTTACGCCGTGGCTGAGGTTGTCTTTGATAACGCGTCTGACGAACCATAAGGTCAGCAGGATGCCCAAGGTGGGGAGAATCAGATAGAAGTAGTTGATTTCCGCATCAGGGAACGCGCGCCCGAGGGCAGCCGTGGTGAAGTGTACGAGGTTCTTGATGATGACAGCGGCAGCAGCACCCAGAATGCCGATGAACACACTCAGTATGAGTATGGTCGCACGCGAACTGAAATGCTTCAGAATAAAACGGCGCATCTGCGCCAAACCATATAGTATCCTACGCTTTGTCATTTTTTAAGAGCCGCAAATGTACAAAAAAATGTTTTATGGTTTGATAAGGATTTTATTCGTTCAAAAGGAATCCGCTGCAAACAAAGAAAGGACCGCCGCTTCCGACGATCCTTTCTTCATTCATTGTGGATTATGAATTATTTTCTGATATCCATTTCGTTGAGCAGGTAGCCAGCACCACCGAACTTGTCGATGATGAAGAGCACGTAACGGGAGTCAACGTTGATACAGCGTTGGAGTTCGGTGTTGAACACGATGTCGCTGCTCAGTGCTTCCCAGTTGCCATCGAATGCCAAGCCGATGAGCTCGCCGTTGGCGTTCATAATCGGGCTGCCGGAGTTGCCGCCGGTGATGTCGTTGTTAGACAAGAAGCAAACGTGCAATTCACCGTCTTTGTCAGCATATTGGCCGAAGTCCTTGGCGAGGATGAGGTTCTTCAACTTAGCGGGAACGTCGAATTCGGGGTCGCCTGGTTTTTCCTTTTGAAGGATGCCCTTCGTTGTGGTGAAGTAGTTGTAATGTACACCGTCAGCAGGGTAGTAGTCACATACGGTGCCATAAGTGCAACGCATGGTGCTGTTTGCATCCGGATAAATAGGGGTGGAAGCCTTGAATTCTTTAACTGCAGCCAAATAGGTGCGGCGAGGGACATCGAGGTTGTCCATGTCTTCGTAAACGTGTTGGTTGACCATAACCATACCGACGATAGCTTGGAGGTATTGGTAGATAGGATCTTTTTCGAGAACTTTGTTGTTCGGTTTTCTTAAGAAGTTTTCGAAGTTTTCTCTGGAGATGAAAATAGAGTTGGAGAGCGCCTGCTTGAAGTTTTCGCAGCTGCCTTTGTAATTCTTCGTCATAAATTCGCTGATGTTGGGTTGTTTGTCAGCAGGGAGACGCTTCCAAGTCTTCATCGTCGCCATAATGACGTCGATTTCGGTTTGTTTGTCTTTGTTGCTGCAGTTTTGGTCGTAAACGCCTAAGAGAGCGTTGATTTTAGAATCTTTGAAGTTCTTTTCGGGTTTGCCTTTTTCATCTTTTTTGAGCATCAGAGAACCTTGAGTGCGCCAAGCAGCTAAGAGAGTGGCAGAAGCGGAGAGGCAGAGGTTAGCGTTGGTCATTGCCTTATAAGCATCACCGTTTACGCCTTCTACAACTTTCTTAATGTCGTTCAAACAATTACCGTATTTTTTCTGACGGTCTTGATTGGCATTGATCCATTGAGTGAGTTCTTTTTCTTCTTTTTGCTTTTTGTCAACAACGCGGAGGTTCTTCAAACTTTCAACTTCACCATGTTGGTTTTTCCAATAGTTGGCCAGACCAGCGTAGTCGTCAGCATATTGCAAACGGACAGCTTCGTCAGCATTCATATGGTCGTTAATAACAGGAAGGATGATATCCAGAGGTTCGTAGATGGCAGGGTCTTTGACGTCGATAGCGTTCTGAACTTCGTAGGAGGTCAGGAAACGTTCCGTTGTGCCGGGATAACCCCAAATCATAGTGTAGTCACCTTGGTTGTAACCTTTAATGCTGACAGGCAAGAAGTGTTTTGGGTGGAAAGGGACATTGTCTTTGGAGTATTTAGCCGGGGAACCGTCGGGAGCCGTATAGATGCGGAAAACGGTGAAGTCGCCAGTGTGACGAGGCCACATCCAGTTGTCTGTGTCGCCACCGAATTTGCCGATAGCGGCAGGAGGAGCCACAACTAAACGGACATCTTCGTAAGTGGTATAGACGAACATATAGTATTCATTGCCTTCGTAGAAAGGTTTTACAACAACATTGTAACGGCCGTTGTCCTCATTGTCTTTTTTGAGTTTCTTGATAGCGGCTTGAATAGCGTTGGTGCGGGCGGATTCGCTCATGTCTTCTTTAACTTCAGCCAAAACCGTAGAAGTGACGTCTTCCATTCTTTCCAGGAAGTTGACGTGGAAGTTGGCGGGAAGTTCTTCTTCTTTGCTCATAGCGAAGAAACCATTGCTCAGATAGTCATGTTCAACGGTGGAGAGTTCAACTACAGAGGAGTAGCCGCAGTGGTGGTTGGTGAACATCAAACCGTCGCGGGAAACCATCTCACCGGTGCAGAAACCGTCACCCAATTGGACGATGGCGTCTTTCAAAGAGGAATGGTTGATGTCGTAGAGTTGTTCCGGTGTCAGTTGCAGGCCGAGGCGCTGCATTTCAGCGTAGTTGTAGTTTTTGATGAACATCGGCAGCCACATACCTTCATCCGGCGGATTGATGGCGAAAGTGGTTGCGCAGAATACTGTCATCATAGACAGTAAGAGTGCTTTTTTAATGCTTTTCATATTTGTGAATTTAATTAATGAGAATTTCTTTAAAGGTTGTCGTTAGACGCAGCCTCTTCCAATTCGCTACAAGATTCTTCTTCTTTTTTGTCGAACTCTTTGAAGAGTCTTTTGCTGAAGATGATAGCTAAGAAGATACCTACGGTGATGCAGGAATCGGCGATGTTGAAGATGGCCGGGAAGAAATAGCTGCCGCCCCAAAGCGGGAACCCGTCGGGGATGTGGAACAGCTTGACATAAAACATATCAACGACTTTGCCATAGAAGAACGGCGCATAACCGCCGCCTTCCGGGAAGAGGGACGCTGTGACAAAGAATGTGCTTTCGTTGAATATGAGACCGTAGAACAGACAGTCGATGATGTTGCCCAATGCCCCAGCGATAATGAGGCATAAAATTGTCAGGGTGATGCCGTCCATCTTTTCGTTCTTGATCTGTTTGTGCATGTACCAGCATAGGAAGACGACCAGTACGACGCGGAGAAGGGAAAGCATAAGTTTGCCGAGATTCTGGCCCAGGCTTATGCCGAAGGCCATGCCTTCGTTTTCCACAAAATACAAGTTGAACCAGTTGCCCAAGACAGGGATGGTTTCTCCCAAAGTCATGTGGGTTTTCACCCATATTTTGAGCAATTGGTCCAAAAATATAATGGCCACAATAACGCAACTTGCAATTATTGTGTATTTTTTCTGCTTGTTAAACACGTTAGTTGTTCTCCCTGTTGTTTTTAGTGGAAACATCAAGCGTTGCATGAGGAACGATTCTGAGTCTTTCCTTCGGGATGAGTTTTCCCGTCATGCGGTCAACGCCGTAGGTTTTGTTCTCAATACGAACGAGAGCGGCTTCGAGGTTGGCGATATATTTGTCCAAGCGGCCAGCCAGACGGCTGTTTTCCTCTTTGGAGAGCACTTGGTTGCCTTCCTCCAGGTTTTTAAAAGTGGGAGCTGTGTCACTGGTGTCGTTGCCTGTGCCGTTGTAGGCTTCTTGATAAAGCTTCAGGGATTCCTTTGCTTCTGCTATTTTAGCTTCAATAAGGATTCTGAATTCCTCAAGGTCTTCATCAGAATATCGGTTTACAATCTTTGTGTCCATTTCAATAATTGTTATAGGTTAAAAATGAGCCGCAAAGATATACTTTTTTTGCTAAACTCCCTACTATTTGACCAATTTGCTGATTTGTTGCTGATGTTTGGAATTTGTGACTTTTAGGATATAGAAGCCTTTTTTGAAATCGAATTGGTGTGTAATCTTTTGTGAACCAGCGTCTAACGTTTCGCTGAAGTTGGCTAACAGCTTGCCGTCAACTGAGTAAATGTCGAAAGTGTATTGGTCGGGTTCGTCACTGTGCAGGCGGATGTCAAGTTGGTCTCTGACAGGATTTGTGACCCTTAATTGGAAGGTCGGCTCATAGTCGGCAATGCTGCTGCCGTGTGCGTTGATGGCAAATTCCGTGATGACGGGCAGGTGGTCGGATTGGTTGTACAAAGCCGTGGCCACCGCTGAGGGTATGCTGCTGTTCTGGGGCGATGTTATGGAACCATTGAAGCGGTGCCCGTCCTGTCCTAAGGCATGATAGGTCTCGGGCAACACCTGTACGTCGCTGCTTCCGTAATAGACGTACGGCGAGACGAGGATGATGTCAAAACGGTCGTCTAAGCCGCCCGTGGCAAAGCAGCCGTCCGACTGGGTGTGCGTGGATTGCGTGTGTATGTCCGCAAATTGGCCGTTGTTGTTCCAATGTCCTTCCCGGTCGATGGGATCGTAGAAACAGTACAGGCTGTTAGAGTAATGTATAAGTTCTTGGTAGCAGTCTTCTTCTGCCGTGTAGATGTTGAAATCTCCTGAAAGCACGTAGTTCCCGGGGTTGCCCATGGATGAGATCTTGCTCATCAGTCGCTGTGTCTGCACGTAGCGCGCAGCCGCGTTGGCGTCGGAAGAGCCAGCCTTGAGGTGCGCAATCCAGAATGTGATGAACACCGTGTCCCCTTCGGCCAGTTCCGCTGAGTTGTAATACATCTTGTACCCGTTGATGTCACGGTAGGACGTGGTGATATAGTAGTTTTGATAAAACGTGAGCTTCCGGGAGTTGTAGAATATCATGTTGGAGATATAGCCCCCCGAGTAGTTGGTCAGCGGACCTCTCCTGTAATAGTCAATTCCGTCAACGTTGATGTCGTTGCTCAAAATCCGGTCGGCATAACTCACGTTGCTGCCGATCTCATTGACACAGAAAACGTCAGGCATGACGTATTGGAAAATAGTCCGGATATTGGCATCTTTGTTGTTGAGGCTGTTTGTTGACGCGTTGCAGTCGGACACGCCGGAGTTGTCGGTGTAATACATCAGGTTGTATTGCATCATGCGCAGGGTGTCTTGTCCGAACAACGTTGTGTTACATATAATAAATAATGTAAAAAGCAGTAGATGTTTCTTCATAGAGTTTTGTTATTTCCATTCGAAGGTGCCGATGAGGTGCATGGCATCTTCACGCAGATAGTTGATGACAGGTTCGAGGGAGTCGTTGTTGGGAGTGAAGTTGAAGTAGAGGGTGCCTCTCAGGAAATGGTGGGCACTGTCGGTCATCCAGAATTGGAACGGGGTGGCGACTTCTTTGCCGGCAATGTCGTAAATCTGTCCCCAGACGCGTGCTTCGGGGTCTCGGATGATGGAGTACTCTACATCGTCCGCTTTCTGATAGTGGAATTTCACCATCTTCTCTTCCTGCACGATGAGGTTGCGAAGACTGTCTGCATTCTTTATTGGAAAGTATGTGAACTTGAAAGTGGCGTTCAGGCTCGGATAGTCAACGTCAATCCAGCAGGAACCATTGGCCTGTTTTTTGATGGCGATATTGGAAAATGTGGACTGTTCGAAAGTGAAGGGGATAGTTGTGTCTTGTTGCATGTACTTGTGCTCCGGCATGTCCAGTCGGAAATATCCCATGGGCTTGGGTTCGAGGATCTCTTCCTTGTGGAAGCAGGAGACGAAAAGCAATGTCGCGCACAAGGCGGCGATTACCGAGCGGAGACATCTAACTGTATTGTTCATGTAGAGACTGAGTTTTTATAAGTAGCTTTTTAAAGTCTTGTTTTTACTGTTCTGACGGAGGCGCTTGAGGGCGCGTTCTTTGATTTGGCGGACCCTTTCGCGGGAAAGTCCCATGTGGTCGCCGATTTCGTCCAAGGTGTATTCGTGCGAGGTGTTGATGCCGTAGAAGAGCATGAGTACTTCGCGTTCCTTGTCGGGGAGCGTTTTCAGAATGTCCCGGATTTCGGAGGCTAAGGATTCCTGCATGAGGATGACGTCAGTGTCTTCGTCATTTTCATGGACGAAGATGTCCACAAAGCGAGTCTCTTCGTTCGGAGAAATCGGAGAGTCGATGGACTGTGGGTGGTTGTTCATTTTCATGATTTCGGAAACCTTGTACACCGGCATGTCGATGGCTTCGGCAATTTCCTCGGTGGTGGGCACGCGCTTCAACGTCTGTTCCAGACGGGAAGACTCCTTTTTGATTTTGTTGATGACACCTACTTGGTTGAGGGGCAGACGTACAATACGGGATTGGTCTGCGATGGCTTGCAGAATGGACTGACGAATCCACCATACGGCATAGGAAATGAATTTGAATCCACGGGTTTCGTCAAATCGTTTGGCAGCTTTGATAAGTCCGACATTACCCTCGTTGATGAGGTCTTGCAGACTGATGCCCTGATTCTGATACTGTTTTGCAACAGAGACCACGAAACGCAGGTTCGTCGTGGTGAGTTTGTTGAGGGCTTCTTCATCACCGGCTTTGATTCGGCGGGCCAATTCCACCTCTTCTTCGGCACTGATCATCTGCTCTTTGCCGATGTCTGCCAAGTAGCGGTCCAGCGATGCGGAATCGCGGTTGGTGATGGATTTGGAAATTTTAAGTTGTCTCATAATTTTGAATAAAAGTGCACTTATTCTTTTTTCAATAGTTCGGTTGTACCTTGATTATTTAATAAAGTTACAACTTTAGTATATTTTTCTTTATTACGTACATAAGAAATGTTCACCACGTCACCGGGGGATTTGGTTTTGAGCACGCCGCGGACTTCGGCCAGGCTGTTCACGGGTTGGTTGTCGATGCTCAGAATCACGTCACCTTCTAGGAAGTCGTTTTTGGCGGCGGCACCGTCTTCTTCGACTTCGGCCACATAGATGCCGCGTACGTCGTCCAGCTCATATTCTTCGGCCAACTTAGCGTTGAGTTCCATGATGGAAACGCCGAGGAAGGCTTTCTGTACCTGGCCGTAGTTTTTGAGGTCGAGGTAAATTTTCTGCACGATGTTGGACGGTATGGCGAAGGAGTATCCGGTGTAGAAGCCGTTGCCGGAAGCGATGGCTGTGTTGATGCCAACGAGTCTGCCGTCAGCGTTGACCAAGGCGCCGCCGGAGTTTCCGGAGTTGACGGCGGCATCCGTTTGCAGATAGCACTCTTCGGAGCCCCCTCTGCTGGAGAGTTCCAGCTGGCGGGCCTTTGCACTGATGATGCCTGCGGTCACTGTGGAGGTCAGATTCATGGGGTTGCCTACAGCCAGTACCCACTCACCGATGCGCACTTCGTCGGAATTCGCAAACTGCAGGAAGGGCAGCCCCTCGGCGTCAATCTTGATGAGCGCCAAGTCGGAGTTCGGGTCCGTGCCGATGATGGTGCCGTTGAATTCGCGTTTGTCGTTCAGGGTGATGGTGGTCTTCACCGCATCTGAAACCACGTGGTTGTTGGTGATGATGTAACCGTCAGCAGATACGATGACGCCGGAGCCGGCAGCCTGAACGGGGTAGGTGCTCGGCGCCATGCCGAAGAAATGTTCCCAGATGGTACCTCCGAAAAAGTCATCCCATTCGGGTGTTTTCTGCGTGAATTCTGTCTTTATATACACAACGGCGTTCACGGAATTCTCTGCCGCGTCTGTCAAATCAACATATTTCGCAGTTTTTGTACTGCTTTGCGCATATCCCTGAGGTAAGGTTAAACATAGTACTAATGCGCAGATTGATAATGCTTTAATGTAATTTGTGAGTTTCATAGGTGTAGAGTTTTTTGTTAAAAAAGCAGACTAATAACGATGATGTTGAAAAAAAATTGCAGGACAAAGTGAAGTATTTGATTTTTTTTCTATTTTTGCCGCCCCAAAAAATTAATAACTAAAACAACATTAGAAATGTACGCAATCGTAGAAATAGCCGGGCAACAATTCAAGATTGAAAAAGACCGCAAAGTCTATGTTCAACGCCTCCAGGCTGAAGAAGGTTCACAGGTCAAATTCGACCGCGTGATGTTAGTAGCAAATGACGGTGATGTAAAAGTAGGTGCTCCGACCGTAAACGGCGCTGTAGTAACCGCTACCGTTAACAAACACCTCAAAGGTGACAAAGTTCTTGTTTTCAAGAAAAAGAGAAGAAAAGGTTATCAGAAATTGAACGGTCATCGTCAATGCCTGACCCAAATTACAATTAATGACATCACCTTATAATTATTAACGATTAAAAACTAAAACGTATGGCACATAAAAAAGGTGTCGGTAGTTCAGAGAACGGCCGCGAATCACATAGCAAAAGATTAGGTTTGAAAATTTTCGGTGGACAGTTCGCCAAAGCTGGTAACATCATCGTTCGCCAAAGAGGTACAGTCCACAACCCTGGTATGAATGTAGGTATGGGTAAAGACCACACTTTGTTCGCACTTTGCGACGGCACCGTGGTTTTCCGCAAAACCTATAAAGATAAATCATTTGTATCGGTCATTCCTGCCCAGGAATAAGGATAGAAGTGATATTTTGTTCATAATGTTTGATTTAAGATTACCGCTCCCCTCAAGGAGCGGTTTTCTTTTTATGCCTTCTGCACTCCTCCGCCTACTCTTTCCCCGACCTCTTTTTCCCCGCCAGGTACATACACTTTAATACCTCTTTTTTTGTATCTTTGCGGCCTTATTTTGAAAACCTATGATTAAATACGAAGAACTTGTCACACAACTGAGAAACAAACAGTTCGCACCTGTCTATCTGCTGATGGGCGAAGAACCGTTTTATATCGACCACATTTGTAAGTTCTTCGAAAACAATGTTGTAGATGAGGCAGATCGCGACTTTAACCAAGTCGTGCTCTTCGGCAAGGATGTCGCCGCCGCCGACATTATCGCCAATGTCAAGCAATTCCCATTCGGCAGCCAGTACCGCCTGGTTATCGTGAAAGAGGCCAAGGACGTCAAGGATTTGGATGCACTGGCAGACTATGTCCAAAACCCGATGACCTCTACCATCCTAGTACTCTGCCATAAATACGGGAAAGCCCATGCCGCCTTGAGCAAGGCCTGCAACAAACCCGGTGTCGTCTTTGAGTCTGTTGCCCTCCGCGATTACCAGATTCCAGACTGGGTGCTGAAACAGGCTCGGAGCTTCAAGTTCCAACTCGACCCGGCCACCGCCAACCTGCTGACAGAACACATCGGTAACGACCTGTCCCGCATCTATACGGAGTTTGAAAAGCTGAAGGTCATCCTTCCTCCTAATAGCACTATCACCCCGGATATTGTCGAAAAGTACATCGGCATCAGCAAGGAGTACAACATCTTCGAACTGCAGAACGCCCTCGGAAGCCATGACGTCACTAAGACGTACAAAATCATGCTCAACTTCGCCAAACATCAGAAGGAAAACCCCAACATCAAAACTATTACGATGTTGTACAGCTACTTCAACAAGATGCTGCTCTATCAGATGTCTCCCGACAAAAGTGGCGAGGTCCGCAAGATTTTCGGCAACCTTCCGCCTAAAATTCTGGAAAACAACACCCGCGCAGCTATGAGCTACACTATTCCGCAACTCACCAACATCATTTCCGTCCTTCGTGAATATGATGTGAAAGCTAAGGGCGTGGATACAAACTGCACCGAGGAAGACCTTCTCAAAGAAATGATTTATAAGATTATACATTAATAAAACCAAGTTTATCACAATGGAATTAGCTACTAAATACGATCCTACCGTAGTGGAGGACAAATGGTACAAATACTGGACTGACCACCGCATGTTTCATTCTGAGCCCGACAACCGCCCGGCTTACACCATCGTCATCCCGCCGCCAAATGTGACTGGCGTGCTGCATATGGGCCACATGCTCAATAATACCATCCAGGACGTCTTAATCCGTCGCGCCCGTATGACCGGCTTTAACGCCGTCTGGGTGCCCGGCACCGACCATGCCTCCATCGCTACGGAAGCCAAAGTGGTGAACATGCTGAAGGAAAAAGGCATCGACAAAAAAGACCTCACCCGTGATGAATTCCTCAAATACGCATGGGAATGGAAAGAAAAACACGGCGGCATCATCCTGAAGCAACTTCGCAAGTTGGGTGCTTCCTGTGACTGGGACCGTACCAAGTTCACAATGGACGCCGACCTCTCCGAGGCTGTCATCGATATCTTCGTCGACCTGTACAACAAAGGCAAAATCTATCGCGGCGTGCGTATGGTCAATTGGGATCCCAAGGCCCTGACCGCTGTGTCTGACGAAGAGGTTGTATATAAAGAACTCCAATCCAAACTATATTACGTCCGTTATCAGATTGAAGGCGAACCGGGTGAGTATATCACCATCGCTACCACGCGTCCGGAAACCATTTTGGGCGATACCGCTATCTGTATGCATCCTGACGACGAACGTTATGCCAAATATAAGGGCAAACGTGCCATCGTGCCTCTGGTGAACCGTTCCATCCCGTTGATTTATGACGAGTACGTGGAACGCGAATTTGGTACGGGCGCGCTTAAAATCACTCCGGCGCACGATATCAACGACTACAACCTCGGTATCAAGCACCATCTTGAAACCATCAATATTTTCAACGACAACGGTACGTTGAGCGAAAGCGCACAATTCCTCGTCGGCATGGATCGCTTCGAGGCCAGAAAGGCCATCATCCCGTTGCTCGAAGAGGCTGGCAGCATGGTCAAAATCGAAGACTATGTCAATAAGGTCGGCTTCTCTGAAAGAACCAACGAGGTTATCGAACCTAAACTATCCCTGCAGTGGTTCTGCAAGATGGGCGAATTGGCCAAACCTGCGCTTGACGCAGTGATGAACAACGACATCAAGTTCTATCCCGATAAGTTCAAAAACACATACGCACATTGGATGGAGAATGTAAAGGACTGGTGTATCAGCCGCCAACTTTGGTGGGGCCACCGTATCCCTGCCTTCTACCTGCCGAACCACGAATTCGTGGTTGCGCACAATGTCGATGAAGCATTCAATATCGCACAACAGAAATATCCGGAACTGAACCTCACCAAAGAAGACCTCAAACAGGACGAAGACGTTATGGATACCTGGTTCTCATCCTGGTTGTGGCCGCTCTCCGTATTCGACGGCATTCGCAATCCCGAGAATCCGGAAATCAAATACTACTATCCTACATCTGCCTTGATTACGGCTCCCGACATCATCTTCTTCTGGGTCGCCCGTATGATTATGGCCGGTTTGGAGTGGCGCGGCACTATCCCGTTCAAAGACGTCTATTTCACAGGTACTGTGCGTGACAAACTGCACCGCAAGATGTCAAAGTCCCTCGGCAACTCTCCCGACCCCATCATGTTGATGGAAAAATACGGTGCCGACGGCGTGCGTTTCGGTATGCTGCTCAGTTCTCCGGCCGGCAACGACTTGCTGTTTGACGAGTCCCTTTGCGAACAAGGACGAAACTTCAGCAATAAGATGTGGAACGCCTTCCGCTTAGTCATGGGCTGGGATGTGGATGCCAACGGTGAACAGCCGATCCACACCAAGGTGGCTGTCGAATGGATGAACCAACGTATCAACGAGGTGCTGGCAGATGCAGAAGAAGACTTCAAACGCTATCGTCTTTCCGAGGCTCTGATGGCACTTTACAAGCTGGTTTGGGACGATTTCTGCTCCTGCTTCCTCGAAGTGGTGAAACCGCCGTATCAGAAGCCGATGGATGGCAAGACATATAACGACATCCTGGATATTTTCGAAAAACTGACGAAGGTGCTGCACCCGTTTATGCCGTTCATCACGGAAGAACTGTGGCACGCGCTCCGCGAACGTCAGGAAGGCGAGTCCCTGATGCTCTGTGAAATGCCGAAACCCGAAAACGTCAACCGCGAACTTCTGGACCGTTTCGCTGTAACTAGAAATGTGATTGAACAAATTCGCCGCGTTCGTTCCGAAAAGAATATTGCCAACAAGAATGCGCTCAAACTCCACGTACACGCTGACGCTGCCATGGCCAATGCCGAAATGGACGCAGTCATCGCAAAACTTGCCAATGTGGAACTCGTGGAATATGTGGGCGAACAGGGCGAAGTCAACGGCGCTTCCTTCATCGAACAGAATGTGAAATATTCCATTCCGTTGGAAGGCCTCATCAATGCAGAAGAGGAAATTAAAAAACTCCAGGCCGACCTCAAGTATGCAGAAGGTTTCCTGCAGGGTGTGCTGAAGAAACTCTCCAACGAGCGCTTCGTCAACAACGCTCCTCAGAACGTTGTCGATATCGAACGTAAGAAACAGGCTGATGCTGAGGAGAAAATTAGAATTATCAAAGAACAACTTTCTAAATTGCAATAAGATGAAAGCAGTACTGCGTTTCTTTATCATTCTGGCAGCGTTCCTCATCCCCTTCACCTTCATAGGACAGGGCACGGTGGGAGAGCGCTTCCCCATCGTGGTGGGCATCACATTGGCCGTGACCATTGGCTACTGGCTCTGTTATGCCATTATTAAGAAAAAAAATAAAGAGCAGGAAGGCAAGTAGTGCTGACACATAAATTTGAATTATGAAAAAGATTTTAGGTATAGGAAATGCGTTGGTTGACATTCTGGTCAACATCGAAGACGATAAGATTTTGTCTGAATATGGTCTGGACAAAGGCGGTATGGTGATGATTGATGCGGACCGCAAGCGCGAAATTCACGAGGCCATTCAAAATATGGAACAGACCTGTGCAACTGGCGGCTCCACGTCCAATACCATTCACGGATTGGCTCGCTTAGGTGCTCCCGCCGGTTACATCGGCAAGGTCGGACACGACAAAATGGGTGACTTTTTCAAAAGCGAAATGCAACGTTTCGACGTCACTCCGCATTTGATTGACTCGGACATTGACACGGGCATTGCCACCACTTTCATATCCAAGGACGGCGAACGTACCTTCGCCACCTACTTAGGCGCTGCCGCCACAATGTCGCCCGAAGAATTGGATCCTTCTGTCTTCGAAGGCTATGACTGCATCCACGTGGAAGGCTACCTGATATTCAACCACGACCTTATTCTGAAAGTCTGCCAGATTGCCAAAGAAAAAGGCCTGCAGATTTCTATGGATATGGCCAGTTACAACATCATTGAGGCCAACTACGACTTTGTGAAGATGCTGCTCACCGACTACGTGGACATTATCTTTGCCAATGAGGAGGAGGCTAAGGCGTTTACTGGCAAAGAAGGTGTTGAGGCATTAAATGTGCTTTCCGAATATTGCCCAATCGCTATAGTGAAAATTGGAAAGGACGGTTCTTTGATTAAAATGAATGGCGAAATTACTACTATCGCACCGGTGGATGCTGTTCGTCGCGATACTACGGGTGCCGGTGATATCTATGCTTCCGGTTTCCTCTTTGGTCTGCTCAACGATTTCCCTGCACAGAAGTCTGGCGACTTGGCTTCATATCTGTCTGCAAGAATGATAGAATACATTGGCGCCAAACTGCCTGATGAAGTCTGGTTGGAAGTAAAACATAAGTTTTTTGAATAAAATGTAGAGACGTTGCATGCAACGTCTCTTTTTGAAAAAAAATAAGGCGGTGCATCGCATCGCCTTATTTTAGAGCCACTTGTGAGACTTGAACTCGCGACCTACGCATTACGAATGCGTCGCTCTACCAACTGAGCTAAAGTGGCTTTTTTTGAGGTCGCAAAAATAGAAAAAAAATTGAAATAATGAAATTCAGACGGGTATTTTTTCAAACAGGACTGATTCTCACTCTAATCGGATTGATTATTGGGAAAATGCAGTATGAAAACTACCATCTGGTTTTGCTTGAAAACGGGCCTGCCTCCAACATTATTTCCGATGAAAACGGCAATCTTTTGGCAAATTCTTTCAATATACAATTGAGAAGCCTGAACTTCGATTATCACCCATCCTACAAAGTCAAGCAGGTCAGTGCCAAAATTACCTGTTCCTATTCCGAAGAGAATCGGAATCTGCATTTGTCTGTCAATCATCCCGCTCGTTTTCACCAATACAATATTTATATAAAGGATTATTGGTCTTCGAGTGGCCAAAATCC
Organism: Bacteroidales bacterium; assembly: GCA_024400835.1. Taxonomy (GTDB): domain Bacteria; phylum Bacteroidota; class Bacteroidia; order Bacteroidales; family WCHB1-69; genus F23-D06. Next base: position 23,481 of record JAKSMC010000028.1, read on the forward strand.
TGCTGGCGTTCGTTTGAGTTTGGTAAAGCAACCCGGCCAATGGCTGGTCTATTGGGGACTCATCCTTTTAATGGCAGCATCACTTTGGAAAGCGTTTCTTATAGTTAGATATGAATATTCTGTCCTTTCCAACATTAGCCGTAGAATTTTATTCGCCCTAATAGTTACTGTTGCCTTGGTTCTGTTGCTGAATCCGATGATGCGCGGCAATCTGCCTCCTATATTGAGAAGTGTTTGGTTTTACCCGCACGTTTTTTTCTTCGTCCTTTCGTATGCCTTGCTGCTTACCTCTTTTGTTACGTCTTTGTTGCGAATGGAGTATGACCTACGTTCTTATTTTTGTTTTCGTTTGGGAATCCTCACTTACACGGTTGGTCTGGCCCTGGGTATGATTTGGGCCAAGGCGGCGTGGGGCGACTTCTGGAGTTGGGACCCCAAAGAGACCGCCGCCTTGATTACCTGGAGCGCCTGCCAAATCGCTTTTCATTACACAGATACCTGTAAGGAACTTACTGATAGAAAATGGATTTTATGGCAGAGTGTCTGCTTTTTGTGCCTGCTTCTGAGTTGGTTTGGCGTTCAACTTTTCAAAATGGGCGGACTGCACGTCTATTAGAAAAAAATCCTTGACTATTCCCATTAATTTTCTACCTTTGCCGTCCCATTTTTCGGTGGGCATTATAGTTTTGCAGTCATAATATATAGATATGAAAAAAGTCTTTTTACTCTCATTGTTGAGCCTATTTATGGGACTGGGCATCACGTACGCCCAACATTTTGACCAATATTTTGTCAATAAAACGCTTAGGATTGATTATCTGCACATCGGCAATTTCCATCAGGAATCTTTGGAAATCGACCATTTTACCGCAGGCGGGACTTGGAATGGAACGCGGGAGTACCTGATCGAGCCGCACAATTACGGCGATATCACTGTCGAAGTTTACGATTCCCTGTCCAACAAATTGATTTTCAGTAGAAGTTATTCCTGCCTTTTTACCGAATACAGAACCACGGAACGTGGTATGACCGAAATTGACTCTATGGAGGAAAGCGTCAATATTCCGTTCCCGAAAAATACGGTTCGTTTGAAATTCACGGCTTTTGATAGAAAAAGAGTCCCGACCACCCTGTCCATTTCCTATTTCAACCCGAGGACATCTGCAACGGAACCGATGGTGAAGGAGAACAAGGTGATGACGCTGCACAAAGGCAGCACCCCCGATAAGGCTATCGATATTCTCTTCATTCCGGACGGATATGCCAAAAGCGATGCCAAGCTGTTGAAAAAGGATATGAAGCGTTTCGCATCCTACGTGATGAAATGCACTCCTTACAAAGAGATGGCTAAGAAGGTGAATATCCGTGCCATCGAAGGCTATTCCGAAGAATCTGGCATCACGCAGCCGCAGAACAACATTTACCGTAAGACCTTGGTCAACTGCACTTACAACGCATTGGATTTGGATCGCTATCTGATGTGCCCTGGTGTTTGGAACCTCCACGAGGTGGCCGATGACGCTCCATACGACGTTATCGTAATCATTTGCAACAGCGAAAAATACGGCGGTGGCGGCATCTACAATTTCTACTGCACCGTGTACAACCACGGTGACTATCCGGATTATGTAATTGTACACGAAATGGGTCACCTGATTGGCGGTTTGGCAGACGAATACTACACCTCCGAAGTTTCTGTACAGGACTTCTATCCTGCCGGCATCGAACCGGTGGAGCCGAACCTCACCACCTTGGTCGATTTTGACAGCAAGTGGAAGAACGAACTTCCTGAGAACACGCAGATACCCACGCCTCCGGCAGTGAAGGGAACTCCGGAATATGACCAATTGGGTGTGTATGAAGGCGGCGGCTATGTTGCCAAAGGTGTTTACCGTCCGACAATGCACTGCACGATGCATCAAATCGGTTACAACGATTTCTGTCCGGTGTGTCGCAAAGCCTTGGAGGAGGTTTTGGATTACTACTCTAAATAATGCAATAAAAAAAAAGGAACGAGAAATCGTTCCTTTTTTTTATTTGTTGAGTTTCATTTTGTACATATCTAAGACGTTGTGCATCAGCATTGCGATGGTCATAGGGCCGACGCCGCCGGGCACGGGGGTTGCGGCGCTGAGCCGTTTTTCGAGGGCCGGTAGGGTGGTGGGGCTGTAAACGTCACCTACAAGGCCGTTGTCGGTGCGGTTGATGGCCACGTCAATGAGCACGGCGCCCTCCTTGAAGTCTTCAGGCTTGAGCAGACCGGGGTGGCCGGCCGCCGTAATGACGATGTCGGCGATGCGGGTGATTTCCGGCAGGTTGCGCGTGTGTGAGTGGCAGAGCGTGACCGTGGCATTCTGGCGGATGAGCAGCTGGGCGGTGGGCTCGCCAACCAACTGGCTGCGGCCGATGACGACTGCGTGCTTTCCGGCCACTTCTATGCCGTTGGTCTCCAACAGCGACATGATGCCGTTGGGGGTGCAGGGCATCACGTAAGGTTCGCCCAAATGCAACAGACCCACATTCATCAAATGCAGGCCGTCAGCGTCTTTGCGGTAGTCAATAAAATCCAAAATCCGTGCGCTGTCGAAATGGTCCGGCAGGGGCAGTTGGATGAGGATGGCATCTACCGAGCGGTCGTTGTTGAGCCTGTCAATGAGGTCCAGCAACTCCTTCTCCAGCGTGTCGGACGGGAGCAGGTAGGTGTCGCAGTCCATACCCAGTGACTTGCAGGTCTTCTCTTTGCTGCGTACGTAACTCAAACTGTCAGGGCGGTCGCCAACGAGGATGATGGCCAACTTCGGAACCCGGAAGCCGATGGCTTTGATCATCTCAACTTCTTTGGATATTTTATCCTTGATTTGCTGTGCGCAGGCTTTGCCGTCTATGATTTTCATAACTTCTTATTCTGAATAGGTGATTTTTTCTGGAACAATATACGCGTTGGGATAGTCGCCTTGGATTTCCTTTATGATATAGTAGGCCTCCAAGCGGGTGCTGAAATTACCTACGCGGATTCTGAAATAGGGTTCCATATAGGAAATGTAGGCGGGGATTTCCGGATAGCGGCTCTGGAAGGCAAAACGCTCGTTCTCAGCGGTTGAGCGCGAGTTCGTACCCGTGACGGCGGCTATCTGGATGCGGTAGCCGTCCGTCTCTCCTAACTTGTTCCATACTTTTACATAGTCATTTTGGATAGTAATAATAGCAGGCTCCACATCGTATTGAACGGAGTTCTGTGCCATACCTATCACACATACAATGACTAACAATAATGTTGAGAAAATCTTCTTCATAGAAAAAATTTTGGCAAAAGTACAAAATTTGATGTAACTTTATATAAAATAGTTCGTATAGGAGTCAGATTTTTTGTATATTTGCAAACAACTTAAAACTATAAATAAATGGGTCTATTTTCGATATTTACTAAAGAGATCGCAATTGACTTGGGTACTGCTAACACCGTTATTCTCCACAATAACAAGGTGGTGGTGGATGAACCTTCCATTATTGCCATTGACCAAAAAACCAAAACTGTCAAAGCTGTAGGTAAAAAGGCTTTGATGATGGAGGGTAGAACTCCTCCCGGCATTATCACTATCCGTCCGCTCCGCGATGGCGTCATCGCTGACTTCCAGGCAACGGAACTGATGTTGCGTGAATTCATAAAGATGACTGGTTCCAAGGGATACTTCTTCCCACCGGCTCTGAAAATGGTCATCTGTATTCCTTCAGGTATCACTGAAGTCGAGGAACGTGCCGTACGTGACTCCGCCGAACAGGCTGGCGCTAAAGAGGTCCGTATGATTCACGAACCTATGGCTGCCGCTATCGGTATCGGTATCGACGTGCTTGATGCCAACGGTAACATGGTTATCGACATCGGTGGTGGTACCAGCGAAATCGCTGTCATCGCCCTCGGCGGTATTACAACCAGTACTTCCGTCAAAGTCGCCGGCGACCGTTTCAACAACGACATCATCGACTATATGCGTAAAAAGCACAATATCGCTATCGGTGTGGCTACTGCCGAACAAATCAAAATCAACGTCGGTTCCGCTATCGAGGATCTTGAAAATCCTCCTGCCGACTACGAAGTCTACGGCCGTGACTTGCTCCAAGGCATCCCGGTTGCAGTCAAAGTCAGCCACCGCGAAATCGCACAGGCTTTGGACCGCTCTATCGTCCTTATCGAAACAGCTGTCAACAACGCATTGGAAAAGACTCCGCCAGAGCTTTCCGCCGATATTTACAAGACCGGTATCTACTTGGCCGGTGGCGGCTCTCTCTTGCGCGGCCTCGACAAACGTATCTCCAAGAAGACGAAACTGAAAGTCCATGTGGCCGAAGACCCGCTCAAGGCTGTTGCCCGCGGTACTGCTATCGCCCTCAAGAACTTCGACAAGTTCCCGTTCCTGATGAAATAACAATTGTCATTCTCTATATCTCTAATGAAAGAGGCGAGCCTGTGGCCCGCCTCTTATTTTATATACCTACTTTCGTGATGTGATCTATGTGTTTTCCAATCATAGGATAGAATCCAATATACCATCAAAAAACAAAGTTGCCAATTCAAATCACTGATCACTGATTGCAGATCACTATTTGATGATGTCTTTGTACTTTACTTCCACGAGCTTGTAGCCCTTGGACAGTTCGTTGACGTCAATGCGTTTTTTGTCGCCGGCGACTGTGATGACGAGCGGGTTCCCAGCCACGTTTTTTTCGAAGAACTTGGCAACGCTGTCGAAAGTCGTATTTTCCAAAATATTCAGTTTTTCCATGCGCGGGTCATTTTTATAGCCCTGCTCTTCCCAAGATTCTATTTGTCCGGGTATGCTGCGGAAAGTCACGTAGTCGGCCTCGGCCTTCTTGATGGCGGACACTTTGGCGGTTTCGAACTTGTCGCGTTTTTTCGGAAGCTTCACCAACAATTCACGCATGGCCTGGCAGCCTTCGACGGTCTTGTCTGATTGTGTTCCGAGGTATCCGTAAATGTAGCCTGGGCGTCTGTTGAGGACATCGTAAGAGTAGAATCCGTATGCAGAATAGCCCAATGAACGCAGTTCTCTGATTTCTTGGAAGATGACACCGGCCATGCTGCCGTCCATATACTCGTTGTAGGCAGAACATGCTGCTCTGCTTTCCGGATCATAAAGTTCGTGTCCTGGAATGTGGAAATAGATGTTGCTTTGCAGGAACTGCTTGTTGGAAGCTAAGAACAATGTCGGCTCTTTGTGGGTTTTGATAGGACGAGCCATGCGCTTGCCTTCTTGGGCCTCGCTGGAAAGCCCGAATGTGTTTTCCAATGATTCTACAACAACGTTGATGTCCGCATTGCCTACATAGGTGACGAATCCGTCATAATTGAGGACTTGGGCGAAACTGTTGAGCAGTTCGCGACCGGAAACTTTCTTCAGCTCTTTCAGGGACAAACCCGTCAGGAAAGGAGAGCTTTCGCCGTAGATGGCATAGTTGTAAAGGGCTTTTCCCCAGGTGCTGGCGTCGTTTTTCATCATCTTTTCAGATGCGGCTTCGTCTTCAATGATGGCGGCGAGCATCTTTTCATTGTTTTCCGGATGGAATATCTTTTCGTGGCAGAGACTGAGGATTTTGTCCAAGTCTTTGTCGAATCCGGAAATGTAAACGTATGTGCGGTCGTCGCTGGTGTAAACATAGAGCGATGCCCCCAATTGCTGTAAGGCGAGTTGGAATGCGCTGAATGCCATCTTCTCACTTCCCTGCATGGACAGATAGTCGACGGCCGTGCTCAGTTTGGGGTCTGACAGCGTGCCGCGGTTGAAAGCTATTTTCATGCTGAAGAGGTCGTTGTGCGGGTTCGGTGAGCAGTACAGCGTGTACTTTTCACTGACGGGCATTTTGGTGACGGCCTTTGAGAATTCAATGTTCTGAGGCTGAATTTCGGCAACTTCCATCTTTTCGATGCCGAGAGCATATTCGGACTTGGCTTCGGTGTTCTTGGCAGCAATAGGCTTCCAAGTCGGTTTCTGCAACTTCTCGTGGTTCTTCACGCCCATACTGGAACGGAATGACATATAGTCTTGGCCGAAATACTTGTTGGCGATTTTCACCAAATCATCCTTTTTCAGATTGCGCACGATTTTTTCCTTCTCATAATAGTAATTCGGATCTTGCTGGTTCATGACCAGGTCGAGCAGGACGTTGAACTTGTTGTCCAAAGATTCCATGTCGCTGAGGTATTCTGTCAGGTAGTCCATTTTGACAGCCTCGAACAGCTGGTCGCTGAAGTTGCCCTGACGAATGGAGTCGATGGCAGCCATGATGAGCGCTTCGGCCTCTTCGTGAGATTGCCCGAGAATCTTCGGGGCGTAGAAAAATGCGTACATACCTTTCTCCAACATAGCGTAGTTGAAAGCTTGAACCATCAGCACTTTTTTTTCGGTGTTGAGTTTGTCCAAAAGTCCGGTCTGGGATTCGTTGTTCAGCAAGTTGGATAGAATGTCCAAATAGAGGGCGTCTTTGTCGGCGGAACCGACGGTTTGGAAACCGAGGATACCCATCTTGACGGGCGTTTCTTTGACGTTGACGATTTGCTGGCCTTTGAAAGGCTTCACCTCCAGGTTGAGGTTGGTGTTCATACGTTTTGCGGATTGGGCCAATGCCTTGTCCACGCCTTCGCCTTCGTTGCGCAGGTTGCCGATGGTCTTCTCCAAAAGCGGCCGGATGGTGCTGGCGTTGAAGTCGCCGACCAAAATCAAAGTCATATTAAAAGGATGATAGTAGGTGTTGAAGAATTTCTGCATGGCGGAAGTCTGCGGATTCTTCAAGTGCTCGGGCCAGCCGATGACGGGGCGCCCGTACGGGTGCTCGCCGTAGGCTTGTTGGATGGCATCTTCCATGAATACACTCATCGGATTGTCCTGGTACATATTGTACTCTTCGTAAACGGTTTCCAACTCGGTTTGGAAGAGGCGGAACACGGGGTTGCGGAAACGCTCGGTGTACACGTTCAGCCATTTCTCCAGTTGGTTGGAAGGGAAATAGTTGTGGTAACATGTAACATCGTTGGAGGTGAAGGCATTGACCCCTTCGCCGCCCATCTTGCCTAAGATGACGTCCACTTCGTTAGGAATGGCGTAATCTGTGGCCTTGTTGCTCAAATTGTTGATGTGCATCAGGATGCTGTTGCGGACGGCCACGTCCGTTTCACTGTGCAATTGGTCGTACAGCATGGAGATACTGTCGAGATAGACTTTCTCATTTTTCCAATCCAAGGTGCCGATGCGGTCGGTTCCCTTGAACATGATGTGTTCGAAATAGTGTGCCATACCGGTGTTGTCCGCCGGGTCGTTCTTGGCGCCAACATGTACGCAGACGGCACCGTAGATTTGCGGCTGCTCGTGGTCCTCGCAGAGAACGACGTTCATGCCGTTGTGCAACGACATAGTGATGATTTTGTCGGTTTGTGCAGACAAACCGAATGCCAGCAATAAGCCAAAGGCAAGGAGCAATAATGTTCTTCTCATATCTTTAATTAAAAAAGGTTGTTAAAAATAGGGCGCAAACATAAGATTTTTCCAGTCTTTTTTGTACTTTTGCAAGTTTTTAAGTAAAAAGTATAAGATGCAAGAAATCAGAAACATAGCAATCATTGCTCACGTCGACCATGGCAAAACAACGCTCGTAGATAGAATTTTATATCAATCTAATCTCTTTAGAGAGAATCAGGAAAAGAAAGATCTTATTCTTGATAATAACGATTTGGAGCGCGAACGCGGTATCACAATCCTTTCCAAGAATGTTTCCGTACGCTACAAAGGCGTGAAAATCAACGTTATTGATACTCCGGGACACAGCGACTTCGGTGGTGAGGTGGAACGCGTGCTCAATATGGCTGACGGTGTTCTCCTCGTGGTGGACGCTTTCGAGGGCCCGATGCCTCAAACCCGTTTCGTTACTCAAAAGGCTATTGAACTCGGTCTTAAACCTATCGTTGTCATCAATAAAGTCGATAAACCCAACTGTCAGCCGGAACTCGCTCAAGAAGCTGTCTTTGAATTGATGTTCAATTTGGGCGCCAATGACGAACAACTTGATTTTCCAACAGTTTACGGTTCTGCTAAGAACGGCTGGATGGGCCCGGATTGGAAAACACCGACCAACGACATCTCCTATTTGTTGGATACAATTATTAAATATATACCTGCACCAAAATCTGAACCCGGCAACTTGCAGATGATGATTTCCTCTTTGGATTTCTCATCTTACGTGGGCCGTATCGCTGTGGGTCGTGTGAAACGCGGCAGCATCTCCTGGGGACAGAATGTCTCCCTCGTTAAACGCGATGGCACTGTCCAACAATCCAAAGTGAAAGAGCTTTACGTTTTCGAAGGTCTCGGCAAGGAAAAGATCAAAACGCCGGTAGAAGCTGGCGAACTTTGCGCTATCCTTGGTCTCGATGATTTCGAAATCGGTGATACCGTGGCAGATTATGAAAATCCAGAACAACTGACGCCTATCAAGGTGGATGAGCCGACGATGAGCATGTTGTTCACTATCAATAATTCACCTTTCTTTGGTAAAGAAGGCAAATATGTAACTTCCCGCCACTTGCGCGACCGTCTCTTCGCTGAATTGGAGAGAAACCTCGCTATGCGCATTGAGGAAACGGATTCCCCTGACCGTATGAATGTATTCGGCCGTGGTATTCTGCACTTGTCTATCCTCATTGAAACGATGCGTCGTGAGGGTTACGAACTTCAAGTCGGCCAGCCGCAGGTTATCATCAAGGAAATCGACGGTCAGAAGTGCGAACCTATTGAGGAACTCACTGTACTCGTGCCAGAAGAGATGTCCTCCCGCGTCATCGACCACGTGTCCCGTAGAAAAGGCGAAATGCAAGCCATGGATACGTTGAACGACCGTGTACACTTGACCTTCACCATTCCATCCCGTGGTTTGATTGGCTTGAGCAACCAATTGCTGACCGCCACCGAAGGTGAAGCCATCATCTCCCACCGCTTCATGGAGTTCCAACCTTGGAAGGGCGAAATTCCTGGTCGCCATGCTGGTTCTTTGATCGCAATGGAAACGGGTCAAGCTTACGCATACTCCTTGAACAAATTGCAAGACCGTGGTAAGTTTTTCATTGAACCGAATGACCAAGTTTATGCTGGTCAGGTTATCGGTGAGCACATCCGTCCGGGCGACCTCGTTATCAACGTCTGCAAATCCAAGAAGCTTTCCAATATGCGTGCAGCCGGTTCTGATGAAAAATTAGTACTTGCTCCAGCTATCAAATACTCTTTGGAACAATATATGGAATTCATTGCCAAGGACGAATATCTGGAAATCACACCGGAATCTTTGCGTTTGCGTAAGATTATCTTGGACGAAACGGAAAGAAAACGTGCGGGCATCCGTGCCGAAAACGCACAATAAACCACGATTCCGTACAAAAGAAGAATATACATTTTGAGAGGGGCCTTGTTCGAGCGGTTATGTCTTAGAAGAAGGCCTCGTTTTTTTAAATAAAATGGCTGTTTGCCATGTGAGCTTTGATTTTTGACGTGGCACGCCACGTCTCTACAACCCATTATTCACTATTAATAATTCATTGATATGACCATCACCCTCAACAACATGCACTTTTACGCCTATCACGGCTGTTTTGAAGAAGAGCAAAAAATCGGCACGCGTTTTTCCGTGGATTTAACATTGGAATATGACGGTACGAAGGCTGCCGCCACCGATAACGTGGAAGATGCGGTGAATTATGCATTGGTGTATCAGACGGTGAAGAAGGAGATGATGGTTCCTTCCCATCTTCTGGAAAATGTGGCCACGCGCATCATCCGTGCTGTCAAGGCCGACTTTCCTGCCGTGCAATGGGTGAAAGTGAAGGTCTGCAAACTCAATCCTCCGTTGGGCGGCCAGCTGGACTACGTAGCGGTCGAAGCGGAAGAATAGTTATATTTCCGGTACCGGCATAGGTTTCACAATCAACTCCTCCTCCTTTTGTGCAGCGCGTTGTAAAAACATCACATAATAGATAGGCATATAGATGATTTTTCCGACCTTGCGTACTTCTTGACCGTTATTGAAGACGATGGCTGAATGAATGTTGTATGTCGGTGTGGAGATGAAATAATCCAGGGCGCTATGAACGGTATAGTCTTTGCCCGACTTTATCTCAAGCGGCAGAATGGTGAGATTTTGAAAATCATCTATAAGAAAATCAACCTCTCCCTTCTTCTTATTATCATAATAATGCAAATCAAAACCGTGCGCATGCAGTTCCTGCGCTACTACGGATTCATAGACAGAGCCCAGATTGATGCTGTTTTCATCCTGTAGTACCGCATTGATGTTGGTATCGTATAAAATACCAGTTAGCAGGCCCACGTCATTTAGGTAAAGTTTGAGCAGATTTTTCTGTTCCGATTCGGAAAGCGGAAAATTCGGATTGCTGATAGCTTTAACTGGCAAGGTGATACCGGAGTTTGTCAAATATTCCCACTCCTTGGCATAGTCGGAAAACTGCTTATGCCCCTTGGTTTCTTCAATATTCTTCACGAAAATACGCTTTTTCTTGTTCTCCAAATTGGAGGGTACCATATCGTAGATGCTGCGTATCAATAATTTGTGTTCCTCATCATACTGTGATGCGTCAATGCGGTACATTTTTTTGATGTCGTTTTGGACATCACGCACTTTGGCGATGTTGTTACTTTCAAGATAGATGTTAATGGCCTCAGGTAATCCTCCAATCAGCAGATACAATTTGAACTGACTGAGCAGATAATCATGCAGCGCTTCGGATACGGACTCACCTTGCAAAAATTGTTTTTTAGCCGCCTCAATCACGTTCTTGCCACATCCAAGCGCCAGCAGAAACTCTTCAAAGTCAAGAGGGTACATTTCTTCCACCGCAATGCTTCCAAGGGGAACAGAAGGCGTTTGTGCCAATGCAACTCCTAATTGAGATCCGCTGGCAATGTAAGTATAACGTGCCTCCTGATTGAGAAACTTAAGCATTGTCAACAAATGGGGATAACTCTGAATTTCATCAAGAAAAACCAGCGTGTTCTCCTTCTGGTCCAAACTGTTGCCAGCTATGGCGCTGATTTGCAGATAGAAATCTGTCGTACTCTTCACCTTTGCAAAGAGTTGTTTGCCCTCCTTGTCTTCTTTCAAGTTTATCTCCACATAATTTTTGAAAAGTTTCTTGCCTACATATCTAATGAGGTATGATTTGCCTATTTGCCGTGCCCCATTAACCAATAAAATCTTGGAAGGTTGCGTCTTCAAATGATTTTCTATTCGTTCAGCGTATTTTCTAAAAAGCATAATCAATTATTGTTTAGATAAAATATATTGATAATCAAACATATAAATAGACGATTTGGTTTTAATCTAACTGTTTTTCATTTTCGATTAACGTTGCAAAAATACAACTTTTATAATACAAACACGAAACTTTCGGGAATAATTCCGTTAAAAATACCTATAAAATCGGGAATTATTCCTGCAAAATATCGTGATAAATCGGGAATTATTCCGTTAACACGTCAGGTGAAATTAGGAATTATTCTATATCTTTGCGGCTCATTTTAATTCAACACATTGTGAAAAAATATTTTCTATTCGTATGTCTGATATTCGTCTTAACGGCACAAGCCCAAAATGATTCGCTTATATATTGGGCCCATCAAGCTTATAATAATGCTGATTATGAAAAGGCATATTCCCTGTTTGTAGAATGCGATTCCATTGAGCCGGTAACGTATTACTACGATTTGTGGAAATATTATGTTGCTTCTGAGAAGAACAATGATTCTGTCAGAGCAAAGTCTCTACTATACCAACTTGCGGAATCGAGTGGTTTTGATCGAAAATCTCTCAATCAAAGTTTTTTCGAAGATATTGGCCTGCGCCAAAGAAGTTATTGGCCGGAAGTCGATTCTCTGATTAATGTTATTGAAAGCCAGAGATGTCAGCTTTTTATAGATTCTTTGATTCTGATGGGCCAGGCAGACCAGGACATTCGGAAAAAGCTCAGGGAGTTTGGGTGGACTGCAGATATCAGTAAGCAGATGGATTACATTGACTCGACCAACGAAGTCAAGCTGCAAGCATTGATGGGGGAATATGGTTTCCCGTCGTGGAAACTGGTAGGCCGCGAAGGCGCGAAATATGCCTGGCTGATAGCTCAGCATTCTAAGTTACTTCTGCCAAAATATCTAATAGGATATAGACAGGCCGTCATAAATAATGATGCAGACAGAAGCGATTTAGCCTATATGGAAGATCGGAATTTGATGATACAGGGTCGTCCGCAAATCTATGGTTCACAACTGAATGGATTTGGACCAGGCACTGGTTATTATCCTATAATTGATATGCAGAATTTGGACAAACGCCGTTGGATGATGAGATTACCTCCATATTCACAATATGCTTCGGCTATAGGGGTGGACACGCTACTTATTAATCCTAATTTCTTGGACTACTTAACCAACTACTATCCGAACAATACCAATATGTATAGAATTATTGGCAATCATTGGCAAAATAAAAGTGTGGAAGACTCTACCGTTTTTTATTGGGACCAATGGTACTATGATTTTCCAAGAGACTTGGAAGCGTTGGCGTTGTATCTTTTTGAAGGCGATACGTTGAGTGCAATTCAGCAATCGAAAAAAATGGTTCTTTGCGGGAAACGTCTGGATGAAAAGTGGAATCTTCCGCAGTTGTTAATGGATTCTGTTAAAGCCAACTACGATGAGCTGCGTGCAGATTATGAGCGGATGGTGACCAAAGACGGAGATGAAATGCTCAATGCCATCACCTCGTTTGACACGCTGGTCAAAGTGCTGAGTGAAGGCTTTTATCCCCGTTATACTTTTGATGCCTGGAACGGACATCTCAAAGACCTTATCTCGCAAAAAGCAGCAACGCTCACCAAAAAAGATTATAAAACTTTTTTCACTTGGTTATTTGAGCAGGTGAAATTGGGCAACTATCATTTGTTTGATTACGCGGAATTGTACGACGAAGTCTATTTCAGACTTTATGGAAAATCCTATTATGGCCAAAAAGATTTCAATACCAAACTATACAAGCCGCAAGAAGTAGATAAACGGCGTTCCACCATACAGTTGCCACCTTTGGAGGTTTGGCAGGTAATTATGGAGCGGATGAAGTAATTGCGGAAGAAACGCAATAATAAAGGAAACTATATACCAATTGACCTGTAAACAAGCAAAATCATACGTATGCTTGATTTTTTCTATGATTTTCAATACGATTTTTATTTGATTTTGAGCATAGCGACCTTGTTTTTATTCTGACATTTTTTTAAAGATTCTTCTTAGATTTTAAAATATTCATTAAATAAAAAAATCTGCAACAACACAGTCGCATATACAAGTTTTAAAAATCCAAATGAAAATTCCACCAAAAATAGCCAGGATTATCTGGCTTTATTATGGGTCGTCGTCCTGCGGACTTCTCAAAATCATATTGAAAATCCAATGAAAAATCTAATGAAAATTAGGAATTATTCTATATCTTTGCGGCTCATTTTAATTAACACATTGTGAAACATTCCCTACTATTCCTCCTGCTATCTCTTCCCCTGCTGCTCTTCTCCCAGCAGCCGAAACATACTTTGTCGCCTGCGGAAAGCAAGGCGCAACTGGAACGCCTTGGCAATGTCTTGCGCGAATATGACGGTTTGGGCCGCCTCTACGCAGATGAATTGATTCCCGTTTGGAAAAGGTATGTTGTCAAAAAACCGGGTCGTTACGAAGAATTTTTTTATAAATATGGGCTCATTAATCTGGACTGCGAACTTCTCCTTCCCTGTGAATACTCCTATATCTCCACCCAGAAAAATTCAGACTTGATATTCGTTACTAAGGATACCTTGATGGGCTTTGTGGATAGGAATATGAATTGGGTGGTTCCTATGATTTATCGGGACATCTATTCTGAAACAGAATGGATAGGTGATATGTTCTGGTGTGGCAAATTGGTGGTTGAAAAGAATGGGAAAGAAGGTGTCATTGATACAACCGGGAAGCTGCTGCTTCCTTGTCAATACGACTATTGTGATTTTTTGTCGGATAATCTTTTTTGTGTATATAACGAGTACAATAATACACACGGCGGCATCAATTTACAAGGTGATACCGTAATACCTTTTGATTATACTAGAATATCAAACATAGGTGGAGGTAAAAATTTTATTCTTGTCCGTCAAAATGATAAATATGGTTTCGTAAATAGTAATGGGAAAGTGATAGTTCCCTGCCAATATGAAGATTTTAATTATTGCTGGAATGGTAAGGTTTCTTTGGAAAAAGATGGAAAATGGGGTGTGCTGGATACGTTGGGCAATGTCGTTTTACCTTTCATATATGATAATGGCTTATCATTTTATCTGCCGGAACTTGCTGTAATGATGTCTCCTAAAGGGTGTGGAGCTATCAACTTAAAGGGAGATACAGTTATCCCACTTCAATATAATATTTGGTTTTCATATCAGTCCAAGAGCAAGATAGCAATGATAACGCACGACGAAGCAGTGGATATTTATGATTCAGAAGGTCATATACTTGCATCATACGAAGAGATGAGCTATGATGGTATGGATGCACTTGATGAAGAACTGTGGATTCCTATACGGAAAAACGGAAAATGGGGTTTTCTTGATTTAAAACTGAACGAAGTAGTTCCCTGCAAGTACGATTTTGTCGCAGGAGTTAATGGAGAATACTTGGGTAATGTACAATTAGATAACGGCAATACCGCTCTGATTGACAGCAACGAACATATCTTGGCGCAAGGTCCTTACCGCTACATCTCGCCATTTGGCGATTTCTATTGTGTCTCATCATACGATAATGAATATCATATTAAAGAGGGACTCATTGACAGCTATGGCAACAGCACGTTCACTAAGGCCGAATTGGATTCGTTAAAAATATGGCATAAGCAATATTTGAAGCAACGCAAAAAAGAGGCTGAACAGGCAAAAAGGGAAGAAAAAGTTCAATATGACTTTGCCCCCTCAACAGGAACGACATCGGATTCCACAGTCTTCTACTATACTGAAGAGATGCCGGAGTTCCCGGGCGGGCCTGATTCGTTGAATCGCTATCTCGCCACCCACATTTCCTATCCTGAAATAGCACGTGAGAAGGGCATTTCGGGAACTGTCTTAGCGCAGTTTGTGGTGTCAAAAGACGGCACCGTGAAAGATGTGACCATCAAAGTGCCCCTATACGATGCTTGCGATGAGGAGGTGGTTCGTGCCATTTCCGGAATGCCTAAGTGGAAGCCCGGCACCAATATGGGCCAGCCCGTCAACTGTTACTACCAGGTGCCGGTAACTTTCCGCAACGACGAGCCGGCAGAGGAAAGGTAAAGAATAGTTTTTCCGCCACAGAATCTTTGTCCAAATCGCACTATTTTTACCACATTTGGATGAAAATAAAAACAGATACTTGTCCAAATGTATGTAAAAAAATCACATTTGGATGAAAATAAAATTTGATACCTGTCCAAATGTTGTAAATTATGTTATCTTTGCCGTCTCAAAATTATTACAATAAAGATGGAAAAAATTATTGGTAGAGAACGGGAACTCCTTGAGCTTCAGTCAAGTTATTCTTCTGAAAAATCAGAATTCGTGGTTGTTTACGGTCGAAGGCGTATCGGAAAAACCTTCTTAGTGCGCTCGTTTTTCAAAGACCGATACGACTTTCATTATGTGGGAGGTCACAAACTCAACCAAAAACGTCAGCTGCAGAATTTCGCTTTGGCTTTGCAGCAACATAGCGGGGCTCCTTTTTTGCCCGAGTTGAAAGACTGGTACGATGCCTTTAACCATCTACAGAAATATATAGAAACGCTTCCCGAAAACAAACGGAAAGTCATCTTCATTGATGAAATGCCCTGGATAGACCACGCAAAATCTAATTTCGTGGCGGCTTTGGAGAATTTTTGGAACAGTTGGGTGTCTAACCGTGACGACATCTTTTTTGTTGCCTGCGGCAGCGCCACTTCCTGGATGGTGGACAAACTCATTATGAACCAGGGCGGTTTGCATAACCGAATCACCAAGCCTATTTATTTGCGACCTTTCACGCTGAAGGAAGTGGAAAGTTATATGGAAAGCAAGGGCGGTCACTGGGACCGTTTTCAACTAACGCAGACCTATATGGCCTTGGGCGGCGTGCCCTATTATCTCAGTTTGCTGGATTATAACAAAAGTTTGGTGCAGAATATGGATAACCTGTTCTTTGTGAAAAACGGCCAACTGCAAACTGAGTTTGACGAATTATATAGCGCATTGTTTTCTCAATCAGACAGATATATTAGTGTGGTTAGGGCATTGTATTTCAAGCGCGCAGGGCTGACGCGTGACGAAGTAGCCAATGCCACCGGACTTGCTGGCGGTGGTCTTTCCAAAATACTGTCCAATCTCGAAAAATGTGATTTCATCGTCAGTTATGTTCAATTCGGCAATAAGCGGAAAAACACTATTTACCGCCTTTCCGACTTCTACACACTGTTCTATTTGCGTTTTGTGGAAGGCAACAAAACGCAGGACGCTGAATTTTGGGCACACAACATCAATACGCCTACCGTGAACAGCTGGCAGGGACTCACTTTTGAATTGGCGTGTATGCTGCATCTTGAACAAATCAAAAAAGCATTGGGGATTTACGGCATATCAACTAATGTAAGTTGCTGGCGCAGTGAGGATGCGCAAATCGACCTGCTGATTGACCGCAGCGATAGAATGATTAATTTGTGCGAAATGAAATTCTCTAACGAACCTTACATCATCACCAAGGATTATGAGATGAAATTACGCACGCGCCTGGCACTGTTCAAAGAAGCCACCCGGAGTCGCAGCGGGCTCATACAGACCTTTGTCACCACGTACGGTGTGGCGCAAGGCAAGCACAGCAGCGTGGCCCAATGCGAGATTACAATGGATGAACTTTTTTCTTAAAACCAACATTTCCGAAGATTATCCCATATAAACATCGTTATAACCTGCGGAAATGTGTTAAAAAATGATAGATTTCCGAAGATTATCCGTGTGTTTGGAATTTTTATATCTTTCTCAAAAGATGATTTCCTTTACAAAAAAATGTTATTTTTGCAAAGTCAAAATTTAGATTATTCGAATAAAATAAAGTAGTACTTTATGTTATCAAGGTTTTTTAAAATACAGGATATTGAAAATGAAAGTGTTATGTTTTTTGGCGCAAGACAGACTGGAAAAACAACACTGTTAAAGCAACTTTTCCCTTCGGCCAGATATTACGACCTCCTGAAAAGCGATGAATTTGAAAGATTGAGCCGCAGTCCGTGGCTGCTGAGAGAGGAACTTCAAGATTGTTCGAGTGGGGAATTGATTATCATAGATGAGATTCAAAAGTTGCCTGTTTTGCTGGATGAGGTGCACTGGCTGATGGTCAATCGGGATCTGCGTTTTTTGCTTACGGGTTCCAGTGCTCGCAAGTTGCGGAACAAGGGCGTGAATCTCTTGGGCGGACGTGCGCTTACCAATTATATGTTTCCTTTGGTCAGTGCTGAAATTCCAGACTTTGATCTGGACAGAGCCGTCAACAACGGTATGCTGCCCCGCCATTATTTGGTGGAAGATGCCAGCAGACGCATCAGAGGGTATGTCGGCAATTATTTGCAGACCGAAATCATTGCCGAGGCTTTGGTTCGGAATCTCCCCGCATTTACTCGATTTCTGGAAGCCGCTGCCCTGACCAGTGGCGAATTGCTTTCCTATAACAATGTTGCTTCCGATTGCGGTGTTTCCGCCGTGACTGTTAAGTCCTATTTTGAGATTCTATCGGATACATTGATCGGTTATACGGTTCCCGCATACACTAAGGTTGTCAAACGAAAATTAATACAGACTCCAAAGTTTTATATGTTTGATGTAGGCATAACCAACTATCTGCTTCATCGCTCGCATTTAAAACAAGGTTCTCCCGAATATGGTCATTCATTTGAACAATTTGTTATGCTTGAATTGATTGCGTATATGGGTTATATGCAGTACGACAACGCGCTTTCCTATTGGAGAACGGGTTCAGGCATAGAAGTTGATGCCGTGTTGGGCAATGCACAAGTCGCCATAGAAATCAAATCCAGTCAGGAAGTCAGAAACAACCAACTCGGTGGCTTACGTTCCTTTGCAACAGATTATCCCGAAGCCAGATTGATTATGGTTTCCTTGGACAAAAATCGCCGTCGCCACGACAAAATAGAAATAATCCCTGTACGCGAATTTTTAACCGACCTTTGGAATGGAAAAATATACAACGAATAACGCCACCAATGCCCTGCTGAATTTCCTGCAGGAACAGTCCGTACGGCAAGTCGTGGTGCTGACCGACAGCAACCTCGATGCGCTCTATCCGCACTATCTGGATGACTTGGCACAGCATTTTTCCGTAGAGAAAATCGTGGTGCCCGCAGGCGAGCGGCACAAGAGCATTGAGCAGGCGAAGGCCATTTGGCAGCAGTTGCTGGAGAAGCAGTACGACAAGAATCTCGTCATCGTCAACTTCGGCGGCGGGATGATTTGCGACTTGGGCGGCTTTGTGGCTGCCACCTACAAGCGCGGCGTGCGCTGCGTGAACTTCCCGACCACGCTCTTGGCGATGATTGACGCGGCCATCGGTGGCAAGACGGCCGTCAACCTTGACCACATCAAAAACTGTGTGGGACTCATCCGCCAACCCGACTTCGTGGTGCCAGCCGATGTGCAGTTGCTGAAGACACTGCCCCAATCGGAACTTCTCAGTGGCTTCGGCGAGCTGATCAAGTACGCCCTCATTGCCTCCCGACCCTTGTTTGACGAATTGTTGCAGTTGGATAAACTGTCCGCCGAATGCATTCGTTCCGAATGGATTAGCACTTGCGTTGAATACAAGAACAAGATTGTGGCGATGGACCCCGAGGATATTAAAGAGCGCCACGTCTTGAACTTCGGGCACACATACGGCCACGCTATCGAAAGCTGGCGCGCCGCTTTGGGACAACCCGTGCCCCACGGGGTCGCCGTCGCCATCGGCATACTCTTCGAGTGCCACAAGGCAATGCAGGAAGGACATTTCACCAAGGACGATTTCATCCTGGTTGACAAACTCATCCGCCAACATTTTGAAGTTCCGGCCTATGACGAAGCATTGGAACGCCAACTGAGTCCTTACTTTCTTCAGGATAAGAAAAACAAGAACGGGGAAGTGGCTTTTGTTCAACTTTCGGAAATTGGGAAGGTGAGGTTGTGAAATCAAGATGCAGAAGATTTTCCAAATCTTTTTTTCTGAAAGTAAAAAACAACAGCCTTTCTTTACTTTTGAAATAACCAACGACTATGACAAAGTTTTGCGTAATAAAATTGAAAGATTCAGAGAGGAAACCAAAACGAAAAAAGCACTGCATCTGACTATGATTACTTCATACGGAGTAAAACAGGGAAAATATAGCGGCTTGATACAATCGCAGGTTACTATGGACGATCTTTTTCAATAATCAATTTTTTGTATTTTCGCGCCTCAGTTTATTAAAATATGGTTCAAAAGACGGATTCTTTCCGTATGTTTTAAAAAATTTTTCAATTTCTTTGACACTTAATAATAAATCATATATATGAAGAAAACACTATTTTCATTGGTATTGACTTTGACCTGCTTTATCGCAACAGCTCAGTTGGCAGCGCCAACGCTTTACTCTCCAGCCGACAACCTGACGGGCGCTTGGACCCGTCAAGATTTTCAGTGGACCAAGGTGACGAATGCCACCGGTTATACATTCCAGATTGACACCACGGCGTCCTTCGATTCACCCCTTTTATACGAAGCCACCCAAAGTTCCACATCCAGCACCTATCAGTCTCGAATTCATAATAATATGCGCTATGGCACAACATACTACTGGCGGGTGCGGGCATACAATGCGACAGATACATCGGCCTGGTCAACCATCAGGCAATTACTTACGACCGACCGCGTTGTCTTGGATTCACCGTCCAACGACACCAGCAGCACGGGTAGTTGGTACACACGACAGGAGTTTTCTTGGAGAAATTCCAAAGGGTCAACATCCTACATTTTGCAATTGGACACCACTCCTGACTTCAACTCGCCCATTCTTCGGAGTTTTACCAAAACCAATTCCCAAAGCAATACGGACACCTACGTGTCATACGTGGTAAATGACATGCGCTATGGCACGATGCACTACTGGCGGGTGTGTGCCATTAATACCGTGGATACCTCCGGCTGGTCCGACACTTGGCAATTCCACACCACCGACCGCGTCGTCTTGGATTCACCGTCCAACGACACCAGCAGCACGGGTAGTTGGTACACACGACAGGAGTTTTCTTGGAGAAATTCCAAAGGGTCAACATCCTACATTTTGCAATTGGACACCACTCCTGACTTCAACTCGCCCATTCTTCGGAGTTTTACCAAAACCAATTCCCAAAGCAATACGGACACCTACGTGTCATACGTGGTAAATGACATGCGCTATGGAACGATTTATTACTGGCGGGTGTGTGCCATTAATACCGTGGATACCTCCGGCTGGTCCGACACTT
>JAKSMC010000029.1 GCA_024400835.1 Bacteroidales bacterium
TACTTAGAAACCTCATGGCGAGGAGTACCAAACCAAGTGCCGTAGCGTATTAGACGGCGACCACGATAGATGAAGTAACCTTGCATCTTGATCATCTTGTCAGCTCCACCAATCAAGTGTTGCTCCGCATCGGACATTTCTGTAACGAAAGGCAACTTGTATGGAGTAATTTCGACAAAGTGCTCTTGCCCTTTGGAGTCGGTAAGCGGCTGACGAATAGTTCCCCATGAACAATCGGAGCGATTGACAAGGAAGGGATCAAGCGCTTTGAGTTCTTCGTAATTGACAAATATCTTCAGTCCATCCTCAGATATAAAACGATGGTAGATGAGAGGCAGATGGTCAAGGAGATAGTTGCGGTTACGAGTAAGTGCCTCGTAGATGCGACCTCCGGATGACTTATAGAGTCCATCAAAATCTTCCCAAAGTACGAGCGTTCCATGTTCAAGCGCAGCAATTTCGCTATAGCAATACTGCTGGCTGATTTCTGCGTCATTCAGTTCAAGAACTGCCCAATCACCACGTTGTCCCTGACTGGTAATCTCATCATAATCCCAGCGGTAGGCACTCATTTCTCCATCCTTCTTACTGATAACCGTCATCTTACGACATTGGGAAAGTGAAGCGGACTTCATACCCAATCCGAAACGACCAAGATCATTTTCACCTCGTTCTTTCTCGTTAGCCTGACTACCATAGCACATAGCTCGGAAAAGTTCTTGCTTAGACATGCCATGACCATCGTCCAAAATACCCACATAGATATTCTCAGAGTTCACCGGGAACAAGAGACGAATGGTAGTTGCATTTGCACTAACACTATTATCCATAACATCCGCAATAGCGTCTGCAAAGGAATAGCCCATGTGGCGCATAGAGCCCATGAGAAATTTTGCCTTGGGAGGATTGGATATTCGTTTCATAGTTACTTGATGAGATTAGGATAGAACGTTGAGTACAAAGATTTGTTTGTAGAGTTGACAACATCAAAGACGCCATGCTCCATCGTATTCCAATAGGATTCGTATTCCGATTCATCGGTAGGTGGAACAAAGTGGCTACGATTGAGTATCAAATCACGAACGAGGGCAGTTGCTACAGGATTGATGATATAATCGCCACCATCCTCTACAACTAACTCGGATGCCAAAATCAAGCCACGCACGTAACGAAGCGAATCGGAATTGGAAAGAATGATAGGTGCATATTTTGAAGCGAGAGCCTCGTCCATATCCTGCGTAAAAGAAGATTTTGGCATACGACCGCGCGTTTGTATCTCATCCAAGATGCAGACCAAAAGCGGCTCATTATACATGGTCGGCTCATTTCCGACATTGGTAGTCTTGACCCATTGCTTTGACAACATAAGAAAGGCATACTCACGGAAAGCGATAACGCCTAATGCGAAATGAAGTGCAACCTTACTAAGAATCAAGCGTCCAAGGGAAGAATCCAACAACCCAGATTTGCGTGCAAAAGTCACATCGGCAGGGGACATACGTTCCGGATAGATTCCAACATAATGTATAGAATCCTTCACGTTGTCAGGAGTGATGTATTTGAGGGTGTCCAGTTCAAACAGTTTGAGTTCTGGACCAGTTTGTTTTCTACGCATATTACTTCAAGTAAGGTACAATGGTTTGAATAATCTCTTTAAGAACCGGAACCACAATTGAGTTGCCGGATTGGTGATATGCCTGATGATCATCCACAACAATACGGAATTTATCGGAGAATCCCATCAAGCGCAAACACTCACGAGGTGTTAGTTTACGACCAACTGCGTCTACCAAGCCTTTGCCATCCTTGAAGTCGAACTTACCAATGAAGATACGTGGGTCTTCATAGTGTTCTGGGAGCGGATGCTCAACACGGAAATCGCCAATCCAGTTGTCTTGTTGGTTGGCCGTCTGACAACCGATTACTTCTTGATTAACACGAGAGCGACGTTTGTGCTTCTCGTATGTGGTTATCCAAGTAAAACCACCCTCTCCAAGATAGTATTTCAAGGGGATTTTGCCTTTCTCCAAAAAGTCTGTACTTTTCTTAGTTCGTGTTTTTTTCTCAGGGAACTTGTACGGAGTTGTGCAAATATCCTCACGTATACCAACAATAAACACACGACGTCTAAGTTGCGGATGGTCATAGTCAACCGCGTTCAATATCTCAGGATAAATCTTGTAGCCAAGCGATTTCCAAACAGAAAGCATTGTTTCCCACGTGTGTCCATGGTCGTTAGACTTGATAGCAGCCACATTCTCGTAGATAAAAATCTTTGGATTGGACTCTTTGATAATGCGTGCATAGTCATAAAAGAGCGTACCGCGAGCATCCTCCAGGCCTTGCTTCTTTCCATACGTTGAAAAACTTTGACAAGGGCTACCACCAACCAGAATATCAACCTGATCTTTGTAATCATCACCTCGCATGAAGCGAATATCCGTATGAAAATCGCTTGGGTCAATATCGTAGTTCGCCAGATAGGATTCTTTCACATAGTTTCTAGTTTTTTTTTCGTAGTTAGAATACACCCATTCAACATAAGCATTTCGTTCTTCTTTTGTAGGTATGAGGAAACTATGTTCGCGAATTTTTTCGATCTCGCTTTGAATGGTATTTTTATATTTCGCATACGACCTTTTCTCTTCTTCCGACAAACGACGAACACGCTTATTTAAATCCTTATATTCCTTCCTATCCTTCTCTTCAGTCAATGGAATTAATTCTATTTCGCCATTGTCACATGCAAACTTTATTTTATGTGGTATTTTTAGTTGCTTTAAAGCTTCTTCAAACGCGCCAATCCCACTAAAAAGGGTACCAACATTTATTGAAAAATTATATTCTATGTTTTTTACCTCAATATGTTTTTTATATTCCATCAATTCTCCTCCTTTAACAAAAAAGGGAGCAAAATCAGCAGAAAAATCTTTATTTCTCAAAACAATCAGTTCTTTTAAATTCAAATCATCAATATGAAACTCACATCCCAACTGATATATTAAATACGAACCATTCGGATTTGGATATTTCAATTGTGACATTTCTTTTTGGCTCTTCTCCAACACGTTGGCACACTCAAATAAGCAATAGCTATTACTTATAATAGCATCGTAAAGCAATAGATAATCAGGACAAATCAAATCGCTGATAGCACCATCCCGTAAAACAAACATATCCATAGTACTTCGAACATTGTACATTTGATTTTTTCGAATCCATTGGATATGGTGTTTGTCATTTCTAACACAACCTATTAAAAACAAATCATCAACATGTTCTTCGAGAGAAAACATCTTTAATATCTCAAATAATTTATAAATTATTCATACAAATATTGGCTCTCTATATGATTTCCATTAGCCAATATAATAATCTCAAAATACTCTTCGTATAACTTCTTTCGCTAAAATACAATAGGTAGAATCATAACCATATTCATATTTATCGTTTTCTGACCTTCCGGAAAGATAATCTCTTGCATCTCTTGATGAACAATTAGGATTCAATTTAACATATTTCACAAATTCTTCAAGAATTGATTTTGAAATAAGACGATTCCCACTAGCCCCATTTCTTTCAGCTTTAATCTTATAACAAAATGAGGCTTCATCTAAAATCACAATAGTAGATTTTCCTTCTTTAATAATGTCTCCAATTTTCAACTTAAACTCCATGTCTATTAATTTATTCTCAATTATAACTATAAAAAAGCGTGGAGTCTAAAGCAAAAACCGTTCAGGCTCTGGGATAGCCATTAGAGATAATGCAATAACCTTCCACGCTATGATTCGCATTCTATCATAACGGGACAGGGATGCATCTCTTCCTCTAATATGTTTTGATTTCCCAGATCTGAACGGCGAAGAATGATGACTTACTCTACTGTCAAGCTGCTACCTATAGAGATAGCTCCAAAATTATTTCATATAATATTTTAATCGCGCGCAAAAATACAACTTTTCTTTAAAAGACACATCTGCAATGACAAGATATTTTCTTTCCCTCTGCGTACTTTCTTTCCTTCAAATTCGATGACAATTGAGAATTACGTTCACAAAAAAATCAATGCTACAGTCAATGCCAAAGTCAATGTCAAAGTTCTAACGGCCAACAGCAAATGGCTAAAAGATGGCTATCGCCGCTCCATCAGCGTGAAGTAGGCCTTGCCGCTTTCTGGCTGGGTGATATGGGCGTCCATCGGGCCGACGCTGCCGTCGGGGGCGGGCGCATTGCAGCAGAAATGATACTGCGTGCCGTGGGACAACCACTCAAACGGCAGCTGGAAGTAAAGCGCCAGCGTCACTATCATTTCTTCACAAGTCCAGAGTTCCTTTGGCCATACTTATTTCAATCCCTCGTTCCGTAATTCATTTTTCTTTTTCAACTCAAGTTCCTGGGCAGTCCGTTCTACCACTTCCTGCAACTGGTACGCAGCCACTCCGAGGGGCTTGTCGATGTCCTTAAGCGACCATTCCACGATGGTTTTATCGTATGCCTTGCAAATAATAAGTCCAACCGAAGGATTGTCGTCGTCTCGTTTGAGCAATTTGTCAGCTGCCGTAACATAGAAATTTATCTTGCCTGCAAACTCAGGCACAAACTTCACGTTTAGAAAAGCCAGCAGGTTGTTGGCTTTTTCTAATATGCTCGAAATAAAACAGATACCAACGCTTCATATCTTTAACATTAGACCACGAGAATCCTGTTTCATCAGGGAAAGCATTTCTCATATCCAAAGCGAATTGCTTGACTATGCCCTTGCCCCAATTTTCTTCAGGGTGCATCTCGGTGAGGTCTCTTCCTATGCTCCAATAGAATTCAAGCATAGCGGTATTGACCCGCACCATCGCCTTGGCCTGCGCCGCACGAAAGCGTGTCTTCACATCCGACAACCATGCAACATAATCCTTGTCGGCAACCATTCTATCTCTATTTACAAATGTAGGTTCATCCATTGTTTCCATATTCTGTTATGTTCTTTACAACTTGTTTTTTAATTCATTCTCCTGGTCAATTTCACCCGCATCCGCGCCTTACGAACAAATCGATGAAAGTATATTTCTTCTGCACCATATTCACCCTTTTATCAGTTCAAGTAGTTTTGTTTACGAGTACCTTTGTTCAATCTTCATCATCTTCGTTATTTTGCAAACGAAAAATCTCTTTCTGTCGCTCAATTTCTCTACGAAGAACTTCTTTCGTTGGCATATAAGTGAGATATTTCGCCGCATACATCTGCTTGTTTGTGGCAAGTGATGAGTACTGTGCCACGTCAGCATTGGTTTCCGAACAGAGTACGATTCCTATGGTTGGATTGTCACCTTCACTCTTCTTGAACTTATCATACAGTTTCAGATACATTTCCATTTGCCCAATATCTTGATATGTGACTTTTGTCGTCTTCAGGTCAATGATGACAAAACACTTTAACAAATAATTGTAGAAGACAAGATCAATGTAATAGTCATCATCTTCTGTATGAATATGTTGCTGACGAGCCACAAGCGCATAGCCCTTGCCCATTTCCATGAGAAAAGTCTGTATATGATTGAGAATCGCCTGTTCTAGTTTGCTTTCAGTATAAGCAGTATTTTGACTCAGCCCCAAAAACTCCACGAGCAAGGGATTTTTCACAAAGGCGGATTTTTCCTTCTCGTACGATGCTGTAAGTTTTTTCATTTCTGTTTCCACCTCCTGACGATTCATTTGAGGCGTTTGAAGCAGACGGTAATAATATTGTGAGTCGATGTTGCGCCTGAGTGTTCGGTAGTCCCATTGTTCCCGTGCGGCCTCTTCCAAATACCATTTCCGGGCATTTTTGTCTGCAACGCGCATAAGCCGTTCGTAGTGCATCCACGACAATTGCGGGAGCATCGGTTGTCCATTTGCAACAAGTTCATTGCTTGACAATTTGAATTCAGCGAGCAACGGTCGCTGAATTTCTTCAATCTTGCTATTGAATTCAGCAGGCAATGCTCGCTGAATTTGAAGGAGAGGAAATTCTTGATAGAATTTACGATATGCTCTGAGCGTCGTCTCAGAAAATCCCTGCCCGAATTATTCCGTCATTGCTTTGGAAGCAATCTCAATAATATGTTTTCCATAAGCAGCCCTCTTTTCTCCATGCTGTTCCTGCTCCACTATACGCCAACCGAGAAGCCAGTTACTTGCCACCTGCATAAGATTGGCCGCACGGAAACTCATATTACGGGCAGTTTCAACTATATCAATAAGCTCAGAAATGAATTTTTCCTCAAACAATGTCATAACCCGATGCGTATTTTCTCGCCACAATTCCTTGTATTCTATATTTTGTGATTCGCTGTTCATTTCCTCGTTTTGTCTTTTTTACTCACGTTATTGAAGCACCTGTTCTTCTATTTTCTCAAGGGTTAATTGCTGAAGTTTCTATTTGCGTATCTACACCCTTGCGAACAAATCGATGAAAGTATATTTCTTCTGCACCATTCTTTCCCCTCAAAAATTTCAAGGCCGCAAATTTACACAAAAAAAGTTTAAAATTCAGAAACAAAAATTTAAAAATTATCAAGGAGGTAACAAGCTACATGTTTCAGGTTTCAAGTTTCAGGCTTCAAGTTTCAAGCGAGTTTCTCCGAAAATCAAAGGCCGCACTTATAGGCAAAGGTTGCAAGTTTAACGATCAACGCCAAAGTCAACCGTCAAAGTTCTAAGAGCTAAATAGCTAATGGCTATCACCTCTCCATCAGCGTGAAGAAGGCCTTGCCGCTTTCGGGCTGGGTGATATAGACGTCCATCGGGCCGACACTGCCGTCGGGGCCGGGCGCGTTGCAGCGGAAATGATACTGCGTGCCGTGGAACTTGCGTGTGGCCACGGAGACCGGCTGCGGCTTCACCATCTTGTAGTCGCCGGCCGCCTCTTGGAAGACCGCACGGTCGTCATCGGTAAGTTCGCGCATCGCAGAATATTCCGGCTCTTTGATTTTGTCTCCCTTTATATAATCATTTTGCACCAAAAAGTACGTCAGCTCGTCCTTGAGCGCATCCATACGCATAGCACGAATGCCAAAGCCGGGTTTCACCGTCGCATTCGGACAGGCCTTGCGAAGGTCATCGCTGCTGCTGCGCAGTCCGCCGCTGCCAAAAGTGGCGAACGGCAATGCGGTAATACGATAAAGCGATAATGTGGTAATGCGGTAATGTGATAATGGGATAATGGGATAATGGGATACGCAGTCAAGCCTGAAACTTTAAACCTTAAACTCATAAGGTAGCGCTAACGCGCTGATATATATACCACTACCCTGCCCTTCGGGCACCCCTTCTAATAGAAGGGGAATGAGCGCCTCCGCAACTTCTCACTTCTCACTTGAAGCCTCAAACTCCCCACTCCCATCTCCAGCTAGTTTCTCTATAACATCGGCATCGGCGTCGGTCCACTGGAGGGTGGGCAGTTGGTCGGGCCGGAGCCAGCGGTGGTCAAGGTGTTCTTTGCGGTTGAAGGTGCGGCTGGCGGCATCGCAGAGCCAGAACGAGAGGGTGACGGTAATGTCGGGGTAGTCGTGTGTGAGGGTCATGTAGTGCTCGCGAATCTCGACGGTATAGTCCATTTCCTCCTGCAGTTCGCGTTTGAGGGCTTGCTGTTCGCTTTCGCCGGGTTCGACCTTGCCGCCCGGAAACTCCCAGCGGAAGGAGGTGTATTCGTGTTTGCCTTTGGGGCGCTGCATGCAGAGGATGTCTCCGTCGTTTCGGATTATGGCAGCGACTACGTGGTAATGAGGTTTATCCATTGTATTACTAAAACGTTTATTTTCAATTAATAGTAAGATTTACTTAAATCAGCAATTGCAGCCGCCAAAGTAATATTTTTTTGAAGATAGTAGTAATAAAAATGCTTCAATGCAAAGGCAAAAATTAACAATATTATGTTAAATTTATATTTTTGTTAACATATTGAAAAAATATTTTATCTTTGCCGCGATTTCAGATTAGGGCAATGCTTTACGTGGCTGGTGTGAAACGAAGCAGGCACTTCTATTTGTAGGAAGCTAATCGAGGCAAATAAAAAGCAAATTGAGGCGAATCGATAGCGAATGTTTTGGCTGTTTGCTTAAGATTTGCATAGATTCGTTTCCGGAAGCTGAAGCAAATCGGAGCGAATCTGAAGCAAATATTGAGATCATTCGTTTAGCACTCTCACATTTTTTAATATAATATTCACATACTATGACAAATACAGAGATACAAAGAAAAAGAATGTACCGTATCGTTGGGGCGGCAATGACGTTATTCAACGAATTGGGTTTTGGCTATTCCAAAGACATTTATCACGAATGCCTGGCTATTGTTTTTGACGAGATGGGAATTGAATGGGAGAGCGAGGCTCTTCTCTCTATGTATTTCCATGAGCAGGAACTTGTGAAAAAATATCGTGCCGACTTTGTCTGCTACAACGATATCCTCGTGGAAATCAAGGCCGTGTCCGAATTACTCCCAGAGCATAGAGCGCAACTATTCAATTATATGCGCATCACCCAGAAATATTTTGGTGTCATCATCAACTTCGGGGAAGAAGGATACCTGCACGCCGAACGCTACCAGTATAACCCAAGCACCAATAGGATGATGTTAATCAAGGGCTAATTGGGAGCTAACGAGCTTCGCTTCTTTCTTTGAATAGGAAGCAAATCGGGGCGAATCGGAAGCAAAAGCTGAGGCTATAAACTTTAGATTTGCATAGATTTGCTTCTACACGTACTCAATGTCGTCCTCGGCGGCGAGCCACTCCCGCCAGTTCTCTTCCTGCTGGTAGCCGCGAGCAACGCGCACCCCGTTGAGGGCCGCCTCCACCCTGCCGACGCAGTCGTCGAGATGCTTGCGGATGTCGCTCTCCCAGAAACGCAGGACTGTCCAGCCGGCCCGCTCCAACGCTTCCGTATGCTCGCGGTCACGGGCTTGGTTGCGCTCGATCTTGGCTATCCAGAACTCACGATTGCTCTTGAGGCGCTGCTTGGCCTGCTCCCAGTCTTTACCGTGCCAGAACTCACCGTCACAGAACACCGCCACGCGCTTGCCCACGAAACAGAAATCGGGATGCCCGGGCACACCCTTCGCATGCTTGCGATAACGCAACCCACGATGCCACATCGCCCGTCCCAACATCAACTCGATGCTGGTGTCCTTGCTCTTGTTGGCTTGCATGCAACGACGACGCTGACTGGGGGTTAGATGATCCATAGAGGGATGAAGAGATGAAAAGATAAAGAGATGAAGGGATGGAGGGATGAACCTTAGTTTAAGTGCGGTCTTTGATTTTCGGAGGGACTCTCTTGAAACTTGAAACCTGAAACCCGATTCCTTCCCGCTATTTCCGGCTGCTGTAGGGCACGATGTCAACGCCGACAAAGTCTTTCTGCAGGTACTTGAAGTAGCCGCAGACAGCAATCATAGCCGCATTATCGGTGGTGAGGTCCAAAGTCGGCAAGAATATGTTGCGATGATAGCGTTTGGCCACATCAATAGCGGCATTGCGCAAACCGGAGTTGGCAGATACGCCACCGGCCAAGACGAGGTCCTTGCACGGCGAGGTTTTCAGCGCCTTAATGACTTTGTCCATGAGAGATTTCACGATGGCATATTGTATGGAAGCGCAAAGATCATTGAGATTTTCTTCAATAAAATTCGGATTTTCCTTCAAATGATCGCGGACAAAATAGAGGAAAGATGTTTTCAATCCGCTGAAGCTGTAATCAAGGCCGGGGATATGGGCGATGGCAAATTGGAACTTTTTGGGATCGCCTTCTTTGGCATATTTATCAATGACGGGACCACCAGGATAAGGGAGGCCGAGAATCTTCGCAGCCTTATCGAAAGCCTCGCCGGCAGCATCATCAATAGTGCCGCCAAGTCGCTGCATATCAAAGTAATCGTTCACTTGTAGCAGTAAGGTATGGCCACCGGAAACGGTAAGGCAGAGGAAGGGGAACTGAGGGTGCTGGCGGTCCTCACCGGGCTTGTCGAGGAGGTTGGCGAGCACGTGTGCCTGGAGGTGGTCAACCTGAATCAACGGGATGTCCAAACTATAGGCCATAGCCTTCGCAAAAGAGCTGCCGACGAGCAATGAGCCGAGCAAACCGGGGCCATTTGTAAAAGCGATGGCAGATAACTGATTTTTATTTATTTTTGCGCGCTTTAATGCCGTGTCAATCACAGGGATGATATTCTGCTGGTGAGCACGTGATGCCAGCTCGGGCACCACCCCACCATATTCGGCGTGAACTTTCTGTGATGCAATGACATTAGACAAAATCGTCGTACCTTCAATCACGGCGGCAGACGTGTCGTCGCAGGAGGATTCGATACCAAGAATATAAACGGACATAACCTCAAAATTTTGAGCGGCAAAAGTATGAAAAAAATCGGGAAAGTCTTCCTCTGGATTCTGATAGGGTTCATCGCACTGGACCTTATCCTGGTGGGCTTGTTGTTCGTCCCCTCCATCCAGACCTTTGCCGTAAACAAGCTAACGTCCAGCATCAGTGAGAAATGGGGTTCCGAAATTTCCATCAAAGACGTCCACATCACGCCGACCTTGAAATTGGTGGCGCACGACTTCAAGCTCTGCGACAACCATAACAAACCCATGATCACGGCCGGCACCATAAAAGGCCGCCTGCTCAGTTTCACCGTCAAGCCGCTGAAGCTGAAGTTCGGCACGCTGGACGTCGACAGCGCAGATGTCGTCCTTCGCAAATACAAGGGCGAAGAGTCCGTCAACATTTCACTCTGGGCCCAGAAAATCAAAAAAGAGAAAAAAGAAAAAGGCACTCTACAGCTTACCGCCAAGAACCTCAAACTCACCAATTCCAGGTTCGTGCTCATCAATGATGAAAAACGCGTCGTCTTTGACACCAAGAACAATCCCGACATCGACTACGGCTATTTGGAGTTGAAAGATATCAACCTTGACGCTGACAAATTCATCATCCAAGCCAAGCAGATTGTCAACATCGGCATGAATTTCAACCATCTGGCATTCAATCAATACGGCGGGTTCTCCTTAACAGATGGCCAGGCTAACTTCTCCATCTGCGACACGGCGTTGGTGATGGACAAGATGCACTTCGTCACTCCGAACAGCGACTTGGATATGGACTTGAAATTCAAGTATGACGAGTGGCAGCAACTCGGGGAATTTGTCGATTCCGTACGCATATCGTCCACTATCCGACCGACCACATTGTGTATGAAAGATGTGGCAGGATTCGCGCCCGCGCTCAAGGGCATGGACGAAACCTTCTCCATCACGGCAGACCGATTTTACGGTGCTGTCAGCAATTTCAAGCTCATCAACTTCCTGGCCCGCTGGGGCATGGGCAACCAGCTGCACGGTGATTTAGCATTGAAGAACGTCACGGACTTCAAGCATGCAGACATCACCTTAGAGCTCGACTCCTCGAACGTCAACGTCCCTGAATTAGCCAATTTCACATTGCCGAAGGGCAAGACCATACCCATCAACAAGACCGTCGCCAAATTCGGCAACACCTCCTTGAAATGCTCATTTGCAGGCACGCTATCGGAATTTGACGCCTCCGTGGATGCCGTTTCCGGGTTGGGCACGCTGTTCGCCAATTTGGGCACTGTCGTTGACAATGACGGCAGAATGCACCTGGAAGGTTCCGTCGCTTCGCCGAACCTCAACTTGGCGAAACTCACGGGCAAAAGTAAGATACTCAACTCCTCAGACGTGTTCGTCTCGTTTGACGGGGATATGGCTTCTTCCACCTTGGACGCGGAGAATTTCCAGACCTTGGAGGCTCATTTGGACGGAGACATCCAGTACATAGACCTTTATGGCTATCGTCTGCGAAACACCTCTATCAACGGCGAATACAAAGACCGTCTATACAACGGGACTATTGTCAGTCATGACCCCAACGTTGACTGCGACATCTTGGCGCAAGTGGACCTCACGGACAAGTTGCCAGCCATTCAGGGCAACATCTCCTTAGACCATTTCAACGCCAGCAATGTCGCCAAGAAGATGCACAATGTAGATTCTGCGACTGCCAAGGGCTTTGACAAGCTGCTCTATGCTGTCAAGCAGAACCCGAACCTCAGTTTCAGTTTCGACAACTTCATGATTGCCATGAGAGGTAACAATTTGGAGAACCTCAACGGCTATGCCGGTTGTGACAACATTGTCATCCGCAGCAACGACGACAGCCTTTCCAATGACCGTTTGAGAATCACGGCTATCAATAGCGGCAATGACCACAAGTTCATTTTATCATCGGGTATTGCCAACGCCACAGTTGAGACCAGCTACCCGATCACAGAAGTTAAGAACACGTTGCAAGCCTTCGCGCACATCTACTTCCCCACCCTCGTGCACGACGCCCCAAAGCACACGTTGAACGCTTTGGCTGACAACAAAGACGGATTTCTCAAGGCGCACCTAACGACTTACCGGACTTACAACATCACCAGGCTGCTCATGCCTAACGTGTTCATTGCCCCAAACTGCAACGTCGATCTGGCCATTTCCGATGACCACGCCATGGACAAGCTGGATGCGGAGATCCCCTTCTTCGGCATTCGCAACAAGATGTTCATCTACGACTTAGTGGTTGACGGCAGCACCTCTGGCTCCGAGCACATCAAGTTGGCCATCAATGCGGATTCCACCGTAGCTGTGTTGGGCAAAAACACCTTGGCATTCAAAGATATTGACATGGATGCGCAAGCTCACGACGACACCATTTCTTATAAAGTCAACTGGAAAGACAACTTCAACACTTCCGACAGCCGGTCACAGTTGGCTGGTATTGCAGACGTGTCCAATCCCAACGACCTCATCATCAATTTAGTCAACTCCTCTTTGTTTTTAAACGACATGGACTGGCAGTTCAACAACGACAACGCCATCCACATTCAAAACGGGACCATCGCTGTTGACAACCTCAAGTTTTTCCACGACCAGAGCCAACTTACCGCAAATGGAAAATTCGCCAAGAATTCCAACGAAAGACTTTCCATTTTTGTAGATCGAATCGGCATGGGCATTCTCAACTCCGTCTTTGACGACATGAAAATTGCCGGTGACATTTCCGCAGACGTCTCCATTATCTGCCCAAAGAGCAAGCCTGTCATATTCGGTAAGGCTTTGATTGACAACTTCGCATTCAACGACGAGCCCGTTGGAGACATTTTAGCTTTGGCAGCCTTGGACACCATCGGCAACGTCGGTTTCACCGGAGGCATCTACAAAGGGCACCTGGCCAGCGCCCAAAGCAAGTTGGCGGAATTCGATTTCCAAGACATTCAAAGTCCGGAAGACATTATTGCAAAGCTGAGCGGCCGCTACATCACCGAGAAAAAAGACTTGGTCATTCGCACGTCATTTGACACGTTGAATGCCGGTTTCCTGTCAACCTTCTTTTCCGGATTCAGCGACCATTTTTCCGGAACAGCATCCGGGAACCTTTCGATATACGTCAATCCGGAAGCCAGTTACTTTGACGGCACGGTACGAGCTGTGGACATCAATATGGGCATCGCCCCGCTCGGCACCATTTACAATGTCAAAGAACAGGATATCCGTTTCAACCGCGAGGGCATCTTCTTCGACAAAATGCGCATCACCGACAAAGAGGGCAACGTAGCCTTCATGGACGGCAGCATCAAGCACAAGTTCTTCAAAGATATGAACATAGACTTGAACATCACCACGGACCGCATTATGGCGTTGAACACACCGAAGGACCAGACCTCTGTGTTTTACGGCGACGGTTTCGTATCCGGTGACGTATCCATACGCGGTGACGACAAAGGCATTTTCTTCCGTGGCCCGAACTTGAAGACGCTCACAGGCTCGCGCATCGTGCTGCAGGTTACCTCGGCGAACTCCACATCACAGTCCAACGTCATCCACTTCAAGCCCAAGGAGACAGCCGCAAGCGTGCCGACCGAGCCCATCATCACCCCTGAGGACCGCACAAAACTTGATTTCGACTTCACGTTCAATGTCACCAATGATGCTGACGTCGTGCTCTATTTAGAGTCCATCGGAGGCACGATGAACGCACGTGCTGACGGCAAGTTCCAGCTCACCTACAATGACAACGACGACCTGAACTTATATGGTAATCTCGGCATTCACTCCGGAGATTTCAAAATCTCCCTTTTCAACGTGGTAAACTCGCGATTCACGTTGGTTCCCGGAGGCAGCATTTTCTTCGACGGCCCACTGGAGAACATGACGGTGAACGTCAGTGCCTACAAGACATCCAAAGCCTCCTTGGCAGAAATCATCCCGCAGGAGAATGTGGGCAACGGCGTCAATGTGAACGCCTATCTGCACCTCAACGGGCCGCTGATGCAGCGCATTGAGCCGACCTTCAGCTTCGAGCTCCCCAACAGCAGCGAGGAAGTCAACAACCTCTTCTACACCGCCATTGACACGACCAACACGGAGAACCTCACCAAGCAGTTCGCCTACTTCATGGTCACCAACAACTTCATGCCGGCCACGATGTTCTCATCCGATAGGACCGGCGGCGGACTCGGCGCATCCGGTATCAACATGTTCCGAAACATCGTCAACAACATGCTCGGAAATCTGTTAGCCTCCAGAAACGGCTCTTTCGGAATCACCTACAACCAAGCTACGGAAACCACATCCGCCGAATACGGCGTCACAGGCAGTGCCACGCTGAAAGACCGCGTAACCGTGGAAACCAGCATCGGCTACTATGACGACCAAAACAGCCAGGGCATCAACAACATGTACGGGGACTTCACCGTGGAATACAACATCAACAAAGAGGGCACTTGGAAACTGAAAGCCTACACCTACATCGGCGAACGCGATGAGAACTACGTCCTACACAACGACCAGCTGAACTACACCGCAGGCGTCGCACTCGCCTACAAGCAGGATTTCAACTCCATTCGTAGAAAAAATAAATCACCTAAAAAAGACAAGAAGCAAAAGAAACATGAAAAACAATTCTAAAAGCATCCTCGCTATCCTCGCAATCCTTGCCGTCATCGTTTTTTTAGGATGGTTCTTCTGGGACATTCTCGTGTATATGCTCATTGCATTGGCACTCTCCTTCTTGGGGAAACCACTCATGCGCCTTCTGTCCAGAATCAAAATCAAAGGCAAACAATTCCCTGTCTCCTT
This sequence comes from Bacteroidales bacterium, assembly GCA_024400835.1. Taxonomy (GTDB): domain Bacteria; phylum Bacteroidota; class Bacteroidia; order Bacteroidales; family WCHB1-69; genus F23-D06. Next base: position 15,173 of record JAKSMC010000029.1, read on the forward strand.
AGCTGCTGCCATAACCCTGGTAGTTATCGTCATCGCCTTATTTCTGATATTCTACTTCCTCATACCTGTTATTATCCGAGAAGTGACATCCATCATGTCCATTGATCCAACCGCACTCAACGAAGAGTTCTCCAACTGGCTGGACAAGCTGGACCCCACCCTTCAGAAATTCGGATTTCTCAATAGCGGCGAGCATTTCTCGACCCTAGTCTCCAACGAAATCCAAAAAGCGTTCATGAAGATCGACATGTCCAATATCGTCAGCGACACCTTCAGCGCAGCCAAAGCCTTCTTTATCGGCCTGTTCTCCGTGTTGTTTATGACCTTCTTCACGCTTAAAGACCACGGCATATTCTTCAAGATGCTGAAAGAATGGATTCCCACAAAATACAGAGAGAATTTCTCCAACATCCTGGATGCGACGGGCAAGCAACTCTCTTCCTATTTCATCGGTGTATTTATGGATATGCTCTTCGTCGGTATGATAGAATTCATCCTCTGTCTTATATTCAGAGTGCCGAATGCGCTATTGATCGGTGTTGTTGGCGGAGCTTTGAACATCATCCCGTTCGTGGGCCCCATTCTTGCCTGCGCTTTGGGCGTGGTTATCTCTTTGACCTCGTTAATTCCTACCGATCCTGGCAGTGCCATTCTGCTGAACACCCTGCTCAAAGTCATCATCATCTTCGTTACCACCAAGATGATTGACGACTTCATTCTGCAGCCCACCATTTACGGGAAACGCACACAGACACACCCGTTGGAAATCTTCATCGTCATTTTGATGGCAGGCTACGTGGGCGGCGTCTTCGCCATGATATTCGCAGTGCCGGCATACACCCTCATCCGCACCGTGGTGAAGGAGTTCTTCGGCACCTACTTTTTCTCAGAAGAAGAATCGATAAAAAAGAAATAACTTCAGACAGCCTATTTCGACCACTTGACGTAGCCGTAAAAGCAGTTGATGATCCAAAAGACGTAAAGGGCTATCATGCACCAGTCTTTTACATTTATCCAGACTATGAGCGTGGTAATATTGACGACCAGCCAATACGCCCATTGTTCCCTATAACGGGTAATCATCAGGATTTGCGCAATGAAGGCCGGAATGGCAGACACAGCATCCATAAATGGCTGGGTGTCGTTCGTTGCCCTTAAGATGAAGTAAGAGCCTATAGTACACAATACAAAAGCCATTGCAGATATTATCCAGCCTTTGGCCGACAAAGCACGGGCCTCCACTTCCGACTCTTCGGAGTTATAATTCGACAGCCAGCTTATCAGCCCAATAATCATCGTGACGAAATAGAACACATTAACCAGGGCTTCGGCATACAGTTTCTGCTGCATCACCAAAATGGTGTATGTGATGACCTGTACGAAGCCGAAAAAGAACGAGGACATCTTACGCTGGCTGCAGAGCACTACCGAACATATTCCAAACAAGCCGCTGACAAATGAGAGCCAGCCGCCTCCGGCAATTGCATATACTACAATCTGCAGCACTATGCCAAACAACAGGAACAACCATTCGGAGAGTTCTAATTTCAAAAAGGATTTCATAGATTATTATTTAGCTTTCGAAAATCAATATAAAGGAAAGAAAACGGCGCCAAGCCTATTGAGCCTTGCTGCCATACAGTTCCTCGATGTAGGTCTTAACGCGGACAAAATTCTCCCAATATCCGCCGTTGAGCACCTCTACCCTATCACGCCATCCGAACTCATCCAAAAGTTCGATTAGGATGTTGAAGTTCTTGTTCCGTTCGTCCATAGACGCCTGGTTCATATAGCGGCACCCGTCATCCACATAATCGTTTTTGGGAGGCAGGAGGAAAATCTTGTTCCAAACGATTTCGTTTTTCAAATCATGAGCCAGAGAACGCAGAGATTCGTAATCGTCGAGCGTCATATTGATGTTCGCATCATCGGCATACGATTTGGCGTACATCAAAGTAACGACATTATCGGTATCACTTACCACGACACCGTTATTGGCGCGACTATTTATTTTCTGAAGCAGGTCGCGGCGTTGTTCAATAAGAAACTCCCGGAAGTCGGACACCATCAATTCCGCATCCGCCTTATCGTTTTGAATCATATAAGTACGGGCGAACTCCTCGACGTAAGGAAGGCTGAAATAGGTGGCGATATCGCGTGTCAACGTGGACTTCCCCTCACTGGCAGTACCAGTGATGAGGATATTGGTGCTGAGGCTGGGGCGGAAAGTCCAGGCTATCTTGTTCCAATGAAGGGCGGGATTTTCACGAATCTCCTCAGCGGAAATCTTGACAACCTTATCCATCAATACAATGCTTGATGTTTGAGGATGTGTAATTTTAGGATGATTTTGAAGGAGTGACGATTTCTGCAATGCCTGTAAATCGTCTTGGTACTTTTGTTCGCCCACGTACCAAAAATAATGGGTGGAATCTTGAAAGAAATAAGATTCCTCCCCACGTTGCTTTACATCCTGTTCCATAAGTCGGGCGATCTGGCTGGTCCAAACCGACCAATTATTGGAAGACATGCTCTCATCAATTCCCAATTCTGAGTCGTTTACGAGCAGGACGCGGACTTGTTCGTCATCATGAAAGAGTTTCTTCACCAAGGTGAAGCGTGTTTTCAAGGGCAGATTTATTTGTCGGGCACGGGGTTCGTCATTGTAACCACACACCACGACATAGCAGCAGTCATTCTCCTTTTTGGCCCGCATAACAGCATCAAGATGGCCTTGGTGCATGGGGCAATAACCGCCGAAACAAATGCCGACTTTCATTAGTGGGCTAACATTTTCGTCTGATTGGCAACGCTCTCCTGCTTTGCCTTGAGTTCTTCCTCGGAGAGTCCGATATAGCGGTCGCTGATGACCTGCATTTCATCATCGAGTTCCATGAGATACGGAACGCCCGTGGGGATATTCAGTTTCACGATTTCCTCATTGGACATATTCTTCATAAACTTGATGATACCGCGGATACTGTTGCCGTGGGCCACGACAAGTACTTCCTTGTATTGTCTGAGGCTTTCGACGATGCTGACGTTCCAGAGCGGGATAATGCGGCGGGTAGCGTCAGCCAAGGATTCGGTGCCTGGGCGGGCAGCCTTATACTTAATACCTTGGTAGCGAATGTCGTACTTCGGGTGTCTGGGGTCGTCATCAGGGATGGGGGCTGGGGCGACATCATAGCTGCGGCGCCACAGCGTGACGTTTTCCTCACCATAGTCCTGAACAGCCTGGGCCTTGTTCTGGCCTTGCAGCATGCCGTAATGTTTTTCGTTCAAACGCCAAGTCTTCTCAACGGGCAGCCATAATCTGTCCATCTCTTCCAAAACATAGTTCAGCGTCTTGATGGCACGCTTCAGGAAAGAAGTGTAAGTATATCGGATATCCAATCCGGATTCTTTCAAAATACGACCGGCCTGTTTTGCCTCTTCAACGCCTTGTGGTGTGAGGTCCACATCCGTCCAACCGGTAAACTGGTTCGAAAGATTCCATTCGCTTTGTCCGTGTCGTATGAGAATAAGTTTGTACATGTCTTTTAAGGTTTGTGGTTAATGGATTGGCTGGCACATTGTCAGACCTACATAGATTAGGGTTTGCGAGCCGAGCAAGTTTAGATTTTGTTGTTTTTGTCAGGGAAGATAATCCAGGGTTTGAAGTGTTTGGCATCTTCGAAATCCATAGAGCAATAGGAGATGATGACGAGGACGTCGCCGACGCAGGCTTTGCGCGCGGCAGGGCCGTTGAGGCAGATAACGCCGGAATCCTTAGCGCCTTTGATGACATACGTTTCCAGACGTTCGCCGTTGTTCACATTCAGGACCTGCACCTTCTCGTTTTCAATCATGTTCGCAGCCTCCATGAGGGTTTCGTCAATAGTGATGCTGCCCACGTAGTTCAGGTTAGCTTCGGTAACAGTAACTTTGTGTATTTTAGATTTTAAGAGTTCTATTGTCATATCCAATAATTTTGAAAGACGAGGAAGTACCCATCTCTCAATGCTAAATTCTCAATTTATTTATATCTAATGTTGTCAATCAATCTGACTTCGCCGACATAGACGGTGATGAAGCCCATAACGCCTTGGGCGTCAGCCAAGGAATTAACAGTTTGCAGGGTCAGGTCATCTGCGATTTCGAAGTAGTCGAGTTTGAAAGCGTCGATTTTTCCGATTTCAGATTCAACGAAAGCCTTGATTTGAGGCACATCGGGCTGTTGTTTGGAGGCTTCGAGGATTCTGTGGATATTGGCAGCGAGTTCGAACTGCTCAGGAGTGAGGAGGCGATTGCGGGAGCTCATAGCCAAGCCGTTAGGTTCGCGCACGATGGGGCACGGAACGATTTCCGACTGGATGTCGCAAATGCGTACCAGCTGGCGGATGACAGCAATCTGCTGATAGTCCTTTTCACCGAAATAGGCCTTATGAGGATTTGTCCACTTGAGCAGGCGTCCAACGATGACACCCACGCCATTGAAATGGCCGGGGCGGGCAGCTCCTTCCATCACCTCTTCAACCGGACCGTAGTGATATTCCTCTGTCGGAGGCGTCGGGAAGACTTCCTCTACGGAAGGGGCGAAAACATAGTCTGCCAAATCACCAATCAACTGCACATCGCTATCCAAAGTGCGGGGATATTTGCGCAGGTCATCCGGGTTGTTGAATTGAACGGGGTTCACGAAAATGGACACGAAAACGACATCGTTTTCCTCTCTGGCTCTGCGAATCAGGGAAAGATGGCCTTCATGAAGGGCGCCCATAGTAGGCACCAAACCGATGGTTTTGCCTTCGCCGCGCAACGCAGCCGCCGTCTTAACTAATTCATTAACAGTATTAATAACTAACATTTCTAGTAAAAGGTATTGGTTTTGAAAAAAGTTGGCAAAAATACACTTTTTCCCTTATTTATTTGATATTTTCGACAATCATCTCTTTCAGAGATTCAATGACATCAGGATCATTGATAGACATACCGTCCAAAATCTCATACACCTCATCCGTATCGAGCAGATAATCGACCTCTTCATCTCTTTTATAATGGAAGAAGAAGCGGATATCGGGGTTGGCCGAGATAGTAAGGACCATAGTGCCGGCGAGGTCACCCATCGGCGGGGTGTCCAAGTGCGTCAATCCGAACACCGCCGTCACCGTAGTGCCGACGCCCACCGCAGACTCGATGTTCATAGAACCGCCCGTCTGCTCCGTGTTCTGCTTCAACAAAGGAAGTCCCAAACCCACCTTGCGGGTAGTCCGCGTCGTGAAGAACGGGTTGATGACCTTCTGTACAGTTTCGGCATCCATACCGCAGCCGTTATCCTTAAAAATAAGGGTTAATGTATCTTTGGCACTGTCCAACAAGACCTCCAGAGTAATCTCCGTGGCTTTAGCGCGTGTGGAGTTTTGCAGGATGTCCATGATGTGCATTGACAAATCCTTCATGGCTTAGGCATTCAAAAGTTCGTAGATTTTGCCGGCGGTTTCGAAAGTCTGCTCAGTGGTTCCCAATACGGGGATATCCTCTTCTTTGGCTTGTTCCAGCATATCTTCGTCGGGTTGGCTGCCTTTGACAAGCACAACGCAGGCCAGTTCCTTCAGAGAAGCAATGGCAATGACGTTCTTGTGGGTCTGCAAGGTAACCCAGACGTTCCCCTCCTGGGCAAAGCCCATCACATCACTCAGCAAGTCGGAAACATAGCCGCCTTTGATTTCAGTATCCAGTTTGTCCTCACCACAGAAAACCGTGAGGTTCATTTTCTCGATTAGTTCTTTTACAGTCATTGTATTTAATGTGTTAATTTGTTAATGCGATATTTATCATAAAAACCCATCCCTTCATCAACCAAGACGTGCCGTTGCCGATTCGTGCCGCCGAAGCATAATTTTACGGTGGCTTTGGCACGTCTCTATCGTTTCATCCCTCCATCGTTTCATCTCTCCATCTCCAGTAGCACGCGTCTTCCGTTTTCCCCATGCAGAGCCATTTTGATTTCCTCAAAGCTACGAGTTTCCATCTCGAAGTAGCAGGGGGCCGTTCCAACCACATCCGGCAGATGGGCATCCGAGCTTCTGGTGAACATCTTGTTCTTAAGATATTTATGTGTTTTCAAAATTTCTTCTTTATTCCCGTGTTTGGAAATTTCAACGGCATCGTATTCCAAGTCGAAGGGTATGAAGCCCAATTGGCTGATCAAGCTGGTCGTTGTTTTATCAATATGAGCAGGGACAAACAATCCTCCGATGGAGTGCACGAAATCCGCAATTTGGTTGACTGTCTGGTCGATAGCGGAAGTCAGCAGCTTAGGTTCTTCGTAGATAATGTTGAAGTCCTCGTCAATCTGCACCTGGTCGCCGAAGATATCAGGATTGTTTGGGATATCGGGAAGATGTTCGTCAAGATAGGCCTGCAGTTTGTCCAAAGCTTCATGGTCAGGCATGTAAGCCAAGCAGTGGGCTTCTTCCTTGGTTGTAATCTCCGCACCGCACAGCACGAAGATGTCGCGATTGTGCGAATAGTGCTCTGCCAGGCGGCAGTGACGAGTGGAGTTGTGATCGGTAATTGCAATCACATCTATACCTTTTTCCAAAGCCAGCGCTATGATATTATCTGGTGTCATCTCCAAGTCACCACAAGGAGAAAACAACGTATGGTTATGTAAGTCAGCTTTGTAAATATGCACGGTTCATTGTTTTTTAATGGGCCGCAAATTTAATAAAAAAGTAGTAAGGGACAAGGTCTCAAGCAAACAATTTTCAAATAATAATATTATTGTATAATATAAAAAGAGGCGTCACCTGTGGGTGCCGCCTCAAAATATATGGAAAATACTAATATTCATTATTTTACCGCAAACTGAATCGTCGCGCGGCTGGTCTGTCTCAAAATCATTTCGCGGTTTTGAAGCACTTTGTCAATAGAAGCCTCCGTATAATGGCGGATAGTAATCAACTGAACATTTTCGTTGTACTTCACCTTGTATTTGCCCTGTAATGCCTCAATGCACTTGGGCACACGTTCCTTATCCATATCGGTACAAACCGAGAAGCTCAGTGCTGAATTCTGCATCATATTGATTTTGATACGATATTTCGAGAGCACCTCGAAAATTTCCGACAGGTTGTCGACTGCGATAAATGAGAAATCACGGGGGAAAATGGAAATCAGGATTTGATTGTCCTTCACGATGTAGGAAGGGATATCGGCATCCATGTCGCAAGCGGATATCACGCTGCCTTCGGCTTCGGGCTGGAAGAAGGATTTCACGTAAAGCGGGATCTGCTTGTTCTGAAGCGGTTTCAGCGTCTTGGGATGGATAATGGAAGCGCCGTAATAGGAGAGTTCCACAGCCTCTTCGTATGGGATTTTGTCAAGTTTTACAGCATCGGGGAAGCGCTTGGGATCGGCATTGAGCAAGCCGGGCACATCTTTCCAGATGGTAACGCTTTCTGCGTCTAAGGCGTAGGCCATGATGGCTGCGGAGTAGTCGGAGCCCTCGCGTCCCAGCGTTGTCGTCAGATTTTCAGCCGTGCCGCCGATAAATCCTTGAGTGAGCACCACCCTACCCTGTTGGAAGCTATTGGCGACAGCCTCACGAATTTGGATGGCAGAAATCTCCCAATCCACATGACCCTCTCTGAAGACGGAATCGGTTCGGACGAGGCGACGCGCATCGAGCCAGGTGTTCGGGATGCCCGCCAGGTTCAGATAACCGGATATCAACGTCGTTGAAAGCAGTTCCCCGTAACTGACGATTTGGTCATAGTCAAAGTCGTAGCTGCTGGACGGAGCCATCGAGAGGCGGGTGCGCAGTTGCTGGAAAAGCGTGCGGAGTTTGTCCAAAATGCAGCCCGGGTCAGGCACCAACTGTATGGCGACCTGCTCATGTTGTTGCTGCAGTTGGTCAACCAACGTGGGGACCTGTGCAGGATTGTGATAATATGCATCCAGGACCTTTTCCAAGAAGTTCGTGGTTTTGCCCATAGCGGAAATCACCACCACGAGGTTGTCTTCGGGAAAGAGACGTAAAATGTTATGGAGATTTTCAATGGCAGGAGCGTCCTTCACGGAGGCACCGCCAAACTTGAAGATTTTAACTTGCATTATTGTTCGTTTTTGATCACTTGTAAAATAGTAGTGCCCACCATGCCGAGCGTATTCTTGTCGATATGCTGGATATTGTCGTTCATAGTATGCCAAACGGGGTCGAAGCCCGTACCTGAGGTGGCGTCATAGTGAATGATGTCGATCATCGGAATGTTGGAGAATTTGTTCACGTAGTAGTGATCGTCAGTGATGATGCCGCCTGGGGAGTTGAGGAAGACATTGCCATAGCCGAGGTCATAAGCGGTGCTCCAGACTTTGGCGACGATGGGTTGGGCATCACGCACGGAGAAGCTTTCCTGCATGAAACAGGGGTTGGCCGAGCCGACCATGTCGAGCAGGATGCCGAAGCGGGCATTGTACCCTGGCTGGTGCAGATTCTGCGCCCAATATTGGGCACCGAGGCCCCACCATTCGCCGGTGGGCGCGTCGTCGCCCTCCTTGGGGCCGTAGTCTTCGGCGTCAAACAGGACGATGTCAACGCCGATGTCAGGGTTCATTTCGCGAAGTTGTCGGGCGACTTCGAGCAAGACGCCCACGCCGGAAGCGCCGTCGTTGGCACCATCAATGGCCTTGTCGCGGTTAGCCGGATTGGGGTCATGGTCAGCGAACGGGCGCGCATCCCAATGTGAGGAGAGCACAATGCGCTCTGCCTTTTCCGGAGCATAGGAGCCAATGATATTGCAAGCGGGCCAGCTTTTGCCATCATACGTCTTTGCCGTGAAATTCTGGACAAAGGCGGTGTCGCAGAACTCGCCGAGCTTTCTCACCAGGTAGTCGCGGCAATCGTCATGGGCCTTGCTTCCCAACGTGCGCGGACCGAAGTCCGTCTGCGCTTTCACAAATGCAAATGCGGAATCCATGTTAAAAGCCGGCGGCGTCACCGTCGGCTTTGTATCTTCGTTTGATTTTTTATCTTTGGAATGGCAGCCTGACAAGCCAAGGCCGCAAATAGTCAGCAGCATACAAACTGCCAGAATGTTTTTCTTCATAATTCTTTACAATACCAGAATGGATCCTTTGTACATGGTATAAGTACCGTTATAATCCGTAGTTTTCAGCACCCAGTTGTAAGTCACATTGGTACGCAACTCACCATTCACTCTGCCGTCCCAGCAGAAATTCTTGTCCTGCGTGTAGTACACCAATTCGCCATAGCGGTCGTAAATCATAAATTCCAAGGATTCAAGCAAACCGCGTTGGATGACCTCCACACAATCGTTCAAGCCGTCATAGTTGGACGGAGTGATAGCGTTCGGAAGGTTGATGAACGGTTTGCAGGCGTCAATGGTGATTTCATCGCTGGCCACACAGCCGCTTTCATCAGTGATGGTAACACTATATGTACCAGGGCGTGTAATCGTAATCGTCGCAGCGTTAGGATTCACACCTTCTTCGAAAGTGGTATCGGAATTGTATTTATAGCTCCAGCGATATGCCATCACGTCAACCGTGGCGTCAACCGACAATGTCGTATGGAAAGCATCGCAGTAATCGTCAGAGGAAAGGACCTCATTGATTCTCGGCTTTTGGATTTCATAATAGACATAGACCGTGCTATCGCAGCCGTTCCAAGCAGCGCCCGGGTAAACGACAGGACGACGGCCGGGAGAGTTCCAAGTGTACAAATCTCCGAATGTGGCAGCATCGTAAACTACAGTTTCCTCGCACGTAATAATCGTATCTTCGGAAGTTGGAGCCGTCACGTATGTAGAATCAAAAGTGATATCCATCCACAAAGTATCGAAACAAGTGTTATTGTTATCCGTAATGGCCAGACCGACTGGCATAACAGTATTGCCGTCAACATTGTTGAACGTCACATTGAACTCTCTGTCGTTCGCATGTCCGCCATCCAACAAATGAGTCACACCATTTTCATCTTTATAGAGCCACGTACGTTGCCAGGTATCCATATATTCTCTATCATATTGTCCAGTAGGACCCGCAGAGGTAACTTCAGGAGTCAACTGGCTGACCAAGCTGCTGTCGCAGAAATGGATGTTGTACGCACAATCTCCAGCATATTGACTCCAACCCATAGCAGGATGAAGGTCATAGATTTTCAAATATGCTTTGTACACGAAAGGCACACCCGTCCAAGACTGCATGATACAGCAATAATACGGCCAGATCTGGTCAGTACTTCTGTTCAGCGTCAGCGTACGCATACCGGAGTTGTCGATAGGCACACGGCCGGAGTTTTCGTCAATGCCGCAGAACCACTCATACGTTTTGAATCCCCAAGGAACTTCGAAAAAGATATCATCGGTATTACATACATCACCTTTGATCTTGCCCCCAACCATCTTAGCCGTGAAATACATTTCGGCCCAGTGGGCAGAAGGTGTACATCCGTGCTTGTGGATTTGGAACTTAACGGTTTGGCCGACATAGTTAGACAAGTCGAAAGCCACAATCGTATAAGGATAAGCGACGACCTCATAGCCCGTATTACAGCAACTGGAGGTAAGTTGGGCATTCGGGCATTTCATTGGAGCGAAGTCAGGATCCACAAATGAGGGGGTCATCGTAGTATAGCCGGAGCCGCCAGAGCCTGGTGCAGCGAAGACATATTTGGAATATGGCCAGGCGGTATTAGGTTGGTAATTCGGGTTGTCATTATAGTTGACATCCCATTTCCCGTGAGGGCCGAAGTTACCATTCACATTGGCGGTAAAAGTATTCGTAGAAGTATTGAAATTGTAATTCGTATAATAGTCATTCGGATAATAACCCAAATTTAAAAGATTGCCGCTGGCATCCGTCACCGTGATTTCCACCTTAGGGTTAGAAGCAAAATTGTGTGAGGAATTCACCACATTTTGAAGGACCGTGGTATAGGCTACTAAGAGCACAGGGTGTATGGAATCCGGTTTGAATTGGTAAACGAGTTTCTGGCACTTATTACCGAACTGACCAGAAGAGGTAAATCTGTCTCCGATTTGGATGACCGTGTCAACATAGCCGCCAGAACCGTCCCAAGCGGAAGCCAGTGTCGGAAGGTGTCTGTTGTAATTTCCCGAACCAGGGACTTGTTCATAGCAGGCAGAGCAGTCTTCTCCACTATTGCCAGAAGCCGGTCTGACCACATACGCATGGCTGTGATTGCCCGAACCGTCAGTGGTGGTAGTAAGGCCCTGCACACCTGCGTTGTTTGCCTCTGTCGTACCTGAAGAAGTGGTATAATAAGCCTGAACCCAGTTCGGCATGTTATGTAACAACATAAACGTGTTCGGAGAACCGTTGTGTACTCCTGATTGCGCATAGATCGCCGTGGTTCCCATCAATCCGAGAAAAAGGATCAACAAACTTTTAAATGAGAAATGCTTTATGTTCATATTCAAATATTTTTCAAAAAAACAAATGGTAAACGATATAAATGAGTTTTTGTTGCAGTATGAGATGAATTAATTTCTAACTATCTTTTTAGTGATTTCGCCATTATCAGTGTTAATTTTCAATATATAATTTCCTGCAGGAAGATTGTTCAATGAGACAGATGTCTTGAAGTCGTCAACTTTCTTAGAAAGCATCACGCGGCCATAGACGTCAAACAGCGTCATTGTCAAAATGCGGTTGGTCTGAGCATCCACAAAAACCTCATCAGATGTCGGATTCGGGTACACAAGGATTTCCGACAAGTCCGTATGTTCTTCCACGCCGACATGCGGTTCGCTGGTCACATTGACGTACTGCACGGTGGAGTCCACGCATCTGCCGGAATTATCGTAAGCGAACATCACTGCACGATAGACGCCCAGGGTATCATACGTGTGCACCGGGCCGATGGCCGACTGTATCGGGGTGTTGTCGCCGAAATCCCACTCAATATGTTGCAACGGAGGGTTCTGGAGCTCGAACGAAGAAGTTGCCGGATTGTAGGTATATTCGTTGTAAATGCTGCAGTCGTTGAATTTGACCGTGTAATTGTGAGTACTCGGATCCGCCGTGATCTGGTCACACGTAAAGCAGCTGTGTAAATCGTGATACTTGTTCACGTGGCATTCATAAACGATAGGCACGCCGCCCTGGGTTTTAACCTCACAGCGGTAATAGGGCTGTATGGTGGCGCCATCACCGTAATTCAGGAAAATGTTGTGATGCCCGTCGTAGATTTCCGTATGGACGGCGGAAGCGGAGTCGGCGCCTGCATACCAGACATACGAGTTCTCGCTGAAGCCGTTGGGCACAGAGAGCCATACTTCATTATCGCCACAGGCGTTGACATCGATATAGCCGCGGATCATCTTGGCTGCGAAATAGCCGTAAGCCCAGTGATAGTTCATCACGCAGGAGTGGGCTTTCACACGGAAGATGACGGTTTTGTGCTGGCGGGCGGCCTTGCTGAGATCAAAGGCGATCTGGGTGTAGCGGAGCCACTGGCTGTTGCAACCGGAGTGAGACACAGGCACGGCGCTGCTGAACTGCGCATACGGGCATTCGGAAACCTCAAAGGCCTTGTTCTCATCGTTCGTGCCGTAATAGTCATATCCCACAGGCGTGGCGAAACAATACGGCAGATGGCAAGTGGAATTAGTCTCCACAATTGGGACATAGAGGAATCGGGCATAAGGCCAGTAGAACGGGTTGTGATCTTGCGGCACACCGTTCAAATCAGGATAATATCCCAAATCAAGGAGATTGTATGCGGAGTCCATCACTTCGACATAGAACTTGGCATTCTGATAAGTCGGGTGGTTGGAGGCTTCGGTAGCAAATGCCAACATCACCAGCAAGACAGACTCATTGGTATCCGGGCGGAACCAATATTCGATAGACTGGCTCTTCTTTCCCTGTTCGACAGGGCCGCCCAATTGGATAACCGTATCGATAGGGTCGTAAGTAGTGCTCGGTTCGAGGTCCCAGCCACCTTCCGGCAATGTTTTAGACTGTACGTAAGTATTATTGCCGGTTTGATAGCACATACAGGGATCCGTATCCGTATGGGAAGTGATGAAGCGATGGCTCCAGTTCTGGGCAGAGGCTGCGAGGATACCGTTTGTGGCATTGTTGCCTGTTCCGCTATAGGTTGAGGCCGTCCAATTAGAAGGATTGTTGCCAGAGCAAGTCCACATAGAATTATCCGTATTGCAGGAGCACCACTGGGAGCCATATTTGCATTTGACGTAAGGTGCATTAAACGTCATAAACGTCGGAGGCGTTCCATTGTACGTCACTTGTGCATCTACGTTGCTAAATGTCAACAACATAGAAAGAATTATAAAAATAATGAGTTTACAATCTTTCATAAATACTTTAATTTAAAAAAGCTTGCAAAAATACATTTTTTTCCGTAAAGGACAAAACAAAAAGAGACGATGCTGTGCATCGTCTCTACAATGTGGCGGGGACGGGAATTGAACTCGTGACCTCCGGGTTATGAATCCGACGCTCTAACCGACTGAGCTACCCCGCCTTTTTTCGAGGCCGCAAAAATACACTTTTTTTCATTTGACACAACCTCCTTCGAAGTTTTTTTACTTTATATTGAAAATCAACATATTGCAAAACAAAAAAACTTTTATTTAATATTCATCCTGCATAAATCAGACAGGTGCGGACTCCTATTTTTGAAAGAATGCATCAAAAACCCACATCATTTCATCGTTTCATCATTTCATCATTTCATCATTTCATCAAAAAAATTCTCAATTCTTTTTGGTGACTATATACTTGTTGACCCGATTTCTTTTGATTTTATTATGATTTGGGCGGCCCGGCACCGCCACGCCCTTCCCAACGCTGTGCCGTCGCGCTTTACGCCCTAACTTGCTGCCCACCCACCATACGCCGTCAGGCGCAAATTTGCTTCCGATCAGCCCAGATTCGCTTCCGTACAGACACCCCGTCCTCCCACCCGCACGCAAGTAAATGGGCTCCAATCGCTGCCGCGGCCCTCTATAGCATAGCCCGCAGGTCCTATTCGCTTCCGATTTGCAGTTGTTTGCTTCTCGGAAAGGCGGCGACAGCACGCTTTGTTCTTCGGCGCAAGCCACTCCGCGCCGCCCCTACCGCACAACGCCATCCTTCACCCACAGATTGCGCCCTTCTTTACAGATATTCAACCCCTACGGGGTTGATCAAGGTACGGCTGCGCCGTGATATTTTTATAGGAACAGGTCAAGTAGTATATAGTAACCTTCTTTTTTGTATTTTTGCGCCCTTAATTTTTGATATATATATGAATGCTGATTACATTTTCGAAACTGCCTGGGAAATATGCAACAAAGTAGGCGGTATTTATACAGTCTTATCCACTAAAGCGGCCACGGTGGCCAAGCAACTCAACGACCATTATATATGTGTAGGTCCGGACTTGTCGAAGGAGAACAACGACGATTTCATAGAAGACCAACAGCTTTATCGCAATTGGCGCGAAATCGCCCAGTGCGAAGGCCTCAAGGTCCGCGTGGGACGTTGGAACATCTGCGGTTCGCCCATCGTTTTTCTGGTGGATTTCACTCCGTTTTTCGAAAAGAAGAACGAAATACTCACGCAATTCTGGCTCAACTTCCAGTTGGATTCCATTTCCGGTCAGTGGGACTACATCGAACCTGCCCTGTTCGGCTATGCCGCCGGCCGCGTCATCGAGAGTTTCTACAACTTCTACTGCAGTTCGATGGACAAGATCATCGCTCATTTCCACGAATGGATGACGGGCACGGGCATCCTGCATCTCAAGAGCAACTGCCCGCAGATCGCCACTGTGTTCACCACGCATGCCACTGTATTAGGACGATGCATCGCCGGCAACGGACTCCCCCTCTACGGCAACATCAGCCAGTACCAACCCGTGGAGACCGCCAAGCGCTTCGGCGTGCAGTCTAAGTTCTCGCTGGAATCCCTGTCCGCACAGCATGCAGACGCCTACACGACAGTCAGCGACATCACCAACGAGGAGTGCCGGGCATTCTTCTGCAAGCCTGCCGATGTCATCACCATCAACGGTTTCGAAAACGACTTCGTCCCCAAGGACGAGCAATATACAGCCAAACGCGCCGCCGCACGCCAAACACTGCTTCACGTGGCCTCATCCCTGATGCAGCAGGAAATCCCAGCAGACGCTCTGCTCGTGGTCAACAGCGGACGCTTCGAATTCAAGAACAAAGGCATTGACGTCTTCATCAGAAGTTTGAAAAAGCTTTCCGACGCTAACCCGCATCGCACCGTTGTGGCCTTCCTCACCGTGCCTGCCGGCAACAGCGGCAAACGCGTGGAACTGCTGCAACGCATGAACCAGCCCATCGGCACAGAGCCTATCACGGGCGACTTCGCCACACACGTGCTGCATGACCCGTTCAACGACCCGATTCTGCGCTCCCTCAACGAACTCGGCCTATCCAACGCCCCAGACAGCAACGTTAAAATCGTGTACGTGCCCGTTTATCTGGATGGCAACGACGGCATTTTCGACCTCAGCTATTACGACCTGCTCATCGGATTCGATCTCAGCGTGTTCCCATCCTATTACGAGCCGTGGGGCTATACGCCGTTAGAGAGCATCGCATTCGGTGTGCCCACAGTAACAACGTCTTTGGCCGGATTCGGTCTCTGGGTCCGCGACCACTTCACCAACCAAAACAGCGTCCGCGTCATTGAGCGCACGGACACCAACGACGAAGAAGTCGTCGACAACATCGCCAAGGCCATCACCGATTACAGCAACTGCACGCCTGAAGAGAAACGCGCCATCGACGCCATGGCCATGCAGATTGCCCAGAAAGCACTCTGGACCAACCTGTTTGACAACTACAAAGCCGCTTACGAAATAGCATTGGAAAAAAGCAATACGCGTTACGAATTATATCAAAACAAAACCTCCAACATGGTCGGCATTGAAAAACACATCAACCGCGAAACGCCCGAATGGCACCGCATCTCCATCAAGTCTCACCTTCCTGAAACATTGCAGAAGTTAGAAGAAATTGCCAGCAACATGTGGTGGAGTTGGACCTACGAAGCCCGTGAACTTTTCGAAGAAATCGCCGGTCCTACCCTCTGGCACGATTGTCAGGAAAATCCTGCATATCTGTTGCAGGTGCTGCCTTTGGACAGGTTGGAGAACTTCGCCCAGAACGAAGATTACCTCAAAGCGTTGGACAACGTATACGCCCGTTTCCGCACCTATATGGACACCCCGTGTTCCAGACCGGAGCAGCGCATCGCATACTTCAGCATGGAGTTCGGTATCAGCAACGAGCTCAAGATTTTCTCCGGCGGTTTAGGAATGCTGGCAGGTGACTACCTCAAGGAGGCTTCCGACTGCAATGTCAACATGTTAGGCGTTGGTTTGCTCTACCGTTACGGATATTTCACCCAGCAGATTTCCGCCCGTGGCGAACAAATAAACCTCTATCCTCCGCAAAGTTTCTCCAAGCTGCCGATCACGCCGCTGAAAGATGAAAACGGCGATTGGCTGAAGATCAGTCTGGCGCTGCCCGGCCGCAATCTCTACGCACGTATCTGGCGTGTTGACGTGGGCCGCATTCCATTGTATCTCATGGACACCGACTTCGACGAGAACTGGAACGAAGACCGCGGAGTGACGGCCACGCTTTACGGCGGAGACCAGGAGAACCGTCTCAAACAGGAATTGCTTCTCGGCGTCGGCGGTATGCGCATGCTCGAACTGTTAGGCGAGAAACCCACATTGTTCCATCTGAACGAGGGCCACGCCGCATTCCTGAGCCTCGAACGCATATACCAAATCATGCAGCACGAGCACGTGAACATGGCCATGGCCACAGAATTGGTCAAGGCCTCCTCATTGTACACGACACACACTCCGGTGCCTGCCGGCCACGATGCCTTCAGCGAAGACCTGATGCGCACCTATTTCGCAAGTTATCCGGCACGTTACAATATCACATGGGAATCCTTTATGGGCTTCGGACGCAAGCGCGACGATTACACAAACGACAAGTTTTCGATGAGCATCTTAGCCTGCCACTTCTCGCAAGAAGTCAACGGTGTGAGCCGCATTCACGGCCGCGTTTCCCAGGAGATGTTCGCAGACCTTTACGAAGGCCGTTTTGCCGAAGAGTCACACATCGGCTATGTCACCAACGGTGTCCACTACCCCACTTGGGCGCACCGCAAATGGCAGAAGCTGCATAACGAAGTCTTCGGGCCCGAATTTGAAACAGACCGTTCCAACCCTGAAATCTGGAACAAAATATACACCGTAGCAGATGAGACCATTTGGCAACTCAAGCAAGATCTGCGTCAGGAAATGTTCGACGCCATCAAGCCGATGTTGAATGAGCAGATGCGCCGCCGTAACGAGTCGCCGGCTCTGATTGCTGAGACTCTGAAGTCCATCCGCGCCGACGTGCTCACCATAGGCTTCGCGCGCCGTTTTGCCACTTACAAGCGCGCCCATCTGCTTTTCACAGACGAGCGCAGACTCAGACAGCTGCTTTGTGATGAAGAACATCCCGTGCAATTCGTATTTGCCGGCAAGGCACACCCGCACGACAAAGCCGGCCAGGACCTCATCACCCGTATCATAGAGTTGGCCCGCAAGCCCGAATTCGTCGGCAAGATCATCTTCGTAGAAAACTATGATATGATATTGGCAAAGAAACTCGTCTCCGGTTGCGACGTTTGGTTGAACACCCCGACCCGCCCGCTCGAAGCATCCGGGACTTCCGGTGAGAAAGCCGTCATGAACGGCGTCCTCAACTTCAGCGTGCTTGACGGTTGGTGGGCAGAAGGCTACGTGCCCGGTGCCGGTTGGGCTATCAAAGAGGAAATCACATACATGGACAACCGTTTGCAGGACGAACTCGACGCCTCCACCCTCTACTCTACCATCGAAGAGGAAATCGTACCCACGTTCTATACCCGCACCGATGGCATTCCGACGGGCTGGGTGGCTATGATGAAAGACTGCTTCGCCAAAATCTCACCGCACTACACGATGAAACGCCAGTTGGACGATTATTACGACAAGTTCTACCACAAGCTGGAAGCCAGATATACGACATTGGCAGCCGACGAGTTGCAGAACGTTCGCAACTTGCTGCGTTGGAAAGAAAAAGTCATCGCCAACTGGGACGGCATCAGCCGCGTCAACGTGGTAGGCGAAAACCGCGTGAAGAACATCTTCTACGTCGGAGAAGAACTTCACATCGACCTCGACATTCGCCTCGGCAACCTCAATCCTGAAGATGTAAAAGTGGAACTGCTATTCGCAGACAGCGAGCGCCGTGGAAAACTGCAACTTTTTGCAAAATACGTTTTCGAGCACATCTCCACCGAAAACGGCATCTCCCACTACTGCTTCAAGCATAATGCCAAAGACGTCGGCCTGTGGGACTGCGTCATCCGCATCATTCCGCAGAATCCGATGCTCCCGCACGACCTCGACTTCAACCTTGTGAAGTGGATGTAATAATATATTGTAAACTGTGATCAGAGACTTTTAGATGATACGATAACCTGCGATCAAATTATCGGGCTATCGTATCATTTTTTAGGCACCTGACTGAGAGTCCGTAGAAGAGGCTGCATTCGTGAGCGCCGGCTTCTTGTGAGTCATATCCTATGCTACGGCCGCCTCCAAAATAGTCGGCGGAACGCATCGTGGTCCAGAAATAGGCATAGTCTCCTTGATCATTATAATTCCCGAAGACAAAATATCCAGCCGGAAGCGCAGAGAATCCCGTGGAATTGTTCTTGAGCAAATCGCGGCCGGGGGATTTGTAGATTGTAGATTCGCTCCACCCATATGGCGCGGCCAAAGCCTTGGCGACAGACATACTGACGCCCATGTAGTCTTCATCTTTCTTGATGTAATCGACCATCACTTTCCACTCCGCATTGGAAGGTACATGCCAGCCGTTTGGGCAAATGCCCTGTACACCACTGGGCACCTCGTTGGAAAAATGCTCGCCATGCATCACAGCCGCCCAGTTGTACAAATAGCCGTAATTGCGAACATATGCGTCATTATTGGCCGGAGCATATCGATAAGCGACAGAATCGCTGCTCTCCGTTTCACCGTCTATGATAGCCGTGCCGTCGGCATAGCGTGTGGTTTTCAAGTTGGAGGCCATCCACACCTGGGTTCCTATCTGAACCGCATCGTACACATTGCCGTCAATGTCCGTTACCGCGTCCTTGATAATAATTTCAGGATGTTCGTTAATGCGATGTCTGCAGGACATCAAGCCTAACAGTAAAAACAAGGAGAGTCCGAAAAGGATTGATTTCTTTGTCATAGTGCCAAAATTTAGGGGTGGCAAAGATATGAAAATTTACTATTTTTGCGGCCGTGAAAATTAGAATGGCTATATCGTACTTGCTGCTCGTTGTTTACACCATCGTTTTGGTGCACACCTGCATTCCGCACGACCATCACAACCACGATGTGACGGCTTTGATGGAAGGCACCGACATTTGCTATATGTGCCATCACGACGACCAAGACGAGCACGACGACGGCCATCATTTTCACCACCATCCAATCTCCCATCATGAGAGTTGCCAGCACATCGACAAATTCCTGAAGACCACCGACGTTCGAGATGTCATCAGCCATCTTCACCTGCTCTGTGTTCCCAGACCAGCTTTGTTGGCAATCCCCGTTAAAACTGTAAATCAGCATTTTTACATCTTTTCCGACCCACGTGTCCCATCCGGGCCTTTGGTCGTACATCGAGCGTTACGCGCGCCGCCGGTTTTGTAGGGACGCATTTCATTGCGTCCGCCCGATGGAACGTGAAAACGCAATTTATGGTGTCCATCTGGCGACTCCTTGTAGGGACGCAATTCATTGCGTCCGTTCCAAATTGCGTCCGTTCAAAGTTTAAGGTTCAAAGTTTAAAAGGACCTGTGCAATTTGAACACGATTTTATATCATACAAAACCCAAAAAGATGTCAAAAATCACCAATTATATTTTGATTATTGCATCGTGTTTGTTTGTAGGCTGCCACAGTCATCATGACGAGGCGCACGAACACGAGCATGAGCACGAGGCCGTCCTGCAGCTCACCGGATACAGCGAGCATTGGGAAGTCTACGCGGAAGCCGACCCGATGATAGCCGGCAAAGAAGGCTGCGTGCTCGCCCACTTCACCCGATTAGAAGACTTCAAGCCACTGACCAAGGGGCCTGTCACCTTAGTATTCACCGTTGCCGGCAAAAGTGTCCGCGTCACCGCTGACTCGCTCGAGCAGCCAGGCATCATCGACTTTGACGTCACCGCCCCGGCCGTCGGCACCGGCACGCTCACCTTCTACGTAGAAGGCGACACCGTAATCATCCGTGACGTGCCAGTATGCAAGGACGAGGAGGCCGCACACGAAACCGCCGAAGCACGTGAGGTCAAAAGTGCCAACGGCGTCACCTTCACCAAAGAGCAAAGCTGGAAAGTGGACTTTGCCACCGACCTTTGCCGCAGCGAGCCGTTCGGCCAAGTCGTCAAGGCCATGGCACAGATCAGCTCCTCGCAAGGCGACGAGCAGATTATCACGGCCAAGTCTTCCGGCATCGTCTTAGTGAGCAACAGCAATGTGTTAGTCGGTCAGGCCGTCAGCAGCGGCCAGGCACTTTTCACCGTGGAGAGCGGCGAACTCGCCGACAACAACCTGGCGGTGCGCGTTCAGGAAGCCGCCAGCGAATATAGCCGCGCCAAAAGCGAATACGAGCGCAAGAAGGAACTTGCCAAGGACAAGATTGTCTCCGAGAGCGATTTGAACCGTGCGAAAAGCGAGTTCGAGGCTGCAGAAGCCGCATACAACAACTACCGCCGCAACTTCTCCAACGGCAAAACCAGCCTCCGTTCCCCGATGGGCGGCTTTATCAAGCAGATATTCGTCCAAAACGGACAATACGTGGAAGCCGGACAGCCCGTCGCCTCAGTTTCCAAGAACAAGAATCTGCTCATCCAAGCCAACGTGCAACCTAAATATTACGCCCTACTATCCAACATTGCCACCGCCAATTTCAACATCAACGGCACGGTATATTCATTGGAAGACCTTCAGGGCAAGGTTGTTTCCTACGGTCATTCCACAGACGCCTCCAACCCGCAGATTCCCGTCATCTTCCAGATCAGCAACACGGTGGATTTGCTGCCGGGCGCCTACGTAGATACCTACATTCGTACACAATCGGAGACACCTGCCGTAACGGTTCCCAAGAGCGCCTTAGTTGAGGAAATGGGCAGTTTCTTCGTTTTTGTGCAGCTCACGCCCGAGCTGTTTGAGAAGCGTGAAGTGGAAACCGGTGTCACCGACGGCATCCGTACGGAAATCCGTTCCGGTCTGCAAGGTGGCGAGCGCGTGGTCTCCCGCGGGGCCATCTTAGTGAAGTTGGCACAGGCCTCCGGCAAGTTGGATCCTCATGCAGGACATCATCACTGAAAGGAGGTCCGACATGAAATTCATAGATAAAATCATCCGGTTTTCTTTGCAAAACCGCCTTATCGTGCTGTTAGGCGCCGTTCTTGTGCTGTTCGGCGGTATTATCAGCTACCATAAAATGGACATCGACGTATTCCCGGATCTGACCGCTCCTACGGTAGTCGTGATGACCGACGCACACGGCATGGCCGCCGAGGAGGTGGAACGGTTGGTGACCTTCCCTATTGAAACAGCCGTGAACGGCGCCACCAATGTGCGCCGCGTACGTTCCAACTCCACCAACGGATTCTCATTCGTGTGGGTCGAGTTCGACTGGGGTCAGGACGTCTTCAAAGCCCGACAGATTGTCAGCGAGAAGATGGTTTCCCTCAGCGAATCCCTGCCCGAGGGCATCACGCCGACCTTAGCGCCGCAATCCAGCATTATGGGAGAAATCATGTTCCTCAGCATGCAGGCGGACAGCACCTCTATGATGGACCTGCGCACTTTAGCCGAATGGGTGGTCAAGCCCGCCATTTTGGGCACGGGCGGCGTTTCACAGGTCACCATTCTGGGTGGCGACTACAAGCAGTACCAAATCTTAGCCGACCCGCAGCGCATGGAGCGCTATGGCGTCACCATGGACGAATTGGAGAGCGTCGGACGCTCTTTCAGCAGCAACTCCGTGGGCGGCATTGTCAATGACTTCGGCAACGAGTACGCCCTCCGCGGCATGGCCCGCAGCAACAATGTCGAGGAACTGGGCAAGTCGTTCGTCACCAGCAGAGAAGGTCGGCCCATCCTGCTTTCCGACGTGGCCGATGTGCAAATCGGCAGCGCTGTGAAGATGGGCTCGGGCTCGAAAAACGGCAAGCCAGCCATCATCATCTCCGTGTCCAAGCAGCCGAACATCAACACGCTGAACGTCACCCGCAACATCGAAAAGAACTTAGCTGACATCCAGAAATCGCTGCCCGGCGACGTACATTTGGACACCCACATCTTCCAGCAGGCAGACTTCATCGAATCATCCGTGGGCAATGTCGGCCGCGCCCTCATCGAAGGCGCAGTATTCGTCATCATCGTACTATTCCTCTTTTTAGGGAATTTCCGCACCACGCTGATCTCCATCATCGCCATTCCGCTATCTCTGATGGGCACGCTGATTGTCCTCTATCTTTTAGGATTGGATGTCAACACAATGACTTTGGGCGGTATGTGCATTGCCATCGGCTCGCTCGTGGATGATGCCATCATTGACGTAGAGAACGTCTACAAGAGGCTCCGTGAGAACCACAGGCTGCCGGACGGGGAGCGTAGTTCCGCGTTTGACGTAGTCTTTGAGGCCTCCCGCGAAATCCGCGCCTCCATCATCAACGCCACCATCATCATCATGGTCGCCTTCGTGCCGCTGTTCTTCCTCTCCGGCATGGAAGGCCGTATGCTGAAGCCCCTTGGCATCGCCTATATCATATCGCTGTTCATGTCCCTATTAGTGGCCATGACGCTTACCCCGCTGTTATGCAAAATGATGCTTACCAGCGATCAATATCTTGTAAAAAATGAAAAAGACAATCGCCTGACGCACCGGCTCAGTCAATGGTACAGCCGTTCATTAGACTGGGTATTGGAGCACCGACATGTCATCTTAGGTTCTACCGGTGCGCTATTGATTGCCGCCATCGTCATCTTCTGTCTTATGGGCCGCAGTTTCCTGCCCGACTTCAACGAGGGCTCTATGACCATCACGGCCGTCACCCAGGCCGGCGTCTCTTTGGATGTCAGCAGCGAGTTGGGGCAGTTGATGGAACAGGAGTTGTTAGAGATTCCGGAAGTTGTCAGCACCGCGCGCCGCACAGGGCGTGGTGAGTTGGACGAGCATTCGCAATCCACCAACGGCTGTGAAATCGACGTCAAGTTCGTCTTAGCGGACCGCGACCGTGAAGAGGTCTTCAACGAAGCCCGCCAGCGGCTCAATGCCATACCCGGCGTAGCCGTGACCGTCGGACAGCCGCTCGGCCACCGCATCGACCACATCCTCTCAGGTACGCAGGCTGCCATTGCCATCAAACTCTTCGGCAGCGACCTGAGCCGCATGTACCTTTTAGGCAATGACATCAAGTCCGCCATCAATGGTATTGACGGCCTGGTGGATGTCACCGTGGAGCAGCAGACGGAAACGCCGCAACTGCAGGTGCGTGCCAACCGCGACGCCTTGGCAATGTACGGTATCACAATGGAAGAGTTCAACCATTTCATATCTTTGGCATTTGCCGGCGAAAAACTATCGGAAGTGTACGAAGGGCAACGCAGCTTCGACGTGGTGTTGAGGCTCAACCAAGACTACACGAGCGATATCGAAGGCATCCGCAAAGCGCTCATTGACACCAAAGACGGTCACAAAGTGCCGTTGGAAGAAGTTGCCGACATCGTGTCTGTAGGCGGTCCTAACAACATCTCGCGCGAGAACGTGCAACGCAAGTTGGTAGTTTCCGCCAACGTCTCCGGCCGTGATGTGGGCAGTGTGGTGGACGACATCCAGAAGACCGTGGACCAGAAAATCAATTTGCCTGAGGGCTATCGTATTGAGTATGGCGGACAGTTTGAGAGCGCGCGAAGCGCATCCCGAACCTTGGCCATCACCATCATCGTGGCCATCTTCGTCATCTTCCTGCTGTTGTACGGCCAGTTCAAGAATGTGACGCTCTCTGCGATGGTGCTCTGCAACCTGCCGTTAGCCCTCATCGGCGGCGTGTTTGCCGTGGCCGTTTCTTCTGCCACAGTCAGCATCCCGTCCATCATCGGCTTCATCACACTGTTCGGCGTGGCCGTGCGCAACGGCGTACTCCTCGTCTCACGCTATGAACATCTTTATCAGGAAAGCAACTCGCTGCGCGACATCATCGTCAAAGGCTCTCTCGACCGACTGAACCCGATACTGATGACGGCCCTGACCTCCGCACTCGCACTCATCCCGCTTATTTTCAACGGAGACAAGTCCGGCAACGAAATCCAGAGCCCTATGGCCATAGTAGTCTTAGGTGGCCTCATCACCTCCACCCTGCTCAACATCTACATCATGCCCATTATGTATGAGATGTATAAGCGCAGAAAGTCTGAAAAGGAGTCAAATGCCGAACTATCCTCACAACCTTTAGAAGAACCATCATTATGAAAAAAAGAATCAGCATACTGACAATCCTGCTGGTCGGCACACTAACGATGTCGGCTCAGCATTTTGAAACTGTGATGCAGGACATCGAGCGCAACAACACCACGCTTGCCGCGCTGCAGGCCCAAACCGACGCCACGCAATGGGACAGCAGAACAGGCCTCGCGCCCGACAACCCCGAAGTGGAATTCGGCTACCTGTGGGGCAATCCCACTGACATGGGCAACCGCCTCGATTTCAACGTCACGCAGTCGTTTGACTTTCCTACGACATACGTTTACCGTAAAAAGGTAGCCGACAGCCAAGCATCTCAAGCTGCCACTCACTATCAAGCCGCCAGACGGGACATCCTGCTTCAGGCCGGGAAAGCATGCATCAACCTGATATACTACAACATCATGCAGCGCGAATACGCCCGCCATCAGGAAGTGGCTCAATCCGTGCTGGATGCCTACCAAAAAATGTACGACCAAGGGGAGAAAAACATCCTCGACCTCAACAAGGCCAAGTTGGACCTGCTTTCCGTGCGCCGCGATGTGGAGAGCAACCGCATCGAGCGCGAGGCTGCGCTGGCAGAATTAGTACGCCTCAACGGAGGCAAGCCCGTGGTATTGGAAGACACCGTATATCCAAGTTTCACCCTTCCAGAAGATTTTGACAGCTGGTATGCAGATGTTGAATCTACGAACTCCCTTTTGAAGACGTATGCCGCTGCCATCGAAGCCTCGGAAAACGAAGTGCGCCTGAACAAATCCCTGTGGGCGCCAAAGTTCACCGTGGGATACAACAGCGAGCGGATATTGGGCACCACCCTGCAGGGCGTGGGCGTAGGCGTGTCGTTGCCGTTATGGCAGAACAGCCGCGCCGTCAAGAGCGCCCAGCTCAACACTTTCGCACAGCGCTGCGCCGAACAGGACGCGCGCCTCTCGCTCTCCAGCGAGCTACGCAGCAAATACGAACAGGCCCGCAGTCTGCAAGACCTCTACCGCGAATACAACGATATTCTGCAAAGCATCAACAGCGAGGCCCTGCTCAAAAAAGCCCTGGACGAAGGTGAAATCCCCATTGTCGAGTACATTCTGGAGAAGAACGTCTATCGCGAGGCCGTGCACGAGGCTTTCGCCACACACCGCGACCTGATGCTGGCCGTCTGCGAATTGAGATACGCTGCTAAGTAACAGGAATGACCCACGAATTAGCACTAATTAGCACGAATAGATCAATAATTCGTGTTCTTTTGTGTTAATCCGTGGGAAACAAAGATGGCGCTTCAAGATACAATATAATGGAGACGTAGCGTGCGCAACGTCTCCATATAAATATCCTATTTCACAATCTTCTTCACCACACTGCCCTGGTCAGTTGTTATCTTCACCATATACAACCCAGAAGGCAGTTCGGAGACGGAAATCGGCTGGTTATACACTTCCGAAACTAATAGTTTGCCGTTTACGTCAAAAATTTGGACAAGCGCATTGTCTGCTCCATTGATAGTCATTAAATCGCTAACAGGATTCGGGTAAACGGACACATTCATATCAGCATACGAATGGATGCCAGATGTGCTCGGCGTTAATCTATAAACCGTATTGGCGGCGGGGAAACGTAACAAGCCAAAGTCTTCGAAATCATCTTCCGGAATAGTGTCCAGCAGGCCGGCCACAAATGTCGGATTAGCCGGATTTCCGTTAATGGATGCCATAAAGTCGCCTTCGTCATTTTGGAACATCAACACCGAAAGAAAGTTGATTCCTTCCTCATTGATCAAATCCTGCTGAAATTGATCTGTGATAAAAGACGGGCCATAACGAAACTCTATCACATTGTCGCTTTCATACATCCAAACCTGCATATTGATGTAATAATCGGGATTAACCGATAAATAATCCGGATTCCAGAAGCCCGCATTGGACCATTGCATCTTGAAGATACGGTTGCCGGGAGTACCATCAACCAGGTATGAAATGTCAGAACAGGGATTTCTGTGCGAGCCGATTTTCTTCCAATCGCCATCGTCATAGTCCTCATCATCGTAACAAGGATCCACCAAATCGGCATAAAACGGAGTAATCATAATAAAATCGTAATCATACTCTTCATAATAGATTTCAGTCCCCATTCCCGGCGCATACAACTGATTTACCGGCATTCCGAACAATTCGAAAGGGAATCCGAGCTGAATATCCTCGTCAATATCATCCCAATAATCCCCATTCGTGAGGGAGACTCCATTCGAAAACTCGGAGTATTCTTCGGTAAGCATTTGAAACTGATAGCCGCTTTGCGACATCACGGCAGAAACACCCAGCATTAAAGCCAAAAACAAGAAAGATCTTTTCATAACATTGTGATTTTTAAGTTAAACAAAACATTAACACAGCCAATTGCAACGAAGTGCATCGTTTTTAATTGGAGCTG
Organism: Bacteroidales bacterium; assembly: GCA_024400835.1. Lineage (GTDB taxonomy): Bacteria > Bacteroidota > Bacteroidia > Bacteroidales > WCHB1-69 > F23-D06. The sequence continues at coordinate 42,217 of JAKSMC010000029.1, forward strand.
CAAAGATACACTTATGGAGACTTCTATTTTTTACATTTTCGCGCCGTCCCTCTGAACTTCGTGAAGTCCGTTA
>JAKSMC010000003.1 GCA_024400835.1 Bacteroidales bacterium
TGAGGTTGTAGTCGTAGTTCTGGCCCGTGTGGGCGAGGATGACGTCGAAATACTGGCGGCATTTGTTGATGACAGCAGCCAGACGGATGATCTCCGGGCGCGTGCCCACGATGATTAAGAGTTTGAGTTTGCCGTTGTTTTGGAATTGAGTCATAGTCTTTTCACTAAATTTCTTCGGGATTATCCCTTTCCGTCTTGTAAAGAGATTCCTTCCTCCGCTACGCTCCGTCGGAATGACGATGCGCTATGGGATGGGAAATGCGGCGACGGGAATCAATGACCTAACAGCACTATCTCGTTGTCGCCGCTGACTTCGCGACTGCGGCGGCACCACGCATCGGCAATGATGGTTAACCGCGCGCCGCCGCCATTGTTCGTATGAGGCGAATCGTCATCCCGAACTTTCGACGTAAGGAGAAAGTGAAGGGATCTCTACAAGATTAAACGGGATAATTCCGAATTTCTTTATGGTTAATTAAGGTGATTATATAGTTATTAGCAGAGGTTTTTATCGAGTTCCCTTCACGCCTTCCTATCGTCAGGCGCTCGGGATGACGGTGCAGGCTTCGCACATAAGGGTGTGGCATAACGCCTTCTTTGAGGTCCCTTCACGCCTTCCTATCGTCGGGCGCTCGGGATGACGGTGCAGGCTTCGCACATAAGGGTGTGGCATTACGCCTTCTTTGAGGTCCCTTCACGCCCTCCTATCGTCGGGCGTTCGGGATGACGGTGCAGGCTTCGCACATAAGGGTGTGGCATAACGCCTTCTTTGAGGTCCCTTCACGCCTTCCTATCGTCAGGCGCTCGGGATGACGGTGCAGGCTTCGCACATAAGGGCGGCAGCGCAAAATGCCTGAGAAATGTTCAGAAAGGGGGCTGCCGCAGATACAACGACCGTTTTATTGTTTTTTGTTTTTCTGTGTGATTTCTTCTATTACTTTTTTTACTTGTTCAGCCCAAGGCTCGCGGTTTTTGACGATGCCTTCTGGCGTAGCCAACTCTTTCCACTCTGGGTTGACACCATTTATTAATGCATTTTTCTTCGCCCTACTCAATTGCTTTATAGCTTTTTCACGCGCAATGGCATTCGTAATGTCCGTAAATTCTTCGAAATACACACAATGATGACATTTATATTTAGACGTAAAGGAATCCGGATTTATGTGTGTCTGATGCTCAAAAACTCTTCTACACAAGTCATTCGTCACTCCCGTATAAAGAACAGTTTTTGATTTATTTGTCATTATATATACATATCCGCCTTTTTTCATAGTTGTATTTTTAATGAAGCAAAAATACAACAAATTAACATTAAATTAGCATTACACAACAATAAAAAAAACACTATTAGTCAACGGCGGCACCACAATAGTGCTTTTCTCAATCTTTTTCCGCCGCCGCCTTTTTGCCCTAACGGCAGCCGTCATCCCGAACGAAGCGCAGCGTAGTGAAGGGATCTCTCTCAATCTTTTTCCGCCGCCGCTTTATTGCCCTAACGGCAGCCGTCATCCCGAACGAAGCGCAGCGGAGTGAAGGGATCTCTCTCAATCTTTTTCCGCCGCCGCATCATTTTCCCCACAAGGCTGCCGTCTTCCCGAACGGAGCGTGGCGGAGTGAAGGGATCACTTCGCGCGTTTATGCCATATCACTTAGCCAAGTTTGCCACACCGCTGAGTTCGTTCTGGATGTATTCGAGGGAGGCGATTTTGGCCTTGGTCTCTTCCACGTTCAGTATCTTCGTGTTGTTGCTGTTGAACTCATCAATGGTTACGCGTTTCACGTCGCCTTCGGTGAAGAACTTGTCGTAGTTCAGGTCGCGGTTGTCGGCGGGCACGCGGAAGAAGTTGCCCATATCCACGGCTTTGGAGCACTCCTCTTTGGTGAGCAGTGTCTCATACATCTTCTCACCGTGTCGGATGCCAATGACTTTGATTTCCTCTTTCTTGCCGCCAAACAGTTCGCACACAGCCTCGGCCTGTGTTTGGATGGTGCAGGCAGGAGCTTTCTGCACGAGGATGTCACCATTCTCACCGTGTTCGAAGGCGAAGAGCACCAAATCGACAGCCTCTTCCAAGCTCATAATGAAGCGCGTCATCTTGGGTTCGGTCAGCGTTATGGGATTGCCCTGTCTGATTTGGTCAATCCACAAAGGGATGACGGAACCGCGCGAGCACATCACATTGCCATAGCGGGTGCAGCATATTTTGGTCTTCAAGCTGTTGCGGCTCATAGCCACAGCAATCTTCTCTTCCAGCGCCTTGCTGATACCCATTGCGTTGATAGGGTAAGCGGCCTTGTCGGTAGAGAGGCAGATGACGCATTCAACGCCGGCATCAATAGCAGCTTCCAAGACATTGGCCGTGCCCACCACATTGGTCTTCACAGCCTCCATGGGGAAGAACTCGCAGGAGGGCACCTGCTTGAGGGCGGCAGCGTGGAAGATGTAATCCACCCCGCGCATAGCGACCTTCAAGGTCGATTTGTTGCGCACGTCGCCGATGTAGAACTTCACTTTGTGAGCCACATCGGGCCACTTGGCCTGATATTCGTGACGCATATCGTCCTGTTTCTTCTCATCTCTGGAGAAAATACGGATTTCAGCGATGTCGGTGCGGAGAAAACGATTCAGCACAGCATTGCCGAAGCTGCCGGTACCACCGGTAATCATTAAAACTTTGTCTTTGAAGATGCTCATAGGTTATTGATGTATGTTTAGGGTTAACAAATTCTGGTTTCAAGTTTCAAGTAGGCGATCCCGAAATCTATTGCGAGTAAATTTCTATTCTTAGTTCTTAGTTCATCAAAGCGCCTGCGGCGGAGGGGAGGTAAATGCGGAGTGATTGTGTTGACTTTGACCTTTTTGGCCATTAGCCGTTGGCATTTGGATTTGATATTTGGAAGTTGGATTTTGGATTTTAAATCTCATTTATTCGAGGGCAGAATAGTTGCGCCTGCGGCGGCACCACTAACATGATTTTCATAGTCACCATCCGCCGCCGTCCTTATGACAAGCGGGCGCATCGTCATCCCGAGCCTCCGACGATAGGAGGAGGTGAAGGGATCTCTCTATTTTTCTACTGGATCAAAAAAAGTATCCGGTTTGTTAGGATCAAAAATTTCGTTGCAGTACATCACCGTCACTAAGTCTTCTGTATCGCTCAGGTTGATGATGTTATGGGTGTAGCCAGGGAGCATGATGACAGATTGAATTTTGTCGCCCGAGACCTCAAAGTTGAGCACTTCGCCGTCTGGGTCATTTTCGTTGCGTTGTTGGATGAGGCCATGGCCACTCACCACGATAAATTGTTCCCACTTGGTGTGGTGCCAGTGCTGTCCCTTGGTGATGCCCGGCTTGCTGATGTTGATGCTCACCTGTCCGCACTTAGGCGTATGGATCAGTTCCGTGAAAGAGCCGCGCTGGTCGCAGTTCATTTTCAAATCGAAAACAGCTTTCTCCTTCGGCAGATAGCTGAGGAAAGTAGAATAGAGTTTTTTAGCGAAGCTGCCCGCAGGGATTTCGGGAATCGTCAGATTATTGGGCAGTTCCTTAAATTGATGCAATAGATCAACGATAGCGCCGAGGGTGATTTTGTGGGTGATGGGGCAGCAGCAATATCTACCTGCCTCTGAAGGGATAGTCTCAAGGCCATCATATTCGCATCGGTGTTCCTCGCCCTTCAGGCACCCTATCATCTCGGCCACGAGGTCGTCGATGTAGAGCAGTTCCAGTTCCACTGTCGGGTCGTTCACCTGGATGGGCAGATCATTGGCGATGTTGTTGCAGAAGGTGGCCACTGCGCTATTGTAGTTGGGCCGGCACCACTTGCCAAAGAGGTTCGGAAAACGATAGACCAGCACCTTGGCGCCTGTTTCTTCCGCATAGTTGAAGAAGAGTTCCTCGCCCGCCTTCTTGCTGCGGCCGTATTCGGAATTGCCAAAGCGACCTGTGAGACTTGCCTGCTGGGAGCTGCTCAGCATCACGGAGCAGGTGTTTTTATGCTTCTTCAACGTATCCAACAGGATAGAAGCAAAGCCGAAGTTGCCCTGCATAAACTCCTCTTGGTTTTGCGGACGGTTCACACCGGCGAGGTTGAAGACGAAGTCGCATTGTTGGCAATAAGAATCGAGGTCTTCGGGCTTGGAATCAATATCGTACTCAAAGATATCCTCAATGGCTAAGTCGCCATAGCAACGGGCCTTGCCGTCGCGAATGTTTTTCAATTCAGCGCAGAGGTTTTTGCCAACAAAGCCCTTGGCGCCGGTCACTAATATCTTCATATATTTAATATTTCTTCTTCGGTCAAAGGATAATAAGGTCCATCCTTGCATTCGAGGATGACCGTTCCGCTTTCGAGGCACTCCAGGCTATGCCATTGTCCCATCGGGACCACAATGCCCGGATTTTCTCCGCCAGCTTCGACAAGGTACTTTCCCGTCACGTTGCCCTGGTCGTCATAATAAATCCAGTTTGCCTTGCCGCGAAGCACGGCGACACTCTCGGAGCTCTTCAAATGACGATGAATCAGAAGTTCTGTGCCCGGCTCCAAGGCGTTCAACATGCGCTGGGAACTATCGTCAGGCGTATTGCGCAAGTCGAAGTTCTGGCGCAAGCGCGGGCTGGCCTGAGCTTGGGCTGAAAGCGTATTTAAAAATTCCGGGGTGAGTAACATGAAATATGCGCTTATTATATATGTTCCTCAACTCCCCTGAAATGGACATTCAATTCGTGGAGATGCTCTAAAAGAGTTCCGAGAGAAGTTCCCTCAGTCATTTTAGCAAATGCATTGACATCTTTAGGGAAGCATTTGCCACCATAACCGAATTTGCCGTCTGGTCCCGGAACATACGTGTGCGTGTCATTAATATAACCAGAGAGCAAAACTCCTGTATGGACGTTACGCCAATCAGCGCCCATCTTTTCGCAATATTCACGGCAGGCATTGAAATACGTAACCTTGTATGCTCCAAAAACATTGTGCATATACTTTGTCAATTCTGCCTCCAACGGAGTCATCACGGCGAACTTTTTGCCTACAAAAATCTTTGTAAGCAAATCATGTGCGCCTGTGAACACCATCGTTTGTTTCTTAAAATCCTCTATATGCGTACGTTCGGTAAGAAACTCCGGCATATAGCACACCTGATGACCAGTCTCACGTGAAAGCATTTCACTTGTACCCGGGAGAATGGTGGTGCGTACGAAAACAGGAACATCAGGAAGATTGGAGATAAGTTCCTTCATAAGGGTAAGATCCTGTGTACCATCGTCTTCGGTAGGTACGTGTATCTGCAAAAATGCTATGTCAATTTTGCTTAAATCGTCATTATAGCCCTTTGGCGGATCGCTAATAAACAATTTGCAATCAGGATTGTTGTGCTCCAACCAATCCTTCAAGGCTCCGCCTACGAAGCCACAACCGATAATTCCTACGTTAATCATTGAGATTGAGTTTGTTGTTATTATTAGTAGATGAAGAGATGAAATGATGAAATGATGAAATGATGAAGAGATGAAGGGATGAAGGGATAAAAGGATGAAGAGATAAGTAAAGAGTAGAGTGAATGGTGTGGGAGCCACACTATTCACTATTCACTCTTCCCTATTTACTATTTGTTGTATTCGTCTTTTACAGCGCGGCCTTTGCTGAAGTTCATAATGATACCTGCATTGACATTCCAATTGTTAACGGAGTTGTACATCAGGTAGTAGCGACCTTCAGCGAAGAGGGCGATGTGGGAGTTGATTTGGTATTCGAGACCGCCGCCGAGTTGAGCGCCGATGCCCCAGGAACCACGACCCCATGCGTTTTCGGGATCTCTAATCTCATCGGTATGTTGAGCATAGTAGGCTCTCTTCCAGCTTTCAACATTGTGAAGTTCGCCACGAACACCAACAGAGGGGAAGAAATAGAAACCGTCGCAGAACGGGAGGAGCCATTGAGCATCCACAGAGAGCTGCGGCCAGTACCAACGTTCTACACCACCCAGCATAAAGCGGGTACGATAGTTCTGGTGAGCGGCGTTCACGTCGAATACGAAGTTGCCGTTGAATGCCATGCACTGACCACCATAACCGAGGGTCAAGCCGTAGTCAGTCTGATATTCGCGGCCGATGCGCGTACCGTGCCAGTTGGATTCTTTGTTCTCTTTCTTACCATTTTTAGTTTGGTTTTCTTGTGCGAAGGAAACCGTCATTGCAGCCACTAAGAGAGCAGCCAAAAGAATAGTTTTTTTCATTTTTTTTGTTTAATATTTAAATTGTTTATAAATTGGACTTTCAATGATGAAACGATGAAGAGATGAAGAGATGAAACGATTATCTTTTCATCTCAGAAACCGTTGGGGTTTTGTTTCTGCCAGTTCCACGAGTCGCGGCACATGTCTTCGATGTCGTACTGTGCGGACCAGCCGAGTTGTCGTGCGGCCTTGGCGGGGTCGGAGTAGCAGGTGGCGATGTCGCCGGGACGGCGGGGCTGGATGCGGTAGGGCACTTTCATACCGGTGGCCTTCTCGAAAGCCTTCACCACGTCGAGGACGGAGTAGCCGTGGCCCGTGCCGAGGTTGTAGATGGAGAGGCCGTTGTGGCGCTCGATGTCGGCGAGGGCCTTCACGTGTCCGTTGGCCAAGTCGACGACATGGATATAGTCGCGCACGCCTGTGCCGTCGGGGGTGTCGTAGTCATTGCCGAAGACGCCGAGTTCGGGGCGCTTGCCCACAGCCACCTGGGTGATGTAGGGCATCAGGTTGTTGGGGATGCCGTTGGGGTTCTCACCGATACGCCCAGAGGGATGCGCGCCTATGGGGTTGAAGTAGCGGAGCAGCACAACGTTCCACTCGGGGTCGGCCTTCTGGATGTCGGACAGTATCTGTTCGAGCATGCTCTTGGTCCAGCCGTAGGGGTTGGTGCAGGAGCCCTTGGGGCACTCCTCAGTGATGGGGATGGTCACGGGGTCGCCGTAAACCGTTGCGGAGCTGGAGAAGATGATGTTCTTGCAGCCGTGCTGGCGCATCACGTCGAGCAGGGTGAGCGTGCCTGTGATGTTGTTATCGTAATATTCCCAGGGTTTGCTCACGGACTCGCCCACCGCCTTGAGACCGGCAAAGTGGATGACGGCGTCGAAACAGTGCTCCGTGAAGACCTTGTCGAGGCCCGCACGGTCGCGGATGTCCACCTGGTAGAACGGGACAGCGTCCACATTCACGAGCTCTGCCACACGCTCCAGGGAGACCTTGGAACTGTTGCTGAGGTTGTCAATGACCACCACGCTGTGGCCAGCTTTATAAAGTTCGATAATAGTGTGGGAGCCGATAAAACCGGCACCACCGGTAACGAGAATTTTCATAGATGAAGAGATGAAGGGATGGTGAGATGAAGTGATGGAGAGATGAAGAGATGAAGGGATAATCTTTTTATCGTTTCATCATTTCATCGTTTCATCATTTCTAAGGGCTGTTGTTATGATAGTTTCTGTGAGGTCGCCGAAGGCGGGGCCGTGGGCGGTTTGGCTGAGGTCAGGGGCGCGGTTCCACTCGATCATGACGGGTTCGCTGTTCTGGTCGATACCGAAGTCCCAGCCTACGAGGTTGAAGTACGGCAGGCGGAGGTGCATTTCACGCACGATGTCGAGGGCTTTGTCGAAAGCGGGAATTTGGAAGCCCTTGAGGACAGTGCCGTTGTCGGTGGTGAAGATCTTCTTCTCGGCGGGCGTGCCGTAGGCGCAGTCGAGGATAGTGCCGTTGGAAAGTTGTATGTCGGCATTGATGCCGCCTGCGGTCTCGTTATCCACACACTGGCCGGTGCGACCGATACGGACGACGGCATAGAGGATATGCACGGTGTTGTCCTGTCGGTACGAGAGTATGCGCAATGTGTTCAGCGACGTAGGGTTGAGACGTGCCATGTCGGCATGCTGGCAGACCTTCTCCTGCACGATGAAATTCTTGCCGTACGAATCAAAGAGGTCGGCGACAGAAGTTTTGTCATCGATGCGTCCGTCAACGGTGGAGAAGACGCGCACACCCTCACCCCACATGCCCTCGAGGGTGGGCTTGGCCACCACGCCGGCGAGGTTGCGGCATCTGTCGAGCGCCTCCTCGCGGGAAATCGCATGACGGTCGTCGTAGAAGTAGCCGTTCATGTTCTTCACGATGGTCTTCGGGCGGTTGAGATCTGGAAAGTAGATGTCGTAGATGCCCTTGTCAACGTATGCATGGCGGAATTGGTAGTTATTGAGTCTGTAGATGATTTCCTTGTGATAGAAACTGGTAGGAATATAGCGCACCGAGAAGTTCTCATTGCGCGAATAGAAATATTCGTGCCAGTATGTGGGGACCTCGTGCCCCACGAGCGGGCGGTAGAAGTCCTGGATTTCCTTTTTCTGCGCGGCAGACAACGGCTTGCGGTCGCACTGTTTGAGTTTTCCGCAGATGTTCGCGATGTCAGCTTTTTCGCGCTGCCTTATTGAATATTTGAGATAGAGAGAGGGAAACATAGAGATGGAGGTATGAAGGGATGAAGAGATGGAGAGATGAAGAGATAATCATTTCATCTTTTCATCATTTTATAGTTTCATCGTTTCAAATTTTTTGGTTGACATTTGGTGATCGAGGCGGCCGAATTCGAGGAAGCACTCTGGATGCTGCTGGTAATAGTTTTTCCATGCCAGGTAGCAGTCACGGATTTCCTTACGCCAGCCACGACGGATGAAGTACTGCCCAGTGCGGTCCCACATATCGTTGACCTCGATGACGACGGGGCCCTCGTCGGTGATGGCGATGTCCCAGCCGGCAGTTTTGCAATAAGGGAAGGCTTGCTGGAAGCGGAGAACTTCCTCTTTGATTTGCTGCCAGTTGTCGATGACCACACCGTTGAGTGGCGTTCCATTATCGGGATGATGGCTGATATCTTTAATGTTTCGCCAGCCATCATATTGTATGGCGTGTTGTATGGTTCCTGTCTGTGTGTCGACGCAGACGTCAACGTTGCCGCCGCCGCCCGCATTGTCCACACACTTGCCTGTTCTTCCGATTTTGATGAATGTAGCTGTTATTTTCGATGTCCCATCCGGATAGAGCGCCGTCATGAAGCGAACGGTGTTGACAGAAGACTCATTGAATGCAGAAAATTGCTTTGTCTGGTGAATAGCGCTTTCGAAAATCAAAGGATTCACACCCAATATCTCAGAAAGCTGTACCTGCTTGCCATCAAATCGTTCCAAAAGCGCATCATGGTCTTGAAACGTGATATGCTTGATTACCCAAACACTTTCTCCGTAAAAACTCTCTGTTGTTTTTATGACAAAGGAGTCCACCTGCTTACGACGAAGAATAGCACAAACAGAATCCAAATCATACGCAACAGCATCTTCGTTTTGCAGCCTACATTCAGGATTATAGTAACAATATAGCTCTGCCTTTCGAACCCCTAAATTATCTAACACTCTATGTGCCAAATATTTGTTTCGTGCTAAAATGTAATATTTAACAGGATTCAACAGTTCCAAGTAGTAGCGCTGTTCGTTCTCGCCCAAGAAGTTCTGGCGGAAGCCTTCGGAGCGCTTGTCGAACTCGAAGTTATAGTATTCGTTCATATTCAATCCCTTCTGCCGACGAAGTCGCAGGTAGTCGAACATCACATGCAGTTTGCGCTTGGACGGGTACGTTGCCGTCCAAATGAGTAGATGGTAGAGAAACGAGATTTTTCGCATGATGGAGAAATAAAGATTTACGGGGCGACCGTTCCCCTTCCTTGAGGAAGGGCGGGGTAGATGATTATTACAGGTGCGTGCGGTTGTAGCCGAACTCTTCGTCGAGTTTCTGCTGGGTTTCGTCGTCCCAGATGCGTTGGATGCCCGTGACTTTGAGGGTGGCAGGGCTGCCGGCGAGGAGGCTGTACGGAGGAATGTCGGAGAAATCCTTGTTGACGAGGCTGTTGGAGGCGATGATGGTCTCGTTAGGAACCACAGAGCCTTTGGATATGGTGGAACGGTTGCCGACCCAGATATTGCTGACCAAGTGAATAGGCTTGGTGAGCGGGGCGATGTGGCCGTCCTTATTGAGATTCTTAGTATAGTGGAAACTGCTGTCGATGATTTGGATGTCCCACGCCATGCGGACATTGTCTCCAATGGTGATCTTGTCGAAGCAGAAGACCTTGAAGTTGGAGCCGCAGTAAGTGCCGCCGGTGCCGAAAGACAGTGTGGCATGGTCAGCCACCAACAGGTAGGAACCGAAGGCGAACTTCATAGGGCCACCGAACACCAAAGTACCGTTAACCGTCCAGATGGTGCGCTGCACCGTCGTGGTGACGTAAGACGACTTCTTGCCGATGATAATCATCTCGGCGCGCGCAGGCTGCTTGAGTACAATCTTGCCCTTAGCGCCACGCAGGGTGAAACGGCCGTAAACGAAGATGGGCAGCCTTATTGCCTGTTTCCACGGCAGCAAACGGAAGTTCACCAACAACGTCTTGATAATGTTGGTACGGAGAAAACGAAGGATCAAAAAGAGATAAGACACGGAGAGATGAAACGATGAAGAGATGAAACGATGAAGAGATTGGGGAAATTTTTTTAAGTGTTTTGATGTATTTAAAAAATAATGTTTTTGCAAAATATTTATAACAAATTAATTTTTGTTTATTATTATTTTACACAATTATATATTACTATTTTTCTAAATGAATCAATGTTATGAATAAGAATTTATCTGAAAAGCAATTTTACTACAAGTTAGCCACGGAAGAGGAGAAATCAACAATGACGATTCAACTTCTGCCAATAGATTTTGCATGCAGGGTCATTCGTTTATATATATTCACTTGGCAGAAAACAAAAATGAACATGTTTTATCTAAACAAATACTTCGGAGCGGCACAAGTATCGGAGCGAACATCATGGAATCGCAACATAAAAAAGAAAAAATCCAAAAATTAACCCCCCATCATCATTTCATCTTTTCATCTTTGAGAGTAAGATTTCGCGATAGGTTTGATAGCCTTCCATTTTGAAGGCGATGGAGAGCAACCAGTAGAGGAGGCAGTAGATGGCCATTTGGATGACCATGACGAGATATTCGTGGAGGGGAATGAGAGAGCCGAGGAAGTAAACGGCTGCGGCAAGGAGTGCGGAGAGAAGATAGCAAAATCCGACGTCTTTGATTTGGGCCCAGATACCGTAGTTGATGAGTTTCTTGTTTACGATGGCATTGATAATGACGCAGATGTAGCCGACGGAAGTGACGCCCCAGAGGAGGCCCATGATGCCGAACTGTACACCGAAGAATATCAAACCAATGCCGATGAGACGTTTGGAGAGTTGGACGAAGAAATAGATTTTGCTCTTGCCTAAAGATTTGATAACGTTAGTATTAAGAGTATTGAGCGTGTAGACCATGCTGGAAATGCAGAGGATCTGGAAGAAAGGCACGGAGGGTTCCCAATTTTTGCCGTATAGCAGGGTGATGAGCGGATGGGCAACGACAATCATAAGGGCCATCAGCGGGAAGTTGAGATAAGTGATGGCTTTGATGTTCTTGCGGACGCCGTTGAGAAGGCGCTCTTTGTCATCCTGGAGGGCGGCGAAGACAGGGAATGAAACCTGATTGACGACCTGCGACAGCGAGTCGGTGGGCATGGCTTCCAGCTTCTTGGCCTGATTGTAGTAGCCGAGGTCGGTAGCCGAGTAGAGGCGGCCGATGATGAGGCTCTGAAGGTTGGTATAGACCGTCTCAACCAATGAGGAGAGGGCCATCAGTCCGCCGAAGGCAAAGAGGTCTTTCAGAGACTGGAGGCTGAACTCCCAGGTGGGACGCCAGGTGCTCATCTTCCAGAGGAGCAGCACACCGGCAAGGGCGGTGACAATCTGGGAAGCCACGAGGCTCCAGACGCCGTAGCCCAAAACGGCCATCACAATAGCCACGACCGTACCGATAGCAGTGGCCACGATGTTGCGCACGGAAAGTTCCTTGAAGCGCAGTTGTTTTTGCAGCTGGCTGGACTGCACCATGGAAAAAGCCTGTATGATCAAAACGATGCTCTGCACGCGCAACACGGCGCTGAGTTCGGGCATCTTGTAGTAGTTTGCAATCGCAGGGCTGCAGAAGAATAGCAGCCAGAAGAAGAACAAGGAAGCCGCCAAGTTCCAATAGAACACCGACGTGTAGTCGATATGGGAGGGCTCCTTTTTCTGGATGAGGGCCGCACCAAATCCCGCCGTCACGAAGATGGAGGAAATGGCGATGAAGACCTGGAGCATGGCCACGCAACCGAAGTCCGAAGGCAGCAACAGTCGCGCCAAGACCAAGTTGGAGACAAAAGCAAGACCTGTGGTACCGAACTTGCCGATACCCGTCCAAATCATTCCGGAAATGGTCTTCTCTTTGTAGTCCACTTTGTTGGGGATGAAGAGATAAAGAGATGAAGGGATGAAGGGATTATCGTTTCATCACTTCATCGTTTCATCATTTTATAGCTTCCCGGATTTCCTCTTTTGTCACATCATCTTTCTGCAGCAAGTATTGGATTGTGCGGGCGTTGGCGCGGAGGTCCTTGTTGAGGAGTGCGGAGGCCAACGTCATAATGGATTCCTGGATGGAGGTGTCCACTCCGACAATCTTGCCGATGGAGATGAAAAGTCCCAAACCCATGGGCACGTCTTCATTGAGGTAGCGGTGGTTGATGAAAGATGGTCCCTTGTTGGCGGCGTTGGCAAAGGAGCGGAACACCGTCATGGCATCGATATTGAGGTTTTCCTCGTTGCGCCACTTGGCGGCCTCGAAGTAGTCGAGGGGCTCGCAGCCGAACTCTTGCAATATAAGGTTCTTCTGTTTGTCAAAAGCCTTGATGACGTTAACCACAGAGTCGGTGAAGGCTTCCTTGTACATCCAGAACTCGCCCTTGCTGTGTTCGATGCGGGAAGCAGAGAAGAGGATGCCGATGGGATGCACTATCATGTTGGGGTTGTGCAACGCAGACTCGAGGATGTTGCGGCGCGCGTATTTGGTGTTGACGAAGCACTGCGACATCAGGCCGAGCACGTAGTCCGTCTTGGCGGTAGGCAGCACGGAGATGGCGTTGCGCGGGTTATAGAAAGTGATGTGGACATACATGGAATCGACGATGCGGCCGTTGTATGCCGTGGTTTCCCACTCACTGTATATGATGTCTTTTTGGATATACTTCTTAAAGATGAAGCTGCCCATGTAGCCGGGCACCAAGATGATGATCTGGCCGTCGCGCACGTAAGGGGCAATCTTCTGAGCCACGAACTCGTGCTGTGACGTGGTGGTCATCACCATGATGATGTCGGCGAAGGAGATAGCCTCCTCCACGTCACGGGTGATGAACTTGGGGCGCACGAAGAAACGATGGCCACCGTTGGTCTCGTCCTTCACGTTATAGCCACCTTCCTGGCTGATGACGTTGAAAAATTCGTCATTGAAGGTGTTGGAGGTCTTCAAAATGCCGACCTCGTGATTATTCTGAAGCAGTTTGGCTGCGTGAATCAATCCAGAGTTGCCACAGCCGACGATGGTGATTTTCATATTGATGAAGAAATAAAGAGATGAAGAGATGAAGGGTTGTCAGGTGATTGTTAGTTACGGCTTATCTTCTCCCAAATCCATTTTCTAACTTGGTCCGTGAGTATGGCCATCACAAAAACGAGCAAAATGAATGCGGCCGTGAATACGACCACAGCAGGGCCATTGAAAGTGCTGTAGATATGCTTGATAGTGTGTGCATATACCGGACGCCCGAAATAGGGATTCTGCTGGATGAGAAACACGGCGAAACAGGAGCCGGCCACCCAGTTGACGAATTTGTTTTGGAAGTCGAGTTTGCTGAAATAGAGCAACAGATAAAGAGCTTCCGCAATGATAATAGGGCTGGTGAGCCGATAGACTACGTCGATAGTACTTTCGGAGCAGCCGAGACGCAGCATCACGAAGGCTGCTGCAGTGGTAAGCAAGACGATGGCCCAGTAGATGAGCATGTCATACTTGCGGGGAAGTGTGAACGGGCGGCACGGATAGAGTCGCACGTAGCGTGCCAGAAGGTAGAGCCCGAAGAAGGAGATGACCGAATAGCCCCGCTCGAACCAAGCCGCACCGGTTGTGAGCCAGCCATAAATGGACTGGAAAGCGAAAAACGCGACGAGCACAATGCGAAGCTGCTTTTCGGTGGCCGCCTCCACAAAGGCGTTGAGCGCCGGAGCGAAAATCATCAGGCAGAGGTAGGCCTTGATGAACCAGAACGAGTTGACAAACAGCAGCACGTTCTGAATGGATTTCCAGTCGAGATGCGCGCGCCCGAGGCAGAGCATCACCCCGAAGATGATTATGGAGTAGAAGAAGCACTGGAACAAAAAGTTGACCACGCTCTTCACTTTGGTACGAATGCCGAACCACCCGGAAATCAGCACGAACACCAATACGGCAATCACAGAGAAGGATTGGAAGAAAAGCCGTGTGACAACGTTCAGAGGCGTGACGACAGCCTCTGCAGGCGTCGGCACTCCAAGAGAATAGAAGCCCGCGTGCACAGTCAACACCAGCAGCATTGCCACGATGCGGAGCAACTCTATATTGGATTTACGTACAGCCGTGGTCATCCGAAAATGCGATTTTCAGATTATCAATTAGTCTCTCTTAAAAATATCTCTGGTATAAACTTTGTCAGCGACATCGTCGAGGCAGGCGTCGTAGCGGTTGGCGATAATAGCCTGGCTCAGACGCTTGAATTCATCCAGATTGTTGACGATGCGGCTGCCGAAGAAGGTGGTGCCGTCTTCGATAGTCGGTTCGTAAATAATGACCGTGGCGCCCTTGGCCTTGATGCGCTTCATCACACCTTGGATGGAGCTCTGACGGAAATTGTCGCTGTTGCTCTTCATCGTGAGGCGGAAGACACCGATGACGCACTGCTTCTCATCCTGTGCGCTGTAGTCGCCGCGGTTGTAGTAGTCGTAGTAGCCGGCCATCTTGAGTACCTGGTCGGCGATGAAGTCCTTGCGTGTGCGGTTGCTCTCGACGATGGCGCTCATCATATTTTGCGGCACATCGGCGTAGTTGGCCAGCAACTGCTTGGTGTCCTTGGGCAGACAGTAACCGCCATAACCAAAGGACGGGTTGTTGTAATGCGTGCCGATACGGGGATCCAGACAGACACCGTCGATGATGTTTTGTGTGTTGAGGCCCTTGAGTTCGGCGTAAGTGTCGAGTTCGTTGAAGTAGGAAACGCGCAAAGCGAGGTAGGTGTTGGCGAAAAGTTTCACGGCCTCGGCCTCAGTGCTGCCCATGAAGAGCACGGGAACATCCTGCTTGATGGCTCCACCCTTGATGAGCGCGGCAAACTCGTGTGCCTTTTCTTCCAGGAACTTGTTGCTCTGGTCGTATCCGACAATGATACGGCTCGGATAGAGGTTGTCATACAGTGCCTTGGATTCGCGGAGGAACTCGGGCGCGAAGATGATGTTCGGCAGTCCGTCTTTGAACTTGGGATTCTGTATTTTGAACTTGTTCCTTACATTCTCAACGAAGCCCACCGGAATGGTGCTTTTGATGACCATCACCGCATCAGGATTGACGCTGAGTACCAACTCGATAACGCTTTCAACGGCAGAGGTATCGAAAAAGTTCTTGACACTGTCGTAGTTGGTCGGTGCGGCAATCACCACAAAGTCGGCCTGCTTGTAGGCTGCGGCCGCATCCATGGTGGCATGCAGGTCTAACGGCTTGTTAGCCAAATAATCTTCAATATAGTCATCCTGAATCGGAGACTTCTTGTTGTTGATCATCTCCACCTTTTCAGGGATGATGTCAACAGTTTCCACATGATTGTGCTGCGCAAGCAGCGTTGCTATAGATAAGCCGACATATCCAGTGCCGGCAACAGAAATATTCATAACCTCGAAATTTTAATATGTTGAAGAGATGAAGGGATGAAGAGATAATCGTTTCATCATTTCATCGTTACATCCGTGATCAAGCTCAACAGATACTGCCCATACTGATTTTTAATCATGGGTTGGGCGATTTCGCGAAGGCGGTCGGTGGTAATCCAGCCCTTCTCATAGGCGATGCCTTCAAGGCAGGCGATTTTGAGGCCCTGGCGTTTTTCGATAGTTTCCACAAAACTGGTAGCCTCAGCCAGGGAGTCGTGGGTACCCGTGTCGAGCCAGGCGAAGCCACGGCCAAGCAGCTGCACTTTGAGTTCGCCGTCGGCAAGGAACTGCTGATTCACCGTGGTGATTTCAAGTTCGCCGCGAGCAGAGGGCTTTACGTTTTTGGCTACCTCAACGACCTTGTTGGGATAGAAGTAGAGACCCACCACTGCATAATTGCTTTTGGGTGCCTTGGGTTTTTCCTCGATAGACAGGCAGTTGCCATCCTTGTCGAACTCCGCCACACCGTAACGTTCGGGGTCACTGACCCAGTAGCCGAAGACGGTAGCCTTATTGTCCTCTTCTGCAGCCTTCACCGCATCGAGCAGTTTGCCCGTGAAGTGACTGCCGTAGAAGATGTTGTCACCTAATACGAGGCAGGCGCAATCATCGCCGATGAACTCTTCGCCAATGATGAAGGCCTGTGCAAGGCCGTCGGGAGAGGGCTGTTCGGCATATTGGAAATTGACGCCGTAGTCGCTGCCGTCACCTAAGAGGCGTTTGAAACCGGGCAGGTCCTGCGGAGTGGAGATAATGAGGATATCCCGAATGCCGGCCAACATCAGCACGGAGATGGGATAGTAAACCATAGGTTTGTCATAAATCGGCAGCATCTGTTTGCTGACGCCCTTTGTTATGGGATATAGTCTGGTGCCGGAGCCTCCGGCCAATACGATACCTTTCATTGGAATTGATTAAATGATGAAGAGATGAAAAGATGAAGAGATAATCCAGTAGAGACGCGCCAGAGCCACTGCAAAACAATGATTACGGGGTGACGAATCGGCGTCGGCACGACTCATAGATGAAGAGATGAGTGTTATTTGTTTATTAATTTGTAGTATTTGTTCCGAGTGTTCCAAAATTCGGTGTTTCTGAGAGAGTGGAGGTCGGAGCCGAAGAAATCGTAGAATCCTTTTTTGAGCATCCACTCAGATTTGGCCTTGGCGAATCCGCCGTAGGCACCCGCTAAGGAGGAGAGGTTCATCTGGAAGAGAACGCCCATGGTCTTGAGTTCCTTGTAGTCCTTGTCGGACATATACTCATAACGTTCAGGATGGGCCAGCACCGGGAAATATCCCTTGGCGAGAATTCTCTTCAGTATGTCCTTCATGCCCATCGGCGGGGTGAAGTAGGAAGTCTCTACCAGCAAGTGGCGACCATCTTCGCACAACGGCAGAAGGTCGTTGTTGCGGAGGCGCTCCTCAAAGAGTTCGTCCATCATGTTCTCCGCAGCAAGGTGGAGTTGGATGGGACCTTGGTAAGCCTCGCAAAGTTCTGCAAAACGGTTGCGGAGGTGTTCCGTGGTGTTCGGAATGTCCTCCATGATGTGCGGCGTGCACCAAACCGTGGCAATGCCCAAAGTTTCGTAATAGGCCAACACTTCAAGAGACTTTTCCATACTCTTGATGCCGTCATCCACGCCTGGCAGTATATGGGAGTGGTAGTCGGTGAAACCGGAAAGGAGTGATGTGAGTGCGGGACGAGAGAAAAACATATTCGAATTCAAATTCCAAGTTCCAAAATTAAAGAGTCAGATAGGTCGTGGCCCAGAACTACTCCTCGTCGTCATTGTGGTAATAGCTCTTATGGCCGTAGTAGCCGTAGTGGCCATAGTAGCTGTAGTGTCCATAATGGCCGTAGCCGTAACGATAGCCATAGCGAGAACCATAACGACCGCTTGCAGACTCGGTGCCGTTGAGGACCAAAGACATGTTTCTGAGTTTCTGTTGTTTGTAGAGGTTGTCGACTTCGGGCACCATGCTCTTTTCAAGCAGGCCGGCACGAACCACGAAGATGGTACGGTCGATGAACTTCTCAATAATCTGCGTATCTGCCACGATTTCAATAGGCGGACAGTCAATCAGGATATAGTCGTATTGAGGACGCATCTTTTCAATCAACTCACCGAAACGTTCGTCTTCCAAGAGTTCCGTCGGGTTGGGAGGAATCGTACCCACAGGAAGCACTTTGAGGTTTTCATATTTCTCGGAAGGCACCAAAATAGAATCCGCATCATCCAGCTGATGGCCGAGATAGTTGCTGATACCTTGCTTCGGGGATTTCACATACTCGGAAAGGGAGGCGTGACGAAGGTCGCCGTCAATCATAAGTACCTTCTTATGCTTGATAGCCAAAGCTAATGCTGTATTTGCCGTAATGAAGGATTTACCGCTGCCGGCATTGAAAGAGGTGAACATCAGGACATTGCCTGACTTGTCTCGGTTCATGAATTCCAAATTCGTACGCAAGACACGGAAGGCTTCATTGATAACGTTACGAGAGCCCTCTTTGACAACCACTTTCTCAGCCTCTTCTTTATTTTTGGCAATGAGTTTGAGTTTCTTCTTATCGTACGCCATAGGAATTTCGCCGATGAACGGTGTTGCCAGTTTCTCGATATCCTTACGACCGCGGACCTTTGTGTTCATGAACTCCTTGACGTAAAGGATGGCTATGGGAATACAAAGTCCCAGAATGAAGGCCACGAGGTAGATCATGGTCTTTTTAGGTGAAGTAGGTACAGAGGAGCCATTGGGGTGCTCAATCACGCGGGTGTTGTAAGCGGTAAAGGCCTGTGACAATTCGTTCTCCTCACGTTTTTGGAGCAAATAGAGGTACAGTGCCTCTTTGACCTTCTGCTGACGTTCCACAGAGAGTAAGTACTTGGCCTGTGTAGGATTGGCAGCCAGGCGGGAGGTGATCATACGCTCGTTGCCCTGAAGAGCGGCCAACTGAGTTTGCAAAGTAATCAACTGGTTGTCCAAAGAAGACAGAATAGCGTTTCGCATAGCTTCCAAATTGTTGTCCAGTTCCACAACCAGCGGGTTGGTAACACTACTGTTGGCCACCAAGCCGTTACGGCGCAACATCGTTTCGTTGTACTTAGCAATCTGGCTTTCAATATGCGTATTGCCAATACCGGTATTTACAGGCAGCAACTGAGATTTAGATGATTCACCACCTAAATAATTGCGAATATATCGCGTAACTGCAATCTTGTTGTTCAAGTCTGTAATATTCGTCGTATTTGCACTACTTTGTTTTAAGTACATATCAGAAACAGCCTCTACATCCGGCAGCAAGTTGGCACTCTTGTAGGAAGAGATATCGCTATCCACATTGCCCAATTCCTGCTCAATCACCTGCAGACGTTCGTCAATGAACATAGAGGTGCTGACAGTAATCTGGTTTTTCTCCTTTAGCCAATTGCCATTATAAACAGCAATTAACATATCAATTACATCGTCACCACGTTTCTTATTTACGTCATTGATTGTAATTAGAACAACGTCCGTGTTCTTTGCTGCCAAAGAGAAAGACAACTCTGACAAATACTTCTTACTGGCAGCATTAATGCTTATCCGTTTGACGTATATATCAGGATTGGATTTCTTCGACTTAAAATACATGGTCGGTTGTACCGTCATAAGGCCTACCGGTGTTGAAACCGTATCTCCCAGTTTTCCTTTGACTTTCTTGCTACCCAAGCTTCGCTTGTCTTGCACAAAATTAGAGAGTTCAAAATCCTTGTTTTTGAGTTTGATAGTAAAGGATGCCGTCTGGTTGTCGGTGATATTCAAAATTTCCGCGGTTACCGGCAGGGTTTTATCATACAACACATTGTCATGAAAAAGGCCAGAAGTACGATAGTTCATATCCAAATGCAGTTTGCGTACGACGTCCGTCATATTGTCCAATGACTTCAACGTCTGCAATTCATTTTGGACATTTGTACTGGTCTGAAACACACCCAAATCTGAGAACTCCTCAACTCCGTTAACGGATTTGCCTTTGGAATCAGACTTGATCAGCATTTTGGCCGAACGGGTATAAACGGGTGTCGTCTTGAGAATATAAAACGTTGCTGCACCCAGCACTATGGCCAAAGATATCAAGAACCAGTACCATTTGGAGAGACACAAGTAGAGCAGATCCTTCACCTGCAAACCTCCATTAAGTTCTTCTTGAACATTTTGATTGTTTTCCATAGAAATTTATTTTCAAGTTTTGGATGATAAATTATTAACGAGTACGAACCATGATTAAGGTGATGGTAGAAGCCATGGAAGCAAGGAACGAACATACAGAAATCCAGAAAGAAGCCTGCATCACAGTATTTCCGTTAACCGTTGACATACGAGCTTTTTTATCATTAGGCTCCACATAAACCACATCATTCTGATGCAAATAATAAACCGGTGAAGATTTCACATTCTCAATAGACCTAAGATCCACTTGATATGCATACAATGTGCCTGTGGAATCCGCACGAAGGACGCGGACATTGTCACGGCGGCCTAAAATGGTAAGGTCGCCCGCCATACTGATGGCATCTAATATCGTCACTTTGTCTCGCGTAATGGTATAACTGCCTGGCTTGGTAACTTCACCCATCACATCAATTCTCAAGTTCATATACTCGACCGTGACAATAGGATCTTTGGCTTGATTTTGAACTACCAATTGATTTTTAATGAAAGAAGCCACTTCATCTCGCGTCATACCAGCCACATGAAGTGTTCCCAATACAGGGAAATCAATGTTGCCTTGTCGATCAATGACATATCCCGCAATACCATGGCTGGAGCCTTCAGATTGTGTTGTCTGTCCAATACGTTGTGAGATGTACGGCAGATTGAAGAGATTGGTCAGCTCGATGTCGTTGCAGTTGACGATGATGGAGATTTTATCCTCCGGTCGCAATCTAATTTCAGGAGAGGGGACCGAAACCGTGGAGTCAGGCTCGTTGGCATCTTGGAAATAGGAAATATTCTTGGTGGTCGAACAAGACGCCATTACAAGTAAAACTAAAAGAAAGGGCAATAATTTTTTCATATTGAGAAAGCTTTTATGATTCTTGAAGAGATGAAGGGATGAAGGGATGTAGAGATGAAGAGAAAATCGTTTCATCATTCACTGATGGGTTGCAAAAAGGGCGATGGTATGTAGGTGGTGGCTACAGCGACGAGACCTTCGATGGCGACGATGAGCCGGCGGTTGCCTTTGATGCGGTGGATGTAACCTTCGCAGCCCTGGAAGGTGCCTTCAATGACGCGCACGCGCTGGCCGGTGCAGAACTTGGCGACGTTGCCGTCGAAGTACTCAAGGCCCTCCTTGTGGGCAGAAGTGACTTTCTTGAAAATGTTCATCTCACGGTCACGGATGGCAGTCGGATGTTTGCTTCCCCGGTTGCGGTAGAACATCGCCTTGCCTTCAATCACCTCGAGCAGGGCCTCTGCTTGTTCTGCCGTGGTGCAAAGGAACAGAAGCGAGGATATCGCAGGTTTTTGTACGTAGGTGCGCTCGCCTTTCACCATCTTCTCAACCACCACTACAGGCACGTATGTCTCAATGCCTAACGCCTTCAACTTGCCTTCCATTTCAAAGACCTTGTTAAAGAAAACCTTCAAGGCGTACCAGTGCATTGCAGACTCCATGTTTTAATTCAGTTCTTTTCTTTTTCTTTCGTTTTTAGACAATACTTTCATTCCTCGTGCCTGAATAACACGAAAAAATGAGAAGGCTCAGGATATGTGTTTAAAAAAGATTGTTTCCTGACGGGTTGTCTCTGAATCCAAAGACACTTCCGCTCCTTCTATTCAACAATGAGCCGCAAAGATACAAAATATAACAATGGGTTTTTAAGAAGAATCCTATTTCATCTGTTTTTTCTATTAAAATATTTATATAACTAATAAACAGATTATTGCAACTATATTTTTATTTGTCACCCTCGAAATTCGCAATATTTCATATTGAAAAAAGCGCCAAATGTCCGAAAAAAAAAGGAGGAAAGCGATCTTTCACTTTCCTCCATATATAGTGTATTATAAATAGAATGAGCTATTAGAGTTTGCAGGTTTTGTTCATACTGCAAATCAAGTCGACAACCTTGTTGGAGTAACCGATTTCGTTGTCATACCAGGAGACCAATTTCACAAAGTGTTCGTTGAGCATGATACCAGCGGTAGCGTCGAAAACGGATGTTCTCTTTTCGTTGATGAAGTCAGAGGAAACAACAGCATCTTCTGTGTAGCCGAGGATGCCCTTGAGTTCGTTTTCAGAAGCTTTCTTGATGGCAGCCTTGATATCATCATAAGTAGCAGCCTTTTCGATCTTACAGGTCAAGTCAACAACAGAAACGTCAGCGGTAGGAACGCGGAGAGACATACCTGTCAGTTTGCCTTGGAGAGAAGGGATGACTTTGCCGACAGCCTTAGCAGCACCCGTGGAAGAAGGGATGATGTTGCCGAGGATGGAACGACCGCCGCGCCAGTCTTTCTTAGAAGGACCGTCAACAGTTTTCTGAGTAGCTGTAGCAGCGTGAACTGTTGTCATCAAACCTTCGGTGAGGCCGAAGTTGTCGTTGATAACCTTTGCCAACGGAGCCAAGCAGTTGGTGGTGCAGGATGCGTTGGAAACGATAGGCTGACCAGCATATTCGAGGTTGTTAACACCCATGACGAACATCGGAGTGTCGTCTTTGGAAGGAGCGGACATCACAACTCTCTTAGCACCAGCCTGCAAGTGTGCAGATGCGAGTTCCTTGGTCAGGAAAAGGCCAGTAGATTCAACCACATAGTCAGCACCAACTTCGTTCCACTTCAAATTAGCAGGTTCTTTTTCTGCAGTGACGCGGATTTTGTTGCCGTTTACTACGAGCATACCGTCTTCTACTTCAACAGTACCTTGGAATGCACCGTGTACTGTATCATATTTCAACATATAAGCCATATAGTCAACATCCAAAAGGTCGTTGATAGCGACAACTTGAACGTCATCTCTTTCTGTTGTAGCTCTGAAAACTAATCTGCCGATACGGCCGAATCCGTTGATACCGATTTTAATTTTTTCCATAATTTATTTATTTTTAGATTGTTATTGTTTGCCATGTAAAAAGCGCGCAAAGATACAATTTTATTGAAACACTTGCAAAAAAACTTTGGCAATTGGAAAGACGCTTTTATATTAGGCGGCGCAGGGATGATTCAATTTCGAAAAGCTGGTCCCGAAGGCTGTTCAAATCGTCGACCGTAAGGTTGTCAAAGGAGGATGACAGATTAGGAAGTTGTTCGTCGGGCAACCACGCAGCAAGGTTTTGGGCCAGGGCATCCTCATCGGTCATCGGAAAATCTTTATGCTTTTGGCGCAGATATTGCAAAATACGGAGGCCGTCAGCCTTTTCGTGGAAAGCGTGGACAAAGTGCCCGTAGTCCTTCACATTCTGGCGGATGCTCTGCCACAAGTGCGTGTCATTGAACTGCTTCTGCAAAAAATCCAAGAAGTCTGTCTGCACGTCATTTTCGTAAAGTTGCGGCAGCAACTGGTAGGTTTGCGCGATGCTGTCGAAAAGGCTGTGATGATAGACAGGATAACTGTCCCATTCACCGCGACAGCCCTTGATGATGGCGGGGCCGGTGCCGAAGAACACGCGGTCGGAAAGGCGCGCGGCGGGATAGACCATCTCGTCATTGTAGTTGGAGATAGGCGCCATCTTCACAAATTTCTGCATAAGGTAGAAGTCCTCGCCGCTCTTCACCGGGGTGATGCCCCCGATTTTGCGGAGCGCGCCCGCCCGCATGGCAATCGCCGAGCCGACGGCGGTAAAACTGTACGGACTTCCAATTTTATAGAGGTTCACCGCATAATTGCGCATGTACATCTCGTAACGCAGAATGGCCCTGTCCTGAGCCTCGTTGCCGGTGAGCGGGTGATAGTACGGCACTGAGACAGCGGGCACTTCCGGATGGCGGTGCATGTTGTCGGCCACCGACTGCACGTAATGCGGGCGCACCCGCGTGTCAGCATCCAGACTGATGATGATGTCCCGGTCGTCGGCAAAGGTGAGGATATGGTCGAAGAGGGTCTTGCGGGCCCACCCCACCCCGAACTTCTTGCCCTGCCAGCCACGCCCGCGGGAGGCACAGTCCAGCACGTGCAGACGGACTCCGTCGAATGTTTCCAACAATTTCAACAGCTGCTGGTTATGTTCGCAGATGGCACACTTGTCGGGGAGGCCCCAGTAGGCCTCCGGCTGATTTACACAAACAAAGATTTCGAACGTGTTGCAGCCTTCCTGTCGTGCCAGATCATCGAGTGTCTGGGGCAGGTCCTGCAACTCGTCCATGGCCGGAATGGCCACGTAGATAGAGCCGGGAAACATTACTTCACGGTAATGGTCACCTCGCGTGTTTTGATAGCCTCATCGACTTTGTCGCGGGCGTAGACGAACTTCAAGGTCTGCGTGCCTTTTTCCTTGGCTACGAACTTCCAATAGCGGAGTGAGGAAGCGCCAACCATACCTTGGGGAGCAGTGCTCTCGTAGCGGTCACCGTCGGATTCCACAATCGTGATGTCGTCTTGGTTGACCCACTGCCACCAGAAACCGGTAGAGGCATTGGTACGGAACTGGATTTCGCAGGCCTGGCCTTTTTTCATAGTGAATTCATTGGTTTCCTTATCTACGGAAACAAGTTTTTTCTGAGACTGACAGCCAGTCATCACTAAAAGCAGCACACTGATATAGAGTAGTTTTTTCATAATCGCAATAGGGTTTTAAAACGGGGCAAAAATACAGAAAAATATTAATGATTAATGGAATGTCAACTAAGCCGGCAGCATATTGGCGAGGCGCTCGTAGTCGGCGACGGAGAGTTGTTCGGCGCGCTGGGTGAATATCGGGTCGGAGGCCACGGTGTAAGCGGGGAACGGGAGCGACTGCAGCGCGTTGCGCAGCGTCTTGCGACGGTAGTTGAATGCCGTCTTCACTACGAGTTTGAACTTATCCTCGTCGCAATGCAGTTTCTTGTCGAAGTTGCGGGTCACACGAATGACGGCGGACTTGACCTTAGGCGGCGGGAGGAATTCGTTTTCAGAGACAGTGAAGAGGTACTCGGTATCGTAAAACGCCTGCATCAAGACACTTACAATGCCGTACTGTTTTTTGCCGGCGGTAGCAGTGACGCGCTCGCCGACCTCCTTCTGGAACATACCCACCAACTCCACGGCCTTGTCTTTGTAGTCTAACAACTTGAACAATATCTGGGATGAGATATTGTAGGGGAAATTGCCAACAATCACGAACTTGTCGGGATAGCGAGCCGCCAGGTCCAACTTCAGGAAGTCACCCGCGATGAGATTATCACCCAGTTGCGGAAAATGTTCCTGCAGGTAGGCAACGGACTCCTCATCGAGTTCGATGACGGAGAAATCAGCGAAGGGCTGCTGGAGCAGGAACTGCGTGAGTACGCCCATGCCGGGGCCGATTTCGAGCACGTGGGCGTCGGGCGTGCGCACCGCCTCCGCAATCCTACGGGCAATATCCTCATTCTTGAGGAAATGTTGTCCCAAACGTTTTTTTGCTCGTACTTCCATAATTACTGACAATTAGTCCAGAAATCATCCACGGCCTACTCTACCGCATCTCCACGAAGGGCACGGTAGTGCTTGCGGGCCTCCACCACGTAGAGACTGCCACTGAAGTCACGCATGATTTTCTGATAATATTCCATAGCCTTGGGAATATCCTTGATATAATATTCGTAAAGCTCGGCGAGTTGATAGACGGCATCGTCAGCCAACAACTCGGAGCCGTGGCTTTCTTCTATTTTCTTCAACAGCGACTCGGCCCCTAAGTAGTCCTTGCGCTTAATGAAGATGAGCGCCTTCTGATATAACGCGTCATCCACCAAAGTGCCGATGGGAGAAAGCGTTATCACCGAATCCAACATCACCAGGGCCTCTTCGTCCTTGTTTTGGAAAATGAGGAAGTCAGCCTTGGCGTATTTCTGCAACGGCAGGTTCACGCTGTTTTTTTCAAACAACAGATAGGTAGTATCCTCGTCATCCTCTTCCTCCTCTTCTTCCTCCTGGTTGTCGGAAATCAGGAAGGAGAAGTAGATGGCGTCATTGGCTATCAACTTGGTGGTAGCGGCCGACAGCACGTCGAGTTGGCTCTTGGCCCAGTCGAACTCCCCGATGTAGAAGGAAAGTTTGGCGTTTTTAAATTTGGCTTCATTGCCCAACTCGTCATTCGGCATATCCTTGTCCACCTGCGAATAGTTGAGGGTGGCGTCCCAGACGTTGCCCATATAGAGTTGCACGTCGGCAAGATCGACCTTATATTGGTTTTTCTCTTTCAAATCGCGGTCGGCATTCTTCATTGCCTGCGTGAGCACGTCCACAGCCTCCTGCGGTTTGTTGACATAAAATGCGAGCAAATGGGCATATTTGCGAATCCAGTCAGACGTGCCGGAATGGAGTCCGTTTTCCTCCAGCACCTTCTTGAAATCGCGTTCCAGGTTAAGTGCGTCCACCATCTTGATAGGAGAAGTTTCCGTCAGTTGCTGATAGCGGACATCCAGAATCTTCATCTTGGCCTGCACATAGTTGTACACGTTCTCACCACGCGAGATGATGAAGTTGAGCGCTTCAATTGCAGTCTCAAAGTCATGGTTGTCGGCAGCCACCACGGCGATCTCGTACGTGCGGATGCACTCGGTCTTCTGTCGCTTGTCAAGTGCCTTGGCCAAAATGAGCGCCTCATCGTACTCCTTATGCAGCTGGCTAATCCAATAGAGCAACGTCATATAGTTGATGTTGGACGGATTCTTCTGTGAATACTTCTGCATAGTGGTTTTCACCGTGTTGTACTTCTGATTGTCCTCGTCGTCCAGCAGAAGGTTCTGGATAGCCGTTTTGGCAGCCTCCATGTTCTTGTCATCCTCCCCTTTGAGCAGCAACAAGACCTCTTCGATAATCTTATCCGTCTGATTCAGATGCTGATACAAAGCAATAAGTTCCTTTGACAGGAGCACTTCGTTATTCAGCAGGCGCCGGCCTTTTTGGATAGATTCGATGGCATAATCGTACTTGGCGCGCGAATAAAACGCACTGTACAATTCCTGCACAGAGAACTCCTTAGCCGGAAGATTTTTGATAAGATCCTGGTAGATTTTCTCGGATTTCTGGTTTTCGCCAGCGCGTTCGTATGCGTAGCCTTGGTCAACCTTGTAGCGCTGCACGTTAGGAAAAGCCTTGACCTGCTTTTTGGTCAGCTTCTCCAAATCGCTATAGCGTTCCAGTTCCAAAAGCGAGGCATAATAATAATAGTAAACGTAGGAATTGGGATTCTTGGCCTGGATTTTCTCGAACAATTCGATGGCCTTGTCGAATTCCTTATCTTTATAATATTGTAACGCCAACTTTTCGTCAGCGCTCTGCTGAGCAGAGAGCATGCCGAAAGAGAGCACCAGCAACAGTACGAAAAGAAGGCGTTTCATAGTGTAATGATTAGTCAATGATGTCGAAATGAGTGTACGGGCGGAGCACTTCAGGAACCACGATGCCGTTTTCGGTCTGATAGTTTTCCAAAATAGCGGCGAGCACGCGCGGCAGAGCCAGAGCACTTCCGTTAAGGGTATGTGCCAGACGTGTTTTACCTGTAGAATCCTTGAATCTCAATTTCAGACGGTTGGCCTGATAGGACTCGAAGTTGGACACAGAGCTGACCTCCAACCACTTCTGCTGTGCCTTGGAATAGACTTCCAAGTCATAAGTCAGAGCGGAGGTGAAGCTGATGTCACCGCCACAGAGACGGAGAACGCGGAACGGCAGGCCGAGTTTGGTGAGCAAACCCTTAGCGTAGTTGGTCATCTTCTCCAAAGTTTCGTACGAGCGGTCGGGATGTTCCACGGTGACGATTTCGATTTTGTCGAACTGGTGCAGGCGGTTGAGGCCGCGCACGTCTTTGCCGTAAGAACCGGCCTCACGACGGAAGCAGGCGGAGTAAGCACAATTCTTCAATGGGAAGTCGCTCTCCTTGAGAATGACGTCGCGATAGATGTTGGTGACGGGAACCTCAGCGGTCGGGATCAAATAGAAGTTATCGACCTGGCAGTGGTACATTTGGCCTTCTTTATCAGGAAGTTGGCCTGTGCCGTAAGCGGAATCCTCGTTCACCATATAAGGCGGTTGGATTTCGGTGAAGCCGGCTTCAGTAGCGCTGTCCAAGAAGAAGTCGATGAGGGCGCGCTGCATGCGGGCGCCTTTGCCTTTATACACGGGGAAACCAGCGCCTGTGATTTTGTTGCCGAGTTCGAAGTCGATAATGTCGTATTTTTTCACCAAATCCCAATGCGGGAGGGCTTCCCAATCGAAATTGGAAGCGTCGCCTTCGGTGTAGATGATTTCGTTGTCATCAGCGCCCTTGCCCGGAGCCACGGCGGCGTTCGGGAGGTTGGGCAGCAACACCATCTTGCCAGTCAGTTGGGCCTCCTGCTCCTGCAGTTGGGCACGACCGGTCTTCTCAGCCTCTTTCAGCTCAGCCATACGAGCTTTCAGCGCAGTAGCTTCAGCGCCCCTGCCCTCTTTGAAAAGCTGGCCGATTTGCTTGGCACCCTGGTTTTGCTCCATCAGGTTGTCATCAAGACTCTTTTTCAAATTTCTGATATCTGTGTCCAATTGACGGATTTCTGCCACCAATTCGGTAGCATCAAAATTCTTAATTTTCAATCTGTCAATTACTTCTTGTGGGTTTTCTCTTAAAAGTTGAATTTGTAACATCGTTTCAAAATTTTGGGCCGCAAAAATAATAAATAATGCAATAAGCGACAATCCGTAAACAATAGATTCTACAGCAAAAATCTTACCCTAAAGCCACTTTTCGATGGGGATAAATTAGAGACGTTTTAGCCTCTCTCGTATCTTGTTTCGCGAATCTGGCGGAAATTCTCAGGCTTGACTTCGTCTTGGATAAACTCGCGGGAGCAGTTCTCCTTGCCGGTTTCGTCATACGTATATTCTGCCCATCCCTGCAGTTGGTCTTCCTTATTGAACAAAGAGTTTTTCACTACCAAATCACCATCATATTCCATCGTGATCTTACGGTAGTTGTCCAAATCTTCTTCCACGATCCCCACCAGTTTGTTGTTCTCATTGTATTGACGATAAACTTTGGCAATCAACGAATTGCCATAGTCGTACACCAATTCCTTGACACAGTTGTCGTTTTCATCGTAGGTATATTCATACGTGCGGCGGTCTTTATTCTGCACCTCATCGCGGACGTGCTGCACCAAAAGTCCTTTGTCATTGTACTTGTAGGTGTGCACATTCACCGTATTGCCGTAGTCGTCGTTTTCCGTCTCCTTGACTAACAGGCCGTCGGCATACTCCATCTCCTTTTCCACATAGTCGAGTTCCCCGTCGCAGTACATCTCCAGACGAAGCAGATTGCCATCCTCGTCATAAACGTACTGTGTGATGTACTCGGTATCGTCCTCACCGAAGAAGTTGCCCTGCCGCATCAGTTGCTGGTTCTCGTCATAGTAGTTCTTGACTTTCTGAAGCAGAATCTCGTCCATATCGAACTGTTCCGATTGTTCCAACAGATTGTTTGCATTGTAGGTATTCACCGTCAGCGTGTTCAGGTTACCGTCGGGATCGAAACGTTCCTCACGGACAATCTGCCCCTGTTCATTGTAAGCGGCTTTCACCTCGGTATATTCAACGGGCTCGATGTCATTTTCATCGTAACCGACACGTTGATATTCTTTCTTGATAATTTGTAAAGTCTTCATATCATTGGATTAAAAGGTTATACATTTATTGTATTATCGTTTGATTTCCCACGCATTGATATTCCGTTCCGCGGTGCTGTAATTCACGCCGATCTTCATCAGGGTTCGTTCGTCGCTTTGGAAGCGTTCGGCATAGCCCTTCTCGTCAATCTGCGCCAACGCCTCTTCCGCCGATTTGTTGAACTTGAACTCGAAGATATAGACGTAGTCCTTGGTCTGCACAGTCATGTCCATGCGGCCCTTGTTGGTGTGTTCCTCAATTTGCACGTGATAGCCGCAGAGCGCGGTGAGGATGAACATCACGCTTTGGAAGTGGCGCTCTTGTTCAGGCTCCAGCTCGTATGGACAGGCGCTGAGAAACGACTGTAGGCGCTCCATAAAGCCCTCAATGTCGCCCTCGCGCAACGAGCGCACGAAGCGGCTGATTTCAAAAGTGGAACCAACAGCATCCACTTGGGTGTAACTTGGAATAAGGAATCGCAAAAAACCCTGTTTGACCTCCTTGTTCGGAAATCCCAATTGATAAAGCTCGAACTCCGGGTCATAGCCTTTGATGGTCAGGTAGCCGCTCTGGTATATGACGGGCAGCGGGTTGGTGGATGCAATATCCACGCTGTTGAGCACGTCGCTGACGACCTCCTCCTTCTCTATTCTGGACAGGTTGTATTGATGGATTTTCAGTAATTCAATAAGGTATGTCGGGGTGCCCGTCTCGAACCAGTAGTGGTCAATTTTATGATTGGCGAAAGCATTTAGCAGACTGAAAGGATTGTATATGCCAGGAAGTTTCTCCTCACAGAAATGATAGCCATCATAGTTCTCGCGGAGTGCAGCGTATGCATCATCAATCGTCATATTTTGGGCTTCAGCAAACTCTGAGATTTCCACATCAAAATTCGTACGAAGTTCCTGTTCCGTAACGCCGCAGATGTCGTGATACTGTGGCAGCATAGATAAGTCCCGCAGGTTGTTCAAATCGCTGAACACGCTGACCTTGCCGAACTTGGTGACACCCGTGAGGAAGGCGAAGCGTATGCATCTGTCCATAGACTTGAGCGCTCCGTAGAAGCCCTTCAGCGTGGCGCGATAGGCATCCTGCAGTTCCGTGTTGCCGATGGCCTGCAGCAGCGGTTTGTCGTATTCATCGACAAGAATCACCACCTGACGGCCCGTTTTCTCGTAGGCCAATCGTATCACTTGTGTGAAACGTTCCTCTATACTGCGGTCACGAAAAGCGTCGCCATATCTGGATTCCCATAACTCCAAATGTTTGTTCAACTCAGCCTCCAGACTCTCCTTCACAGAATAGTTGCGTGTGTTCAAATCCAAGTGCAGAATGGGATATTCCGTCCAGTCGCTTTCCAACTCGGCCACGGCAAGCCCTTCAAAAAGTTCCCGCTTACCTTGAAAATATGCTTCTATTGTGCTGAGCAGCAAACTCTTTCCAAAACGACGAGGACGCGACAGAAAGTAGTAACACCCACTTGTCACCATTTTATATAGAAGGGAGGTCTTGTCGATATACAGGTAACCTTCCCTTCTGAGCTTTTCAAAATTTTGTATGCCAATTGGTAATTTCTGTCCCATAGTTGTATTGTTTTAAAGAATGGTGCAAAAATACAATTTTATGATTTATTCCTATGTATTTGTTATTTGTTCACCTCTTTATACTTGATTCCCAACAAATCCTGCTCCATAGCGACTTTGTCGATGATTTTCTTGAGCATCACGTCGAGTTCGCCGCCCTCGGTGTAGTTGGTTGGCGCGATGTAGTCGGCACGGTTGTGGCGGATAAGGTCGAGGCATATTTCCTTGGAAGACTTGGGGCGGTGGGCCGTGGCCACGGACTTCGGGTTATAGACTGCGATGGTCGTGCCGCCGTAGAGGTTCACCATCTTCATAGCCGGCACATCCGTCTCGCCATCGCCAATGTAGATGAAGTTGGAAAATGGCACGGCGCGCTCGTCTTCCGGCATTGATTTATTGATCAGTGTATTATCATACGAATTGTAGATGCCTTTGTTGATGCGGAACAGGAACTGCGTTTTGTTGGTGTAGTTGACCACCAAGGCGGGCCAGCAGGCGCAGCCGTTATCATCATACTGGAAGCCGGAAGCATAGATGGTTTTGAAATACTTGCCGATAGCGGTGCCTTTCACGAACTCGCGCAGTCCCGAAGAGATGATGAAGTGCTCCAGATGGATGTTCTTGGAAGCAGCATACGCGTTGATGCGCTCGAAATAGGTTTCCACGCCTGGAAAGAAGGTGATTTTCTCTCCGTATTTCATAAAGGCCTCCTCACGGATGGGAATGTTCTTCTCCTTTGCCTTGATGAGCATCAGGTGCATGTAGGCCAGCACTTCGTCCATATCGTGCTTGCGCGCCAGTTCATTGGCCTCCTCCCAAAAAGCACCTTTGTCCATATTGAGGTCGGGAATGAAGTTGTACTCCTGCATATTGCCGGGAGCCAGCGTACCGTCAAAGTCGTACGCGATTGCCATATTTCGGTTTTCAGTCATAATAGGTCTCAAATTTCAAGTTTCAAGAAAGCGAATTTATCAGGACACGTTGAATACGTATGCTTGTTCGTGCGATTGCCTCTTTATTATTTTTATTGATAAATCCGCAGGGATGCAAAGAGCATACCAGTCTCTCGTTCTTAAATTTTTAATTGAAAAAAGGCAATCAGCAAATGTCCTCCATCTACCAATTGCCTTGATTTTTCAAAGTCTGTTCTACAAAATTATTTCACAAGGGCTTTGAAAGCGTCAGTGTGACGATATTTCTTGAATTCAGCATCTCTCTTAGCGGTTTTCTTGAGGGAAGCATCCTTTTCGATAGCCGTGGCAAGGTTGCTGTAGATAGCCTGTTCGTCTTTCATACGAGCAGCGAGGACAGCTTTCAGATAAGCGGTTTTAGCATCCACATTGGTGATGCAGTCGAGCGTCGTCTTAGCAGCAGCGTAATCTTTGTTGAGGATTTGAACGAGTGCGGTGTTGTAGTCGCAGCTTCTGTTGCTCATCATTTGGACAGCCTTGGTGTAGTCGCCGTCGATGATGCTGTACATGCCCATCACATAATCTTGGTTGACAGGATCAACGGAAGCCTCTTTGGAGCTTTGGAACTTAGCTCTGGCATCAGCGTAATTGCCTTGGAGGAATTCGACGAGTGCGAGGTTGTTAAGCACGATACCGTTGTTCGGAGAAATAGCGGCAGCCTTGTTCAGATAGTTGACAGCAGCATCGAGGTCTGCGGAATTGCCAGTTTCATAGTAATCGTTGAGGCTGAGCACGCCGAGGTCGTTGTAAGCACGCCAGTCGCCTTCGGTTTCCTTATCATTGATGAGGGCTTTGTAGATAGCTTCTTTGTCAGCCTTGTTAGTGCAGACAGAAGCAGCATAGAGACGTTCGTTTACAGAGAAGTCCTTCGGGGAAGATTTCACCTTGCTGATGAGTTCGGCATCGGTGTAAGATTCGTGTTTTTTGCAGACGAGTTGCATTTCGGCACGACGCAACGGAGGCAGGATAGCATCAGCGATTTCAGGATAGATGTCCGTCATTTCGCGGATTTTCTGTTCGCGCATGTCGTTGTTGGGTTGGGATTTCACCACGTTGAGGATTTGGTTCTTCTGCGCCATGTTGGATTTTTCAACTGCAAGTTCGAAACCGTCCCAGTCTTCACCCTTGGCGTTGTTGACATATTCGAAAGAAGGCATTTGAAGATCTTTCATCTTGATTTTGTTCTTCTTTGCATAATCTTTCAAGTATTTGTTGTATTGTTCTTGGAACCATTTCTTACCTTGTTCGAAACGTCTTTCGGAAAGACCTTGGTTGTTGCTTTCCTCACCTTCCGGAGAAGCCCAGCCGGAAATCACAACGCGGTCAATGATGTTGCCTTGGTTGAGGAACTCAACAAATGCCTTAATGGAATCCTTGGCAACCTGAGACTTGTTGTACTTGTTGCTCCAGTTCATAGCGGAACTGTTGAGGTCGAAGTATATAATAGCGGTTTTGCCCATGAACTCAGGAGTGTAATGGTGCGGAGCTTGGATGAAGTTACCGCCCTGGTTTGCATTCTGGGAGATAATCGGCTGCAGGCCAATACGTGAAGAAGTATTGGAAATGCCTTCGCCGAGATTCTTTTCAGGACTCAGCGTTGCGGATTTCTTCTTCAACTGAGCAGTTGCAGGAACCACGATTTCAGCGGTTTCGTAAGAATCGTCGAATTTGAAAGTGCCAGTCTGAGTGAAAGTGCCACCGTTCTTGAAGCTAATGGTAGTGCCTTCGCCTTTGGCTTTCTCGCCTTTGAGCTTGATGGTGGTGAACGGTTCGATGTTCACGCCATCAACTTTCAGACACGGTGAAAGCGTCATGAGAGCTTTCTTCTTCATATATTTCGGAGGAATCGTTCCCTTGATAGTGTAGGCAACTTCGCCGCCCTTGTTTTCCAAATCGGGATTGTCCATCGTAACAGTGACTTGAGGATATTTGGTCACCATTTTGCCCAAACCGCAGCTGCACATCAGAGCAGCCGTCAGAATAGTCAGTCCTAAAACATAGATCTTTTTCATTGTTGATTAGTAATTTGTTGATTTATAATCTATTTTAATAATTTTCTAAGAACGTGCAAAGATAGTAAATTTTCATTCTCACATCATCGTTTCCTTCTATCTGCATATCTTCCTTCTAACCAACCATCATATAAAGGTCTGGATATTGGTGCTGAGACTCCTTTTTGTGTTTGGTAAGGGCAAAAGCCAGGGTCAGTGTGCCGATACGGCCGCAGTACATGTTGACGATGAGGATAAGCTTGGCGAGCGTGTTCCATTCAGCGCAAATGCCTGTGGAAAGGCCGCAGGTGGTAAACGCAGAGGTGGTCTCGAAAATGGCATTTCTCAGGTCAACATCCGGTTGCACCAAAGTAAGCAGGAAACAGGATATTAAGATGAAAATGAACGTCATCGTGATAATGGAACTGGCCTTGTCAACCAATTCGAACGAAATGGTCTTGTGTTGGAATTCGATGCGCTTCTTGCCTTTGATGGTGGCCATCACAGACTTAAGCATGACAAAGAACGTCGTTGTCTTGACACCGCCGGCCGTGGAGCCAGGAGAGCCGCCGATGAACATCAGGAAGATAATCATGATGATGGAAGGCAGCGCCATACTGTTGAGGTCCAAGATGGTGAAACCGGAAGTACGACAGGTGACAATCTGGAACACAGCGGTGAACACCTTGTCAACAAAGCTGGTCTGCACACTCAGGGATTTGTCTTTTTCAATAAAATAGAAGAGCAGGGAACCGATGATGATCAAACCGAAAGTGGTAATGAGGATGACCTTGGTCTGCGGCATAAGCGTCTTCCACGGATATTTCTTACGGTCTCTGATATAGCGGGCGCTGAAGAAGTCGCGGATAGTGAGGAAGCCGATACCGCCCAAGAACACCAAAATCATAATGATGACTTGCGGGAAGTAGCTGTGCACGGAGCCTAAGTTGAGGAGGCTCTCGTCCATAAGCACGAACCCTCCGTTGTTAAAGGCAGATATGGTATAGAAGAGGGAGTACAGCACATTGTCGCTATTGGAGACAAAGAACCCCGTGGTTTTCCAATAAGTATATAGTAGCGCGGCTCCGGACAATTCGATGATAAACGTAGTGAGCACAATGCTGCGCAGCAGGGAGAACGAGTCGGAAAGGCGGTCTGTGGACATCATGTCGCGCACCAGATACTGGTAGCGCAAGCCCACTGACGACCGGGACAGGAATGTCGTGAAGAACGTTGCGAAGGAGAGGATGCTCATACCACCCAACTGGATGAGAATCATAATGACGATTTGGCCCTTCACGGTAAAGCAAGCCGACGTGCTGACCACGCTCAAGCCGGTGATGCAACTGGCGCTGGTGGCTGTGAACAAGGCATCCACAAAGGAAATGCCGTTCACCGTCATACGCGGCATCAGCAGCAGGATTGTTCCGATACTGATAAGCAGGAGGAACGACGCCACCATCAGGATTGGCGGACTGAGATTGTATTTTCCCAGAGAACTGCTCATCTTCGCCAGCTCTATCAGCACCATGATCAGGAAGTAGAACTGAACGAAGAGCAGATAGTAGTTTTCGAAATTTTCGTTAGAAAAGAACTTGAAATGGAAGATGAACACGGAGAGGAACTGCACAATCAGCAGGATGATGACGATGAATTCGAACCACGATCGCCGCAGAAACTCCCGTCGATGGAGGGAATAATATAGAAAGGTAAAATATTTGGCCACGTAAAAGAGCAAACTGCCGTAAATCACCCATCGAATGAGGTTCTTAATCGGCAGAGAAATGTAGAATCCGTGGTAGCAGACAATGCAGAATATGGTGATAAAAGAAATCACAACACTGCAAACCTGCATCACGCCGCGCACTTTGTCCTTGTATCGCGCGATATGCAGCTTCTGCTTGCTCAGATAGGCCTTATGTGACTTCTCTCGGAAAAACATTACAAGTTGATCTTGATAAAGTTGTCAATATCGTGTTCCTTGCCGAAGAGGACGAAGACGTCGCCTTCCTGGATTTCAGTTTTGTTGTCAGGGACACCGATGATATGTTGTTTGACGTCGAGTTTGTTGTCGACCACCTCCTCGAAGTTGCGGCGGATGGTAATCAAACTCAGCTTGTGGTTGTCGCGGAAGTTGATATCGCCCATAGTCAGGCCGATAAGGCGCACCGGGGCAATGATTTCGGCGATTTTGTAGCCGTCAGGCAACTGGAGATAGGA
Organism: Bacteroidales bacterium; assembly: GCA_024400835.1. Lineage (GTDB taxonomy): Bacteria > Bacteroidota > Bacteroidia > Bacteroidales > WCHB1-69 > F23-D06. The sequence goes on from JAKSMC010000003.1 coordinate 36,513, forward strand.
GATGATGTTGGGGTTGGTAAGTCGTTCGGCGATAAGAGCGCCCACCTCGTCTTCGGGAGACAGGAATTCGGTAATGCCCATTTTCTCGAGGATGGTGCGCTGGCTTCTGCCCATGACACGGCAGATGATGCGTTTCACCCCCATGTCTATAAGGTTTGCCGTACAAAGAAGTCGTCCCACGAAGTCGTTGCCGATAGCGACGATGACGACGTCGAAGTTCTGGATGTTCTCATTGAGGAGGGCGCGTTTGTTGGTGGCATCGGCACAGACCGCGTAGGCCACATCTTCGGCAACATCTTGAACAACAGACAGATTAGAATCTATCACCAACACTTCGAAACCCTTTTCGGAGAGGGCGTGACTGATAGCCTGGCCGAAGTGGCCGGCTCCAATAACAGCAAATTTTTCCTGTGCCATAGTACATTTTTTTTAAGCGGGCAAAAATATAAAATTAACTTTATACTTTGACATTGACGTTAACCATTGCTTTTAGTTTCCGCCCCCCTTAAACTTTGAACTTTAAACTTTAAACCTTAAACTTTGACATTGGCCGTGCCTGTTATATTTTTTCCTATTTTTGCGGCCTATTAAACACTTTTACTATGATACCACGTTATTCCCGTCCTGAAATGAGTGCTATCTGGACTGAAGAGAACAAGTTCGGAGCCTATTTGAAAGTTGAAATCGAAGCTGCTGCCGCATGGAGCAAACTTGGCGTAATTCCTGCCGAAGACGTGCAGAAGTTGCGCGACAAGGCCACTTTCCAAGTGGAGCGCATCTATGAAATCGAACAGCAGACGCGCCACGACATCGTGGCCTTCACGCGTGCCGTCAGCGAGTCGTTAGGCGACGAACGCAAATGGGTGCACTACGGGCTCACCTCCACTGACGTGGTTGACACCGCCAACGGCTATCTGCTCAAGCAGGCCAACGAAATCCTCCGCAAAGACTTGGAACATTTTATGGAGATTTTGAAAAAGCGCGCCTACGAATTCAAGGACACGCCCTGCATAGGACGTACTCACGGTGTGCACGCCGACATCACCGCCCTCGGCCTGAAATGGGCCTTGTGGTATGAAGAGATGAAACGCAACCTCGCCCGTTTCGATATGGCCGCCGCCGATGTGGAATGCGGCAAAATCAGCGGTGCCGTGGGCAACTTCGCCAACACGCCGCCCTTCGTACAGGACTATGTCTGCGAGCAACTCGGCATCCACTCCGCCAACATCTCCACGCAGGTGCTGCAACGCGACCGCCACGCCCACTACATGGCCACCCTCGCGCTCATCGGCTCCTCTATGGAACAGATGGCCATCGAAGTACGCCACTGGCAGCGCACCGAACTGCGCGAAGCCGAAGAGGCTTTCGGCAAAGGCCAGAAGGGCTCTTCCGCTATGCCGCACAAACGCAACCCCATCGGCAGTGAGAACATGTGCGGCTGCGCACGCATCCTCCGCGGCTATATGGTCAGCTCCTACGAAGACATCCCCCTGTGGCACGAACGCGACATCTCCCACTCTTCCGCCGAACGCATCATGCTCCCCGATGCAACTATACTCCTCGACTATATGCTCAACCGCTTCGGCAGAATCCTGGAAAACCTCGTCGTCTATCCCGAAAACATGCTGAAACACATCTATATCACCAACAAGGTGATCTTCGCCCAACGCGTCATGACCGCCCTCATCAACAAGGGGTTCGCCCGCGAAGCCGCCTACGACCTCGTGCAGCCGATCGCCATGAAGGCTTGGTTTGATGGGGAAGACTATCAAGAACTCCTCCTTCAAAACGAAACTATCTGCGCCAACTTCACACCGGAAGAACTCCAACAGTGCTTCACGCTGGAATACTATATGAAAGAAGTACCGACTATTTTCAAACGCGTATTCGGAGAATAGATATTAGCCTTTAGCATTGGGAAGCCCCTTATACTTTGACATTGACTTTGACTTTTTGGAATCCCAAAATCATTAATTATCAATTATGAACAACATCCACATCCTCGGCAACAGCAATTCGCTTTTTAACGAATTCATTTCAGAAATCAGAAACGAGAACATCCAAGGCGACAGCCTGCGTTTTCGTAGGAACCTCGAACGTATCGGTGAGATTTTCGCCTATGAAATCAGCAAGACGCTGAGATACGAAGAGCGGGAAATCACCACGCCGCTCGGAACGGCCAACATGTCACTGTTAGCTGAGCAGCCGGTGTTAGCCACCATCTTGCGCGCGGGCCTGCCCCTGCACCAAGGTCTGCTCAACTATTTCGACAAAGGTGAAAATGCCTTCATCACAGCCTACCGCAAATACGAAAAGGACGGCTCGTTCGAAATCGAGATGGACTACATCTCCTCGCCGTCTATTGATGACAAAATACTGATTCTGGCCGACCCGATGCTGGCCACGGGCCAATCCATGGCACTGGCCTACGAAGAGATGCTGACCAAGGGCACCCCGTCACATACGCATTTGGTGAGCGTCATCGCCTCCCGCCAGGGTATCGAATACCTGCGCCACAACCTGTCGCCCAGCGAATGCACACTGTGGGTGGGCGCCGTCGATGAAGAACTTACCGCGCACTCCTACATCGTGCCAGGTCTCGGCGATGCCGGAGACTTAGCCTATGGCATTAAAGAATGACAAACTGATTGTCAGAGAACCTAATAGGAAAGCACCTCGTCAACCACACGGTCGTGCGGTTCGGTGGGGATGGCTTCTAAACATTGAAAATCGAAACATATCCCGATGGTCTTCACGTCGGGATATTTTATTAGAAAGCGGTCGTAATAGCCCTTGCCACGGCCAAGTCGATGGCCTTTGGCATCGAATGCCATGCCTGGCACTACAATCAAATCCAGCGGCCCAGTGTAGGGGTTGTTCTCAGGCTCCAAAATATGGAAGTCCCCTTCTACCATTTGGGCATCAGCCGTCAGTTCCACCGGGATGATGTCGTCACCCACCACCGTGGGCAGGATGATCTGCTTGCGCGATTTCCACGTATCTAAAAAAGCCAGCGTCTGCACCTCATCGGGAAGAGAAGCATACAACATCACACGATTGGCCTGTTGGAATGCCGGATGGTTTTCCAGTTTCCGCATGATGATTTCAGACTGAGCCTCCAAATATTCCGGAGTGTGAGTTTTTTTTCTTTGTCTTATTTCCTGACGTAAGGCTTTTTTATCCAACATTTTTCAATTAAAAGTTAATAGTTACGGTATCTTGGTTTTCTTCTTCGCAACGCCGTGGTTTTCTTTTTACCGCAAAGACACTGAGTTTTTCTATGTTTAAGTTTCGGATCTCCTATTTTCTTCGCGGCTCTGCGAACTCTTCGCGGCTCTGCGGTTCCTTCAATCTAAATTCGAAGTGAGTTTTTGAAGGCGGTCGAGGACTTCGTGATAGGCCTCTTCCACCTGACCGAGGTCGCGGCGAAAACGGTCGCTGTCCAAAATCTCCTTGCTGTTGCTGTCCCAGAAACGCGCCGTGTCTGGCGATATTTCATCTATCAAAATCAACTCACCATCGTTATCAAAACCGAACTCCAATTTGAAATCCACCACATCTATGTCCACCTGACGGAAGAGTTTTTGCAAAGCCTCATTGACCTGCTTCAACATCTTCAGGATGGCATCCAAAGTTTCATCTGTGGCATAGCCGAGGGCTTTCACGTGGAAACGGTTGATCATAGGGTCACGCAGCAAGTCACTCTTCAGACAGATTTCATAAATCGGACTTTGCGGCATAGTGCCTTCCTGAATGTCCAACCGACGGGCCAACGAACCGGCAATAAGGTTTCTTACAATGAATTCCAACGGAATGGCCTTAACACGTCTGCACAACATATTATTGTCATCAATACATTTTACAAGATGCGTTTTTATACCACATTTCTGCAAATAGTTGAAAATGATTTCGGAGATGTGGCAATTCATCATACCTTTATCCTTAATAGACGATTTCTTCACTCCATAATAGGCTGAAGCATCGTCTTTGTAATTCATTATCACATATTTGGGATCATCCGTGGCAAAAATCTGCTTGGCTTTGCCGTCATAAAGGAGTTCGCGTTTTTCCATATCATTGATTTTGGGAAAGCAAAAGTACAAAAAAGTATCAAGTCTGGATAATTTTTTTTAAAAGTCTTTCATATTTATGGAAGAATTACTGTCCACGAATTTCCATCAATTAACACGAATGACAACCACTAATAATTCGTGAATATTCGTGACAATTCGTGGGCAGAATTTGTTATTTTTGCCTCCTCTTTGTACTTTACAATTAAAATACTTATAATCATATGTTTAGAAAATTATCAAGTTTGCTTTTCGTCATGCTGTTTGCCACTCTGTGCTATGCACAGGGTGAGGACATTCGTTACACCCTTCTACAATCTTCAGCAGAAGGTGTCACCGTGAAGGTCGATTTTCCCTCCTACGAAGCTATTCCGGTAGATGTGAACGGCTCTACGATGTATCGTCTCAAGATGCAGCACGGTTATCCGCTGTTGGAAGCCGGTGCCCCGGAACTGCTGCAGACAGCCATCTCCCTGATTGTCCCTGAAAACAGTCAGCCTACAGCGAAAATCATCGACGCTCAATACACCATCGTCAACAATTTCGAGTTGGCGCCATCCAAAGGCAAGCTTTATCGCAATATCAATCCTGCCACAGTAGCCTACACAAAGGGCGATGTTTATGCCGAGAACCGTATGCTCCTGGACGACCAGGTTAACCTTGGCGAAATCTACCAACTGCACGACTATCAAGGTGTGGCAGTCCAGCTTTTCCCATTCGCCTATAATCCCGCTCAAAAAGAGTTGAAGGCATACACGAGTCTCACCTTCAAGGTCGATTTCAACAGCAACGGCTCATTCAAGCGTTTGAGCAGCGTCACCAAGACCTTTAACGACATTTACGCCGACCATTTTCTAAACTATGCAACCGCCAAATCCACTCCGTTGGAAGAAGACGGTGACATTCTTATTCTTGCCCCGCAGGCATTTCTCGACGTTATGAAACCATACGCCGACTGGAAAATCAAGAACGGCTACAACACGGAAATCGTTTCCCTGTCAGAAGTAGGCAATACCAGTTCTGCCGTCAGAACATACATCGCCAATTATTACAACAGCCACGATCTGGTGTACGTGCTTTTGGTAGGCGACAACAACCAGTTCCCGACCATCAGCGTGGGCGGCAATGTCAGCGACAACTACTACGGAGAGATTGTGGGCAATGACAAGTATCCCGACGTCATCATCGGCAAGATTTCCGCCGAAACCCCTGACCAGGCAGCCTTGCAGGTCAGCAAGTTCATCCAATACGAGCAAGCCCCAGCAGAGACCAGCCATTTCCCGGTATTCTGCGGCATCGGTTCCTCCGAAGGTCCTGGCGACAACAGCGAATACGACTACGCACACATCCGCAATATCGGCAACAAACTGCAAGCCTACACCTACACTTCCGGCTATGAAATTTTCGACGGCAGCCGCGGCGGCCTTGATGCCAACGGCGACGCCACAGCCGCCCAAGTCACTGCAGCCGTCAACGCCGGCACTGGCATCATCAACTACACGGGACACGGTGACTACAATATGTGGTACACTTCATACTTCCTCAACACCAATGTGAACAACCTTTCCAATTTCGACAAGCTTCCCTTCATCATATCCGTTGCGTGCTTGAATGGCGACTACAGTGGCCAAACCTGTTTTGCCGAGGCCTGGCTTCGCGCCAGCAAAAACGGCAGACCTACAGGAGCAGTCGGCACTTTGATGGCAACCATCTCCCAGCCGTGGAACTCCCCGATGTGCGCCCAGGACCGCATGATCGAAATCCTGACCGGCACCAGCGCCGTGGCACAGAAACGCACCTTCGGCGGCATTGCCTTCAACGGCATTATCAAAATGCTGGACACCTATAACGATTATGAAGTGGCTCGAACGTGGATTCTCTTCGGCGACCCCGCCATGATGGTGCGCACCGCCATTCCGCAGCAGTTGGCTGTTGACTATGAGCCTGAAATCCGCGTGGGCATGGCCAGCACCTCCTTTACTTCCACCACAGAGAACGCCAAAATCGTGCTTACCAAGGGTGAAACGATTGTCGCCAAAGGCTATATTGCCAACGGATCCTGCACCTTGAACCTGCCGAACGACCTGGAGCCCACCGACACACTCCACCTTTTGGCATGCGCCCCCAACTACCTGCCTCTGGAGGCCGACATCGTCATCATCCCCAATGCCGGACCCTACGTTGTCTGCCAGAACCTGACGCTGCACGACAACAGAAACAACGACGGCTTGGCCGACTACGGCGAGACACTGACCATTGACGCCACCCTGAAGAACGTCGGTATAGAAAATGCTCATAACACTCGAATCGTCCTTACCACCGACGATCCTTATTTGACCGTTTCCAACGGCGTGCTTGTCGTCAATGACTTAAATGCCGACAACAGCAACACCTACAACACGGCATTCACAGTAAAAGTAAGCAATAACGCACCGGCATTCCACAACGCCGTTGTCAACTTCCAAATCACCACCGAGGGAGAAGACACTCACAACTCCTCCAAGAACATTGCATTGCATGCTCCCTTGTTCAAATGCAGTGAGATTGCCGTGGATGACGCTTCACAAGGTAATGGCAACCAGAAGATAGACCTTCATGAAACCGCCCTGCTGAAAGTTGTTGTCAGCAATGACGGCAACAGCGCTTCATCAGCAGGCACCGCCTACATCAGCAACCCTGACGGCAACCTCGTGCTCTACCGCTACCCGCAGGAAATTCCCGCACTGGCAGTTGGTGAAAGCCATACGCTGCAATTCCGTGCCGCCGCTCGCGCCAACGAACCTACTACCGCACAAATCCACACCGTATTCGTCACCACCAACGGCTTCAGCTACACTCAAGACATCAACGTCAAAGTCGGATTCGTGATGGAAGACTGGGAAAGCGGTGATTTCACCGCCTTCAACTGGAACAACACCTCCTCAAGTCCTTGGACAATTACCACACAAACACCATACGAAGGCACCTATGCTGCCCGTTCTGGCTCCATTAGCAACAGCAGCAACAGCTCAATATATGTCTCCTACACCAACACTGCCGACGACACCTTGTCCTTCTACTATAAAGTCTCTTCCGAAGAAGGCTATGACTTCCTGAAATTCTTCATCGACAACTCCGTAGTTGAAAAATGGAGTGGCAATATCGGTTGGACAAAATACAGCGTAAATGTCCCTGCCGGCACCCACACTTACAAATGGCAGTATATCAAGGATTCCTATATGTCCAGCGGCAGTGATATGGCGATGATCGACAACATCAGCTTCCCCTGTATGAGCAAAACCACAGGCATCGAAGACTTCTTCACAGATGATGTCGTAGTATATCCAAACCCCACCACCGACAATGTACAAATACTTCTGCCGGAAATGGAAAATCTGAACGACATCCAATTGCAGTTGTTCGACCTGTCTGGAAGACTGCTTCAGCAAGAAACGGTGACCTCAACCAGCACGACACTGTCCCTGAGCAATTTCGCACAAGGTATCTATATTTTGAAACTGACAGACAAACATAACATTCTTAAAACCATCAAAATCGTCAAGCAATAATGAGCAAACCGCTGATATTAGTAGTGAATGACGACGGCTACGAGGCTAAGGGCCTGGAAGCCATGGTGGAGATTGCCAAGACCTTCGGCGAAGTCGTCGTCGTAGTTCCTGACAGAACGCAGTCTGCCACCTCCCACGCCATCACGATGAACGTGCCCTTGCGCGTGAACCTGTACAAGACCATTGACGGTGTGCCCTACTATCGCACCAACGGCACTCCCACCGACTGCATGAAGTTAGGAGAGAAAGTTGTGCTCAAGGGGCGCCAAATAGACCTCGTACTGTCGGGTATCAACCACGGCTCCAACTCCTCCGTCAGCCTGCTGTACTCCGGCACTATGGCGGCCGCCATCGAAGCCACTTTCGACAACATCCCCGCTGTCGGCATTTCCCTGCAGGACTATTCCGCCGACGCCGACTTCACCGCCTGCGTGCACTACGGCAAAATCATCGTCCGCCAAGTCCTGGAAAAAGGCATTCCGCCCTACATCTCCCTGAATGTTAACTTCCCGAAAGTTCCTCTCGAGGACATCAAGGGCATCAAAATCACGAGGCAGACCAAGGGCTACTGGCACGAGGATATGGAAGAGCACATCGACGCTATGGGCCGCAAGTACTACTGGCTCTCCGGCTATTTAGTCAACACAGACAACAAAGAGGACTCCTGCGAATGGGCCCTCCAACACAATTATATATCCATACAGCCCGTACAGGTCGATATGACGGCCTACGAAGCAATGAAAGACATTAAATTTTTAGAAGATGAATTTAAAAGATAAACTCAGAAGCGACTCCTACGCCTTGGGCGTAATCACCGGCATTGTGGTACCCATCGTGCTTTTCGTCATCCTTATGGGCGGTCTTATGCTGCTCGTACATGCCAAACCGGACATGACCCTGCGCAACCCGAACCTCTACAAGGTTCTGATTCCGAAGTTCATCCTCATTGCCATGTTGCCCTCCGTATTCATTATGCGGCACTATCTGCTCAACCTCAAATACGACAAAACAGGAAGAGGAATCCTGATTTCCACCTTCCTGTTAGGTATTGTTTTTGTGATTGTGCAGTTTACGCTGTAATTTGGTCGCAGCCATTTCGTACATTGCCTGGAAGGCAACACATATTCGCCGTTGTGCTGGCTTCCAGCCAGAGGTGCTGTCGCGACGTCTCGTCCAGAGACTTCGTCCCCGGTTACCACTATACTGGCTTCCAGCCAGTTTGCGAAAAGCTTATAGTAAGCTTTTGTTGGGACGAAAAGCTTTCACTTTGAATATTTCTTTCACTTGTTAATAATTCTTAATAATCAAGGGGGGGGGGGATTTTTGTATTTAAAAAATCTCTACCTTTGCCCCGTCTTTTTTGACAAAACAACCTTTAAATATCTCTCATTATGAAGCCCGAATGTAAAGATATGGTAACTTTTCGCCCGAAAGGTGGTATCTTTGTGTTGGGCAAGAATCATTTCCTTGGATAAGTCCTCTGCCGTTTCAGCGTGCGCCAGCGGTGGAGGAAACAGATGCCCTTGCAGACTATTCCATCAAGAAGCTTGGACGGATGGGAATGTTGCTTGGAGTTCCAGTTCCATCGGTCTCTCTATCGGCTATCGCTTTATGTGTCTCCGCCCGTGAAAATGCGGTAGTCTGTTTTATTTTTTGGAAGAATCCCTTCATTCCCCATTGTATTTGAATAAACTCGCTCTCCACAAACCACTTAACTAATTCCTTGCCACAATGAAAAATATCAAAACATATCTATTAGCAACATGGATTGTGCTTCTGTTCCTTTGCCCCTCCATTGCCAAAGGACAAAATGGTAAACCGTTTCCCAACGGCTTCCACCTCGGCATTACAGGGGAGGGAAATGTGGCAGAACGAATGACTGCTTATCGCTTGTCTGGTGATTTGCCTGTTCCAAAATGTATTCCGGTGATGGGATGGAAAAGTGGTTTGGAGTTGTCTTACCATTTTGCCGATTATTTTGGGGTTTCTTTGGGATTGCATTACGGAACAACGGCTCAAGTAGATTGCTTTAAATATGATGTTAATCTTAATGCCTATATAGGCATTCGTTTCGCAGATAGAATATGTGATTTTCAAATGCCCGTCAAGTTTGAGTTCCATCTGCCTGTCAAATCAAGCAATTGGTCCGTATATAGTACAATAGGCATAAATTTGGTGGATGTAATACCTGCTATTTATTATCAGGCGAAAGGTAGAAATCCACATGTGGCCGATGATTTCTGCTACGAATTTATTTTTACAGATGGAGAAAATGCTGGTTATAAACAAATTCTCTATGACGAAAACGGCTACAAGCTGAAAATAGATGCCCAGTTAAATCTGGGCGTCTATTATCGGCTGCCCTATAACGACCTTCTACGGTTAGGAATAGTTGCCAATTTCGCATTCAGAGACAAATTAGTGGGCTACTATAAATACCGTGATTTTGATAATGAATTTGGTGCGATGTCTTATCGCCACAACTACATCGGATTGGAGGCGGCCTACATACACAGTTTCAAAACCCGTGCCCAAAGGAAGTCCCTTCAACCAAAAGAAACGGAGACGTTTGATTTCAGCCATCCTGTGCATTCCGTTTCCGTACAGATGGACAATGCCCTGGTGTTGGGCAACCGGATCGCCTTCAAGGAAGGTATTTCTCGTGCAATGTGCCGTGCCACCTATAGCCCGGAACTTTCCCTGAAGTACAACTGCACTTTCGCCAAAGGCTTCGGTCTGTCGGCTGCTATTCCATTCGGATTCTACGCCCCCTACCTGAAGGTGGATTTGACCAACGCCCTTCCCCGTGATACCGTATGGAGCAACGGAGCCGTCGGCGAGGAAAATCTACGGGACAACGAGTGGAAGCTGGGCGGCTTCTATACGGGATTGGCCCTGCGCGCCTCCTATACCAAGGCCATTCATCGCAATGTGTTCATCCAGCCGGAGCTGGGCCTGTCGTGGAAGTTCCTGCTCAGTTCCTTGAATTCCTATTTGTCCGCGCCGCAATGTTGGTATGCCTATATGGCTCCAAATTCCGCGCAGGGCGAGCCGCTGCCCGTCTATGCGATGATGTATCTGCAATACCCCAAGCTCAACTGGGTGCCCAACCTCTCGGGCGCACTCAACTTCTTGGTACACGGAAAGAACCCGTGCCACAACTTCGTGTTCGGCCTTGACTTCAACGTCGATTTTTCCAAACAAATGGTAATCAATTACGCAACGGACATTAATATGCCAGAAAAATACCGTTCGGCAGGCCAGTTCGTCTTCAATATGACCACCATCGGCCTGCACGTGGGGTATCAGTTCATGACGGGGAGGAAACAGGAGATAGGTAATAGGGAATAGGTAACAGGGAATAGGGATAAGGTGATGTTGCCTTTGATTTAACATTGAGCCTTTCACTTTGCTCTGTCTAAACAAAAGATACGCTGATTAAACAAAGCTCCCCAAACTTGATGTCTGGGGAGCTTTTATGTTATTGCATATTAGTCTCTGAAGAACTGCCGCACGCGGTTGAAGAAACTGCGCTCGTTCTTGCCAGGCTTAGGGATAAAATTTTCGTGCGTACTTAATTTTTCCACCAGTTCCTTCTCTTCCTTCGTCAGTGACTTGGGCGTCCAGACGTTGACGTTGACGATGAGGTCGCCCACGTTGTTGGACTGCAGTTGCGGAAGGCCCTTGCCTTGCAGTCTGAGAACCTGACCGCCCTGGGTGCCGGCCGCAATCTTGACTTTGGCCTTGCCGCCGAGGGTGGGGATTTCCACCGAAGAACCTAAGGCCGCCTGCGGGAAGCTGATGTAGTAGTTCAGATACAGATTGTTGCCGTCACGTTCGAAGACATCGTGATCGGCCACCTCGATAGCGACAAGCAAATCGCCGTTGACACCCCCGTTGGCAGCAGCGTGGCCCTTGCCGCGCATAGTGAGCTGCATGCCGTTATCGACACCTGCCGGGATGGAGACTTGGATAATCTCCTGACCTTGCACAATGCCGTGGCCGTGGCAATGGGGACACGGATCCTTGATAATCTCGCCCGTGCCGTTACAACGGGAACAGACGGACACCTGCTGCATGATGCCGAACATGCTGCGCTGCTGGCGCACCTCCTGTCCGGAACCGTGACAAGTTGGGCACGTCTCCTTGCTGTGCTCGTCCTTGGCTCCTGTGCCGTGACAATGCTCACAGGGGACATACTTGTTGATCTTCAATTTCTTTTCCGTACCGGTAGCAACTTCTTCGAGGGTCATCTTCACCTTGATGCGAAGATTGCCGCCCTTGCGCACAGCGCGTTGGCCCTGGCCGTAACCGCTGCCACCACCGCCGAACAAGTCTCCGATGTTGAAGCCGAAACCGCCGCCACCACCGCCGAACACATCGGCAAAGTGACTGAAAATATCATTGACATTGAAGCCTGAGAAATCGGAAGCCGCTCCGCCCATGCCGGCATGGCCGAACTGGTCGTAACGCGCCTTCTTGTCCGGATTGCTCAACACTTCATAAGCCTCGGCAGCCTCTTTGAACTTCTCTTCGGCATCCTTCTTTTCCTCATCCGAACCATTTACCCAACGGTCTGGATGATATTGCATGGCCTTCTTTCTATAGGCCTTCTTTATCTCGTCAGCGGATGAGCTTTTGTCCACCCCCAATACTTCATAATAATCTCTTTTCTCTGCCATAATATTGTTGTTCCTTTTTAGAAACCTGAAACCTTTGATCTGACGCAATGAATTGCGTCCCTACATCTTGAAACTTGAAACCTGAAACTATCGGCTATGTCTCTACTGGGCTACAACGACTTTTGCGTAACGGATAACCTTTTCCTTAATCTTATAGCCTTTTTCCGTCACATCGATAACCTTGCCTTTGTCCTCCTCTTTGTCGGTGGGGAATTGGGTGACCGCTTCGTGGAAGTTGGTGTCGAAGACTTCGCCTTTGGCCACGATTTCTTCTACATCGAAACGTTTGAGCATCTGCACCAACTTGTTGTAAATAATGTTAAAGCCCTCTTTGATAGCGGCAATGTCCTCCACCTTCTCATTGGCAGCGATGGCACGCTCGAAGTCATCAATGATGGGCAGCAAGCTGACAATCACTTTTTCCGATGCGGTGGACAGCATTTCAAGTTTCTCGCGGTTCACGCGCTTTTTATAATTGTCGAATTCAGAGAAAAGACGCAGAAATCTGTCATTCAATTCTGCCTTTTCCTCTTTCATCTTCTCGATTTGTGCTTCCAATTCCTGGATTCTTTCTTTATCCTTATTGTTTTTCTTAGAAAATATGCCACCTTTCTTCTTAGTGTCAGTTTCTTCCGACAAATTGTCAGTTTGTGGCGCATTTTCCACTTCTTCCATCTGTTTTGCTTCGTTTTCGAGTACTTGGTCTTGAGTATTGTCGTTTTCCATAATCTATTTGTTTATAGCGTTTTATAATGCATGTCAAAGGATGCGGACCTGATTTGGCACAGATTCGCCGGGTTTTGTCTTGCAAATAATTTGCCAAAAAATGACATTTTAGTAAAAAACATTCTGCCAAAAACAAAACGGGCGACCCTTTGTCCGCCCGTTTTGTTTTTTGTAGAGACGATGCGTGCACCGTCTCAATAATATGTCAATAAATTATTTTACCAATTTATAGGTATCCATTGCCATCACGAGTTCTTCGTTGGTGGTGACGGAAACGAGTTTCACCTTGGAATCCGGGGTAGAGATGATGCCGTCTTCACCAGCATATTTCTTGTTGGCTTCGATGTCCAATTTAGTGCCGAGCCAGTCGAGATCGTCGCAGATGGCTTCTCTCTGGAACCAAGCGTTTTCGCCGATACCGCCGGTGAAGAGGATGAGGTCAACGCCACCCATAGCAGCTGCGTATGCGCCGATGTATTTCTTCACGCGATAAGCGAACATATTGAAAGCGTAGGTGGAGCGTTCGTCGCCAGCGTCACGGCCGGCACGGATGTCGCGCATGTCCACGCTCTTGCCGGAGATACCGAGCAAACCGCATTTCTTGTTGATGAAGGTGTTGAGTTGTTTGGTGTCCATCTTTTCAGAATCCATAATGTAGATGAGCGCGCCGGCGTCGATATCGCCGCAACGTGTACCCATCATCAGACCTTCTACCGGAGTGAAGCCCATAGAGTTGTCGATGGACTTGCCATTCTTAATAGCGGTGATAGAAGCGCCGTTGCCGAGGTGGCAGCTGACAATCTTACAGTTGTTATAATCGAGGCCTGCAATTTCAGCAGCCTTCGGGCCGACATATTTGTGGCTCGTGCCGTGGAAACCGTAGCGACGGATTTTCTTTTGTTCGTACATTTCGTAAGGAAGTGCGTACAGGAAAGCCTCAGGCGGCATGGTCTGATGGAAGGATGTGTCGAAAATACCGACGTGTTTGATGTTCGGTAAGAGTTTCATCATCACGTTGATACCGAGCAGGGAAGCGGGATTGTGCAGCGGAGCCAATTCGCAAAGCTTTTCGATTTCTTCGATTTCCTTCGGACCAAGAATCATACTCTTGTCAAAGTATTCACCACCATGAGCCACGCGGTGACCCACAGCATTGATTTCGTCCACGGATTTGATGACGCCGTGTTCCGGATCCATCAAAGCTTCGAGCACCAACTTAACGCCGACTTCGTGGTTGGCGATAGGGGTTTGGGTGTAGTATTTGTCTTTGCCAACAGGTTTGTGGGTGAATTCGCCCATTTCCAAACCAACGCGTTCAACAAGACCTTTAGCCAATAATTCGGGTTGCGGTTCCATTTCCAACAATTGGTATTTGATAGAGGAACTGCCACAGTTTAAAACTAAAATTTTCATATTATGTGTATTAGTAAATGATTTTAGAGAATTGAGTGCTTTTGAAAAGCGGGGCAAATATAAACAAAATATCAATGTCGGGGCGTGTCGGGGCGAATAATTATTCGCCCTTACATTCGCCCCAACGATTTTCACGTAACAAAAAAAGGCCACCTTCCGGCAGCCTTTTCTATTATAATTCAACAATTTCCAAAATCTTAGAAGTACAGGTCGCGCTCGCCCTGCTTGATGCGCTCGATGCGTTTCAGCAGTTCGTCGCGGAATTTCTCATCCACGTTGACGAGGTTGTTTTCGATGACCTTCCAGCCCTTGGCAGCAACTTCAGGAGTGGCGTAATCAACGAGATATTCGCTGAGGGTGAGGATGGCGTTCGGAGTGCAGTAGCGCTTGATGAAGCCCGGCACGCTGAATTCCATGAAGTGCTCGCCGGTACGGCCCAGACGATAGCACGCAGTACAGAAACTCGGAATGTAGTTGTTTTCCAAAAGTTCCTCAATAATGTCGCCCAATGTGCGGTCATCGCCAATCTGGAACTGCTCGCGGTGCAGGTTCTGGTCTTCCACCTTGTCGGAGTTTTTCTCCTCTTCCTCGTGATGGTATTTGTAGTCGCCCAGCTGCAAGTTGGTGCCGCCGTCGATTTGTGAGATGCCGTATTGGATGGCCTTTGCGCGGAACTCGGCGGTTTCGCGGGCGGTGAGAATCATACCCGTGTAAGGAACAGCCAAACGGAAAATGGCGATGATCTTTTCGAAAGTCTCATCATCCACGAAATACTTCTTGTCGATGTTCAGACCGGAAGCATCCTTGATGCGCGGGAAGGAGATGGTGTGTGGGCCCACATTGAAGCAGGCTTCCAAGTGGTTGGTGTGGCGAATCATGGCCAACACTTCGAAACGCCAGTCGTACAAGCCGAACAGGATGCCAAGACCGTTGTCGTCGATGCCGGCCTGCTGAGCGCGGTCCATAGAGGTCAGACGCCAGTCGTATTTGCCCTTCATCGTGTTTACCGGATGATACCAGGAGTAAGCCTCCGGATGATAGGTCTCTTGGAAAATCTGATACGTGCCGATGCCGGCTTCTTTCACGGTGCGGAAACCTTCCACATCCAATGGAGCGGCGTTGATGTTGACACGGCGGATAGAGCCGTTGCCCTTCTTGGTGGCGTAGGTCAACTTCACGGTGTGGGCGATGTATTCCGGAGAGTATTTCGGGGACTCACCATAGACGAGAATCAGACGTTTCTGGCCGTCTTCTTCCAATGCCTCCACATTGTGAACGAGTTCTTCGTCCGTCAATGTGGTGCGAATTTGCTCCTTGTTGGAAGAACGGAAACCGCAGTATTTGCAGTTATTGATACAGTAATTGCCGACATAAAGCGGAGCGAAGAGCACGATGCGGTTGCCGTAGATACGGCGTTTCAGTTCGCGTGCACCCTCTTTGATTTCCTCTACCAAGGCAGGGTCGGTCGTGTTGATGAGGACGGCCGTCTCTTCCATCGTCAGACGGTTTTTGTCCAATGACTTTTGGATGATTTCGCGAACTCTCTCGGGAGTGCTTTTCGTATTATTGATGTAATCCCAAATTTCATCTACATCGATGAACGGTTTGCCAATTTCGTCGGGAATGCGACATTTTTCTGGATTGAATTGCATATCTATTAGTGTTTAAAGTTTAAAGTTCAAAGTTTAAAAGGCTAAAAGCTAATTGCTAACGACTAATAGCTTCGTGACCACGGCTTTAGCCTCGACATTGTCGATTTTGCCTAATTTTCCAGAAAGTGCGTTGATTTGGTTGGTGTCGCCCTCCACAATGAGTGAAATGACCGCCACGGAGCGGTCGTGGAAGGGCAGCCCTTGGCGGGCAAGCACGATGTCGGCGAATTGCGATATCGTGGCGTTAACTTGCGGTGCTACCGCGCGATCTTTGATAAGCACGGTGACTGTTCCAATTCTCTTTTCCATCAGTACAACTTTTGGATTAGGTGGTTGTTTTTTTTGAGGCTGCAAAGATAGCAAAAAATATGACAGACGCGGTCAATGTTAAAGTTTAAGGTTCAAAGTTTAAGGAGAACTCCCCGAAAGCTAAAGGCTAATAGCTAAAAGCCAATGACGGGCATATGCAATGCTAAAGATTTTTTATATTTGCGGCCTCTTGAGAAAAACATGGGAATCATTATAAGACAGAGCATTAAGGGTACTTTGGTGAACTACTTGGGAGTCGCCATCGGCTTTGTGACTACTTTTTTTGTGATGACAAGCTACTTGAGCACAGAAGAAGTGGGGCTGGCCCGTGTTATGATTGACGCCGCCGTATTGTTTTCCAGTTTCGCGCAGATAGGCACCGCGTCTTCTATCATTCGCTTCTTCCCGTATTTCAAAGACGAGGAGGGGAAATACCACGGATTTTTCTTCTGGACATTAATCGTGCCGGTGGTGGGATTCCTCATATACCTTTTGGTGTGGACGTTGTTCAAACAGACGTTCATCAATATGTTTACGGAAAAATCGCCGCTGTTTGTCAACTACTTACGTTTTGTCATTCCGCTCACACTGTTCATGCTCTACCAGTCAGTGTTCGAAGCCAACAGCAACGTGCTGATGCGCATTGTGGTACCCAAGTTAGTGCGGGAAGTCGGTGTGCGCGTGGGGCTGCTCATCACCTACCTACTCTACGGTTTCCACGTCATCACCCTCGACGGCCTGGTAATCGGCTTCTGCCTCACCTACCTCATCGCCGTTGCCATCGATATCGCCTATTTGTTCTCCTTGCAGAAAATATCCCTGAAGCCAGACCTCAAGTTCATCAGCAAACCGTTGGCCCGCGACTTCGTCCTTTTCTCACTGCTGATGACACTTACCGCTATCGCCGGCAACACACCGCTGCTGAGTTCCTTCTTCGTCAGCGCCCAGATGGGCTTAGGATTCACGGGAATATTCGCCATCGCCAATTACATTGCCACGGTTATCGAGATTCCGAACCGCTCGCTGAACGCCATCGCCAGCCCCAATTTAGCAGATGCCATTAAAAACGAAGACTGGAACCGCGCGCAGTCACTCTGCAAGAACGTCTCCCTGCACCTGCTGCTCTCCAGTATGTTTATATTCCTCCTCATCTGGGTAAATGTAGATTTGCTGTTTATGATTATGTCCAAGGGCAAAGACTATGAAACTGGCAAGAGCGTCATCTTCATCCTCGGCATGGCGCGTCTGGTCACCTCCTCGCTCTCCGTCTGCGGCAATGCGCTGAACTTCTCCAAACATTACCATTTCGCCCTGTTTTTCACCCTGCTGCTGACAGCCTTGGTCATTGTCTTCAACGTGGTTCTCATTCCTCGATTCGGCATCAACGGTTCTGCCTTGGCAACCTTAGGCTCATACATTATATATTATGTAGCTATGATGCTGTTTGTGCGATATAAAATCCACATCTCCATATTCTCCAAAGGCCAACTCAAAGTGGTCGCCATTATTCTAGGACTCTTTGCCTTGAACCTGCTGTGGACAAAGACGCTGACACCGCTGTTCATGATGCTGCCCTGCAAGGAACTCATCGCCGCCATCATCGAGGGCGCGATCCGCACCAGCCTACTCGTGGGCATAGGCGTCGCACTCACCTACTACTGGAACGTCTCTGCCGAAGTCAACAACCTGATACTGAAAGCTGCCGGCACACTGCGCAAAAACAGGTAGCGTTCGTCTTAAAGACGGATGATTATAAAAAGAAAAAATTCTCTATTGTCCCTCTTTTCTCCAGCCCCATTCACCAACCTTGCGGATAACCGATTCATTTTCAAAAGCATTGTAAAACAGCATATTGGGCATCATAATGCTTTTGATGAATTTCATAAAGGCCACATTCGTGCTAGCAAAAGCCACATTATCAGTGGATACGATAGCGGGCAATGCGTAAGATGGTTCCACACAGAAATCTGAAGACCTCTGTATATGCAATGTGTCACCCCGTTGATTCACCATCCAAATATTAAAGTAAAAACTGCTGCCCGTGGATATACAATAGGGGGCGTGCGTGAAACTTTCCGTTACCACTGCATCGCTGACAGACAAAACTGTATCTGCGAAATGGGATATAAAATCATAATTCTCAGTATCTTGTGACGCTGACAAAACATATCTGCGAAAAAGTGAATGACGGAAAGTATCAATGTCATGCTTGGTAATTTCAAAATCACGGATAGAAATGGTCGGATGCGGATTTTGATTGAGGATATTCAACATACTGTCCAAAACAGCTGCGGAAAATTCGGAGTGGAAGACTTCGCACTTGCCCTTGCCGTTGCTTGTTTTATAAACATCTCCCTTTCGTATGTAGGTGATTTCATCTAAAGATTCGCCTAAAAAGGCAATCTGCCTTGCCTGCAATATGATTTTCTGCACAGGAGATTCCAAAAATCCTGATAATGGAAACTCATATTGATATGGCCTGACAACACTGGGCAAAGCAGTAAATAAGAAATTGTGGTAGTCATCCTCTTCACGACTGAGAATAACAACGCTTTGCCCAGTAGTATCTTGCGGATAGGGACGCATGTCCACAATGGATGTGAACGGACTCTGCTCATTCGTCCGATAGATACGGAACCACGTTCCTACTTTCTCATCCCATTGGTAAATGGAGTTGTCTCTGTTTTCACAACCCCAGCGAACACCGTGGATGTCAAATACAATGGGCGGTGTCGGAATAGGATGCTCTTCGGTATAGAAGCCGCAAAATTCAACTTTATCTTTTGACACACATACCACACCATCATTAGCAGAAGCCGAACAATACATTTTGCCGTCAACAATACCGATGATTGAATAGCAGGAAGGCATTATATCCTGATTGTAAAATAGTTGGTATTTGCTCGGCGAAGACATTCTATAGACTTTTCTGCCAACCAACACGTAAAGTTCCTCGTTTTGAGCATCTGTTTCAAAAGCATCAGCAGGCAAGGGGAATCTTTTCCATTCAATCGGATTCTGTTTGGAATAAAAAATTCTATCACCTTGTTGGACAACAACATAATCATTCCATACACGGATTTTATCTATGATTTTGTCGGGCAGGGAATCCTTGAGATTGGGATACTGCTGTAAGGGCGTTTGGATTTTCTGGTAAGTGGCCCAATTGTTTTGTGTAAAGAAAAGTTCATTATTCGAAATTCCTCTGTCTATGGCATAACCTTTTTGGGCATCTGCCATACATATCAACTTAAAACTTCTTCCTAAAAGTTCGCTGTTTCGGTATGGCAATTCTACGAAAGACTTACCCGAATCTTTTGAAAAATAAAGCACACCATTACCACAACAAAGCCAAACCAACCCCTTCCCATTGGTATAAATCTGCTCCACAACGTCATCATCTTTTCTTGAATAAGGAGTTGTTGTCCAGGTCTTTCCTTCGTCATGTGAGAGCAGACAAACATTTTCAACATCTTGGTTCCCGTGTCTGACTCGTATGCGTCCTACTATTAGAATAGAGGAAGGATCCGGGAATACGATATCTTCATAATACGCACATAGAATAGAATCATTCTTCTTTAGGATTTTAGAAGAAACATCTTCAGGAATCGTATCTTTTGGATACGTTTCTTCTAAAGTATCCATAGATTCATCATCATCTATAAAATAGAAATCCTCGGCTTCGGAAAAGTCTGTTTCATCCTTGAAATAAGACTCTTGGGGCGCAAATACCGTTATCCAGGTTGAGTGGATGCCGGGAGCGCAAAAGAGTCCATTCTTCCCGCTGCTCATAGTACTCATCCACAGTTTTCCTGTGGGAGAGACTTTCAAAGTGTTGCGAAATACTGCCTTTTCCAGTATCTCTCGCGTGTCGCGTTCTTGCGCGAAAAGCAAGAGCGGAACAAACAAAGCGATAGTGAACCAAAGGCGTTTCATAATTACTGCTTTTTCTCTACAGAGTATCCGAATTTGCCGAGAATTTTGCCCAGGTCGTAATAGTGGCCGTGGGAGTAACTTACGAGGTTGGCGCGTTGCAGCTCGAGGGCATCGGTTTTGAAGTTGAAGAGGTTCTCCTTGGCGTGGACGGCCACGATTTCGGCAATGAACATATCGTGTGAGCCTAAGGGGATAATCTGTTTCACCTTGCACTCGAGGTTCACAGGGGCTTCGTCAATCATCGGGGCCTTGACCTGCGTGCCGCGCACGGGCGTGAGACCGGTCTCAAAGAACTTGTTGAACTTCTTGCCCGATTTCACGCCGCACCAGTCGGCAATGGGCGCCAGGTCACGGTTCACCAAGTTGATGACGAACTCGCCGCTCTCCTTGATGAGGTTGTAGGAGTGGCGTTCCGGACGCACAGAGATGTAGCACAATGCCGGATCGGAACAGATGGTGCCGGTCCAAGCTATAGTAATAATATTGTATTCGTCAATAGAGCTGCCGCAAGAAACCATCACTACCGGAGCGGGGTTCAGCATATTGCCAGCACGCAAAACTCGTTTGCCGTTTTTCTTGGTTGTTTTATTGCCTTTTTCCATAATTCCTGTTTTTACTTTCCGCTGACAAAAGCGGAAAAAGTTGAAAGATGAATTAAAAAAGCGTGTTAATAAAATTGTTTTAACACGCTTTGTCTTTTATTTGATAAACCTGTGAAACATACTGATCACAGATCACTGAACACGGCCCACTATCTACCTACAGAGAACGCATTCTTGTTAGGGATGATGAGCAACGGCATAGAGCAAGTACTCAGAATCTGACGCATGTTGCGAGATGCTGTGAAATCTGTTTCCTGTTCTTCGCGCATAATCGTGATAAGGTTAGCATCCAGTTCCTTTGCGGAAGTGATAATGGTATTGCAAACATCATTGTTGGTGACGTTGTGAGCTTCGGCCACATTTCTGACATTGGCCTCATCGCACATAGCCATAGCATTGCGAAGTTGTACGTTGACAACGTGTTTTGACTGAGCGTCGTTCGGGTAATTCACGCCGAAAAGGTAAACCTGGGCTGCGAAGAGTTTAGCCAGATAAATGGACATCTTCATCTTCTGCAATGTTTCGAAGCTGATGTCGATGGGAACAAGAATCTTGGTAAGGTCGCGGTTGATTTGGATATTCTCACGCATAATCAGCACGGGGACTTCAGCGGCGTTAATCATACGGTAAGCGTTGTTGCCGATGTAGCCTTCTTCGAAACCGGAAGCGCCGTGTGCACCGAGGACGATCATAGATTCGGGCAGATTGGCAGCATATTTGTTGATTTCCACATGAGGTTTGCCTTCCAAGAATACGTTGTTGACAATGCAGTTGGGAGCTTCTTGTTTACACATTGCATTCCATTCCTGCATTTTGTCCTGTTGATGGTGCATGAAGCTCTTGCCTTCGTCAAATTCATCTGAGCTGTTTGCCACACCAGGGGTTTTCACCCATACCAAATGGAGGGTGGCATTGGATTTAAGAGCTATGGACACTGCGTGGCGCATAGCTGTCATTGAACTATTGGAAAAGTCGATACCGACAATAATATTTTTCATAACATTATAATTTTAAAGTGAATAATCTATTTATTTGGCTTCGCTGGAGTAGTTCGGGGCTTCAGCGGTAATGGTGATGTCGTGGGGATGGCTTTCAAGCACGCCGGCATTGGTTATGCGGCAGAAGCGAGCGGTGTGCATTTCGTCGATGGTATGTGCGCCGATGTAACCCATACCGGCACGAAGGCCGCCGGCCATTTGGTAGATGACTTCGTAAAGGTCGCCTTTGTACGGCACGCGGCCCACGATACCTTCTGGCACGAGTTTCTTAGCATCTTCCACATCGCTCTGCATATAGCGGTCTTTGGAGCCATGCTGCATAGCTTCGAGGGAGCCCATACCGCGGTAGGTCTTGAACTTACGGCCGTTGAAGAGGATGGTTGTGCCGGGAGATTCCTCCACGCCGGCAAGGAGACCGCCGAGCATCACGGAGCTGCCGCCTGCGGCGAGTGCCTTCACGATATCGCCGGAATAGCGGATACCACCATCGGCAATCAATGGAATGTTATAGGTTTCAAGAGCTTTGTAAACATCATAGACAGCGCTCAGTTGGGGCACGCCGACACCGGCCACCACGCGGGTGGTGCAGATGGAGCCCGGTCCGATACCGACCTTCACGGCATCAGCGCCAGCGTCTGCGAGCATCTTGGCGGCGTCACCGGTGGCGATATTGCCGACCACCACGTCAACGTTTGTAAATTGGGACTTGATAGCCTTCAAAGTGTTGACAACGTTCTGGGAGTGACCGTGAGCGCAGTCGAGAACCAAGGCATCGACGCCGGCTTCAACCAGTGCGGAGGCACGTTCCACTGCATCTGCAGTGATGCCCACGCCGGCAGCCACGCGCAAACGACCGAGGTTGTCTTTACATGCGTACGGCTTATCCTTGGCTTTGGTGATATCTTTGTATGTGATCAAACCCAGAAGCGTTCCGTCTTCATCGACAACGGGAAGTTTCTCGATTTTATATTGTTGGAGAATATCCGTAGCCTGGTTGAGGTCTGTGTTGCGAGAAGTGGTAATCAGATTTTCGGTCGTCATCACTTTGTCGATCGTCTTATTGAAATCTCTTTCAAAGCGAAGGTCGCGGTTGGTGACAATACCGATGAGTTTGTTTTTCTCATCCACGACGGGGATGCCGCCGATTTTATACTCGGCCATGATGCGGAGCGCGTCGCCCACGGTCTTGTCGGCCGTGATGATGACCGGAGAGTTAATCATACCGTTTTCGGCTCTTTTCACAGAGGCAACCTGCTTGGCCTGTTCGGCGATGGACATATTCTTGTGAATCACACCGATACCGCCTTCACGAGCAATGGCGATGGCCATGTTGGCCTCCGTCACCGTATCCATGGCAGCAGACACGAACGGCAGGTTTAACACTATATTACGGGTAAATCTGGTCTGCAGATTCACTTCTCGAGGTAATACATTGGAATAGGCTGGGATTAACAGGACATCGTCAAAAGTCAGTCCTTCTATAGCAATTCTATCGGTAATAAAAGACATAAAATTAGTGTTTTTTTATTACGTGCAAAAATATAAAATTTGAGCAAAGAAAGAAACAATAAAAAACATTATTTTTGCAAATCTCTTATTGAAAAAACCAATTATCTAATAATCAAAAAATTATATTATGAAAAACGTTATCCACACTGACAAGGCTCCTGCCGCTATCGGTCCGTACAGCCAAGCTATCGAAGCTAACGGCATGTTGTTTATTTCCGGCCAAATCCCAGTAGATCCCGCTACCGGCATCGTTCCCGAAGGCATCACTGCCCAAACCGAGCAGGTGATGAAGAACATTGCTGCCATTTTGAATGAAGCAGGCTATACTTTCGAAAATGTCGTCAAAACGACCTGTTTGTTGAGCGACATCGCAAACTTCGGCGCAATGAACGAAGTTTATGCAAAATATTTCACCGTCAACCCGCCGGCACGTGCTGCTTTCGCAGTTCGCGACCTCCCGAAAGGCGTGATGGTTGAAATCGAATCTATCGCTGTAAAATAAGGTAGATGAACTACCTAACCGTCAATAACGTTTCCAAGACCGTTGGCGAGAAACTGCTGTTCAAGCAGATCACCTTCGGGCTTGAAAAGGGACAGAAGAGCGCGCTCATTGCCCGCAACGGCACGGGCAAGAGCACGCTTCTCAATATTATTGCCGGCCGCGAAGTGCCCGACGAGGGAGAGGTCGTTGTCCGCAACGACATCGTCGTCTCCTATCTGCCCCAAATGGACAGCTTCAACGAAGAGGACTCCGTGCTCAACGCCCTCTTTGATGAGGAAACACCCATCGTGCGCGCCATCAAAGAATATGAAACCTGCGTCACCCTCCTCGAACAGGGCCTGGCCGACAAGGTTCCGCAAGAGCGCATGGACAGCGCCATACTCGAAATCGACCGTCTAAATGCCTGGGACTACGAGTACCGAATCAAAGAGATACTCGCCAAATTCGGCATTCACGACATTTTCAAAAACATCAACCAACTCTCCGGCGGACAACGCAAGAAGGCAGCTCTCGCCAAGACCCTCATCGCCGACACCGACCTGCTGATTCTCGACGAGCCCACCAACCATCTCGACGTGGAAATGATCGAGTGGCTGGAAAACTACCTCTCCTCCGCCAACATCACCCTGCTGATGGTCACCCACGACCGTGCCTTCCTCGACAGCGTGTGCAGCGACATCTACGAACTGAGCAACGGATCGCTATACCACTACCGCGGTAAGTACGACTATTTCGTGGAAAAGAAGGCCGAACGACTGGCTAACGAGGCCGCCGAACACGTCCGTCTGCGAAACCTCTACCGCCGCGAACTCGAGTGGGTGCACACCTCTCCACAGGCTCGTACCTCCAAGGCTCGCGCCCGCATCAACAATTTCGAAAAACTGCAGGAACAAATGGACCGTAAAGTGGAGGCCGCCCCCGAAGCCTTCAAGGTCCAAGCCGAAAGAATAGGCCACAAAATTTTGGAAATCAGCCACCTGGATTTCGCCTACCCCGGGCAGCCCATCATCAAAGACTTCTCCTATATTTTCAAAAGAGGTGAAAAGTGCGGCATTGTCGGCAAAAACGGCACTGGTAAAAGTACTTTCTTAAAGATGATTATGGGCGAAGTGAAACCCGACGGCGGCAAAATCACCCCGGGCCTGACCATTAAATTCGGCTACTTCTCCCAAAACGGCATGGTTTATGCCGGCAACAAAATCGTATTGGAACTGGTCAAAGAACATGCCGAAGTCATCCGCATGGAAAACGGCAACTACGTGAGTGCCTCACAGTTCCTCAACCATTTCGGCTTCCCCTTCAGCCAACAATACACTTATTACCAAGACCTCAGCGGTGGCGAGAAACGAAAACTGCACCTGCTCATCACCCTGTTAAAAAATCCTAATTTCCTCATCCTCGACGAACCTACCAACGATTTCGACATCGACACTCTGAACCTGCTGGAAGACTTCCTCACCAACTTCGGCGGCTGCCTGATTATCGTATCCCACGACCGCTGGCTGATGAACAAGTTGGTTGACCACCTCTTTGTCTTCGAAGGTGACGGAAAAATCAAAGACTACTACGGCAACTACACCGAATACCGCCTGGCCAGAGACAAGGAAATTCGCATCCAGAAGAAGATAGAAAAGGCCAATCGGCCCGTGGAAGAAAAACCTGTACGCGAACCAGCCAAAAACAAATTGTCCTATAAGGAAAAACGAGAACTGGAACAACTTGAGTCAGACATCGACAGTTTGGAAACAGAGAAGAAGGATATCGAAGCCAAGATGAGCGCCGGGCAAGGTTCTCCCGAAGATTTCGCCGAGTGGGGCAAACGCTACGCAGAACTCAACGCCTCCTTAGATGAAAAAACCGAACGCTGGATGGAACTGTCGGA
Organism: Bacteroidales bacterium; assembly: GCA_024400835.1. Classification (GTDB taxonomy): domain Bacteria; phylum Bacteroidota; class Bacteroidia; order Bacteroidales; family WCHB1-69; genus F23-D06. The sequence continues at coordinate 62,342 of JAKSMC010000003.1, forward strand.
AAAGGAACAATGAGTTAATGCGGTAATGCGATAATGTGATAATATGATAATGGATTAATAACTTTAACAGAGTATCTTGAAACTTGAAACCTGAAACTTGAAACTTAGTATATGATATTCAACCAATACTTCTACTGTCCGGACTTGACGAACCCCGTGGCCACGCTGAGTGTCGAGGAGTCCGAGCACTGTTGCAGGGCATTGCGCCACCACGCAGGCGACGAGATCCTGCTCACTGACGGCAAAGGCACTGTGGGCACTGCCAAAATCATGGTGGACAGCCACAAAGCCTGTATGATTGAGATTACGGAAACGCACGAAGCTCACGACAAAGGCGTTCGCCGACTGCATCTGGCCATTGCCCCGACCAAGAACATCGACCGCATAGAGTGGCTGGTCGAGAAGTGCGTCGAAATCGGCATCGAGTCCATAAGTTTCATTTTGTGCGAAAACTCCGAGCGCCCGCGCGTGAACCTCGAACGGATGCAGCGCATCGCCATCTCCGCACTCAAACAGTGCCAGACCTCCTGGCTGCCGCCTATGGAGTTCGTCCCTTTTAAGGAATTTTTAGAGAAGCACTCTGACACGGATGCCGACAAATACATGGCCTGGTGCGATGACGAAAACACCCGGCAGCTCTCCCAGGAAACATTCCAACATCAAGACGTCATCCTGCTCATCGGCCCCGAAGGCGACTTCAGCCCTGCCGAGATAGAACTGGCACGCGCCAACGGCTATCAGGAAGTGAAACTCGGCAACCGCCGCCTCCGCACCGAAACCGCCGGTCTTTACGGCTGCCTCCTCATGGCCACAACAAACTAACGACCTGTTTCACATACATATATAATATATTTTGCATTTTATCATACGATAATTATCATTTACAACAAAACAACATCTATCTACCAGACATTCTAAAATTAATTGTACGTTTGCACTGTTTTCAAAACAATTCATATATGAAAAAAACAACCATTATCTTATTGTCCATCATGTCATTGTTTTTCTGCGCCACGGCACAGGAAGACGAGCCGAAGGTAGCCGTCGGCGTACGTGTCGGCATTAACGGAAGTTCGCTGCTCATCCCCCGCTCTACTTTCGAAAGCGCCTATTCCACCAACTACAACTCCGAACAGGCAATGAAAGTCGGCGCAGTGGCAGGTCTCGACATCGACATCAAGCTCAAGGAAAAACTCTCGCTTCAAACCGGCCTCTTCTACTCATGGCAGCGCTTCGGCCAGGAACAAGGCGCCGTATTCACCGACACTAACAACGTGCGCTACTCCATCGGTTCCGTGAACCAATACACCGTCCACCATCTGAGACTGCCGGTAATGGTGAAGTACCATTTCTCCACCAATCCCAACCACTTCGTCATCGCTGCGGGACTTTATGCAGACTACGCGCTCTCCGGCGAAATCACCTACGATGCCTCGGCCGTGCTCACACAGGAGAACAACCAGTCAACCAAATACTTCGGCAACGGCACACTCAACCCGTACAAAGCCGAAAAGCAAAGCCTCTACTACCATATTGGGAATGACGAGTACATCAGCCAGTACGATTTGTTCAACGGCAAGATGCTGAAAAATTTCGACCTCGGCGCCGCCATCGAACTCGGATACCAGATTTCCAAATTCTATATCGGCGTACATGCCGACTTCGGCCTGCTCAACATAGCTCGTCCGGAATTTTTCGGCGACAGCTTCGTACAACGAAACTTCAACCTGCAGCTGGCCGTCGGTTACCGCATCAACTAACCCACAATCCTGACTAACAAGTCCCACTCGGTATGAAACACATCGGTCCGCACGTAAGTGCAAGTGGCGGAGTGGAAAATGCTCCGCTGAATGCCATGGCCGTCGGCGCGTCCGCATTCGCGCTCTTCACCAAAAACCAGCGCCAATGGTTCTCCGCACCACTGACGGGAAAATCTATTGACGCCTTCAAAGCCAATTGCGAAAATGCCGGCATCTCTGCCGACTACATCTTGCCGCACGACAGCTACCTCATCAACCTCGGGCAACCTGAAACCGAGGCACTGGAAAAGTCGCGCAACTCCTTTTTGGAGGAGATGAAAAGATGCGAACAATTAGGTTTGAAGATGCTCAACTTCCACCCGGGCAGCCATCTGAACAAAATTCCGATGGAGGAATGCCTGCGCCGAATTGCTGAAAGCATCAACATAGTCTTGGACAAAACGCAAGGCGTGACAGCTGTGATTGAAAACACTGCCGGTCAAGGTTCCAACGTGGGATTCAGTTTCCAGCACATCGCCAGCATCATCGACAAGGTGGAGGATAAAAGTAGAGTGGGCGTGTGCCTCGACACGTGCCACACCTATTCGGCCGGCTATGACCTCAAGACGGAGGAAGGCTACGCGCAAACCTTCCGGGAGTTTGACGAAACAATCGGTGCAAACTACCTGAGAGCCATCCACTTGAACGATACGAAAAAACCGTTTGCTTCCCGTGTGGACCGTCACGACAGCATTGGCAAAGGCCTACTCGGCATCGAATTCTTCCAACGGTTTATGAAGGATCCGCGTTTCGACAATATGCCGCTCATCCTCGAAACCCCCGACGACACTCTTTGGGCCGAGGAGATTGTGATGTTGAAAGATATGGCTGAGGGGAGGAAAAATAGATGAGTAGAATAGTAGAATGGTAGAAAAGTAGAGGATGGAAAATGACGAAGAACTAACAGCCAAGAACGAATAGGGAATAATAACTAATGATTTTAGTTAAAAAAAATATGTGTTTTTGGAGGAATAAGAAAAAATTGTATTTTTGCGCCCTCAAAACAACCGGCGTGTTCTGCTAACGGTTAGGCATCAAGATTCTCAATCTTGCAATACGAGTTCGATTCTCGTACACGCTACTACGAAAGGGTGACTGAAAACGGTCACCCTTTTTTGTTATCTACCTTCGTTTCCTTGCCTTCGTGGTAGGCTGACAAAGTAGTGATAACGTGAATTGCGCGGAAAGACTATCACTGATTGAAGGAGCCAAAACGAAGAAGTTGTAATTTATGTATCTTTGCGGCGTGATCTAGAAAATCCTGTCAGATGAAAAAAATTTTATGCTCTTTTATCACTACTATGCTGATGATGACCGCGACCATCGCACAGAACAGTGAATCTCTAAATCTATTGCTAAATGAGATCAATGCGGACAGTCTGCGCAAAACTGTGCTCGATTTGCAGAATTTCGGCAGCCGTTTTGCATTGCGCGAAGGAGGCAACAAGCAGGTTGCTGAATATATTCAGCAACGATTGGAGAATTATGGAGTTACAACGGTTATTGATTCTTTCTATCAACAAGGATATAACTGGCTGGTAGGAGAATACGGGGCTTTTTTCTACAATGTCAAAGGCGTTTTGAACAGTCAAAATCCGGCAGATGATTCCTTGGTTGTCATCGGTGCGCATCTGGATGCCATCTCTTTGGACGACTACTATGAACTTCAGACGCTGGCGCCTGGTGCTGATGACAACGCTTCGGGCGTTGCCGTTATGGTTGAAATTGCGAGGGTGCTACACAAATACCCGACAGAATTTCATCGCAACATCCAATTCTCAGGATATGATGGCGAAGAACTCGGTCTTTTCGGGGGGCACCACGATGCGGAAATGCACCTGCAAAACCAGAGCAAAATTGCCGTGATGCTTAACAACGATATGGTTTCGTACCAGCCAGACGATGACTGGCGCGTGACCCTCCATTGGTACGATAATGCGTTAGATGTACTGGACAAAGCCGTTGCCGCCTGCCGCGAATATACGAACATTGAACCTTTCGTACCTACACAATTTCAAAATGGCGATGCTGGAGCCAGCGACAGTTATGCGTATGCCACCCGCAATTACAAATCTGTCTTTGCCATCGAATATACTTTCTCCACCTCTTATCATACAGAACATGATGTGGCCGACTCCAACAATTATGCTTATCATGCGGACATTACGCGATATAACCTTGCTATGTTGGCCGATTATGCACAAATGGAAAATGAAGTTTCTGTTGCGGAAAGAAAAACGAACTGTCCTGGGACCGTCTATCCAAATCCAGCATCAGACAAAGCCATACTTCAATTCTCTTTAGACGAAGCTTGTGACGCTCGTCTGGCCATCACCAACATGGCTGGCCAAGTGGTTAATGACTTGCCTCTGTATGCATTGGATGCCGGCCCTAACTTGGTTGAACTGGACTTCAGCAATATCCCTGCCGGCATCTATCTTTGCCGCTTTCTTTCTAATAAGTGCAGTTGGACAACCAAAATCATCGTGAAGTAGCCGTGTGCTTTCAGCTGTCGGCTCTTTGAACCTTTTATTTTGAATTTTGTACTTTGAACACACAGCTTTTATCCGAAAGCAGGCTTTGTGATATAACGGGGAAGATTTTCCAAACCAACCTCATAAGAACATGATTGATAAGTTTTTAGAAAATCCATTCACATTGAAATTTTTGTTTTTAGAAAGGTATTTTTTTATACGAAAAAATATGTATCTTTGCGCCCTTTTTGTATAATAACAATAATTTATAAATCAAATAATTAAAATCACCAATGAAAGTTTATCAGACCAAAGAAATTAGAAATGTTGCCCTCATAGGCGGTAACCGCGTAGGTAAGACAACGTTAGCCGAAGCCATGGCTTTTCACGGCGGCGTCATCAGCAGAAGAGGCACAGTAGAGGATAAGAATACCATTTCCGACTACCGCGAAGTGGAATTGGAAAGACAACAGTCTATCCAAAGCACCGTAATGTATGCTGAATTTGAAGGCACCAAGATCAATATGATCGACTGTCCGGGTTTTGATGATTTCGTTGGTGAAACTATCGGCGCTCTCCGCGTTATGGATACCGCTTTGATGGTTATCAACTCTCAAAACGGCGTTGACGTTGGTGCTGAAATCCAATGGCGTCACGCAAAAGCTGCCGGCATCCCTGTAATGTTCGTCGTCAACCAACTCGACCACGAAAAGGCCAACTTCGACGAAACCATGCACCAACTCAAAGAATACTTCGGCGGCAGCGTCATGCCTCTCCAATTCCCTGTCAACGCAGGCGTTGGTTTCGACTCCGTTATCGACTTGCTTCAAATGAAGCTCCTCAAATTCCCGGCTAACGGCGGTAAGATGGTTGTGGAAGACATTCCTGCCAACCTCGCTGACAAAGCTGAAGAAATGCACAGCGCCCTTATCGAAGCTGCTGCTGAAAATGACGAAGCCCTCATGGACAAATTCTTCGAAGAAGGTACTCTTTCCGAAGACGACATGGTTAAGGGTCTCAAACTCGGTATCGCCAACCGCGGTACTTTCCCTGTGATCTGCGTAGCTGCTAAAACCGACCAAGGTATCGACCGTATGATGGACCTCGTGGTTAAGAACTGCCCGACTCCTGACGAAGGCGCTGCTATGAAGACCAAAGACGGCAACGAACTCAAGTACAACGCTGCTGATCCTTTCGTAGGCTTCATCTTCAAAACCGCTATCGAACAACACCTCGGCGAAGTCGCTTTCATCAAAGTGGCTGCAGGCGAAATCACTAAGGGTGCCGACCTCACCAACACGGTGAACGGTTCCAAAGAAAGAATCTCCCAATTACTTGTTTTCGCAGGTAAGAACAGAATTGAAGTTGACAAAGCAGTGGCTGGCGATATCATCGCTACCATCAAACTTAAATCCGCTCAAACCGGCACCACATTGGTTGCCAAAGGTGACGAAGTTATCGAACCGACGGTTTATCCAGATCCTAAATTCCGTACCGCTGTTAAAGCTAAAAACAGTTCCGACGATGAAAAATTGGGCGCTATCCTCAATGAAATCCGTAAGACTGATCCTACCTTCCTGATGGAACAATCCAAGGAATTGAAACAGATGATCATCTCCGGTCAAGGCGAACAACACCTCAACATCGTGAAATGGACAGTTGAAAAACTCAACAAGATCGAAGTTGAATACTATGCTCCGAAGATTCCGTATCGTGAAACCATCACGAAATCCGCTGAAGCTATGTATCGTCACAAAAAACAATCCGGTGGCTCCGGCCAATTCGGTGAAGTCCACATGCTCGTTGAAGCTTACTACGAAGGTATGCCTACTCAAAGCAAATACCCGATCCGTGCTACAGAAACTTATGACCTTCCTTGGGGTGGTAAGCTCATCTATAACAACTGTATCGTCGGTGGTGCTATCGACGCACGCTTCATGCCGGCTATCTTGAAGGGTATCATGGAAAGATTGGAAGAAGGCCCGCTTACCGGTTCTTACGCTCGCGATATCGTCGTTAACATCTACGATGGTAAAATGCACCCGGTTGACTCAAACGAAATGGCATTCAAATTGGCTTCCCGCCACGCTTTCAAAGAAGCCTTCACCAACGCTGGCCCGAAAATCCTCGAACCTATCTACGACGTTGACATCTTCGTTCCTGCAGAACGTATGGGTGATGTTATGACCGACCTCCAAGGCCGTCGCGGTATCATGATGGGTATGGATAGCGAAGGCGCTTATCAGATGATTCACGCTAAGATTCCATTGGCAGAATTGAACAAATATTCTACCACATTGAGCTCCATCACTTCAGGTCGTGCTTCCTACACAATGAAGTTCGCTGAATACCAAGCAGTTTCTGCTGATGTTCAATCCGAAATCATTAAGAAATACGAAGCTGAACACGAAGAAGAAGAATAATCAATACTTTAAAGTATTTTTCAAAAAAGACGGTGCTTTGCGCCGTCTTTTTTTTATCTTTGCCACCGCATTTGTCTATTATGTTATAACGGCCTCGCATAATCCTCATCTGCAGAATGATTTATTGGGAATGCATTCACCTGAGAGGTCATTGAATAGATATGAAAAAATGTTTACTACTCATTTCCGTAATGTGCTGTGCGTGCTTTGCCCTACACGCACAAACCGTCGTTTATAGCGACAATTTCGATTCCTATCCGGTCGGCAGTCACATCTCACAGGTCAACGACAATTGGGTTTGCTATGGGGACAGTTTGAAAGACGCCGCCATTTGCAACACGATGGCAGCGTCTGCACCAAATTCTCTGCAAATTGGAGGGGATTATCCTAAGCTGGTATCTTATTTTTTACCAAAGGCATTTCAAAAAAGTGGCAGATATCATATCGGATTCAACCTCTATGTGCCGAGTTCAGGAGATGATGGGGCATATTTTGCAGCTTGGCGCCCTTATTCTTACTCTCCAGCCTTTATTTGCGGATTCTCACCGAATCAAACCGGCCGTATATCTCTCATTGATATGGAGGGTAATCTAACTTCAGGATGCGAATTCACCTATCCGAATGACGTATGGTTACCCATATTGTTAGATATTGATTTGGATGCCAATTTGTTGAATATATATATAAATAATGTATTGGCATACGCTGGGGCATACGCCTCCGTGGATCTCAACAATTATGATCCGGCTTTAGGAGAAAAAGGATTGGGGTCAATAACATTCAATAATTCTTCCATTTACCATCCATATTATGTAGATGATTTTTCCTTGACGGAACTAACTCCGCCCAATTTCGGAATGTTCGAACTCTATCCGAACACAGAGGTCAATCACTATTTGGCCCCCAACACATTGGTCACGCAGGATTTCTATTTGACCAATAACGGGGCGCAATACACTATCTATAGGATTGTACCCACCTACAATATTGACCATCCGGACACTACGTCCATAGGCGCCACCGCCGTTCCCAACTGCCAAGAATACAGAAGCGTGAGGATAAGTTCTCCAACATATATGGAAACGGCCGTGCGCATTCCAGCGGATAGCTTTCAATCGCAGATTGGAAGAATGCTGAAAACCGTGGATGTCGCATTGCAATCGGTTGACACTGCCACCATCAAAGTATATGGTATGGGCAATCTTCTATATCATTATTATAATGGTATGTATAATTATCCCGATAGTGACTATTCCCACCACGGGCCATACAATCTGAAATATGAAAAGACCTTTATTCCGCACGACGGATGGAACAGCATTGCTATAGATACGCCTATATTTATTACTGGCGAGGATCTTTACTTCAGCGTTTCTTGGACGCCCAAACAGGACTCCACCTATCTGCTTTTTGATATAATTCCCGCCCATAATCAAAACTCCTATTGGGGCAATAGTTGGATAAAAGAAGGTGATATTCCTTGGAATCATGTCTATAGTGATAATTTTGCCATACGTGGTATGCTCGACGGTGTCCCGCAACCTGCGTGGATACATACGGGCTTAGATCGCGAAGAGATATCATTTTATGGCCATCAAACCATTCCTATTACATTTGATGCCAACGATATGAATATGTATGAGACGCGTTCCGGGAAACTCTATTTTTTCTCCTCTGCAGAAGAGGAAGATGAATTTGTCTTGGATGTCCATATAACGGCCTGCGGTGTTTCCGTAGAAGAATTTGAGGATGCAGACCTCCATATTTATCCGAATCCAGCTTCCGACTATCTTAAAATATCGTCTGAAGAAGAAATTACGGAGGTGCAGATTTTCAGTATGATGGGACAATTGGTTTGCCAGAAGAGATTCAACAGCAATGAGGTCATGCTACCCGTTCAAAACCTGCCTGGCGGCATTTACACTGCTAAGATTTTCACCGCACAAGGCGTGAGAAATGCAAAGATAGTGAAGAGATAGCGTCTTTCCTGAAAAACCCAGTTTTACCTGCGCATTATCGCATTACCACATTTATTCGTATCTTTGCGCCCTCTAAAAAAGACTGCGGTGCTTCGATACATTGTAAAGAAAATATTGTACGGTTTGTTGCTGATGCTCGGCGTAGTGACGCTGGTGTTCTTCCTGTTCACCGTGCTGCCGTCAGACCCCGCCCGTATGATGATGGGGCAGCGCAGCGACCTGCAAACCGAAGAGGCCATCCGCAAGGAAATGGGCTTGGACCTGCCTCTCGGAGTGCAATATCTTGCCTACCTCAACGACGTGTCGCCCCTGTCGTGGTACAAAACCCAAGACAAGGAATCCTTCTTCTACTTGGATGACAATGATTATCATTACGTAAAGATTTTACCCTTGGGCAAGTCGGCAGTTGTATTAAAAGCTCCCTATTTACGAAGATCCTATCAAAGCAAACGGCCCGTGGGCGAAATACTCACGGAAGCATTTCCAAAAACCGTCCTGCTGGCCGTTGTCTCCATTGTCTTCGCCCTCATCGTGGGCATCATCATCGGCATCTTCTGTGCGCTGTACAAGGGTACCTGGTTTGACCACATATCCCTGATATTTTCCACCTTGGGCATGTCGGTGCCTTCGTTTTTCGCCGCGATTCTGCTGGCTTGGATTTTCGCCTATTTGCTGTCGGATGTTACGGGGCTCAGCATGTTCGGCAGCCTCTACACGGTAGATGACTACGGTACTGGACAATACTTGGATTTGAAAAACCTGATTCTGCCGGCCGTCACTTTGGGCATCCGTCCGTTGGCCGTCGTGGTGGAACTGACCAAGAACTCCCTGCTGGATGTATTGTCTCAAGACTACATCCGCACCGCCAAGGCCAAAGGATTGAAGAAGAGCGTCATCATCACGAAACATGCGCTCAAAAACGCGTTAAACCCTGTTGTCACCGCCATTTCCGGCTGGCTGGCAGGACTGTTGGCGGGCGCCGTCTTTGTGGAGTACATCTTCGACTGGAAAGGCATGGGCGTGGTTATCGTCGATGCTTTGGACAAATACGACTTCCCTGTCGTGATGGGCTCCCTGCTGTATGTGTCCATTGTCTTAGTGATCATCAACATCCTCTGTGACATCATTTACGGCTGGCTCGACCCGCGGGTGAGCTTAAATTAACTGCTGAAAAAACATTTAGCTGCGGAGGGTACAAAGAGCCGAGGAGGAATAAAATTCATTTCATCGTTCGCTTTTTTTTTGTATTTTTGCGACCTTAAAAAAAGTTAAAACAATTTTATGATCGATAAAGAGTTCGCCCCCATCGTGCCACGTAGCAAGAAAACGCGTCTGCGTTACAGAGTCGCCGTGTTAGGTAGTGGCAGTTGGGCAACAGCCATCATCAAAATCATCTCCGCAAATCTGGAGCACATCCACTGGTGGGTGCGTTCCCCCGAGATGGCCGAAGAAATCGCAAAATACGGACATAACCCCAAATATCTCAGTTCTGTATTCATCAATCCGGAAGACGTAAAGGTCAACACCGACATCAAGGCAGTAGTCAGCAAGGCCGACTACGTCATCATCGTGACGCCGTCCGCCTACCTGCACCAGTCGTTGGAACCGCTGAAGCGCAGCCAGTTGGGGAAGAAGAAAATCATCCTCGCCGTGAAAGGCATTGTGCCGGAAACGCTGCAACTCATCAGCGACTATATGCAGACGCAGTTCAAGGTACCCTTGGAGAACCTCTCCATCATCAGCGGCCCGTCGCACGCCGAGGAAATCGCGCAGGAGAAATTCACCTTCCTGACGGCGGCCTCCACCAACACCGAACTGGCCGAGACCGTGGCCAAGTTCTTCACCAACCGCTTCTGCCGCACCTCCGTGACCAACGATATGATGGGCGCGGAACTGGCTATAGTGTTAAAAAACATTTACGCCCTCGGCGCCGGCATCTACAGCGGCCTCGGATACGGTGACAACTTCATTGCCGCCTACGTGGCCAACTGCCTCAAGGAAATGAAGTACTTCGTGTCGCAGATCTATCCCAACGAAGAACGCCACATTTCAGACTCCGTATATTTGGGCGACCTCTTAGTGACCGCCTACTCCACGTTCAGCCGCAACCGTCTCTTCGGCATCATGATCGGCCACGGGCTCTCCGTCCGCGTTTCCCTGCTCGAACTGCGCATGGTCTCTGAAGGCTACACCGCCTGCAAGTGCGTGCACGAAATCAACAAGAAATACCAAGTGCAGATCCCCATCGTAGAAACCATCTACAGCATCTTATACGAAAACACCAACGTCTCCTCGGAGATGAAGCGCATAGCCGAACACTTCATATAATGATTCGATTTGTAAAACATCAAGACATCGACCCTGCCCGATGGGATGAAACCATTCGGCAGTCTCAGTTTCCGTCTCTGTTTTGCACCTACAATATGCTGGACATCCTCACCGGCAACGACACCTGGCACGCTCTGATACTGGACGACTACGCCTACATCATGCCGCTGCCCGAACGTTCCAAATTCGGCATTCACTACATCTATTCCCCCTTCTTCGTCTCACAACTCGGCATATTCTCCGCCAAAGAGACCAGCGCACAAATCGTCTCCGACTTCTTCAATGCGATACCCAGAACAGTCAAGCACATAGACTTGCTGCTCAACACCACCAACGACCACGACTTTATTAAGGCATACACCACCGCGTTAGTGTCCCACCAGCTGGACCTCGGCCGCAGCTACCAGGACCTCAGCGCCGGTTTTTCACAGAACACCAAACGGAACATCAGGGCGGCCCAGAAGCACAACCTCACGCTCCAACATGACGAGTGCAGCGTTGAAGATATCATCCAACTGTTCAGCACCAACCGCGGCAGAAAAAAAGAGGTCCACTTCAAACCCAAAGATTATGAAATTTTAACATCCGCAGCTAAGCAGTTAAAAAAACTTAATTGCCTGCAAATCTACAGTGTATGCACCGAAGACGGACTCACAATTGCAAATGCCATGTTCGTGCGCGACTACAACAGATACTTGTTTTGGTTCTCCGGCCGCGATATGATGTATGCCGACAGCAAACCGATGTTCTTCCTCTTGGATAAGTTCATTGAAGAGCATGCTGAAGAACAGTCCGTATTGGATTTCAACGGCTCTATGAACGAAAACGTAGCCCGGCTTTACAAGGGCTTCGGGGGACAGCCCTATGAGATTCGCATGATTAACTATTCCAAACAGATACACTGGCAGCTCCTGCTCAAACTATATCGTCTCATCAAGGGATAGTTTTTTAATTTTTTCTTATAATAAAAATAATTTTTAATCGTTATTATCAAAAAATTTACTATGAAAAAGTTTTTTGATAATGTCATTTCTATGTTCTACCCGCGGCTCTGCGTGGGCTGTGGAGATGCCCTGCAACATCACGAGCAGCTATTATGCACGCACTGCCTGCTGCATCTTCCGGAAACGAACTTCCACAAGGAGCACGACAACCCGCTGAAGCTGATTTTTGCCGGACGGGTAAAAGTTGAAGAGGTCGCATCATACCTATCATACAAAAAGGGCAACACCGTACAGCACATTCTGCACAACCTGAAATACAAAGGCAAGAAGGAGTTAGGTTCCCTGCTGGGCTTGCACTACGGCCGACAGTTGATCACGGAGCCGCGCTTTCAGGATATCGACTACATCATACCCATCCCGCTGCACCCGAAGAAGGAGCGCAAGCGCGGCTACAATCAAAGCGAATGGATTGCGATGGGACTTAGCAAGGGTATGGGGCGCCCGTACCTTAAGGACGTGTTGGTGCGCACGCACTTCACGGAAACGCAGACGAAAAAGAGCCGTTTCAACCGCTGGGAGAACGTCAAGGAGGTATTCCAGATACAGAATGGGGAACAAGTGCGAGGCAAGCACCTGCTGGTATGTGACGACGTGCTGACCACGGGCGCGACCACCGAGGCTGCCGTACAGCAACTGCTCACCATCGAAGGCGTGTGCGTCAGCGTGGTGACCTTAGCCACCGCACAGGGATAAGCGCATCGGATGCTGTCTTCAAATGCGCAGAAATCTTCTGACAATATTGTTACAAAAAATCAAAATCCTCATTGATCACTGGTCTCTGCTCACAGTTCACATTATAAAAGCCACCGGCAGCGTGTATTTGCAGCGTATGGCCTTGCCCTTGTAGGTGGCAGGCTGCCAGCGAGGCATTTCGCGAACAATCTGCAGGACATTTTCATCGCAATCCGGAAAAAGTCGAACCTTGATTTCGGGAGAGGATATGCTGCCGTCTTCTTCAACTGTAAATTCTACCAAAACAGTACCTACAACATCCGCCTTGTTGTAAACGGAGTAATCTATGCGTTGGAGCACAAATGACACTAAGGAATCCATTCCTCCTGGGAAGGAGGGAGGCACATCGTATTTTACATCTTCACTGACATCGGCTTTCAAAATGATTTCGCGAGCTTTGCAATTCATCCATTTTACGCCATCTTCCGCATCTCCTTGCGCAAAAGTGGGGAGAGCAATCATAAGGGTGAAAATGAAGATCAGAAATGATTTTACGGGCATAGGTGTGAAAAATAATAGGATTATTTAATCATATAGACGATGTCCTTCAAATATCTTTCGCCGACTTCGGATCTTGCTTTAATATCGGTGATAATAATCAGTTTGATGTCTTTTTTGTTTTTTATGTATGCTGCTGTGGATTCCGAAAGTCTTTGACCGCCTTCGCAGATAAAGGCCGGTTGCATACCCTCGTCAGTAAATAAAACGATTTTATAAGTGATAATTTTCCAAACTATATCGTATGGGAAATCCTCGTCCATTGCAGCTCGTAGAAACGGATTTTCTAAAAACTCTTCCTTTGTCATGGATGAGGATAAACCAGCTCCCCAAATGGCATGAGGATTAGGGACTTTCTTGACGAAAAAACGCTGCTGGATGGACTCTTGTTTGGCATTGCCTTTGGTTTTAATAGTTGCTATTACACCCTTGTCCATCAAAGATTCGGATGGGGTAACATAATAACAGTCGTCCTTTGCTTCAACTTTACACCCTGGGAATGAGACGTTGTATTGTTCCATACTTTGAACGGGAAATAGTTCTATCCGATTCTCAATTCCAGCATATAAATATTGTCCTTTTCGCGTCATTAGGGATTGCGCTTGTAGCGATACACATCCGAGAAGGATGATGAAGAGGATGATGATTTTACTATAAAAGTTTTTCATAACAGGGAATAACGAATAGGAAATAGTGAATAGATATGCAAACGGATCGGCAAAGATAGTTTTTATTTTTTACATGACAAGACGTTGAATTATCTAAAAAAGGTATTTTTGCTGCGGATTTACATTGTAAAAACGAAATACTATTGCGGATTTGCAATGCAAAAATGAAGTAGTATTATAAAGATAGCGGGCGAGGGAGACATCGCCCGCTATCTTTATAGTTAATGTTAAAGTCAATGGTCAAAGTTCTAAAAGCCAAATGCTAAAGTCTAAAGCCTAAAGTCTAACGTCTCAAACAGCTATTCCCACTCGATCGTTGCGGGCGGTTTGGAACTGATGTCATAGCATACTCTGTTGACACCCTTGACGTTGCGAATGATGTTGTTGCTGACCTCGGCGAGGAACTCGTATGGCAGTTTCGCCCAGTCGGCGGTCATCGCATCGGAGGAGGTAACGGCACGCAAAGCCACGGGATTTTCATAGGTGCGCTCGTCGCCCATTACGCCCACACTGCGGATGTCGGAGAGCAAGATGGCGCCTGCCTGCCAGATCTGGTCGTACAGGGAGACTTCAATCTCGCCATTGGTCATATTGGCGGGCACGCCGGCAGCTAATACTTTGCGGGCCTCTTCGCCGCTGAGTTTTGTTTTCCACTCGCGCAAGCCGCGGATGAAGATATCGTCAGCATCTTGCAGAATGCGTACTTTCTCAGGGGTGATGTCGCCCAAAATACGAACGGCCAGGCCCGGTCCCGGGAACGGGTGGCGGGTGATGAGATGTTCAGGCATGCCCATGGAACGGCCCACGCGGCGCACTTCGTCCTTGAAGAGCCAGCGCAACGGCTCGCACAGTTTCAGACCCATTTTTTCAGGCAGACCGCCCACGTTGTGGTGCGATTTGATAACCTTGCCCGTGATGTTCAATGATTCGATACGGTCGGGGTAAATGGTGCCCTGCGCCAGCCACTTGGCGCCTTCTATCTTGCGGGCTTCGGCTTCAAATACATCGATGAAGCCCTTGCCGATGATTTTACGTTTCTTTTCCGGTTCGCGCACGCCGGCCAGCTCGGAGTAGAACTTTTCGGAAGCATCCACGCCGATGACGTTGAGTCCGAGGCACTCGTAATCGCGCATCACATCCGTAAATTCGTTTTTGCGGAGGAGCCCGTTGTTGACGAAGATGCAGGTGAGGTTTTTGCCGATGGCCTTGTTGAGCAAGACGGCAGCCACGGAACTATCTACGCCGCCGGAAAGGCCGAGGATGACTTTGTCGTCACCAACCTGTTCGCGCAGTTCTCTGACGGTCTGTTCCACAAACTGTTCGGAAGACCAGTCTTGCTTGCCGCCACAGATATCGACCACGAAGTTCTTGAGCAGCTGGGTGCCATCGATGGAGTGGAACACTTCGGGATGGTACTGCACGCCCCAGATTTTCTCGTTGTTGGCAGCAAAAGCAGCAAACTTGACAGTGGAGGTGGAGGCGATGACGCGGAATCCGTCAGGAAGTTGGGTGATGGTGTCGCCGTGTGACATCCAGACTTGGCTGTTGGGCGCGAAATTCTTGAGCAGTGGGTTGCCCTCTTCCATAAATTCGAGGTTTGCGCGACCGTATTCGCGGGTGCCTTCGGATTCCACTTTGCCGCCGAAGGTGTGTGCCATCAGTTGCGCGCCGTAGCAGATGCCGAGAATCGGATATTTGCCTCTGATTTCGTCAAAGTTGATGTGGAAGGCGTCGTCGGCATACACGCTGAGGGGCGAACCGGACAAGATGACGCCGATGATGTCGGGGTCGTCTTTCGGAAATTTGTTATAGGGCATAATTTCACAGAACGTGTTGAGTTCGCGGACTCTACGTCCGATGAGCTGCGTGGTTTGTGAGCCAAAGTCAAGGATGATGATTTTTTCCATAGAGTAGGATTTTCTAAATGAGGGCGCAAAGATAGCAAATTAATGCGGATGTCACTTCTTGTCATGCCGCCAAAGCTGCCAACTATTGAAGAGATTCTGCCATACAGAATAGAAAGCCAGGAAGACAGAGGCCAAGGGATTGAGATAGGTGTTGGCCATCCAGATACCCATAGCGGTGTTTTTCTGTCCGAGCAGCTGGCCGCCGGCCATACGGTCGCCGTGCTGCTGGCCCAGCCACTTGCCGAAACTGAAATGCACAGCGCAGGTCAGCACGGAGGCAATACCGAGAAACAGGATGTTGAGGCCGTTGCCTTTGCCGTGGATGAAGATGAAGTCTATGGTTTGGCCGAGGGTGAGCAATAGCAGGAATGCCCAAATGTAGAAAGTGTAGTTTTTATACTGGGCTAAAAAATCATTGGCCTTCTTGCTGACGAGTTGCAAAGCGAGGGCCACAAAGAAAGGCAGCGCGATAGTCGGACCTATTTTCTTTAATATCAACAAAAAGGAAGTCCAGAAGGACATATCCTGGTGCACACCGATAAAGGTGAAATAGAACGGTGCTATGACCGACACCATCAAGTTGCCGACAATGGTATATTCGGTCACAGTTTCGCGGTCGGCGCCGAGCATACAGGAAATCACCACGACAGAAGAGGCCACGGGGCAGAGCACGCCGATGAGCAGACCCTGCGCCAAAAGTTCGTTGTGGGTCACTGTTCGGAACAGATAATAGAGGGAGATACTCACCACGATTTGGAAGAGCATAATCCAGAAACTGAGCTTCGTCATGCGGAGCTTGCGAATGTCAACCGCGACGAAGTTCAACAAGAGAATCAGAAATATTGCGTATGGCGTAATAAACGAGAGGATGGCACACCACTTGTGCAACAGCAGTCCAAGCAGTATAGCCGCCGGCAGAACATAACTACGATATTTAGACATTTAACTTTCTCCTAAAAACTTCTATATAATAAGTGCAAACACTTGCTGTTCAACATATTGACACAAACAATAACAAGCCTGTACAGACCACAGCTCACTGATCACAATTTACTGACAACCGTCAACTATTTCTGCGCAACTTTCAGCATGAAAATCGTAATTCCCAGGAATATGAGGTTGGGAATCCACGTGCCCAAAACAGGAGGCAGGCCGCCTGACACGGAGAACACGGTGGACACCTGCTGCAAAAATATGAAGGTGAACGCCAAGCCCATACCCATAAACAGATGCACACCGACGCCACGTGCGTTTTTGCGCGACGAGACACTCAGTCCGAGAAATGTCAATATGATAATACCCAACGGGTTGGCAATACGTTTGTGCTGTTCTATCTGGTAATGAGCCACTAAGCTGGAACCGCGGACCTTCTCTTCTTTTATAAAAGTATGCAAATCACGAAATGACATCGTCTCGCTCACAAAGGCATCCTGGTTCAAATTTATGGGTTTGATGTTGAAAACAGTATCCAATTCCTTGCCGGTTTCGATCTGTTCCCGACCATCTACTATGGTTCGACGCATGTAGTTTTTCAAAATCCACTGCTCTTTCTCCTCATCGTACGCAATCGTCTGTGCCGACAATTTTTGACATACCGAACTACTGTCGAAAACTTCATACGTAAAATAATATCCGGTCATTTGGCCTCTGTCCCAGCGTTCCACAAAGAGGTAGCTGTTTTCCGAATTCTTGATGTGGATGTTGGTAGTCTGTATGGCCTGCCGTCCGAAATGCTCGTATTTGAAGTTATTGAGTTTCTCGTTAGTGCCCGGCACGATGAAGTTTGCCAATATCAATGATATAAGCACAATGACAAGAGAACCGACCAAATATGGGCGCAGGAATCGGATGAAACTCACACCATTGCCGAGGATGGATATGATTTCGTTATGTGAAGAGAGTTTTGAAGTGAACCATATAACGCTGATAAAGGTGAACAGCGGGAAGAATAGGTTGATGAAATAGGGGATGAAATTGAAGTAATAGCCCACGATGACCTCCTTCATCGGGATTGCCTTGTCCATGAAGCGCTGAATGTTTTCCGACACATCGAACACGATGACGATGGTCATCAGCAAGATAATGGAATAGACCACCGACCCGAGGAACTTCCTCAGAATGTAGGAATCGATGATCTTCCATCCGGTCTTTTCGCGGATTTTATCTATTAACTGTCGTAATTTTTCCATTCCATATCACAAAGACGGTGCAATGCACCGTCTCTACAACGTTTTGTTATTTCGCTGCCACCGTTTTATCTTTCAGCCATTGATCGAGCCAGCGGAAGAATTCGCGCTGCCACAACATGGCGTTTTGAGGTTGTGTGACAAAGTGGCATTCATCTGGGAAATAGAGGAAGCGGCTGGGAATGCCTCTCATCTGAGCCACATCGAAAGCCTGCATACCCTCAGTGTAAGGAATACGGAAGTCATTGCCGCCGTGGATAACGAGAATCGGGGTGTCCCAGTTGCCCACAAATTTGTGCGGGGAGAAATCATAGCTCTTAGGCGTAGGATTCTTCCAATAAGCGCCTTCGATATCGTGGTTGGCGAAGAACAGCTCTTCCGTAGTGTTGTACCAGCTTTCGAAGTTGAACATACCGCAGTGTGCGATGAAGGCTTTGAAGCGTTTCTCATGATGACCTGCCAGCCAATATACGGAGAAACCACCGAAGCTTGCGCCTACGCAGCCGAGATGTTTTTCATCCACGTACGGTTCTTTGGCCATAGCGTCAATAGCGGACAGGTAGTCTCTCATACATTGACCGCCATAATCTTTGCTGATGGCATCATTCCATTCCTGGCCGAAACCGGGCAGACCGCGGCGGTTCGGAGCCACCACGATATAATCGTGCGCAGCCATCATCTGGAAGTTCCAACGATAGGAATAGAACTGGCTGACGGGCGATTGCGGACCACCTTCACAGTAGAGCAGTGTAGGATAGGTCTTTGTGGAGTCGAAATTCGGCGGAAGAATAACCCACACCAGCATCTTCTTGCCGTCGGTCGTGGGCACCCATTTCTTGACGGTTTTGCCCAACGTCACCTTATCCAAAATGTCTTTGTTGATAAAGCTCAACTGCTTGACTTCTTTGTTCTTCAAGTTGACAGAATAGATTTCGGAAGGATAGGCGTGCGTCGTTCTGGTGGTGATAATCTGGTCTCCCACAACCTGCAATGTGTTATAGTCATAATCACCAGTCGTGAGCTGCTCGAACTTTCTGTTGGCAATGTCAAGGCTGTAAATCTGATAAGTTGCTTCCTTCACGCTGTTGAAATAGACCTTCTTGCCATCTTCGCTCCAGGAGAAGTTAGTAGCATCCTGGTCGAAATCCTTGCTGTAGTCTTCCATCTTCTGTGTTTTGAAATCATAAATCACCAAGCGGTGTTTGTCAGATTCAAAGCCATCGGTTTCCATACTCCACCAAACAAGTTTCTTGCCGTCAGGAGAGAAGACAGGATCCATATCATAACCCATATTGCCTTCGGAAAGGTTTTTCGTTTCCTTGGTTTTCAGATTATAAAGATAAATGTCCGTATTGGTGCTTTCGGCAAACTTCTTGCCGGAAAGTCTCTTGCAGACGTATGCCAATTGTTTGCCGTCTGGGCTCCAGGCAATTTCCTCAATGCCGCCGAAAGGAGGATTGGGGCTGTGGAACTTCTCACCTTCCAGCAAATCGACCGTCTTTTTGCACTTCGGATAATCAGTCACGAAGACATGACTGTAGGTGCCGTCAGCCCAATAGTTCCAGTGACGATACATAAGGTCGTCGTAAATCTTGGCATTGGCATCGGGAAGGTCAGGATAACGCTGCGCGATGGTTGTGTCAATCTGCACATTCATCGCATAGGTGATGTGTTTCATATCAGGGGCATAGCTGAAGCAGTTGATGTCGCCGTCCACGTGGGTGAGCTGCTTGGCCTTTTTGCCGTCAGGTCTGCATTCCCAGACTTGTGTGCCGTTGTCATCGCTGTACAAATAAGCGATTCTCTTGCCATCAGGGCGCCAAATGGGCTGCATCTCGTCATTCGGCGTAGTGGTGATACGGGTAGGTTCGCCACCTTCTATCGGCATCGTGTACAATTCCGCATTGCCGGTATTGGTCTTGTAGTCATAATACTTGACGCTGTACAAAATTGTTTTGCCGTCGGGAGATACCTGAACATCGGAAAGACGTCCCAAATACCAGAGAATTTTCTCATCCATAACACCTTTGGAAAAGTCTGGCACCTCACGATTATCTTTGGAAATGATATCTTTGGAATCGGCGCCGTTTTTCTTGGCACAACCACTGCATAACATAACTGCTAAAGTTAAGAGTATTAGGTTTTTCTTCATAAGAATGTTTTTTAAAAAAAGTGTGCAAACGTACATAAAAAACTTTGACTGTCGGCAATATCCGCCGACTTTTTTGATGTTCCCCCTCTACCTCCCTACTTTTTTACCGATACGCGCCGTCGCCCGTACGTCGCACCGTAAACATAAATTCGCCGTCGCTCTGGCGCGTCTCTACCTCTCTACTTTTTAACTTTGACATTAACCATTGACATTGACTTTTTGGCATTCCTGCTTGAGGCCCGAAACTTCTTCGTGATAATTCGAGCAAATTCATGTGTCATTAGCTTTTAGCTTTGGGGAGAGCCCCTTAAACTTTAAACCTTAAACTTTAAACTTTACACTATTTATAACTTTTTCCCGACAGGCAGGCACTTTTCAAAAATATTTGTGTACGTTTGCAACGTTCATTTTTGAAAATCACAGATATGAAAAAAATTGCCGTTTTCGCCTCCGGTTTCGGATCCAATTTCCAAGCTATCATTGAAGCAGTTAAAAGTCAAACATTGCAAGCCGACATAGCCCTGTTAGTGTCAGACAAGCCCGGCTGCAAGGCCGTGGAACGTGCCAACGAAAACCACATCGACACCTTCACCTTCAATGCCAAAGAGTATGCGGACAAAGCGGCATACGAGACAGCCATTATGCAGGAACTGCGCCAACGCGGTGTCGACTACATCGTCTTGGCAGGCTACATGCGCTACATCGGCGAAGTGCTGCTGACGAACTACCCGATGAAGATCATCAACCTGCACCCCGCCCTGCTGCCATCTTTCCCCGGCGCGCACGGCATCGCCGACGCCTATAATCACGGCGTCAAAGTGTTCGGCATCACCATACATTTTGTTGACGAAGGCGTCGACACGGGAAAAATCATCGACCAGTTCGCCTTCCACGCCGACGGCACCGAAACACTCGATGAAATCGAAACACGCATCCACCAACTCGAACATCAGTATTTCCCGATAACCATCAACAAAGTCATCAACCAATAAAAACCATAAAAATAAATCATCATGAATACTATCACGTTAATCAGCGACTGGCATCTTCGCGACCCATACCTCGCCATTTTCAAAGGGCAAATCCTGAGTGCAATGCCTGAAACCAACATTTTGGACGTCACTCACAACATCGACCTGTTCAACATCAGCCAGACCGCCTTCATTATGAAAAACTGCTACAAGCACTTTCCCGAAGGTTCTGTGCATCTGCTTTTAACCAACACTGCGACCACATCGGACGCACTGCCCGTGGTACTCGCATACGACAACCACTTTTTCATCAGCGAAGACAACGGCATTTTCTCCCTGATGTTTGGCAAAGAGGGCGAACTCAAAGGCTATCAGGCAAAAAAGGAAGGCAGCACCCTGGCCAATATGTTGGAGCTTGCCCAAGCCGCAATTAACGGAACCTTGAAAAAGACAGCAAAAGAATACAAGGATTTCAAACGTGCTTTCAGCGCGGAACCGATGAACATTGTGCCCGACCGCACCATCGAAGGTGAAATCGTATATATCGATGCCGCTTTCAACGCTGTTACGAACATCCCCACGCAGATGTTCAAAGATACCGTCCAAAACAAACCTTTCACCGCATTCGTCCAATCGAAAACCGAATGGAAGATTCAGAAATTCCATGAAAAATACGAAAAGGAAGAAGGCATCTACCTAACCAACAACGCCCTCGGCCATATCGAAATCACTATGTTCCAAGGCGACGTCGCCCTGCTGACCTCTATGAATATCGGTGACAAGGTAATTGTACAATATTAGACAGAGAATACCATATCCCGAAAATCTATTCCATTAACATTTTAGACTTTGAAGCAGATAAATTCAAAGGCAAAGGGAACTATTTTTGGCCTGTCCAGCTGAAGGATAAGAATCCTTACTTTTTCAAAACCTCAAGTGCTTTCAATATTGTCTTATCCGTGGTGTTGATAACAGGATAGAATCCCTCCTCGCCGTAGAGATTACGACCGATAAGGGCCTTGGTCCATATTTTCAATTCCTTTTTAGAAGCAGCAGATAAAGTCGGCACACTTTTCTTGCTCAACTTCTTGTAATACGTAAGCATTTCGTTAAGTTGGGCATCGGAAAGCGTGTATTTGCTCTGGAACGTCTTCGCATCAGGATAGTTCTTTTTCAAAGATTCTTTATGGCTGTTCGTGTAATTGAAAGCATATTGAACCATAGCTGCAGTGTTGGCTACCTCATAATAACCATCCAAACCGTCGTTTTTGGTAACAGGGACAAAATAGTCGGGCATAATACCGCCACCGCCATATACAGTACGCCCGCCTACAGTCTTGTAAGCCACTGATTTGTCCAATTTTATACTGTCAGCATACTCCATTTCCCCATTAGCAATACGCTTATAGAGTTCTTCATAATAAGCATCCGTACCCTCTTTGTAGTCACGTTGTATGCAGCGGCCGCTAGGCGTATGATAACGCGCCGTCGTCAAACGGATAGTAGATTTGTCGGAAAGGTCAAACTGACGTTGTACCAAGCCCTTGCCGAACGAACGACGTCCCACCACATAGCCACGGTCATTGTCTTGCACCGCGCCTGCCACGATTTCGGAAGCAGAGGCGCTGAAATCATCAATGAGCACCACCACTTTGCCCTGTTCGAAGTTTCCCTTGCGAGAAGCATAGAAAGCTTCTGGGCGGACCTTCAATCCCTCAACGGATACAATCTTCTGTCTATTTGGCAGCAACTCGTCGCAAACCTTGATGGCAGCCTCCAAGAAACCGCCAGCGTTGCCGCGCAAATCAACAATCATGGCCGTCATGCCCTGCTTTTTCAACTTCTGGATAGCTTTGGTAAACTCTTCCGCCGTAGTGCTGCCGAACTCGTTGATTTTAACGTAACCCGTAGTGCTGTTGAGCATATAAGAAACATCCACCGTGTAAGTCGGAATGACATCGCGTTTGACCTCATACGTATAAGTGTCTTTGAAACCCTGGCGGCGTACGCCGATTTTCACTTTGGTGCCTTTGGCGCCACGCAACGTCTTATAGACCTTCTCTGTAGAGGCCCCGACGATGGATTTCCCATCCACCGTCACAATTCTGTCGCCGGCACGGATGCCAGCCTTTTCAGAAGGGCCGCCCGAGATAGTAGCAATCACCATAACCGTGTCGTTCATGATGTTGAACTGTATGCCGACGCCCTCGAAAGAACCCTCCAACGTTTCCATCATCGCCTTGTTCTGCTCCGGCGTGGAGTAGGCCGAATGCGGGTCCAAGCCCTGCAGTATCGCATTGATGGCAGAATCGTAGATAGAATCCACATCTACAGAATCCACATAGTATTTGTCTATATAGTTCATCACCTCATTGAGTTTGTACAGTTGGCTGTTGGCCGGACTCACTTTTTTGGATGGCAGAAAATTAATAGCCACCGACACTCCCAGCAGGAAGGCAATGAGCAGGTAGAGTATAAATATCCAAATGTTATGTTTGTTATTCATTATTATCTATTGTGTAAAAGTGTAAAAAGTCAATGGTCTAGGTCAGAAAAAATGAGCGTTTATAATAGCTTCTTAATATATTTACTGTTGGCGTTTGATGGAGTTTTGATGGAGTATTTCTAAAAATTCTTCTATAAACTCTTGATATTGCTTGTCTTGTCCAGACTTAAGATAACGTTCTCGAACTTGCTGCCACTGTTGCGGCTGAACAACCGGAAGGTTGTTGGCCTTTTTGATGCGGGCCACCTCATCCACAATCTGCATGCGCTTGGCTAATAGTTCGCTAAGCTGAGTGTCCACGTTTTCCAAAAGTGCACGCTGTATGACCAACTCACGATTGGGGACATTGTTTTTAAAACTCAGACCCTGAACCATCTCCGCCCACTGCTGAGGCGTCAGTTGCTGTGCGGCATCGCTCAGGGCGTGCTGTGGATCGCAATGACATTCCAACATCAGGCCGTCGAACCCGTAGATAAGAGCTAATTGCGAAATTTGCGGAATCCACTGCGTTCGCCCGCAAAGGTGCGACGGGTCGCAGACAATCGGCAAATCCGGAAACTGAACCTTCAGGTCGATGGGGATTTCCCAACAAGGAGCATTGCGATAGACGTTCTCGTTGCTGTCAGCGAAGCCGCGGTGAATGGCAATCACCTGCTTGACATCGGCCTTCTGGAAGCGTTCGATATTGCCGGCCCAGAGTTTCAAATCAGGGACGATGGGGTTTTTTACCAGCACCGTGAAATCAGTTCCCCGCAAGGCATCGGCCAACTGCTGCACCTCCGTGGGATTCACGCTGGTGCGCGCGCCCACCCACACAGCACGAATGCCGTGCGCGGCGCAAAGTTCCACCTGCCGGGGCGTCATCACCTCCGTGCAGACTTCGAAGCCATAGCGGCACTGCACCTCCGACAACCAGGAAAGAGCCTCCTCGCCAACACCCGCGAAACTGTCCGGATTGCTGCGCGGCTTCCACACACCCGCACGAAAATAGTCTATGGACATATCGCGCGCCTGCAACTCCTCGCGAAGTTGCTCCGCAGTTTCCATAACCTGCTGCTTGCTTTCAGCGGCACAGGGCCCAGCTATCAATATCGGTCTCATTCTTCTGTTTCTATTATGCGATGAAACTTTATAAAAACCTCTGACTATTAATCTTCACTCTCCTCTTCTGGCTCCTCGTCCTCTTCTTCAATATTGGTAAAGTAATTCTTCACAAACTTGTTCTTCCAACCACGGTTACCCAACTTATAAGAGAAGGAAGGAAGACCCTTTTCATTATCCGGAGCCAAAGACCTATTTTTGGGTTTGGTATTCTTGATGGCATCGTTGAAATTCTTATCGGAAGAATATGCAGACACCACATTGTTATCAAACTGGAAGTAGTAGAACTGGTCGTCGAATTGGAAATAGACATACAGTTTGTTTCTTGAACCGCGTTTCTCGATGACGATACGACCTGGAACCATCTTATAAACACTCTTAGAACCGCAGATAATCAACGGCAGCGTGGTCTGTGATTTGAACGTTGACAAATCTTTATCCCAATCAAAATCGATATTGGAGAACATGAACTTGACCTGAAGGGCATCCGGCAAACGACGGTTGTTGCCCAATGCCACGCTACGCGTATAACGCTCGTATTCCGTTTTGCCAAGAATGTCGTATAAGGCTTGATCGTACGCCTCATCGCTCGAAACATCAACGAAATCCAAGCCAGTGTTGTTCTCAAGCGCCTTGTTCATCAAACGCATGCTTTCATCATTAAAGAAGAAGTCAATGGAAGTGGTAGCGTGCATTTCAGCGGAGTCGGCGGACATAAAGTTGACGATAGTACCGTTGGTATGGAAATCAACGCGGCCCAATTTGGCGCCCATATCGATAGCACCGACACCCGTAGCCACACAGTCATCTGTACGCAGCGTGATGATGTTGCCGCGCGCTGTCGGATCCATAAGTTTCTCCTTAGAAGCGGCCCTGAATTCACGACTCTCCTTGTCGTAGGTGATATAACCATAGACACTGATGTATTCGGCATCATTACGCTGGTTTTTAGCATGACCGAATGCCGTGTAGATACGGCCCGTAGCATTAGAAGAAGCAATGGCAACTTTCACCGGCAACTCGTTCATATCCTTGGTACGTTCGTGAATTTGCAACATAATGTTTTCAGGATCCACCTGTTGCAGAATCTTCATACGTGCATGTTTTACCGTATCACAGCCGGTACGGATTTCCACGCCGCCGAAATAGGAAAGGAATGGCTGTGTACTATGCAATTCCGCACGACCGTCAAAGCCGAACTGGTCACTGAACTGGAAGTTCATTTCCATAGGAATTTTAGCTTCACCAAATGTTTCCTTAATATAATATATAGTATCGAAATAAAGTGTCTGCACTGCTTTTTCAGCATCTATGTAATCATAGTAACCATTGGCATAAAAACGAGTTGCTGTTTTGATACGCGTATTGCAGTTATACAATTCATGGTATTTGTTGTCGCGGCCAGCCAGGATGCGCGATTGTTTCAGTTCATCCATAGCCGCCTTTTCCCGGATGATGACATCACCGTTTTTCGGAGTGATGGCAGCATCCCCGATATTGATGAACCGCACGCCATGCGCGAAAATCACATTCTTGGTAAAGTCAAATTCCGCGTTGAGCGCCCCGAAACGATAGCCGACCGACAAGTCGGAAGCATAAAGCTCATTGGCGTGATCAGGATGCATGTCCACCAAGTCACGAATCGGCGTGTTGTCTATATCAGTATCTTTATAGGGGTCATCCCACTTGAAGCGCAACAAAGTAGAATCAATAGGATCCCAATAAAATTCGGAAGCCTTGGCTTTGATTTCATTTTTGACAAAGAAAACGGTGGAGGCATCGCCATTGGCCACGAAATGGCCTTTACGTGTTTTGAAATCCACATGGGAATTATAGTTGTCGGTGCGGAAAGCGATATTGTCATTGCCATTGCTGATGTCGTAAATTCTCAAATCCGACGTGTCGGCCTGCACCTCATGGTGCTTGAAAGCAAACAGTTTTGAGGTTATATCCGCACGATTGAACTTGAAGACGCCGGTACCGAACATACCATACGGTGTGATTTTGGAATTACCCACCAACTGGGTTTCGCGGAAGACATCAATCGGATTCTCAATAGTGTTGATGAACATCTGGTCTTGATAAGGTTCCCAATGCAGGTAAGCATCGTCCACCGAAGCAGGCGGGAACTCCGTGCCGGCCAATTGCTCGTCAACCACATGTTTGTTGGCAGCTCCATTTGTTGAATCCAAATAAAACACCAAACTGTCAGAAACTGTATGCGAAGTGACATAGTCGATATTACCTTTTCCTCGGAGGCCTCTATTACTCAAATCAATAGTACCTTGGTAAGAGCCTTTGCCTTCATACATAGGCAGACCTGTTGTCTTATGTCTGAAACCGAGCGAAAAATCCGGGCGGATTTTCAAAGGCTCGGCAATATCTGGGAAAATGCCACCGGAATTCAAAGCTCCAGTAAATTTCATAGAATCAATTTCGAAATTGTCAAGGTTGACAATTCGGAACTGATTTACAGCATAGAAGAAACGATCGCGAGTGTACACGCCGTTAAGCACATAAGGCTGATCGTAGAAGACCTTACCACCCTTTCGGGCTTCGAAAATAGGATAGTCCGGATAGTCAACCATGCCGCTCTTGTTGCCCGGCACATCAATATATAAGATGCCTGACAGCTCTTCAATCTGGCTGCGGACGCGTTGCAACTTATAATCGCCATACATATCCATCGGGCCGTTCTTGTCTTCCACATACATAATCAATGTGTCAATGACATCCATATCAACCAAGAAACGATCATAGTCGAAATGGCAGTTGTGCGTGACGAAATCGAACAAACCGCCGATAACGCGTCCGGAGAACACCATATCTCTGTTTTTCTTCACGGTCACCAATTCGTTCATCGGATAAACATTGACAATCTGCGGATCACTGAGCACGAAGAACTCACAACCTGTGATTTTCAAGTCATTGGTAAGAAGGTCCATAGAGGCAAAATGCGATTGGGATTCCAAACGGATATAGTCGTAATCCCTTCTCTTGACCTGGTTGTTTAAATATCTGGCAATCTTGCTTCTATAATAAAGTTGATTGTTATTGACATCATACTCGATAAAACCGCGAGCAGCGAAGTCAATCATCATGGCCTTGATGTCCAAAGGCGGTTTGTTGAACCAGCCGATGACATCCTCAATAGTGACAGGCCCGTAATCAACACCGCTGTACAGCTCCCAAAGCGTGTAAAGCGGGTTCACGTTGTTGTAGCCAGCAATCTCGTGCATCACCTTCTCATCATAGTAATTGTAGGATTCAAAGAAAGCGGAATGCTCTGCAGTCTGACCAACAATAGGCTTGAACTCAATGCGTTCCTCCTTTGTGTTCCACTGTATAGACTCGACAGAAATCTCCAATTTGTGATAGGAGTCGAAAAAGGGAGAACGTCCCACACCCTGCTTGGGCCTGGAAATCAGCAAGTCCTTGGTTTCATTATTATACTTGAAGTTGGCTGCCGGATGATAAATTGAGTCCGTTTCAATATAGATACTCACTTTGGCATCCTCAGACAACAAGTTGGTAGGTCTAATCAGGAAACTGTGCGATAAAGCACGAATAATCACTTGGTTGTCACGGCGGACGGTTATCATTGCCAACGTATCGCCCGTTGTAGTACCATAAATAGAAGCGCCGCGCAAATCGAAGCCACCCACATAGTCAACATCGGGATAGAGGTTGGGAATGGGCAGGGTCCTAAGTTTACTGACAAAACGTGGGTAGGTGGCCTTCTCTTCCGAAGTTGGCAGTGTTGCCTTAAGGTCAACACGACCGATAATCGGATGATCGAACAAATCGGGATAATAGAAAGTGGCATCGTAGGCTGTCACCTTCGGATATTTCAAATCCACTTCGTATTTTCCAAGAATCGCACGGACACTCATATCCAATCCGGCGCGGTCCCAAAAGACCTTACCGCCGTTGGCCTGGAATTTCAAGCGAGCAGGAAAATAACGACCGGAGACATCCTCAACTTCAATGCTATCTTTCGTAGAAAACCCTTCCAAATTGATATCCGAAAAATCAAAATAGGGTTCTCCGTCAAAGCCCATCTTCTCTGCAAACCCCATGGCCACCCATTTCACATTGTCTTCCTTATTCAAGATGTTGTCTTTGAAGAAATCAACGTACAATTGCATCTTCATAGGGAACTGCGTGACATTGTTGTTCGCATGATATTCCACGAACTTGTTCCAAGTTTCCACATCGTCGGCAAAGTCGCTGGCAGTGAAAGCCATATAGGCATGGATATATGAAGCAAACTGTGGAAGCGGACGGAATTTGTGTTTCAGCAACTTATTGGCCTCCTCCAAGAATGCCATTTGGGACTCTCCGTCAATGGAAGTCGTCCAATATTTGGTAAACTCTTCGAGTAGGGCATCTGCGTCTTTCTGTCTGTCCTTATTGACAGTTGACAGATACACCTTCATCTCTTCGACCGTCTTGTCCGGGTCGTTGCTAAAAGATGAAAAACGCTGTGCCTGCAACATTAAGGCAGAGCACAGCATAACGATTAGGATAATGTATTTCTTCATTGTCAAGCTTTGCAGAATTTTGCAGCCACCCACTGGTCTTTGACCTTGTGGGAGACATATTGCATACCGTTTTTCTCGCAACATTCCTTGATGGCTTCAAGGTCTTTGCCGTCATAGAAGCCGCTCATGAACAGAAGGCCATGCTCGTTCAGGCAACCGACATAGGTGGGGATGTCGTTGAGCAAGATGTTTCGATTGATGTTGGCCAAGATGATGTCGTATTTTTCATCACCGAGGATAGAGGCATCGCCCAAAAGAACTTTCACTTCCGGACAGTGGTTGTGCTCTACATTTTCGAGGCCGTTGCGGTAAGCCCATTCATCAATGTCGATAGCCGTCACGGGATTAGCACCACGCATGTGCGCGAGGATAGCCAGCACGCCGGTTCCTGCACCCATATCCAGAAGAGCTTTGCCCTTCACATCGGTTTCCAAAACATACTCCGCCATTTGATAGGTTGTGGCATGTTTGGCAGTGCCAAAAGACATTTTCGGCTCAATGATGATTTCATACTCCGCATCCTGGCATGCCGGGTGGAACGGAGCGCGCACGTAACAACGATCCGCAATCATTACCGGTGTGTAGTTGGCTTCCCACTCCGCATTCCAGTCTTTGTCAGGCATCTCCTGCACCGACCATGCAACCTTCACATCGGAGAACCCATGGTCCTCCACTATCTCTTTGATAGCGGACTCATCATAATCCTTTTTCGGAATATAGCACAGCAAATCATCCTCGCCTTCGCCATCCATGAAACTGTCACAACCGGCATCGGCCATCATGGAAGTGAATATCTCCTTCCAAGGATCACTCGGAGTAATAACAAGCTTGATTTCTAGGTATTTCATAGGTAATGGTTTAATGGTAAAGATTACATATCCACCGGACGACCTGCCGTATTGAACCAGAGAATGTCCTCTTCATTTGTCTTTTTGTTGACGATGAAGACTTTGTAGTAGCTCATCTTTTCGGCAATCTTCTTCACAGTGTAATATTCTGTAACCTTACTTGTTTTGTAAGTCTTCTTAATATATTCCTCAATAGTGGATGAAAGATTTTCAACTTTGCCCATGACCATCGTTTCTACAATTTCACCGTAGCTGTTGAATACACAGATTTCCTTGCCACGCGTGCTAAAGTAGATAGCTTGGTAATTCATATTGTCGTCTTCCTTCCATTCCACATTTGTGACTTTCGGGTATTTTAACTTGAAGGCAGCTTTGATGTTGTCAGGGACGTTATGTGAATCATCATTGTCGAGCGTCATGTTCATCTTCTCGTAATATTTGTCCAAAGCGTCGTCATCAGCAGAGGTTTTGCTGGAACTTTCACCAAGTTGGTAGTCAGGATCAATAGTACGTATCAGCTTACCGGTTTTGTCGAAAATGACCGTGGTCACCAATTTAGCTTTGTAATTAGCTTTCTCATAAAAGTCAACCATAGTCTTGTCCTGCTTGTCTGCACGCTGTTCTTTTACTGCGGATTTGATTTTGAATCCTTTGTAGTAATCGTTAAGGTGTTTGAGCATCGGACCGGTAACGGATTCCTCAGGAAGGACGGTGAGTGTTTTTTCCCAAACACCATTTTTGGTAATGTACACAGCTGTCTTCTTGCCGGTATTAAGGCATTTGGCCACATACATACTGTCAATCATAAACCAGTTGAGTTCCTCAGGATGCATAACCTTTTTAGCAAAAGACTTAGTTACGACCTCAGGTATAGTATTGGGTTTCAAAGCAATGTTGCCATGTTCGTCTTTAACGACAACTTCAGGTTTCTCTTTTTTAGGCTTTTCCGGTTTGGCTTCTTTCTTGTCTGCAGGTTCCTCGTGGTTGGCGACTTCCTTCTTATCTGAAGCTGGCTTTGCTGTTGTTGTGGGTTTTGTTGTCGTTGCTGGCTTACTGGTAGTTGCAGGTTTCGTGCTTGCCGTAGATTTGCTATCTGTAGCAGGTTTGCTTGTTGTAGCAGGCTTAGCTTCTGTTTTTGAAGAAGAAGTATTAGATTTTGCCGGTTCAGTGGCGGGTTTCTTATCCTCTTTTTGAGCAGCAGGTTTCGGGGCGGGCTTCTCAACCGGAGCTAACGGATCTTTGAAATCAGCTGGGTCATTTCTGCTAATCAAAGCATTGTTGCCAGAGGAAGCAAATGTCAAAATGGACGGCTTGTAGCCGACACCGTCTGGTTTGACCTCGAGGTAATAGTGCGTCTTCTCCTCGTCTTTTTCTTCCAAAGCAGCCTCACTGACAATAAACTCAGGATAGTTTTTCTTCACATATTCCATAATGGCTGACGGCAACTCGTTTTGAGGCACGGCGAATCGCGTATAGAGCCAGTTTCCAGATGCGGAAATATACACTTTTCCATTGCTGCCTTCGTCTTTGATAGTAGCCACATAATTGCTACCCTCTTTCATCCAACCTGTGACTTTCACGTATGGATATTGGAATTCCAGCGTCTGGGTGACATCTGCCGGCACGTCGGTAGTTTTGAGTTTTTGCGCGAACAGTTGGTTGCCTGATACTATAACTAATTGAACAGCAATAATAAAAGCGAAAAGTCGTCCTAAAATTTTCATAAGAATCCTATTTTATAAAATTGAGGGCCAAAAATACAAAAAAAGATGAAACGAAAATTTTCCTGATTTTGTCCATGCATTATTTTGAAAATTAAGCAAATAAAGCACCTCATTCAAATGGATAAAATTGTATATTTGCGGCTCAAAATCATTTTGCTATGGATGAGGCAAATAACACGATTATTCACATCGAACAGATGAGCCGCGACGAGTTCTTGGGCAAGGTCAAAAAGCTCG
The DNA here is from genome assembly GCA_024400835.1 of Bacteroidales bacterium. Classification (GTDB taxonomy): domain Bacteria; phylum Bacteroidota; class Bacteroidia; order Bacteroidales; family WCHB1-69; genus F23-D06. The sequence goes on from JAKSMC010000003.1 coordinate 94,423, forward strand.
TCATCTCATACAGCGTTGTCACCGTGCCTTTGGGACGCTTCCTTGTGGCATCCACATCGAAAGGCATCTGCTACTTGATGCCTGCAGCGATGAAATGGTCTCCCGTAGAGGTTCTGAAAGCCCATTTCCCAAAAGCCAGATTCCGTTGCCAGAAAGTTGGCATCCACAAATCGGCGGCACTGTTTCTCAAACAGCGTTTCGACAAAGTCAAGCAGATCGCACTGCATCTATATGGCACAGACTTCCAATTGTCTGTTTGGAAAGACCTTCTTGAGATTCCGATGGGCAAAGTGACGACCTATCTCAACATTGCGAAAAGGATCGGGCGCCCCCGCGCAGCCAGGCCCGTCGGGCAGGCGGTGGGCAGCAACCCCGTCATGTACATCATACCCTGCCACCGCGTAGTCTGCTCCAACGGCAAACTCGGTGGCTACCGCTGGGATATTTCCCGCAAAATCAAGTTTCTCAACAAAGAAGCCCAGATGACCTCCCGCAAAGAAGGACTTTCAAACTGGGAACCCACATTTTTCTAAACGCTATTTTTTTTCTAATGAACTATTTCGAACTCCTGCTCCTCTCCCTCAGCTTAGCCATGGACTGCTTTGCCGTAAGTTGTTCTTCGGGGGTGACCCAACCAAAACTAAAACCAAAATATGTTCTCTTCTTTGCTTTCTGCTTCGGTTTCTTTCAAGCGATGATGCCCGTCATCGGCTGGTTTTGCGGAGAGGCCGTGGTTCACTACTTAAGCCGTTTCACCAATTGGATAGCATTCGCCATCTTAGCCTTCATCGGCGGCAAAATGATCTGGGAAGGCATCCGTAACGACGAAGGGGAGGACAAAACGGACATGACGAAATTAGGAACGGTCATGCTGCTTTCCATCGCCACCAGCATCGATGCCTTAGCTGTCGGATTCGGTTTTTCCATGGTGAAAAACGTCAACATCTGGTGGGCCGTTTTCAACATCGGGATCGTCTCTTTCATAGTCTCTTTGTTCGGATTCTATTTGGCAAAAAAGATGAGCAAGCACATTCGCGCCAACATTGCAGAAATCATCGGCGGATGCGTTTTGGTCAGTATCGGTTTCAAAATACTCTTAGGATTCTAAATTATGTATCTCGTCATTGACATAGGAAACACCAATCAGAAGGCCGCATTGTTCGACGTGGCAGGCCGACTATCACAAATAGTGCTGAAAGAGCAACTCAACATAGAGGACCTGGCTCCTTGGATGGCAAACCACGACATTCGCGCAGCCATCATCTCATCGGTAGGCCGCGAGAATCCGGAATTCAGCCGCTGGCTGTCGGAGCAAGTGCCGACGATTGTCTTTTCAAGTGCACTGAAACTGCCTGTCGGCATACGCTACGCGACTCCCGAAACGTTGGGCACTGACCGCATAGCCAACGCAGTGGGTGCCAACCATCTTTTCCCCAACGAGAACGTGCTCTCCATCCAGGTGGGCAGCTGCCTCGTCACTGATTTAGTAACGGCCGACAATCAATATATCGGAGGCACTATCGCCCCAGGCCTGCGCATGCGTTTCCGCGCATTGGAACACTTCACCGCAAAACTTCCCCTGATAGAACCAAAACCTGTTGATTTTCTGGCGGGAAATTCCACCGAACAATCTATTCTATCAGGCGTTATCAACGGGATGGCCAGCGAAATCGACGGCTTGATCTCCCGCTATGCAGCACAATATTCCAACCTCAAAGTCGTTATGACGGGCGGTGACGCGCAACGGCTTGAAGGTTTGCTAAAAAATAGTATATTTGCCGCCCCAAATTTAGTACTATCGGGTTTATATAAAATATTACAATTCAATGCTGCAGAATAAACACAACCTAATCTTGATCTTGCTTTCGGTCATCCTGCTTTGCCAGATTTCCAAAGCACAGAACGATATTAGCATCCCCTATTCCAGCTTGGGTGTCGGCATTGTCAACAAGGCCTCCAACGGCATCTTGAACGGCATGGGCGGAACCTCCTATGCAATGCAGAACCCTTACTATATCAATTTCCGGAACCCAGCATCCTACGCCAGTTTTGACTCCCTGTCATTCGTGGCCGATGCCGCAGCCTCTATTTATTCTTCCAATCTGCAGTCAAACGATATCAGACAGAAGAACACCTATGCCCGCCCGGACTACATCGCCATAGGCCTGCCTGTGACCCGTCACTGGCGTACCTCCGTTGGCGTTGTCCCGTTCAGCACCGTAGGTTACAGCGTCACTAACAAGAAATCCTTTGAGGACATTGGCGACGTCACCTACAACTACTCCGGCAACGGTGGCATCCACCAACTCTATTGGGGCAATGCCTTCCGCATCTGCAAAGGCCTCTCCATCGGACTGAACGCATCCTACATGTTTGGTTCCCTGTACAATTACAGCAACACCGAATTCGAAGGCAGCCATTTCTACAACACCCATATCGACGATTCCTATTTCTTAGACGGCATCTACCTCACAGGCGGTCTTCAATACTTCTTCAATATCAAGACAAACCACCGTATCGGCATCGGTGCCGTATATAGCAACACCGCCTACATCTGGGCCAAGGAAAAGTTGCTCGTCAACTATTACGAAGGTACATACAACACGTACACCACCTACGACACGGCATACTACGACAATGCCACACACGGCAATGTCCATATCCCGCAATCCGTCGGTGCCGGTTTGAGCTATACCTACAAAGACAAACTCACGATTGCCGCAGACGTCACCTGGCAGAATTGGAACAAATACAACTTCATGGGCCACGGCGACTCCCTGACAGATGCTATTTCCGCATCTCTCGGCGCACAATTCATACCCGATCCTCTGTCTCCAAAATTCTTCAAGAGAATGGCATTCCGCATCGGAGCCAAATATTCTACAGGAGATTTTATCATCCTCAATAAACCTATCAGTGAATTCGGAGTCAGTCTCGGCGTTGGCATTCCGCTAACCACATTCAATACACATTCTAACATTAACATCCTGTTCGAATATGGAAAACTTGGAACCTTAGCAGACGACCTGATAAAACAGAACTACTTCCGGTTCACCCTCAATTTCACATTGCAGGAAAAGTGGTACCAAAGAATGAAATTAGATTAAAATAACAATTCAAATAATACAGAAAGATGAAAAAATTAATCGTTGCATCATTACTGCTTGTGTTCAGCAGTTCCCTTTTTGCTCAATGCCCTTACAGATACGGCGCAACAGAAGACGATTCTCTGAAATGTCTCGAGCAAATGACCAACTTCCAAATGTTTTATAAGGCCAAGAACTACAAAGATTCTTATGAAGCATGGCAGTACATCGTCAATCAATGTCCTTGCGCATGGGACGGTGTTTACACCAATGCTCAGACCATGTTCCAAAATCTTATTAAGGCCGAAACAGACTCTGCGAAAAGAGAACACTACATTGACACTTTGCTCTACTCATACGATGTACGCAACACTTATTTCCCAGAAAAATTCAGCAAAGGCTACTGCCTTGGATTCAAGGCTTACAACATTCTTCAATATCGCGGAAAGAAGATGAGCACCGTGGAAGAATATACTGCCTTACTGGATATGTTCACAGAATCCGTTGAAATGGAAAAGGAAAAAACGCAACCCGCCATTTGGGATAAGTACTTCCAACTGGCCGAAGTTATGACAAAGGCTACAAAAGACACCACCTACGTGATTGAAGCCTACGGTCGTGCTACCGACTATCTGGATGTTTCCATCAACAACGCATTGGTACAATACGAAAAACAAGTTGACAACTTGGACACACTCACTGCTCAACTGAACGCCGGTCAAATTGACCGTATGAGCTATGACAAACAAACCAAATCCATGATCAGCGACACAGCCCGTCAGATGAAATTGGTTGTCAACTACCGTAAAACACTTGCCAAGATTGAAAAGTCTGTAACACCGTACGCTTCCTGCGAAGTTTTGGAAGAAGTCTATTCCAAGAAACTTGAAACCAGCAAGGACGACATCTCCGCCATCAACAAGATGGTCATGACTATGGCAAAAGGCGGCTGCCTCTCCAGCCCCATTTTCAAAGAAGCTTTGGAAATCCTGCACAATGCTAATCCTAACCGTACTTCCGCATACTGGATGGGCAACCTCTCTTTCAAAGCCTACGCAAAGGCTCACGAAAGTTCCGAACTGGATGCTGCCATCAGCTACTTCCAAGAAGCTATCCGTTTGAGCGAGACAAACGAACAAAAAGCTGACGCCAACTATATGCTTGCGCTGATGTATCAGACCAAACGTTCCTACTCCGAATCCCGCTCCGCAGCTTACGCAGCTCTGAAATATCAACCGAACATGGGTAAGGCCTACATCTTGATTGGAGACCTTTACGCAAGCGGTTGCAACGACGAAATCCCATTGTCTTACGCTTGGGCTGCTGCTGACAAATATGCTAAGGCTGCTGCTGTGGATCCCAGCTGCGCAAACACTGCCAACGAACACCGCGCAAAACTGAGATACCCGAGCAAAGACGAACTCTTCAAACGTGGTCTCAGTTCCGGTTCTTCCTACCACGTAGGCGGCTGGATCCAAGAAAATACGACTGTAAGATAATCACAACGAAGTGACAATGCTTCCGACTGATATCCGTCATATAGCAAAAAACATCATAATGGCCTTGGGCCTTATGATGTTTTTTATTGCTTGTTCTGACAAGCATAAGGAATCCGTATTGTTTAATTACAACGGAAAATACCCTGACGAATCTGCCGAAAACATGAAACTTACCATGAGCGATTCGGGAAAGCTCAGCTTCATCATTGAAACACCGCTCATGAACCGCTACTATGCCAATCCATCCTACACCGACTGCCCCAAAGGCATCAAAGTGACCTCCTTCAATGAATTCGGACAAAAGCAAGCCGTGCTTTCCGCTGACTACGCTATAGAATCCAACAATTCGACTTACAAGGCTTCCAAAAACGTCCTCATTGTTGACGTCATCAAAGGAGACACCCTGCAAACAGAAGAGATAGTGTGGAACCAGGCCACCCGGACGGTTTCCTCCAACACCCTGGTGAAACAGTCCAAAGCCGACGGCTCCGTAAATTACGGAGATGGATTTACAGCTGACGATAGATTTACAAAATACACCATCATACACCCCCGAGGGGTAATGACAGGTTTTGAATTTTAACTACAAAGTCGCCACAGTAACACTGCTGGCGACTTTTTTTAAAGCCTCCACCACCCTATCAGCTTCGCGCTGGCGAATACTGAAACGAATCGTGCAATTCAAATCACTCTGCTGACTGACAATCGTCACATTAGGGTCCTTCATCAATTGCATAACGGCATTCATCTGCAAATATTCGAAAACCACATCGTAGGTTTCATCAATAGTTTTCTCAATAATGGTAGCAGCATCCAAAGCCTCCCGGGCGGCAATCTTATAGGCATTCTGCAAACCGCTAACGCCAAGTTTTATACCTCCGAAATAACGGACCACAATGACCAAAGTGTTGGTCAAGTCCTTAGATAACAACTGACCGTGAATAGGCCTGCCCGCCGTTCCAGAAGGCTCACCGTTGTCATTGGCACGGTACGCATCCTTGCGTGGACCAATGATGTACGCATAGCAATGATGACGGGCATCATTGTGTTTCTTCTGTATCTCAGTCAAATGCTTCTTCACTTGTTCCTCAGATTGCACAGGGAAAGCATAAGCCAAAAACTTGCTTCGTTTTTCGCTGTAACTACCCGTTGAAGGCGCCGCTATGGTTTTGTAGGTGTCCTCAAACATACATTTATATTATATAGTGCAATCGCTGAAGCAAAGAAACTTTTTACTCTGCTCGTTTAAGGAAATAGGAAAGAGGCTGGTTCTGACGATCAAAATGATAATACTGGCACTGAACCAGATTACTCTTATTGCCATTTAACACAGCATAGAACTTATCGCGGTTGTACGGCGCATCTTCGTCGTTGGCGGCATTGCCCAAAATAGCATCAAGATACATAGCGTCAGGCGTGAGCTTACGATACATATCCAATTTTGTCTCTTTGCCGTCAATATCAACCAATGTGATGGTTTTGAAACGATTGAATCTGAAAATAGAATCACGCTCTTGGGAAGAAAGTCCCGTAATGAATGTTTCATAGTTCTTATCCCGATATTCGGAAAGCATATCCAGTAATTTCACCGTGTCATAATCCATAATCTGCTGGTTCTGGGCATCGAAAAGATTGAAAAAGCGGGAACCGACTTTTTCAACACGGAAAGACTCCTGGGGATTCTCATAATCTTTTACTTCCAAAGATTTGATACGAGTGATCTTCGTTGTGAAAAGGTCACAATTGTACCAATCGGTTTCCTTGAAAGAGTAAAAAGGAGTCAAGAATCCACGGAAACCCGGAATATAAACGATACAGGGCTCTTCAAAGCCTTCCAAGATGGCGAAGTTTGCGACATTATCCATTGTAGAGGGCCCCATATAGTAGGTTTTCACATTACGTTCCTTTGTGAAAAATTTCATACCGAAAATAGTGAATTTCGGAGCAGTTTGGTAAATTTCAACCTTGACAGCATTCACAGACATCATCTTGTTGATGTTTGACTGAGCGGTTTTAGCCACCGTCTGCTGAAGCGTGACATTGCAGATTGTAGATAGCAATTCGTCCACTTTGCTCGGCATGGCCTGGATAGTATCTTGAACATACCAAACACCGTCTTTGCGAGAAAGCAGAACATGCTCGCCATTCATATCGGCAATGAAGACCTTTGTGATAGAAGCGGTATCCTTGACCGCAAAAATATCCGATTTGGGAGAACGATTTGAACGGATGACTCCTGCTTTGAAAAGTATCAAAACTGCGCAGATAACCAGAAGTACTGCTATACCAATGAGGTAAATACGATTCTTTTTCATTTTAACTATATGATAATAAAATAGTTGTATATATCTGTATTGATTTTTATAAAGTGGGCAAAAATACGAAAAAGTACATTAATATTATTTTTTATTAATTTTAAACCTAATTGAAAAAGACCTTGTCTAAAATTGGTTAATTTTTCCCCTATGAAAAGATATCTACTATTCGCTATTTTATATTGCATTGCGCAAGCGACGTTTGCCCAACTATCTACTACAACTCAAGACCAACAGCCGTCCAAATCTTCCTTTTCATTAGAAGATTGCATTAAATATGCTGAAGAAAACAACTATGGATTGCAAAATGCCGGATTGAATGTTTCGGCATCGGAAATCAATCTGAAGCAGGCCAAAGAAAACATTGCACCATCCGTATCTGCCTCATTGACGCAAGGTTTTGGAGCAAACAACTTTCAAAAATCGGTTAATTGGAATGGCAACTACGGCATCAGCGCCGGTATGACGCTGTTCAAGGGGCTGAGCAATTATCACAATATACAGCAAAGCAAACTACAAGTCGAGCAATCAAACTTGCAATTGGAACAGAGTAAAAACCAAGTTCGCATTTCCATTATCCAGTCTTTCTTGGCCATCATGATGAACCAAGACTTGTTAGACTACCAAGAAGATGTGGTGAAGAGCAGCAAAGAGCGTCTGGACCAAGGCGAACAGCAATTCAAAGTCGGCCAGATTCTGGAAAGCGATTATAAAATGTTGCTGGCACAATACACATCGGACCTATACAATGTTGAAAACACCAAAATCAACATCCAAAACAGTTTCTTGGCACTCAAAAACTTACTGTCCATTGACCCTTATCAGGAGATCAGCATTGTACGTCCGGACAGTGCCACCTTGTTTAAAAACCTTGAGATTCCGGAATTTCAGGAAATGCTCAGCAAGTCCACCAACTATCTGCCCGAATTGAAAATAGCTGAAAACGACATCACGGACGCTGAATACAGTGTCAAGATGCAAAAAGCCAATTTCTATCCCAGTCTTTCACTGAGTGCGGGAATAAACACCGGATACAACAACAGCAACTTGTCTGAAAATCTCGGATGGGGCACACAACTGTGGCACGGTCTTGGCGAAAACGTAGGCCTCAGCCTCAGCGTCCCAATCTACCAACACAGCCAAGTACGCAACAACGTGAAACTGGCCGAGCTTCGCGTCCAACAAGCCGAATTGAACCAAAAGGAAATCGTGTTCCAAATCAATCAGGAATTACAACAATATTACCTGGATGTGAAATCCGCCTACAACGACTATATAGTTGCAGAAGCACAGAAAGACGCCTACGAAGCCAACTACAACGCCTACGGCTTCAAGTTCAAATACGGAGCCGTCACCGCTGTGGACCTCATCCAACAGCAGACCAACTATCTGAACCAGCTCAACAAATACATGCAGACCAAGTACTCCTACGTGCTGGAACGCAAGATTTTGGACGTGATGATGGGTATTCCGGTAACGCTGTAAATCAAACATTGACTTTGACTCGCAACTTTGATTTTTATACTGTAATTGAAAAAAACAACATAATATGACTAAGAAACTCTCTAAAAAAACTCTATGGCTGATAATAGCCGCTGTCATTATTATCCTGGTTTTGGCTTTGATAATAACGGCCAAAAAGGGCAAACACAGTGACGTCCAAATTATGACGCAGCCTGCCGGAATCGACAGTATCGAAGTTACGGTGACTGCCACTGGCGAACTCCAGCCGGTTTACAAAGTAGAAGTCGGCACGCAGGTGTCCGGTATTGTGGAACACATATACGTAGACTTCAATTCCGTAGTCAAGAAGGGCCAGCTGTTGGCGGAACTCGACCGTTCCAACTTGAACGAGCAACTCACGATGGCGCAAACCAACGTGTCCAATGCGAAGAGCAACCTCACATTGGCACAACAACAATTCGACCGCATCAAGGCTCTGTATGACAACAAGGCAGCCACACAAGAGGCTTACGAGTCAGCCGTCAACTCTTTGAACCAGGCAAAAAACCAACTGAAGACTGCGCAATCAGAGTTGTCACGTGCACAAACCAACCTTTCCTACGCCACCATTTCTTCTCCTATTGACGGCATCATTATGGACAAGGCAGTGGAAGAGGGTCAAACCGTGGCATCCTCGTTCAGCACTCCGACGCTGTTCACCATTGCCAATGACCTGACCCAGATGCAGGTGGAAGCCAACGTGGACGAAGCCGACATCGGCGAAGTCAAAGCCGGGCAGCCCGTCACATTCACTGTTGATGCCTTCCCCGATGACGTCTTCTCCGGCACAGTAAAAGAGGTCCGCATCAACCCAACTGTCACCGCCAACGTTGTTACCTACACCGTCATCATCAACGCTCCGAACCCTGAGACCAAATTGTTTCCGGGCATGACAGCCAACGTCACCATCACCACCAAGAAGGAAAGCGGCATCGCCATTCCGATGCAGTCTCTGTTTGTTTCTTTGGATGAAATGGTTAAGAAACAATTTGAGAAAAAGGGATATACATTCAAAGAACTCTATAAAAACCAAGAGGAGCTTACGCGTGGTTTGAAAGACATTTCCAAAAAAACAGTTTGGGTGAAGAGAGGTGAAAACAACTATGAGCAGATCAGTGTCGGCTTAGGCATGAACAATGGTGTAACCACATTGGTGACCAGCGGTTTGAAAGAAGGCGACCAAGTCGTCACCGCAATTATGGAAATGGGAGGACCGAATGGTGCTCCGGGCAAGCAAAAAGAAAAGAACGGCAGTCCGTTTATGCCTGGTCCACCCAGTAGAACAAAAAGATAGACATGGCTAAGGATATTTTAAAAATAGAAAAACTCGAGCGAATCTTCCGTGTGGGAAGTGAAGACGTGCACGCCTTGCGCGGCATATCATTCACTATCACAGAAGGAGAGTTCGTGAGTATCATGGGTACCAGCGGCTCAGGTAAGTCCACGCTGCTGAACATCTTAGGCTGTCTGGACACACCGAGTGCCGGCGACTACATCATCGACGGTGTCTCTATCAAAAGTTTGAACAACAACGAACTTTCAACGCTACGCAACCGCAAAATCGGATTTGTCTTTCAAAACTACAATCTGTTGGCCAGAACAACGGCCATAGAGAATGTGGAGCTGCCGCTGTTTTACAACTCCGACATCCCCGCAAAGGAGCGCCGCGACCGCGCCATCGAAGCGTTGAAATTAGTAGGTTTGGAAAAACGCATGGAGCACATGCCCAATCAGTTGTCTGGCGGGCAGCAACAGCGTGTGGCCATTGCCCGCGCATTGGTTAACGACCCCGTCATCGTGTTGGCTGACGAGGCTACCGGCAATCTGGACACGCGGACGTCATACGAGATCATGAGCCTTTTCCAAGACCTTCACGAAAAGGGCAAAACCATAGCATTCGTCACGCACGAGCCAGACATTGCAACCTTCACCACCCGCAAAATAAAGTTGCGCGACGGTCAGATTATCGAAGACGAGCCCATAGAAACCCAATCGGCCATGGCCGCGCTGCAAGCCATTGACGCACAGAAGGAGGACACTATATGAATATCGGAAACCTCATCAAAATAGCATTCAACTCACTGTTCCGCAACAAAATGCGGACAGCCCTCACTATGCTCGGCATCATCATCGGCATCGCATCCGTGATTGCAATGGTCAGCATCGGACAGGCTTCCACACAAAGTGTAAAGGGCCAACTCTCCTCCATGGGCTCCAACATGATTATGATTATGCCGGCACGGCAGCACCGTGGCGGTGTGGATATGGGTATGTCGAGTTCCAAATCATTGGATAACAAAGACCTTGAATCGCTCCGTAAAGGGACCCAGTATGTTGCTGCCGTCTCCCCAAACGTAAGTACCAGCAAGCAGTTGATTTACGGCAACAACAACCACAGTTGCTCCATCAGCGGCGTGGCCCCTTCCTATTTGGATATCCGCAAATACGGATTGAAAGAGGGCGCCATGTTCACCGATGACGATGTGAAACGCTACAACAAAGTCTGTGTCGTCGGCCAAACCGTGGTGGAATCATTGTTTACCAACGGCGAAAACCCCATCGGCAAAACCGTCCGTTTCGGTTCCATCCCGATGACCATCATCGGCGTGTTGGAATCCAAGGGACAAAACGGCATGGGTGACGACCAGGACGACATCGTGTTAGCACCGTACACCACCATCCAAAAGCGTTTCCTCGGCATCACATATTTTAACATGATGTTCGCATCGGCCACATCAGAAGAGGAATCCGAATTGGCCGCCACGGAAATCACGTACATACTCCGCGCCAATCACGGCATCAAAGGCACTGACGATGACGATTTCGAAATCCGCACCCAGGAAGAACTCGTATCCACAATGAGTTCCATCAGCAAAACCATGACCGTGTTGCTGGCCGCCATTGCATCTATTTCACTGATAGTCGGTGGTATCGGTATTATGAACATCATGTACGTCACCGTCACAGAGCGTACCAAGGAAATCGGTTTGCGCATGGCTGTTGGCGCACACAAACGCGACATCAAGATGCAGTTTCTTTGCGAAAGTGTCATTCTGAGTTTGATAGGCGGATTGGTCGGGATAATCTTCGGTCTGATAATATCCTTCTTAGCGTCAAAGTTGCTGAACATGCCATATGTGGTCAGTGAAAGTGCGATCATCATCTCCTTCCTCGTATGCGCTATGACAGGTATCTTCTTCGGTTGGTATCCTGCCAAAAAGGCCGCCAATATGGATCCTATCAGCGCATTGAGATACGAATAGAACTGTCTATTTATCATACATTTATAAAAACATTTTCTATAGAATTATAAAAGTCTGAGTGTTAATTCTTTTAACACCAGGCTTTTACTTTATCATACAAATTTCGTATTTTTGCCGCCGATTTAAGAACGTTCTTTAATGGATAGAAAATTTAACAAAGAAAATACCGACGAAAAGCCTTTCGGGAGAAAGCCACGTACAACGTCGGCCCGTCCCAAACGCAGTTTCAACGACGAAAAATCTGACCGTCCGAAACGCAATTTCAAGGACAAAGACAATTTCAAAAGCAGCCGCCCGAAGCGTAGATTCAACGATGACGATGAAAGTCGTCCAAAACGTCGTTTCAATGACGACCAAAAGGGTTTTGGTGCCAAAAAACGCAGTTTCAACAGTAAGGACGACCGCAAGCCGGCCCGTGGCAACCGCCGTTACGAAGACGACAACAAGCGCCCGCGCCGCCGCGACGTCACCGGTGAATCTGAAATCCTCACCGAAATCGTGAACCGCAGAAAGCAAGAAGGCCGCAAGACTCCTCAAAAACAGAAAATCCTCACTTTGGAATATGAAGAACAGCACGGTCCTATCCGTCTGAACAAGTACATTGCCAACGCAGGTATATGTTCCCGCCGCGATGCTGACGTGCTCATTTCCTCTGGTGCCATCACCGTCAACGGCGAAGTGGTCACCGAAATGGGCCATAAAGTGATGCCGACCGACGAAGTGCGCTACGGTGACAAAGTGCTCCAACGCGAAAAGCCCGTCTATGTGCTGCTCAACAAGCCGAAAGACTACATCACCACGACAGATGACGAGCGCGACCGCGCCAACGTCATGGAACTCGTGCGTGACGCGTGCGAAGAACGCATCTACCCTGTCGGCCGCCTCGACCGCGACACGACGGGTCTGCTGCTGTTCACCAACGACGGCGACCTCACCAAGAAACTCACCCATCCTTCCTCCCAAATCGAGAAGACGTATGCTGTGGAGTTGGACAAGAATTTCGCCAATATCGACATGGCCGCTTTGCGCAACGGTCTCGAACTCCCTGACGGCCTCATCATCCCCGACGAGGTAGAATATGTGGGCGATTCCAAAATCAACGTGGGCATCACCATCCACTCCGGCAAAAACCGAATCGTACGCCGTATGTTCGAATTCCTCGGCTACGAAGTGGTGAAACTCGACCGCGTGGTGTTCGCCGGCCTCACCAAGAAAGACCTTCCGCGCGGAATGTGGCGCTTCCTCACCAAAAAAGAGGTCGCCTTCCTAAAAATGCTGTCTTCTACAAAGAAAGAAGAAAATAACAGATTCGAATAATCGTCGAACTGTCTGATTATCTATTCATCCGATTATCCAAAAACCGTATCCCTATGGTAGAGATTATGTCTCCCGCCGGCTCGTATGAGGCGCTGATGGCTGCCATCAACACCGGCGCTGGTTCCGTGTATTTCGGCGTTGGCGCCCTCAATATGCGTTCGCGTTCTGCCGCCAACTTCACCCTGGACGACCTGCAACAGATCACAGACATCTGCCGCGAGCACAACGTCAAGTCGTACCTCACCGTCAACACCATCGTTTACAATGACGAGATTGCCAAGGCACACGAACTGTTAGACAAAGCCAAGCAGTGCAACGTCACGGCCATCATCGCATCCGATATGGCGGTGATTCAGTACGCACGCGAAATAGGCTTGGAAATCCACCTCTCTACGCAGTGCAACGTCACCAACGTGGAAGCCGTGCGTTACTACGCGCAGTTTGCCGACGTTGTGGTGCTGGGCCGCGAATGCAACCTGCGCCAAGTGGCTGACATCTGCAGCACCATCCGCGAACAGAACATCACAGGGCCGCGGGGCGAACTGGTGAAAATCGAGATGTTCATTCACGGCGCCCTCTGCATGGCAGTGTCTGGAAAATGCTACCTCAGCCTGGACAACTTCAACTACCCGGCCAACCGTGGTGCATGCATCCAACCCTGCCGCCGCGCCTACAAAGTCCAAGATGCCGAGAACGAAGTCGAACTCTTAGTTGACAACAAATACATAATGTCTCCAAAAGACCTCTGCACCATCGGCTTTTTGGACAAAATCATCAAAGCAGGCGTTTCCATCCTCAAAATCGAAGGCCGCGGCCGCTCTGCCGAATACGTGAAAATCGTGACCCAATGTTATCACGAAGCACTGCATGCCATTGAAGACGGCACCTTCAGCAAAGAGAAAACCGAGCAGTGGATGACCCGTTTGCGCAGTGTCTATAACCGCGACTTCTGGGACGGCTACTACCTGGGCCGCACTATGGGCGAATGGTCCGAACGCTACGGCTCTCAGGCCACGCGCATCAAGCAGCACGTCGGCACTATCACCAACTACTTCAGCAACATCTCAGTAGCAGAAATCCGTATGGAAGAAGAGGCACTCTCCGTGAACGAAGACATCCTCATCATCGGACCGACAACCGGCGTGTATGAAGACACCGTCTCTGAAATCCGCGTTGACCTCAAGCCTGTGCAGAACGTTTCCAAAGGCGTCTTCTGCTCCATTCCCGTCAAAAGCTTAGTACGCCGCGGCGACCAAGTCTATAAATGGAAAGTGGTGAAAGACGAATTTTAGTCAGTGCCAATTGTGGAAGTAGAATGGTAGAGGAGTAGAACGGTAGAGGGGGAATTCCCAAAAGCTAATAGCCAAAGTACTATTTCTTATAGATTTTCAATTTCGCATCTTCCCGAATCATATCTGATTTGAGATGGTTCCACTGCTTAATTTGGTTCACGGTGACGTGATATTTGCGGGCAATGGTGGAAAGGGTTTCGCCTTGTTTTATTTTATGGTAGATGAGTTGGGGCTGTGGCGCAGGAGCCGCAGATTCAGCAGGTTTGGCCGTTGGCGCGTTTGTCGGGGCAACAGCACTTGTTGTGACCGTTCCATCTCCTGAAACCATAATGGTCAGATTGTCACCTTCATGTATCATATCGGAATTCAACTGGTTCCATTGTTTGATTTGATCCACCGAGACATTGTATTTGCGAGAAATGGAAAAAAGCGATTCGCCGTGTTCGATTTTGTGCGTTACGGACTGAGCAGAAGCCGAATTATCTGACGTAACCGTATTAGCCGTTGATGTGGTGGCCGTAACGGATTCATTAGCAGAAGTGGGTTCTGTTTGAACAGTGGGCGTCACTGTGACTTTTTGCATAACCGTGATTTTCAGTTTGTCGCCTTCATGAATCATATCAGATTTAAGATGATTCCACTTTTTAATCTGATCTACGGTTACATGGTATTTTCGAGCAATAGCGGAAAGCGTCTCACCCGGTTTTATTTTATGAGAGATAACCTTGGGCTGAGTTATGGTTTGCGGCTGAGCAACGGGTTTCGGGGCCGCTGCTGCGGTAGTTTGCTGAGAAGTGCTCTGCTGCGTTGTTTGGGTTGTCACCGTATCTTTCACCACAGGCGCCGGCTGAACGGGAGCTTTGGGCACGACAGCAGGCTTTTTCTTCTGCGGCACTTGGATTTTTAGTCGGGAGCCTTCGTGAATCATATCGGAGCGAAGATGGTTCCACTTCTTAATCTGTGCCACCGTGACATGATGTTTCTTAGCAATGGTAGAAAGAGTTTCTCCCTTTTTAATTTTATGATAAGTGTATTTAGGCTGAGCCTGCTCACTAACCTCGGGTTTGGCCACGGGCTTAGCAGATACAGAGTCATTGGCAGAATTTTGCGGGTCTTTGGAAGCCACCGGCATAGTGATGTTGTCGAGTTCGGTTTTCTTGCTGCCTTCAATCATAAAGGCGCGGCCGCTGCCATCGCAGTCGATGATGCGTCGCGCGCCGGCATAAGTTGACGAGTACCACTTGCTCGTAGAATAGTCGAAGCGCACTCCCTTGCCATAGGTGGCGGAGTGTATGAATTTGAAGTTATGGGCGCTGTCAACTTCCACCACCATACCCACGTGGCCGATGTAGCCTTTGCCGCGATACCAGAACACAAGGTCGCCGCGGCGGATGTCGTTTTTCTCCACTCTTTCACCCATAAGAAACTGGTCGCGCGAGCTGCGACCCAATTTGATGTTGAACTGTCCAAAGGTGTAATACATAAAGCCTGAGCAGTCGAACGAGCGAGGTCCGGTGCCGCCCGCCTGGTAGGCACAACCCAGCTTGGTCATGGAGAAATCTATGATAGAGTCTATTAGCGGACAACTGGTTTCTGTTTCCGCTTTTTTATTTTTCTGATGTTTATTTCGTTGGGCGAAGACATTCTGCGACAAAAGCAGCAAAATGGCCAACACCAAAATATGTAAAGTCTGTTTTTTCATTGGGCGGCAAAGATAGGAAAAACTTTGACTGTTTGAATTGTGGATTCGCGCATGTTCATTCTTCTTTTTGCTATCTTTGCGGCCTCGAAAAAATTGTGTCATGATGAAGAAATCATCAATCATTCTATTTGCGAGCATTCTGACTATCATGCTTTTAACCTCCTGCTCGCGAAGGATCATCGGAGCCACGCCACACCGACGTGACCGCCATTGCGGTTGCGAAAACATCCGCACACCCCAATCTGACAATCAAAATATCGCACAAACAACCTATTACAATATCGACTAATTCCTTATGAAACGCCTTTTTGTTTTGCTGATTGCCGCTGTGGCAATTCTATCTTCCTGCCAGAAAAAACAAAATGAAATCATCATCGAAGGTACGCTGAAAAACGCCACTGATGAAATGATCCGACTGGCTCTCATCGACATCGACGATGCGTACGTGCTGGACTCTGTAAAGATCCAGGACGGGCACTTCAAGTTCGTGCTGAAAGCCGAATCCGAGGCCGACAAAGCCCGTTTCTCCTCCCCGATGCTCTATCAGATCATGCTGTCATACGACAACACCCTGACCACCTTAGCGCAAGGCGGCGACCACATCACCATTGACGCCGACGCCAAAGACCTCGTCAGCAACTACCACGTCAGCGGAGGCGAAGAAGCCGTACTTATGGGCCAACTTGACAGCGCCCTCACGGCCTTCGTGAAGCCGACGGAAAAACTCTACGAAACCTACCAGATGAACTTGGAAAACGACTCCGCACGCGCTGAAATTGAAAAACAATATATGATTATGCTGGACAAGCACAAAGCCTATCTTACCAAGTTCATTCAAGAACATCCCAACAATATGGCTTCTTATATTGCTTTTTATCAGAATTATAATAGAAGAAGTTTCTTTAGCGAAGAAGAAGATTTCGCCATTTTGAAAAAACTGACGGACTCCTTGAAAGAGAAATACCCTAACAACCCTTATATTAAAAACATGCTGCAACATGTAGAAGTTTTGGACATGGTGCAGAAAACAGAAAACGAGTAATATGATACTTATCAATATCGGAGACGAACTCCTCATCGGGCAGGTGGTGAACACCAATGCCGCATTTGTCGGCCAGCAGATGGCTGCCGCAGGTTTTCCATTGACAGACGTCATCACTATCGGTGACGACGGTGACAACATTCGACAAACGTTGCGCAACGCATTCGACAAAACCGACATCGTGATGATGACCGGCGGCCTCGGACCCACCCGCGACGACATCACCAAGAAGGTGATTTGCGATATGTTCCATCGCGAACTGGTCATTGACGAAAAGGTGCTTCAGCACGTCACCGACCTCTTTGCCGCCCGCGGCATGGAGCTCACGGAAACCAACCGCCTGCAGGCCGCCGTGCCTGAAGGTTGCACGGTCCTGTTCAACGTGCTCGGCACCGCCCCGGGACTGTGGCTGGAAGAAGACGGCAAAGTCCTCATCGTGCTGCCCGGCGTTCCCTTTGAAATGGAGCGACTGATTAAAGACGAAGTGCTGCCGCGCCTTGCTGAACGCCAAGGCAGAAGCAATATCCTATACCGCGTGCTGCAATGCACCAACATCACCGAAAGCGGACTGTCAGACTTGCTGACCGACTACGAAAACCAGCTGCCCGAAGGCTTCAAACTCGCCTATCTACCCAAGCCCGGCATCATCCGCCTGCGCCTCACCGCACAAGGCGAAGACCGCGAACTCTTGGAAAAGACACTTGACGAACAGTTCGAGAAGTTGAAACAACAGGCCGGCGAATACGCCTTCACGGATGAAGACATAGAGATGCCAGAAGTTATCGGCCGGCTGCTTATGAAGGTCGGTGGGCAGGTGGCCACTGCGGAAAGTTGCACTGGCGGCCGCGTCGCGCACCTCATCACTTCCGTGCCGGGAAGTTCCCGCTATTTCCAGGGCTCAATGGTTTCGTACAGCAATGAAGTGAAGCGCGACCTGCTCAACGTACGTGAAGACAACCTCAAGCGCCGCGGCGCGGTCAGCGAAGAGGTCGTCAGCGACATGGCCCTGAACACTATGGGACTGTTTGATGTGGACTACGCCATCGCCACCTCCGGCATTGCCGGTCCTGACGGCGGCTCCGCAGAGAAACCCGTGGGCACTGTCTGGATTGCCGTGGCTACCCCGACTCGTCTGGCCACCAAAGAATTCCGTTTCGGCAGCCGCACCGGACGCGCCCAAATCGTGGAACGTGCCGCCAACGCCGCCCTCAACATGCTGCGCATCGAGATTGAAAAGGACATCCGATAGATTTGGAGGTGTAGGGCCCCCTTCATCTCATCATCCCTAAAACCCCATGAACTCGCTGATTGTACGTTTCAAGCAATACCTCGTGTATGAGAAAGGACTTCTGCCGAAAAGTGTGGAAGCCTATATGCACGATGTACTGTTGCTGGAGGACTTTTTAGGCGAGAAGCCTATGGAAAGCGCCCAATTGGAAGACCTGCAGGCCTTCATCAAGCACCTTTACGAAGAGGGCATTGCCACCCGTTCGCAGGCGCGTGTCATCTCCGGCATCAAATCCTTTTACGGATTTCTGCTTTACGACGGCACGTTGACCGAGGACCCCACGGAGTTGCTCGATGCCCCGAAAATAGGCCTGCACCTGCCCGACGTGCTCTCCATCCCGGAAATCGAATCCATCCTGAACGGCATTGACCTCAGCACCCCGGAGGGGCATCGCAACCGCGCGATGGCAGAAGTACTGTACGGCTGCGGCCTGCGCGTCAGCGAACTCGTCACGCTGCGACTCTCCAACCTCTTCTTCAACGAAGGCTTCCTTAAAATCGTCGGCAAGGGCAACAAAGAGCGCTACGTGCCCATCGGCACCATGGCCCAGAAAATGGTCAACCTCTATGTGGAAGGGGCCCGCCAGAAACTCAAAATCAAAAAGGGCGAAGAAGACTACGTGTTTCTCAACCGCCGCGGCAGCCACCTCACCCGTGAAATGGTCTTCGTACTCGTGAAACAATGGGCGCAAGAGGCAGGCATCGAAAAGTCCATCAGCCCGCACACCTTCCGGCACTCCTTCGCCACCCACCTCGTGGAAGGAGGCGCCGACCTCCGCGCCGTACAACAAATGCTCGGACACGAAAGCATCACTACCACTGAGATTTACACCCATTTGGACAAAGACTACATCCGCAGCAACATCGCCCAGTTCCATCCGCGATATTAAGTTTTCAACATTTTTTCTACCATTTATCTAAAAGCATTGATAATCGCAGTAATGAACTGTGAATAAAATGCCATGGCCATTTTTATGCCTCAAAAAAAATAATTTTATTTTTGCACACCTCGTTAACAAAACACGTAAATTATTGACAACCAAACCATTCCTATGATAGAAGATATCTACATAATCAAACGAAACGGCAAACGCGAACCTTTTTCAATGGACAAGATCAGAAACGCCATTGCCAAGGCTTTCATCTCTGTCGGCGGGTTCGCCTCCCAGGATTCCATGATCAACATCCTGAGTCGTTTGAACATCTATGACGGCATTGCCGTTGAGGAAATCCAAAACCAAGTGGAGAAATCCCTGATGGCGGAGCGCTACTACGAAGCTGCCAAGGCCTACATCCTGTATCGCCAGAAGCACTACGAAGACCGCGAAGTGAAGGAGAAGATGGACTTCCTCATCAACTACTGCAACGCACGCAATGCCGCCACCGGCAGCAAGTACGATGCCAACGCCAATGTGGAGCGCAAGAACATCGCCACCCTCATCGGCGAACTTCCCAAGTCCAGTTTCATCCGCCTCAACCGCAGAATGCTGTGCGACAGAATCAAGGAAGTTTACGGCAAAGAACTGTCCGACAAGTATCTCTACTATCTCAACCACCATTTCATCTACAAAAACGATGAGACCAGCATTGCCAACTACTGTGCCAGCGTAACCATGTACCCGTGGTTGCTGGGCGGTACCCAGAGCATCGGCGGCAATGCCTCCCGACCCACCAACCTCAAGTCGTTCTGCGGCGGTTTCCTCAACATGGTGTTCATGGTGTCCAGCATGCTGAGCGGCGCCTGCGCCACCCCCGAGTTCCTGATGTATATGAACTATTTCATCGGCTTGGAATACGGCAAGGACTACTACCAGCACACCGACGACGTGGTGGATCTCTCCCTGAAGAAGCGCACCTTGGACAAGGTCATCACCGACTACTTCGAACAGGTGGTCTATACCATCAACCAACCGTCGGGCGCCCGCAACTTCCAGTCCGTGTTCTGGAACATTGCCTACTATGACAAATACTATTTCCAGAGTTTGTTCGGCAACTTCTACTTCCCGGACGGCAGCCAGCCCGACTGGGATTCGCTCAACTGGCTGCAGAAGCGCTTCATGCGCTGGTTCAACCAAGAGCGCACCCGCGCTGTGCTGACCTTCCCCGTGGAAACTATGGCCCTGCTGTCCAAGGATGGCGACGTCCTCGACCAGGAATATGCCGACTTCACGGCTGAAATGTACGCGGCCGGCCACTCCTTCTTCACCTACCTCAGCGACAATGCGGACTCCCTGAGCAGCTGCTGTCGTCTGCGTAATGAAATCCAGGACAACGGCTTCAGCTACACCCTCGGCGCTGGTGGTGTCTCCACCGGCTCTAAAAGCGTGCTCACCATCAACCTCAACCGCTGCATCCAATACGCACACAAGAACAACATCCCGCACATGCAGTTCTTGGAGGAAATCGTCGATCTCACCCACAAAGTCCAAATCTGCTACAACGAAAACCTCAAATATTTGCTCGACAAAGGTATGCTCCCGCTGTTTGATGCCGGCTACATCGCTATGTCACGTCAGTATCTGACCATCGGCATCAACGGCCTCGTGGAAGCTGCCGAGTTCCTCAACATCCCCATCAGCGACAATCCGCAGTACCAATCTTTTGTTGAAGAAATCCTCGGCCTTATCGAGATGTACAACAAGCGATACAGGAACAACAGCCTGCTCTTCAACTGCGAGATGATTCCAGCCGAAAACGTAGGCGTAAAGCACGCCAAATGGGACCGCGAAGACGGCTACCAAGTGCCTCGCGACTGTTACAACAGCTATTTCTATGTTGTAGAAGACAAAAACACGAACGTGCTCGACAAATTCCGCTTGCACGGACGCAAGTACATCACGCATCTCACCGGCGGCTCCGCACTCCACCTCAACTTGGAGGAACATCTGAGCCAGGAACAATACCGCCAATTGCTGCGCGTGGCGGCTGTGGAAGGCTGCAACTACTTCACCTTCAACATCCCGAACACCATCTGCAACGAATGCGGACACATTGACAAACGCTATCTGAAAGAGTGTCCCGAATGCCACAGCAAGGATGTGGACTATATGACGCGCGTCATTGGCTATATGAAACGCGTAAGCAGTTTCTCCGAAGCCAGACAGGAAGAAGAACACCGTCGCTACTACGCCAACGCCAGCAATGAAGTACTATAACTACGACATTGTCTTTCAGGAGATTCCTGACGAAGTTTCGTTGGCAGTAAACATCACCAACTGCCCGAACCACTGCGAAGAGTGCCACAGCAAACATCTGTGGGACGACATCGGCGCACCCTTGACCGAAGAGTCCTTGGACGCCCTCACAGCCAAATACAAAAACCTCATCACCTGCGTGTGCCTGATGGGCGGCGATGGCGATGCCAACACCGTGGCCAACCTATTGCGACACGTACAGCAACACTCCAAGCTGAAAACGGCGTGGTACTCCGGCCGAACCGCTGTGCCAGAACGCTTGGATTGCTTCAACTATCTGAAATTAGGACCATACATTCCTCAAAAAGGCGGATTGAAATCAAAAAACACCAACCAACGACTGTACAAAGTCGCCAACAACCAATTGGAAGATATCACTGCAAGATTTTGGAGAGATGAAGAGATTAAGGGATGAAAAGATGAAGAGATAATTTAGTAGAAATGCGCCAGAGCCACCGCAAAACAATGATTACGGTGCGACGAATTGGCAACGGCACGTTTCATCGATGAAATGATGAAAAGATAATTTGGTAGAAACGCATTTTGTCCCAACAAAGGCTTACTATATGCTTTTTCAAAAACTGGCTGGAAGCCAGCACAACGGCTAATGATTATATGTGTTGCCTTCCAGGCAATATGGTCTGGCGCATGCACCGCCGAAGACCCTGTCCCCGATTACTAAAAATATTGCCTTCCAGGCAATGTCCGAAATGGCTACGATCAACTGTATGGTACTTTGTCGGTATGCAGATTTTAATAGCAAAATGAAAATCCCACAGAAAATAGCCGGACGAAAGCCTTCCTTCAGGTCGTCTTTCAGACTCCTTAAAATCCAATGGAAAATCTGTTTTAAATCTACTTCAGAAATATTTTGCTAAGCCAGAATGACTTGCAAAAAACGTCATACCTACTCCCTGTTACCACCACCACCTTCACCCCTTACGATAATGTTTCAACTTATTTTCGCATACTGTTCACTTCTTTTAAAAGAACATACACGTCAAATTGTACTTTCGAATCAATTTTTGAAGTGGGTTTCATAACCTTGAAAGCTATTTGTTTGTTTTGTGCTGCAAGTTCTTCTTTAATGTCTTCTGTCATTTGAAGTGAAATGAATGGCATAGTCTTAGGCGCGACAGTTAGGGTATCGTTGACTTCTGTAGCCGGGAAGTTGATTTGCTGCGCAACAATGCAAACCGTCTTCACGTGCTTTTTAAAAGGCGAGCAAGCCCTTTCTTGAAGCTGCTTTGCCAACGGTTTGGTTTTAGGTGCGAAATTGTTCTTTGCGTATTGGATAAGTTGTTTGTTGGCATGCGTAACACCGATAACTGACACATACCGAAAATGTTCGTTATAAGCACGACAGACATTGCGGAACATAATGTTTTCGCGAGCGTTGAAATCCTTTGTGTACAAAGTCGGTATGCTTTTCAAATAATCATAATCAGAAGAGGTTAGCAGTCTTTTATAATCTTTGCGGTATCTGCAGAGGTGCCTTTGAAGATAATGAAGAAATGCAAGGAAGGAATCATCTTCTTTTTCTGTTGTAAAATATAGATGGTTATACAGACTGTCAATTTTCTTTTGTAATGTTTGAGCCGACTGAGTCAGAACAGGATACGATGACAAAATGCAGTCAGCGGCAAAGAGTAGCCTTTTTTCAGACATGCAGCCGTCAATACATACGACTTTGAGATTGTGGTTCTTCTCTTGAATATGATATAATGACAAAAGCAGGCGATAGAAATATTGCGATGTAGTCTTGGACGCGCATGTATCTAGCCATTGTTTCAGCAAAACGGAGTCGCCGTGTTCGAACAGTCTGTTCACAAATACATTTTCACAATATGCGGTTTCCAATAGGACGACCAAAGTGTCGGCATTGTTTTCTGTTAAATATGAGATGACATCTGTTTCAAAATCCTGAAATTCGTTGACAAAATGAGTCTCACCGAGCATAAGCAATTCGCCTGGCTCAAGTTGGGGCAGGTATCCAAAATCTTCCTGTCCCCAACAGGTAGCACAGGTTATAAATATCAATAAAATGATGATGGCTTTATTCACTAATGACATTATTTGAACAATAATCCTACTGGATCTATAAAACTAAAAGAAATAGCCGCAGACAAAGAAACCATCCCTGCGAAACGATATACATCTTTACCATCTTGTATATCAATATGATATTCATCCCACGGAATATCTGTTTGCAATGCAAGGTATTCTCCAATGGCATCAAAGACGTCATATACGTTAGACCAATTCCTGAAATTTTTATCTTGCGAAGACCCTAATTTTATATCCCATAAATAAGTGCTATATCTATAAATGGCCAAACAAGATAATATCCGTTCTTTGGATTCCTTTGTGTAATCGCAACTTTCAATAATAAATTTTTCTGAATTAATACAAGCAGAAATTTTATCAGAAACAGCAGAATAGTTTGTAATGTTTTGGAAAAATGTATTTATTGTGGCTTTTTCTAATTCTGGAATATTTTTCAAATTATTCACTAAATCACCTTTATAAGTGCCTTCAGCATCAAATATCTTTGGATATATGCTATTTATTAATAATCGAAAAACATTGAGATTTTCTATTTCAAAATCACTGTATTTGTTGATGCAGTTGATGAAATCTAAAGAATCACATTCATTATTCCTTGTTTGAATTATTGATGTGATCATTTCATTATGAATGACACCAGCATCATCGTATGGGTTCATTGGATTGGCAATATCAGCGTAGCTTTTAACATTTAATTCGGTCGGGTGAATCGAACTAATGAATTGTTGAAGAATATCACTTTTATCTGTACTCTTTGTACAAGATGAAAAAACAACACAAATAATTGTCAACAGTGCTAAAATTCTTTTCATTGTATTATGCATTTTTCAAATTAAAAATTATTAAGATTTTTGCTGTGCTCCACGAACGGAAATATACTATCTTTGCCGCCCGTTTCGCTTTCACGTGCCTCGCTTCAGACAATGGCGAGATTGAACGCGTAACACAATGCCATACGGATGCTTTCGCGTGCAGGGTTTTCGGTTTGTCCTGCTAAAGATTATTCGATTTCCCTGCAAGGGCATCTGTTTCCTCCACCGCCGGCGCACGCTCTAACGGCAGAGGACCTATCCAAGGAAATGATTCTTGCCCAACACAAAGATATTCCCTTTCGGGCGAAAAGTTGCCATATCTTTACATTCGGGCTCCATAATGATAGATATTTGAGGGTTGTTTTGTCAAAAAAGACGGGGCAAAGGTAGAGATTTTTTAAATACAAAATTCGGCGTATAGGTCAAAATGCGGGCTGAAAAAAAGACATAGTTGTTCTATAGGTCAT
>JAKSMC010000030.1 GCA_024400835.1 Bacteroidales bacterium
GCAGCACTTACACCACGAGCGGTGACTACACCTACAGTCACGAAGATGCCAACGGCTGCACACAGGTCGACACCCTGCACCTCACCATCTTCTACTCCTCCACCGACGAGTTCTCTGCCACTGCCTGCGATTCCTACACATGGAACGACTACACCTATACAGTCTCCGGTGATTACACGCAGCACTTCACTGATGTTCACGGCGCAGACAGCACGATGATACTGCACCTGACCATCAACAATCCGACGCACCAAGCGATCACCGTCACCGAGTGCGGAAACTACGAGTGGAACGACAGCACTTACACCACGAGCGGTGACTACACCTACAGTCACGAAGATGCCAACGGCTGCACACAGGTCGACACCCTGCACCTCACCATCTTCTACTCCTCCACCGACGAGTTCTCTGCCACTGCCTGCGA
Source organism: Bacteroidales bacterium (assembly GCA_024400835.1). Taxonomy (GTDB): domain Bacteria; phylum Bacteroidota; class Bacteroidia; order Bacteroidales; family WCHB1-69; genus F23-D06. The sequence goes on from JAKSMC010000030.1 coordinate 425, forward strand.
TTCCTACACATGGAACGACTCCATCTATACAGTCTCCGGTGATTACACTCAGCACTTCACTGATGTTCACGGCACAGACAGCACGATGACGCTCCATCTAACCATACATTCATCCCCTAACGTTGCCATCGAAAACCACCAAGCACGATGCAATGACTCAACAGCCATCATCTCTGTCCAGACAACTTGTTCCAACATATTGTGGTCCACTGGAGAAACAACAGACAGCATTTTAGTCCAAGTTCCGGGCACATACTCCGTATTTGTGACAGACCTGAACAACTGCACAGCCTCAGATACCTTATCCCTTTTCTGGCATGACAATCCTATTTCCTATTTGAACATCCCCGAAATGTGTGCCGGAAATGCTTATTCCATTTCCATTGGGCTAGACTCTACTAACAATGTCGTTCTGCGCACCATTGATAATAGTAAGATGGTTTCTGAGACTATATTTCTGCCAGATGGACAGCCATGCGGAGACCTCGGATGTTCTTATGTCTCGACTGTTAATTTTTCTGGATATTCTCAGAATGATCACATTCAAAGTGCCGAAGACATATACTATTTGAGGTTGAATATGGAGCACTCCTACGCAAGTGATCTTTTTATCAGGCTAACCTGTCCCAACGGAAACAGCGCTACGGTTCTCAGATTCGGCGGCAACCCGACGTCAGCTTGTGCCAGCAGCATACCGAACTCTGGAAGGCGATGGATTACCAATGGATATCCAACAGTCAACGGCACCAGCTCAGCTACATTTTTCGGGCAGACACACCGTCTGGGCGACACGCATGATCTTTGTGATTCCACGCTTCCAAACAACAAACCGGAAATCGGTTGGAACTACTGCTGGTCAAACAACTCTACACAAGGATACTCCTACGCGCCTTACGACGGACGAATCTATCGGACACCTAACTTAGTAAACATCAACTGCGATTTCCTCGGACACTGCGACCATGCTTTTGATTCTTCAGACGTAGCCAACAAAACACAATTCTACCATCCCGATGAATCTTTTGAATCTCTAGCAGGATGTCCTATGAACGGAAATTGGAGCATTGAAGTTCTGGATGGTTACCAACAAGACAACGGCTATATGTTCGAATGGGAGTTGACTTTATCGCCAGAGTTGCACGGCCGGCATCTATTCACCTTAGACAGTTTCTATGTTGAAGGTCCTTGGACAAGTAACATCGACACCAACTCTTTTACAATCACAGTACCTGACAACATTGAACATGACACCATTGTCAGTTACTCTATCGTACTTTACGATTCAATAGGTTGCAGATTCGACACTACATTTCAAGTGCACTTCTGGCCTAATGATTCTATTCTGATTACCGATGATGTATGCGCAGGAATGAACTATCAAAACCATGGATTCAATATAAACATTCCCTTTGGCTTTGCCTCACCAGACACTATCATAGCACAATCCTTCACAAGTACACATGGGTGCGACTCTGTTGTCACGCTCCACTTAAACATTCATAACGGAACCTATAATTCCATTTTCGACAGTACTTGCAACTACTACACTTGGCATAATATTAATCGCACCACCTCTGGAGATTATGTATACTACTATACCGATGAGCATGGCTGTCCAAGCAGAGACACTCTGCATCTGACTATTTTGTCTCCAGACTCAACAGATTTCACCGAATCAGCTTGTGGCATTTATGCATGGAACGATTCCGTTTACTATGCTTCGGGGGATTATGTGCAAACGTTTGTGAACGCATCGGGTTGCGACTCCGTAGTAACCTTACACCTGACGGTTGGGTCCACGAATTACACGAATGACACGAATTGGGTTTGCAGCAGATACGTCTGGAACGGCATCGAATATACGCAGTCAGGAGACTACACGCAGACGCTCACCAGCACTAACGGCTGCGACTCCGTAGTAACCCTGCACCTCACCGTCTGGCCAGCAGATTCCACAGAGGGCACAGACACGGTTTGCGGCAGCCACGTCTGGAACGGCATCGAATATACGCAGTCAGGAGACTACACACAGACACTCACCAACGCAATCGGCTGCGACTCCGTAGTAACCCTGCATCTCACCGTCTGGCCCGCAGATTCCACAGAGAGCACAGACACAGTTTGCGACAGCTACGTCTGGAACGGCATTGAATATACGCAGTCAGGAGACTACACGCAGACGTTCACCAACGCAATTGGCTGCGACTCCATAGTAACGTTGCACCTCATCGTCTGGCCCACGAATCATACGAATGACACGAGCGACGTTTGCGGCGGCTATTTCTGGAACGGCATCGAATATACGCAGTCCGGCGACTACACACAAACGCTCTCCGACATACACGGCTGCGATTCCATAGTAACCCTGCACCTCAGCATTTATGATGGCACATTCAATTCTTTCACAGACAGTGCCTGTCTGACCTATACATGGCACGGCATGCAGTATACCGAATCCGGCGAATATCATTATGAATACATCAACGAGCACGGATGTCTCAGTTCGGACACCCTACACTTGTCTATATTTTCACAGAGTTCATTTTCCATTGAGAGCAGCCAAGAAGACTGCAGCGACACCACGGCGCTGTTGTCCGTATCAGGAAACGCAACATCATACTATTGGTCAACCGGAGCTACTACGCCGACCATAACAGTGCCTCGCCCTGGTACTTATTCCGTCACAGCCACAGATGGCAACGGCTGCACTGCTTCGGACACCATCACTCTTGCATGGCACGAGAATCCGATTTTTAGGATAAACATTCCAGACATGTGTGTAGGCGAGACATACAACCTCGACATCAGTCCTGACACTGCAGCTGCATTCGTACTTCATTCCAATGTCTCCTCTCTAGCTGTCAACGATACGATATTCCTTCCTGACGGCCAAAATTGCGGTAGTGGATGTTCCTATCTGTCGCCTGTGACCTTCACTGATTTTTCGCCCAACGCCCACATCCAAAATGTCAACGACATTTATTACTTACGATTGAATTTAGAGCATTCCTATTCAAAAGACATATACATCAATCTCACGTGTCCGAATGGTCAAAAAGCGGATATATTAAAATTCGGAGGAACTGCTAACTCCGCATGCGCTTCTTCCATTGCCATGTCCAGTCGCGGGTGGCAATACGGCAGCAACGCCTCCGGCGGTGTCTTCTTCGGGGTTCCCAATGAAAACGACAACAGCCCAAAATGCAATGCTTCCGTAAATCCCTATGGTACTGGATGGAACTACTGTTGGTCGAACAACAACAATCAGGGATATTCCTATGCCGGACAAGACGGTCTCATCTACCGGAGCAGCAATGTGGTTGACATTAACTGCATCGGCTCATGGAACTGCGATGAGACTTTCGATTCCTCCAACGTGGCTGCGCATACCCACTTCTACCATCCCGACCAATCTTTCAGTTCGCTTATCGGATGCCCTATGAACGGCACGTGGTATATTGAAGTAATGGATGGATACGGTGTAGACAATGGCTACATATTCGGTTGGGAGTTGTCATTAGCTCCAGAACTTCTTCCCAACAATCTGTTCGTCTTAGACACATTCACAGTGGAAGGTCCTTGGATAACTCCTCATAACCAGAACTCATTCAACATCACACCGCCCACGACACTTACCCACGACACCACCGTAGCCTACATTGTAACCCTCTTTGACTCCGCAGGGTGCTCGTTTGACACTACCGTATGGGTAAACATCTGGCTGCCTCACGACACTTTGATCGACATCGACATATGCTCCAACACCGCATTGGTATTTCCAGGATTCAACTATCTGGCTCCCAACACAGACACTCCAACAGACACCATTTTGACACGGGTCATTGAAACCACTAACGGATGTGACAGCACTATCATGCTACATATCAACGTCTGGCCCGTGTACACTGTGTCGGATACCGTCCGGCTGTTCGACTACCAACTGCCCAATGCCCACAATGGGCATCTCATACCTACCGATGTCCCTGCTCTATCCTCCTTTAGCACACATCTCAACACCATCAACGGATGCGACAGCCTTGTAAACACCACCGTCATCATCACGGGCGCTGACACTGTACGACTTGACAGCATCGTGTGCGCCGACAACCTGCCGCTAATTTGGGGCGGAGTGACATTCCTGCACGACAGTACTGTCTCCATAAACGCACGAACCTCCCTCGGACGCGACAGCGTCACCATCATGACAGTTCGTGTCATTCCCAATCCTATCGGAAACATTGATGTTGACACTTCACTTTGTGCAGGCGACACATTACCGGTATCCATCGGTTATCAGCACACCTCTTCAATCCTACTGAACAGCCCGGCTTCAACCCACCACGAGTCTCAAAAGATATTCCTGCCCGACGGTATGAACTGTCAACCCTATGGATACTACTACCGCTCATACGCACATTTCAACGATTTTCTACCTGGCGCAACGATAACCTCAGCCAACGACATCTTATACTTGAGGTTGAAGATGGAGCACTCAGCCATTGAAGACCTGCGCGTCACGTTGGTATGTCCAAACGGCACTTCTTGCAAGATCGTGCCAGACGAGGACTACGATGGCTGGAGCCCTGTTCCGCACAACTATTTCCGCATCAACTTAGGATTGGCAAACCGTCTGACTTCCAATCTTTCCTGCGACAGTTCATTGAATCCTATCGGAGAACCTTGGAACTACATCTGGTCCAGCAACACCAACCACGGTTACACATACGCCCCGGGCACCTACAGTTTCTGCTATGAGTCTGTGAACATCCATCCCACCAGCAATCCCTATTGGGACAACAGCAATTCCGAGCTACCCGCACATCAGTCATACGTCATCGACTCCAGCGACCTTGCCAACATGACACAGATATACAAGCCGAAACAGGATTTCAGCACATTGACAGGCTGCCCCCTGAACGGAGACTGGTACGTACAGATTCAAGATTTGCAAGAAGAGGACAACGGATATTTGGTAGAGTGGGAATTGGCCATCGAGCCCTCACTTCTCCAGCAGGCGCCGCCGGCAATCACCTCCCGCGATCTCATCGGCCCATGGGTGAACCGCACTTCCGACTCCACCTTCAACATCACGCCACCGGCCACTTTGTCCAATGATACCACAGCCAGTTATATCGTCATCATACATGATTCCGCCGGCTGCGACTTCGACACCAGCTTCGATGTGCACTTCCATGTCGGTGACAACCTCGTGATATACGACACTATTATGAGAAATGCCCTTCCGTATGCTTATAGCGGCCACACCTTCCCGGTCGGAAGCGGTGAGGACACCACCGTCACTTTCAATCTCACCAACATTAACGGCTGCGACAGCATCATCGAATACCACCTTCACATTCTAACTTGCGACACCGTAATTCAATATCTCCATATTTGCGAATCCGAACTACCTTACATCTGGGATGGCATTGTGTTCTCTCATGCTGACACCGTCTCCGTCAATCATCCGAACACATTCGGATGCGACTCCACGTTCATCTATTATTTGACCGTCACTGCATTACCGGACCTGACAGTTTCCAATGATACTGCTATCCATAGCGGAACTTCTGCAACATTATCTGCCTCCGGGGCCACTTTCTGCAGTTGGTCACCCGCAACAGGATTGAACACTATTTCCGGCAATCAAGTTATCGCATCGCCTACTCAATCCATGTACTACTACGTGAGCGGTTCCAATGCGGGAGAAAATCTTGTTTTCAATGGAGACTTCGAGCAAGGCAACGTTGGATTCCAGACCGATTACTCATTCCGTCCGTACAGCATAACAGGATACGGGCAGTATGCCATCAACAGCAACGGCCACAATGTGTGGAACGCCGGCAGCAACGTTTACGGTGTTGGCGGCACAGGACTGTTCATGATTGTCGACGGTGCCGACCATCCCGATGCCACAGTCTGGATGCAGACCGTGCCCGTTGAGCCCAACACCACATACGCATTCTCCGCACAGGTAATCTCCATGCTCAACTCCTACGTAAACAATGCCCAAGCACTCCTGCAGTTCTCCATCAACGGAGCACAAGTCGGACCTATTTTCCACGCCCCAAGCACCTTGAACACCTGGCAGCAATACTATGAAATATGGAACAGCGGGAACGCAACCAGCGCAACCCTGCGCATCCTCAATCAAAACACCAATGGTACAGGCAACGACTTCGGCTTGGATGACATAGCCTTCTACCCTCTTTCAGATTGCGAAACCACAGATTCTATTCTTGTTCTGGTTTATCGCGATATCGACTCCACCATCTGCGAAAACGATCTGCCATTAGTTTGGAATGGTATCACTTTCAACGGACCAGACGTCGTTGAAACCATCATCAACAACCCCGACAGCATGGATGACGCAGTCATTATGCACCTCTACGTGAACAGTAACACCCAAAGCACGGTCAACGTTGAAATCCCCGAAAACGATCTTCCTTACACCTTCCTCGGCACCACTTTCAATACCGACACCGCGAATGTGCTGTTCACACTCGAAAACGCGAATGGCTGCGACAGTATCATTTCTTTCTCTTTGACTGTTCATAGAAACAGCGAACAGACCATCGACAGCACCATCTGCGATTACGAGCTCCCGTTCTTCTGGAACGGCCAAGTACTCAGTTTCGACACTACAATATCCATAGCCCTCCATGACCAATTCGGCGCAGACAGTGTCGTCACGCTAAATCTCACCATTATCGCCACAGACATTGCCATCCAAGGCGACATAACGAATTTCTGCGAAAACAGCACCGCCGTGTTGGAAGTCATCACACCGATGGAAAACTACGTATGGTCAACTTACGAAACTACTCAAAGCATCACTGTATATACTCCAGGGATGTACCACGTTACCGGGACACAAGGCAATTGCTCAGCACAAGCGGAATACTACATCGAATCTTGCGAATACCTCCTGCTCCTCCCGAACTCCATTACGCCAAGCCACGGCGACGGGCTCAACGACTTCTTCTTCATACCCGAAGCCTATATGCCGCAAATCGCCGACCAGAATTTCGAAATCGCTATCTACAACCGATGGGGCGAGCTCGTCTTCTTCTCCAAAGACAAACATTTCAAATGGGATGGCAAAGTCAACGGAACGCTCTACCAAGACGTCATGTACAACTACATTATGAAATACAGCAACCAGTTCGGCAAGAAAGACATCCTTAAAGGCAGTATCCTGGTGCTGTAGGGAAATCGCTATCGGTTGCAAAGATGCCTGAAATCACAGAACCCGCATCGGCCTGCATCTTCGGTCTGCTTGAATTTTTCTTCCGGATTGATAATTTCAAAAAGCAGCTCCTTCAGCGCTGATTCCAATTTATCCAAATATTCTTCCTTGAAAGATTCCGTAGGATTTTTCCAAGTTCTTCCATTATGTTCCTCCACCAGCACAGCCTTATGAATATAGTCGTCGCCAGTATTGGCTTCCTGGATGCTGATGATGGCGCATTGCGGAGGCTCGGCACAACGGTGTTTCTGCACACGTTCGTCTGTGGAATATTTGCACAAAAGTGCATAAAAGAGCAACTGCAGGAACTTTTCGTAAGCTGGATCATCAAAGGGGACATCCAATTCGTTCATGGCTACACGCAGTTTGCCGCTGTCCACATGTCCCGTTTTGTAATCGATCACTTCCAAATGGTCACCACGCTTCTGCAAACGGTCAATGAAGCCGTGAAGCGTAAGGTCGTGTTCGCCGACTCGCACCTTGCAGTCTAACTCCAACTCATTTTCTACAATGGTCACACCCTGCAATTCCGTTTTGGCCTTTTCCAAATAACTGTGCACATGATTGCGCACCATGCAGAGGGCCAGATAGACACGGCCGTGCGTCAAGTCACTCTCCCGCAACGGCATTGTCTTCTGCAATTCCTCATCATTCAAAATCAACTGGCGGATGTTATCGTCCAGATTTGCCAGATAGTCATCTATGCGTTTTGCAAAATCCGGTTCCTTTTCTACACTGACATCAAAAAGATGTTCGAAGACGGCGTGTACCACCGTGCCAATGACATTGCTCTCGATTTTGTCTTTGAAGGTCGTCGGCGGATTGATATGGCAGACATGCTTCAAATAGAACTGCAACGGACAGTTGATATACGTCTTCAGCGCCGATGCGGAGTATTTATAATGATATAAAGTCTCCAAGATCTCGGGAGTCTTATTCACTTCGATATCTGCAGTGGCAGACACTTGATACGGAAAGGCCACGGCTGGATAGTCGATTTGGATGTTGTCCAAATGGCGCTCGCGCACTTCGAACTCGAATTGCGTGACAAAGCGGCTTTTTTCCACCAAGCTTCCCGTACAATTATTATTATATAGTAGCACTACCCTCTCGGCACGCTGCAGCAGGCGGAAAAAGTGATAGGCATATACCTGGTCTTTATACAGATAGTTTTCCAACGTCTCATCGTGGAATTTGAAATCGAAAGGAATGATGGAATTGAACGTGATGCCGGATGGCAGCACACCTTCGTTGACAGAAAGCATGATGACGTTTTTGAAATCCAACGTACGCGTTTCCAGAAGGCCCAGAATCTGCAAGCCTTTCGTGGCGTCACCCTTTATCGGCAAGGTCAGCCCGCCAATCTGCTGACGAACCGCGAACTTAATCACCGACAACGTCAATGGAGTTCCTGTTTCTGCCAATGGTTTCAGTTGCTCTTGGATAAGGTCTAATTGTTCCACCAACATCTGCAAGAGAACTTGGTCTTGATTTCCGCCATCTGGGAAACGTTCGGCCAACTTCTCCAAAATAATATTGACATACTCTTTGATGGAAATCAGCAGATCAGAAGTCTCCGTACAGAAAGTCGGCAGCGGGACCTCCTTCAAATCACCTGCGCTATACAAAGAACGTTGTTCGGCTTCGATATTCTCCAGCAATGCATAATAAGCCTTGGGTTCTTTAAAAAGATAGTTTTTAACAAGTGGGCTGTGCAAGAGGGTCAGCACATCGCGACGATGAAAGCGCATAGCTCCGTTTCGATGATAGCCCAAGCCCGTCTGATACATATCCAACAAGGTGTCCAACAAAGTATAGGCCGGAGAAGCCGTAAACGGATAGCCCATCGTCACATTAGCCTCCGAAACATCATACGCGGACAGTAGGGGCACCAACAGATTCTCATCTGCCAACACCAAGGCCGTATCGTCCAAGTTTCCTTGCTCTGCCTTGATTTCTTCCAAACATTGAATAGCATAGAAAATCTGATTCATCTCCTTGGAAGTACCCACTATGCTCACCTGCTTTGGAATTGTTTCATAGCAGTTTTCGGAAAATTGAATGCTTTCCTTAGGCAGCGCCAACGTTTCACAAATCTTATGAAGGAAATGCGCCGTCGTATAACGCTCATTTTTATTGAAATCGCAATAGAACGGATCGACGTCAAAATAGAAATGAGTGTCGTAATGTTCTTTGATGAACTTCACCACCGCCAACTCGGCAGGGTTGAGTACGTGGAATCCGGCAAAGACATAATGCTTGTACGTCAGTTTTTCCTGGTATTCGGCAATATGCTCTGCACAATCACGATAGACAAGGCCGTCGTAAGCCTGAGCGTCAGCCATCAACGCCTCTCTGAATTTCACATACAGGTCGCTCAGCATATTGAAGAAACGAATCTTCCGCTCAGCCTCGGCACTGATTTCCTCTTTCCCGAAAGGAATTTCGAAATCCTTGGCATAGGCCAGCTCCTTCAGTATCTGTTGGGCATCGTCCAGTTGTTTGTCCACCTCAGACATATCGTCCACGAAAGCAGGCATCCAAGCCAAAGCCGCGCTGAAATCATCCGCGTCGTCGCCCGCCATCGGACGATAGCAATCATAGAGCCGCACCATCAAAGCCACCTTATCCAACTTCTCCAACGGAGAAAGGTGGTCGATAAAATCATTGATAGTGAAAATCGTCGGAGCGAAGACAGGCTTGTCGCAGCAACCTGCCAATGCCTTCAACAGCATACGCTGCGCACGACGGTTCGGCAAAACGACAAGGGTTTCCGACAAGGAAATTCCGGATGAGATAATGTTTTCAGCAAGTTTTGATAGAAAGGTTTGTTTCATGGCTATATATAATTATTGTATATAAAATATCGGGAAATGAGAATCAAGGACATACACCCAGTTCCCAGTTCCCGATATGTGTTTTTATTATTAGTCTAACTTCAGAACGGCGAGGAAGGCTGACTGCGGCACTTCCACGTTACCGATTTGGCGCATACGCTTCTTACCGCGCTTCTGTTTTTCCAGCAGCTTACGCTTACGCGTGATATCGCCGCCGTAGCACTTGGCGGTCACATCCTTGCGGACGGCCTTCACCGTCTCGCGGGCAATGATCTTGGACCCGATGGCGGCCTGGATGGCGATTTCAAACTGCTGACGCGGAATCAACTCCTTGAGTTTTTCACAAATACGACGGCCGAAAGCGTAGGCGTTGTCCGCATGAATCAAGGCAGACAAGGCATCCACGGAATCGCCATTGAGCAGAATGTCCAACTTGACCAATTTGGCCGGCTTGAAATCGGTGATATGATAGTCAAAGGAAGCATACCCTTTGGAGATGCTCTTGAGTTTGTCGTAAAAATCGAAAACGATCTCACCTAACGGCATATCGAAGGTGAGTTCTACACGGTTGGCGGCCACGTACTGTTGATTGACGAGGATGCCGCGCTTGTCGATGCAGAGCTTCATAATGGAACCGATGTAGTCGTCCTTGGTAATGATTTGTGCGCGGATATAGGGTTCTTCCACGTGGTCGATTTCCGTAGGCTCAGGCATTCCCGAAGGGTTATAAACGTCAATCCACTGCTTTTTAGTAGTCTGGACCTTGTAAGAGACGTTCGGCACCGTGGCAATGACATCCTGGTCGAACTCACGGTCAAGGCGTTCCTCTACGATTTCCATATGCAGCAGTCCGAGGAAGCCGCAGCGGAAACCGAAACCCAAAGCAGCAGAAGACTCGGGCTCAAAGGTCAGGGACGCATCATTGAGCTGGAGTTTCTCCAGAGAAGCGCGCAGGTCTTCGTATTGGTCGGCATCCGTAGGATAGATGCCTGCAAACAGCATCGGTTTCACCTCTTGGAAACCTTCGATGGCAGTATCACATGGGCGGGCCACGTGCGTGATGGTATCACCGACCTTCACCTCCGTGGAGGTCTTGATACCGGTAATCAGATAGCCCACGTCGCCTGCCGACAAAGTCTGCTTGGGCACGCGGTCCATCTTCAGCACACCGATTTCATCAGCGTCATACTCGTGCTTCGTAGATACGAACTTGACCATATCGTGCACATTTACCGTGCCGTTGAAGATACGGAAGTAAGCGATGATGCCGCGGAATGAATTGAACACAGAGTCGAAAATGAGAGCTTGGAGCGGTGCTTCGGGGTCGCCTTTCGGAGCCGGGATCTTTTCTATAATGGCTTCGAGGATCTGTTCAACGCCTTGGCCGGTCTTGCCGGAAGCCTCGATAATGTCGGACTCATCGCAGCCAATAAGGTCGATAATCTGGTCCTTCACCTCGAGCGGCATAGCGGCGGGCATATCCATCTTGTTCAGGACAGGGATGATCTCGAGGTCGTTATCAATGGCCTGGTAGAGATTGGAAATCGTCTGAGCCTGCACGCCCTGGGTGGCGTCAACCAACAGGAGTGCGCCCTCGCAAGCCGCAATGGAGCGGGACACCTCATAGGAAAAGTCCACGTGACCCGGAGTGTCGATAAGGTTCAGGATATACTTTTCACCCTTGTAGTTGTACTCCATTTGGATGGCGTGGCTCTTGATGGTAATGCCGCGTTCGCGTTCAAGATCCATATCATCAAGCACCTGATTTTGGAAATCACGGTCGTTGACGGTTTTGGTATATTGGAGTAGGCGGTCGGCCAACGTGCTCTTGCCGTGGTCGATGTGTGCTATAATACAGAAATTTCTAATATTTTTCATAAGGGCGCAAAAATACGAAAAAACATTGAACTTTGACTATTGACATTGACTTTTTGCCGTTGGCCGTTAGGCATTAGCCATTAGCATTTGAAGTATCCCCCCTACTTCTCTACCTTTCTACTTCTCACCTCTCACCTTTACCATTGACTAATAACATCATTCCGTTAGCAACTAAAAATAAATATTTTTGACAGAGCGTGTTATATTGAAAAAAATGTATATTTGCAGGCTCATTAAAATAAACCGCAAAGGGACAATAACGCCTTCTGTGTCAGTGTGTTATTATCAACGAATGGTTTATTGAAAATGCATAAACAAATCAAAAAATTAACAAACCAACTAAAAAATGTCTGGATTAATAGGAAAAAAAATTGGTATGACTAGCATCTACGATGCCTCCGGCAAAATCGTGCCGTGCACAGTGATAGAGGCTGGTCCTTGCGTGGTAACGCAAGTCAAGACCGTTGAAAAAGACGGTTACAGTGCAATCCAATTGGGTTACGACGAAAAGAAAGAAAAGAACACGACGAAACCTTTGAAAGGTCATTTCGCAAAGGCCGGCACAACGCCGAAGAAAATCGTCCGTGAGTTCTCCCGTTTCGAAGAAGGTTCCAAGAAGAGCTTCGGCGAAGTATTGGACGTCACAGTATTCGAAGAAGGCGAATTCGTGGATATCAGCGGCACCTCCAAAGGTAAGGGATTCCAGGGCGTTGTGAAACGTCACGGATTCGGCGGTGTAGGCGACGCCACACACGGCCAGCACAACCGTTTGAGAGCTCCCGGTTCAATGGGTGCATCCTCCTACCCTTCCCGCGTATTCAAGGGAATGCGTATGGCAGGCCAAATGGGCAATGTGAAGGTTAAAGTCACCAACCTCCAGATCCTCAAGATCGTCAAAGAAAAGAATTTATTAGTAGTTAAAGGTTCTGTTCCCGGAGCCAATGGATCTTATTTAAAAATTGAAAGATGGAGTTAACAGTATATAAAATAGACGGCAGTGCAACTGCAAGAACGGTTACCCTGAATGATCAGATCTTCAACGTGGAACCCAACGATCACGCCATCTGGCTTGACGTTAAACAATATTTAGCCAACCAAAGACAAGGCACACACGATACACTGGAACGCTCCACCGTATCTGGTAGTACCCGCAAGCTGAAACGCCAGAAAGGTACTGGCGGCGCACGTGCAGGTTCCATCAAGAGCCCGACAATCCGCGGCGGTGCCACTGTGTTCGGTCCTCATCCTAGAGACTATCACTTCAAGCTGAACAAGAAAGTGAAGAGACTCGCACGTTTCTCCGCATTCACCTACAAACAGCAAGAAGGCAAGATCACAGTAGTCGAAGACTTCACATTCGACGCACCGAAGACCAAGGCTTACAAAGAGATCATCAAGAGCCTCAACCTCGAAGGCCAGAAAACTCTTCTTCTCACTCCCGCAGCTGACAAGAACGTTTTCCTTTCCGCACGCAACTTGCAACGCACACGCGTAATGCGCGCCAGCGAAGCTAACACCTACCACGTGCTCAACGCAGGCCACCTCATCCTCTGCGAAAACAGCCTTCCCGAATTGGAAAAAATGTTAGGCGAATAATTAACCTTTAAAAGAAAAAACAATGAGTATCATTATAAAACCCATCATCAGCGAAAAAATGACGCAGACGGCTGAAAAATACAACCGCTACGGTTTCATGGTGACCCGCGAGGCTACCAAACCCGAAATCAAACGCGAAGTAGAAGCCGTTTATGGTGTTAAAGTAGTCCGCGTAAATACATTGATCCAACGCGGTAAAGTCTCGAACCGTAATACTAAGGCTGGCGTCATCACAGGTCAAAAGAACAACTTCAAAAAGGCCTTCGTGTTCGTAGACAAGGATCAAAAAATTGATTTTTACAGTAATATTTAAAAACAATGGCACTTAAAAAGTACAAACCAGTAACGCCGGGTCAGCGCTTCAAAGTAATCAGCGCATACGATGACATTACCACCAACATCCCTGAAAAGAGTTTGTTGTGTCCGAAACATAGGACAGGCGGAAGAAACAACAGTGGTAAAATGACGGTACGCTACCGCGGTGGCGGTCACAAACAAATGTACCGTATGATTGACTTCAAGAGAGAAAAAGACGGCATCCCCGCAACTGTTAAAACTATCGAATACGATCCGAACCGTACAGCTCGCATCGCTTTGTTGTTCTACGCAGACGGTGAGAAACGTTATATCGTTGCCCCTCACGGCCTTAAGGTCGGCCAGGTTATCGTCAGCGGCGCTGGCGTTTCCCCGGACCTCGGCAACACCCTCCCTATCGGTGAAATTCCTTTCGGCTCTATCATTCACAACATCGAAATGCGCCCCGGCCAAGGTGCTAAAATCGCTCGCTCCGCCGGTTCCTACGCACAACTCATGTCCCGTGAAGGTAAATACGCCGTTATCAAACTGCCTTCTGGCGAAACACGTATGATCCTCTGCGCTTGCAAAGCTACCATCGGTATCGTTTCCAATGGCGACCACAGCCTCGAAGTTTCCGGTAAAGCCGGTAGAAGCCGCTGGTTAGGACGCCGTCCTCGCAACCGTGGTGTCGTTATGAACCCGCACGATCACCCAATGGGTGGTGGTGAAGGCCGTCAATCAGGTGGTCATCCTCGTTCCCGTCGTGGTATTCCTTCTAAGGGCTACAAGACAAGACATCCTAAGAAGAATTCTACGCAGTATATCATCGAAAGAAGAAAGAAATAATCTTAAAATAGCATAATATTATGAGTCGTTCATTAAAAAAAGGTCCATATATACACTACAAATTGGAACAACGCGTAATCGCTGCTCAAGAATCAGGTAAGAAATCCACTATCAAAACCTGGTCCCGCTCTTCTATGATCTCTCCGGACTTCGTAGGCCTTACCATCGCTGTTCACAATGGTAACAAATTCATCCCCGTATATGTAACCGAAAACATGGTCGGTCACAAACTCGGTGAATTCGCTCCCACTCGTATATTCCGCGGCCACGCAGGTCAAAAAGACAAAGGTTCCAAATAGTTTGTCTTCACCACTGATTATTCCCTTCCTTCGATATTCATTTATCACTCTATACAAAAAGCCTCTCCTTCCCGGAGGGGCTTTTTTTAGGGAACTATATTCATGTTGACCCGATACATTTTGGTTTTATTATGATTTGGGCGGCCCGGCACCACCGACCCGCAATCCAACGCGGTGCCGTCGCGCTTTTTGCCCTAACTTGCTGCCCACCCACATGCGCCGTCAGGCGCAAATTCGTTTCAGATTTGCAAAGATTTGCTTCCATATAAAACACACCCGTTCCCCACCCGCACGCAAGTAAATGTGCTCCAATCGCTGCCGCGGTGCTTCGGCGCAAGGCATCGGCATAGGCGGCGACAGCAAGTACTTGCTTCGGCGCAAGTTACCCCGCGCCGCCACTTCCGCACTGCGCAGTTCCTCCCCCAGGTGGCGACCTCCACTGCCGTTACGGTCTGACCTGGGGTTACAGAGATTCAACCCCTCCGGGGTTGCTGAAGGTACGGCTGCGCCGTCATATTTGATATGAATGTGGTTAAGTCGAAGGTCGTGCCTTTGCGTAACGCGCCACCTTAGAGATTTTGCCCATCAAAGATCATTCGTGTTTTTACCGGACACCAATAAAACTTTTTTGTATCTTTGCCCCGCAAAACTCTTCGGGGTCGAGTGTGATTCTCAACCGGCGGTGACAGTCCGCGAACTCTATGCTATAGAGCCGATTCGGTGAAATTCCGAAACCGACGGTAAAAGTCCGGATGGTAGAAGGTTTGCAATAGTTTTTCATATTTACGTGTGACACACGCCCCCGATCTGCTTTTGTACGATACAGTACCCATATAGAAGCATTCTATCACTGCGTGGGACATACGACTAATTAAACTATATTATAAATATGAAAAAACTACTATTCTCCATCACACTGTTTATGCTCATCATCTGCGGTGCGAGCGCCCAAGTAACCACTTCCTCCATCGTCGGGCACATCACTTCGTCGGGCCACGCCGTTGAAGGCGTTATGGTCAAGATTACGCACGAACCTTCAGGCAGCATCACCGGCAGCTACACCAACAGCAAAGGCTGGTTCCATATCCAAAACCTGCAAGCAGGAGGACCATACTCCGTGGAATTTTCGCTCCTCGGCTATCAATCCCAAATCCACAACAACATCACCCTGCCTTTAGGCGAAACTTACACGCTCAACATCAAGCTCCAGAAAGCAAATATGGAACTTGACGAGGTAAGCATTTCCGCCACAGGCAAACCCTCTTTTGAGAATGCCGGCGGCACCATACACGTCACCACTCAGGAACTCTCCACCCTACCCTCCATCAACCGCAGCATCGAAGACGTGCTTCTCCTATCCCCATTGTCCGGCGCCGGCAACACGTTTGCGGGCACCGACGGCCGCTACAACAACATCCTTGTTGACGGTGCCTCCTTCAACAACGGCTACGGCCTATCCTCCAAACTGACCCCAGGCGGCGATAACGCCCAGCCTTTCTCCCTTGATGCCGTAGAGGCTGTACAAGTGAGCATAGTCCCCTTCGACATCCGCCATTCCCACTTCACCGGCGCCGACGTAAACATCGTGACCCGCAGCGGTGACAACTCCTTCAGAGGCTCCGCCTACGCCTTCCTACGTCCCAAAGCCCTCAACGGCCATCTGGTCGGCGACGAACTTGTACCCAATGCCAACAACAGCTTCTCTCAGTTGTACGGTTTCCGCTTGGGTGGCCCCCTCATCAAAAACAAACTGTTCTTCTTCGTCAGCGGCGAATACGAACGCGCCTCCCTGCCCGGCAACGAATGGCAGCCTTCAACGGACGGCATCGCCAACCCGAGCAGAAAAATCTCCCGAACCTCCATCGAAGACCTCGAAACCGTTCACAACTACCTGATGGAACACTACGGCTATGATGCCGGCAGCTACCTCAACACCAGGAGTCTATTTAATGACAACTACAAATTTTTAGCCAAAATCAATTGGAACATCGGACAAAATCACAAAGTCGTACTCCGATACAATATGGTGCGCTCCGGCAGCGACCAACTGGTCAATGCACAGTCTGCCCCCATACGCGCCTACTCCGACCGCAACAGCGCCAACGCCATCGCCTTCTCCAACACCAACTACAGTTTGGTTGACCTCATCCACTCCATCACGGGCGAATGGAACGCCATCTTCAGCTCCAAGGTATCCAACAAGCTCATTGCCAACTACTCCTACATCCGCAGCAAACGCAACAGTCCAAGTTCTTTGTTTCCATTCGTGGACATCTGGCAAGATGGCGACCAATATATGAGCTTCGGATACGAGCCCTTCTCCTACGGCACCGACTTAGTGAACCACGTGGCAGAAATCACCGACAACGTGAACATATTCCTCGGCAAGCACACCCTCACCGCAGGCGCCTCCTTCAACTATCTCGGCTATCAGAACAATTACCGACAATATGGTTTGGGGTACTATCGGTACAACTCGCTGGAAGATTTCTTGCAAGGCAACAACGCCAACGTCTTCGCCCTCACCTACCCTTACGATGAAGATGCCGCTATGTTCCGTCTTGACTTCGGCATCGGCGCGGCATACCTCCAAGACGAATGGCGTCCTTCCGAGCGTTTTACCCTCAATTACGGTCTGCGCCTCGAAACGCCACTCTATTTCAACCGTCTGCAAGACAACGCAGCCATAGACGCACTGACCTTTCAAGATGGCCACCAAATGGACGTAGGCAGCTGGCCCCAATCACAGCCACAACTATCGCCCAGAATCGGCTTTCAATGGCGTATTCCTAAAGGGCAATACACGATGCAAGTGCGCGGAGGCACTGGTTTGTTCACCGGCCTCCTGCCTTTCGTGTGGATGAACGAACAGCCGTCTCTCTCCGGAATGTTGCAGAATATGGTCATATCCACACAAGGCAACATCCCTCTAATGGCCGACTATCAGACCCTTTTGCAACAATATCCCGATATTTTCCCGGACCAGGCAGCCGAGCAGGCACCCTCGAAGTTCTGCGAAGTAGATAAGCATTTCAGACTCCCGCAAATCTGGCGCAGCAACCTAGCCTTCGACCTGCACCTGCCAAAGGACTTCGTACTCACCGTAGAGGCTCTCTACTCCAAAGATGTCAACGCCGTGATGCAGCGCAATATCAACGAGGCCGACCCCACAACGATCTTCACGGGCAGCGACCAGCGCAGTTCCTGGTGGCTAACCGACTCCACCAGCCAACGCCGCCTCGTGGGCAACTACGATGCCTACCTGATCACCAACACCCGCAAAGGCTACAAATACTCACTCAGCGTGCAGCTGAGCAAGAAGTTCTCCCACGGCATCTCCGCAATGGCGGCCTACACCTACAACATTTCCAAAAACGTCACCGACAACCTCGGCACCTCCTCCAGCTCTCGTTGGAAGAACAACGTTGCCGTCAACAGCCTGAACGACGAAGAACTCGGGCATTCCGCCTACGCCGTCCCACACCTCGTGCTCGGTGCCCTGAGCTGGCGCATCGAAGAGGCCAAACACCTTGCCTTCACCATCTCCTTGATATACCGTGGCTCGGCTCAAGGTCGCTATTCCTACATCTACGCCAACGATATGAACGGTGACGGCAACGCCTCCGACCTGCTGTATATTCCCGCCAACGCCAATGATCTGCTTTTTGTACCCACCAGCACGATGAGCACCGAAGAACAGCAAGCGGCCTTTTGGCACACAGTCGAAGCTGATCCCTATCTAAGCCGCCACAAAGGTCAGTACGCCCAGCGCAACGGGAAAGTCGGCCCTTGGATCAGCCGCCTCGACATCCGCATCTTACAGGATCTATTCTCCAACTTCGGAACCGAGCACAGATACACGTTGCAGCTGAGTATGGAGGTCAACAACCTTGCCAATCTGCTAAACAGCAATTGGGGCTGCTACCGTATGCACGGACTGGGCAACGCCAGCTACAACACCATTGCCCTGCTCAAATATGCCGGCACTGACGAAACCGGCGCGCCCACCTACCAGCTCAACGCCAGCTCCCTTGACAGCTTCCGCGACAACAACCAATGGCTCCGCGACGTCTCCGTCACCAGCACCTGGCGCTGTATGATCGGCCTGCGACTGCTGTTCTGATGAATGATTTGGGCGGCCCGGCATCGCCCACACACAAATCCTACGCAATGCCGTCGCGCTTTCCGCACTAACTCGCGCTCTGTACAGACGCAAAATTTTGCGTCTCCACTATCTGCCGCGCTCGTAAATGTGCTCCAATCGCTGCCGCAACGGCCTCATCGCATTGCGCCTCCGCACATCATTCTCCTACAGATATGTAGCCCCTAACGGGGCATTTAAACTTGAAACTTGAAACTTGAAACTTGAAACAAAAATAGGGCAGCACCGAAGCACTGCCCTACTCTATTATATTAAAAATGAATTAGTCGCCCAAAGTAGCAACCATCACAGCCTTGATGGTGTGCATACGGTTTTCAGCTTCGTCGAATACGATGGAGTTTTCGGATTCGAAAACGTCTTCCGTAACTTCGATGCCATCCAAACCGAATTGCGCATTTACATCGCGGCCAACCTGTGTTTCAAGGTTGTGGTATGCAGGAAGACAATGCATGAATTTGCATTTAGGATTACCTGTCATAGCCATCATTTCCTTGTTAACTTGGTAAGGTTTCAAAAGGTTGATACGTTCTTTCCATACTTCTGCAGGTTCACCCATGGAAACCCAAACGTCGGTATAAAGGAAGTCACAACCCTTAACGCCCTTCTTAACATCGTCTGTAACGGTCAATTTAGCGCCTGTTTCCTTAGCAATCTTCTGGCAGGTCTTGATGAGTTCTTTGTCCGGTTGAAGGCCCTTAGGAGCCACGATACGGACGTCCATGCCCATCTTAACGCCACCAACCATCAAAGAGTTACCCATATTGAAACGAGCATCTCCGAGGTAAGCGTAAGTAACTTGGTTGAGCGGTTTGTCAACGTGTTCGCTCATAGTGAGGAAGTCAGCCAAAATCTGTGTCGGATGGAATTCGTTGGTCAAGCCATTCCATACAGGGACACCAGCATGTTTAGCAAGTTCTTCAACGGTGGTTTGTTTGAAACCACGATATTCAATACCGTCGAACATACGACCGAGAACGCGAGCGGTATCAGCCATAGATTCCTTAATACCGATTTGAGAACCTGTAGGTCCGAGGTAAGTGACATGAGCACCTTGATCGTATGCAGCAACTTCGAAAGCACAACGTGTACGGGTGGAAGTCTTTTCGAAAATCAAAGCGATGTTCTTGCCTTTGAGGCGAGGTTGTTCTGTACCTGCATATTTTGCGCGTTTGAGGTCGCGAGCGAGGTCCAACATATATTGAATTTCCTTCGGAGTGAAATCCAACAATTTCAAGAAGTTTCTGTTTCTTAAATTGAATGCCATAATAAAAAGGTTAAATTTGAAAATTAAATATTAGGTAATTGAATTTTGATATTCGGGTTATTGGTTATCAGAATCGAACTCATTATCCGAGGAATCTTTGAGTCTGCGACGATAAATAAGGATCGGGACAAAAAACAGAGCAGCACAAGCAAGAGTTCCACCACCTAATACAATCATCACCTGGCTCTTCATGATAAGTCCTACAAGCAAGACTGCCGCGGACATTATAAACAGTCTTTTGAAAAAAGCCAAACAAGACTGCGCTTGAGCTAGTTTTTTAAATGTTTCATTCATTGTTCAGATATTAAGCACATTTATTTAGCAACGATTCTGGTACCACAACTTTCATCTCCCAGGCGACCAGCCTCAGTGATGATGCAGGTGTGGCCCGTCTTCTCCACGAACATGATGGCAGCGCGCATTTTCGGAGCCATGGAACCTTCCGTGAACTGGCCGTCAGCCAGATGCTTTTTAGCCTCTTCCACGGTAATCACATCCAAAGCCTTCTCATCCGGTTTGCGGAAGTTGATGTACACCTTTGGCACGTCCGTGAGGATATAAAATTCGTCAGCGTCAATCTCTACTGCGGTGATGGCCGAGGCGAGATCCTTGTCGATGACAGCTTGCACACCTTGGAGGTAGCCGTCCTTCATAGCAACAGGAATGCCGCCACCTCCCACAGTGACCACCACGACACCCATGTCAGCCAACTGGCGCACGAGTTTGATGTTCTGGATGCGGATGGGCTTCGGAGAAGCGACCACTTTGCGCCAGCCATTGCCCTTCGGGTCCTCGCGATAGATATCGCCGGTCTCAGCATGATTGGCATCAGCCTCCTCTTTCGTAACATACGGGCCAACCGGTTTGGTGGGGTTCTGGAACAACGGGTCGTTGCCATCCACTTCCACGTGGGTCAGCAAAGTCACGGTGTCACGGTCAATCTGTTCTTCGGCAAAAATATGGCGCATACCTTCTTCAATCAAGGCGCCAATGGAGCCTTGGGTTTCAGCCACGCAGAAGTTGAGGGGCATGGATTCCACATTGAAGGCCTCTTTGCCGGCCTTGTGCTGCAACATCACGTTGCCCACTTGCGGGCCATTGCCATGGCCGATTACCATGCGATAGCCCGACTTCAACATCGGAACTAAGCAACGACAGGTTGCGGTAACATTTTCTATCTGTTCGGCATAAGTGCCTTTTTGCTTGCTTTTCAATAATGCGTTACCACCGAATGCGATAACAGCGAGTTTGTTTTGTGTCACGTTGATAATTATTTAGGGTTTAGGGGTTAGGGATTAGTGATTAGAGGTCCGGGGGGCCTTTCCTTTACCAGATGCGAGCGCGTTTTTCAGGGGCAAGGTACATCGGGTCACCTTCTTTGACATTGAAGGCTTTGTAGAAAGCGTCGATATGCGGAAGTGTGCCGTTGACACGCCATTTTCCGAGGGAATGCGGATCTTCTTTCGTACGTCTGAGGATTTCTTCGGGGCGGATGTTAGCTGCCCAAACGCCAGCGTAAGCGAGGAAGAAGCGTTGTTCCGGTGTGAAGCCGTCCATGTCGCCCTTGATAGCGCCATCCTTCTGAGCTTTTTGGAAAGCGGTGAAGGAGACATTCAAGCCACCGTTGTCGGCAATGTTCTCGCCCAAGGTGAAAGTACCGTTGGCGTTGACGCCCGGGGCCACTTCGATAGCGTTGAAGTGGTCAACAAGCACCTGTGCACGTTCGTTGAAAGCGGAAGCATCTTCGGGAGTCCACCAGTCGGCGAGGTTGCCGTGGAGGTCGTAGTTACGGCCCTGATCATCAAAGCCGTGTGTCATTTCGTGTCCGATGACAACGCCGATAGCACCGTAATTGGTAGCGTCATCTGCATTCATATCGAAGAACGGGGGTTGGAGAATACCAGCCGGGAAGCAGATTTCGTTGGTGTTGGGTTCGTAATAAGCGTTGACGGTTTGCGGCGTCATGAGCCATTCGCTCTTGTCAACGGGTTTGCCGATTTTTGCCAATTGGAATTCGCTTTCGAATCGGCGTGCACGCACGATGTTGGCATAGTAACTGTCGTTGGTGATGGTGAGTGCGCTGTAATCTCTCCATTTGTCAGGATAACCGACCTTGACGGTGAAAGCGGCGAGTTTTTCGAGAGCGGCCTTCTTGGTGACATCGGTCATCCAAGCGGAAGCCTTGATACGTTCGCCGAGAGCCCATTGGAGGTTCTTGACGAGTTGTTCCATACGGGTTTTGGCTTCAGCGGGGAAGTAAGTCTTAACGTACATCTGGCCGAGGGCTTCGCCGAGGCAGCCGTCCACAGTGTTGATAACACGTTTCCAGCGAGGGCTGTTTTCCTGCTTGCCAGAAAGCACCTTTCCGTAGAAGCTGAAATCAGCATTCACGAAATCATCGCTCAAATAGGGAGCAGCGGCATTGATGATGTTCCAAGCCATATAAGCACGGATGACATCCATATCTGAAGTGGCAAGGATATTGCTCAAACCGGCGAAATAGTCGGGTTGACCAACGTTCACCACGTCGATATTAAGGTTGAGAGCCTTGAGGTAGGCATTAAGGTCGATGGAAGGCATCAACTTCTGAGCCTCTTTCACAGACATCTTATTGACGGTCTTATAAGGATCGCGCATCGTGGTTTTGTCCATAAAATAGTGAGCCATCATAGACTCCATAGCGAGAACGCGCTGAGCCATAGCCTGTTCCTGACCAGCAAAGCCAGCCATTTTGCTATAGCCGGACATCTGGAACATCTGAGCCATCAGCTTGACATATTCGTCTCGGATATTCTGCTGGCCGGCTTCAAGATAATAGTCGCGGTCACCGATGCCGAGACCGGTTTGCCAAAGATATGCGATGGTCATATCGCTGTTGTCGGGGTCAGCGGCACCGAATAGGCCGAAGAAGGGGTTGAGGCCGTCGAAGGCGAGGTCTGCAAGTGCGGCAGAGAGCTGTCCGCGTTGCAGTTTAGCCATCTTATTAAGGTCGTTAGCAAGCGGTTGTGCGCCCTGTTTGTTAAGGTTCACAGTGTCCATACCGATCTTATAGAGGTCGCCGACTTTCTGTTCCACAGTGCCGGCATCGTATTTCTTCTTGGCGAGGCCAAGTACGAGGTCTTTGAGTTGTTTCTGGTTGTTTTCAGCCAGCACGTCGAAGCTGCCGTAGCGAGCATATTCAGCGCCCAGCGGGTTGAGTTTCATCCAACCGCCGCAGGCATATTGGTAGAAGTCGGCGGAGGGTTTCACGGAATTGTCCAAATTAGTAACGGCAACACCAGATTTGGATTTTTTTGGTTTTCCTTTAGAAGGCATAGCTTGGGAACTTGTAGAAATTAAAAAACAAATTGCCAATGACAAAGTCAAAAAACTGAACTTTTTCATAAACACTTAATTGATATACAATACTTTATAAATAAAAAACACTCCCAATCGGGAGGGGTGCAAATATACATTATTTTTTTTATAATTCGGGAGGGAGAAAGGGATGAAAAGATGAAGAGATGGAGAGATGAAGAGATGAAGGGCGGCCTTTTCACTTTTGCGGCCCGTTTCCGCCAAAAACTCCCAAAATCAGGCCTCAGGTGCCACTGCAACTTTTTTGTGCAGAAAATGAAAAAGAGCAAAAAAAACGGGAAAAGTATCTTCGCCGTATGTTATTTGCATGTTTTCAAACAACTAAAAATCAATATTTTACGCTTGACTTTTTCTTTTAAACGATATATCTTTGCGGGACTGATTCACCAACTAAAAAGACATCTCGCTATGAATATCAAGAATTTAAACAATCCGATAACGGAAAACCAGCCCAAGTACCTGAATCTGCTCACCGACTTCGGATTCAAGAAAATGTTCGGAGAGCCGAACAAGAAGTTCCTCATCGCATTCCTCAATGCCGTACTCGCGGACAGCGTCGGGACCATCGAAGACGTCGTTTATCTGAATACCGAGCAATTAGGAGAGAATCCGCAAGAGAAGAAAATGGTCTATGACATCTACTGCCTCACCGACCAGGGCCAGCACATCATCGTGGAGTTGCAGATCGGAGGGCAGCCCTACTACGGCGAGCGCGCCTTCACCTACGTCAGCCGCCTCGTCAGCCAACTGGCCGAAAAGGGCGTCAGAAAGTATGCCATACCGCCCATCTACTCCATCAACATCCTGAACTTCAAAATGGCCGTGTTCAATGACGCAGACAGGTTCTTGTGGGAGGTCCAGATGAAAGACCAGACGAACAAAGTTTTTTTGCCGCAGGTCAAGTTCATATTTATAGAATTGTGTACCTTTGCACGCCTGTTCAAAGAGGTTGACTATCGTGATGCGCTGCACTGCTGGCTCTTCATCATCAAGAATATGGGGGACGCAAACACCCGGGAATGCCCGTTTGACGACCCCATCTACCGCGACTTCTTCGAACAGGGAGAATTAGAAAAACTCACGACTATGGAAAAGGAAGATTACGCAAAGAGCATATTTGACTACCAGGACGTCAAAGACACCATCGAGTACGAACGCGAGTGCGCCCGCGAGGAAGGCAGAGTGGAAGGAATTGCAGAAGGAAAAGCGGAAGGGCTTGCGAAAGGAAAAGCGGAAGGGCTTGCGGAAGGTATTCGCACCACCGCTAAGAACCTGCTCTCGCTCGGACTCGACGTTGCCACTATCGCCAAAGCAACCGGACTTCCCGAGGAAACAATCTTGGAAATCTAAATTGTTTTCGGGGAGATTGCGCTTCGACTTTGCATCATCGCAAGCCGTATCTCCTCTCGCGAGAAAGATCTCAAGAAAATTTATTTATCGGATTTACTCCACCTCGTAGCCGATACGCTCAACCTTCTCGACATGGTCAATGGCCTTGAGCTGCTCTATAAGGTCTGTGAGCGCACGCACACTCTGGATGTACAGCATCATAGTGCCAGTGAAGACGTTGTTCTTGGATTCAATCTTCAGCGAGCGGATGTTCAAGTCCATCTGGGAAGTGACGATATCGATAATCTCCTTAATCATGCCCTTGCGGTCGAAGCCCGTAATCTTGATACCGGACAAAAAGGCGATATTCTGGCCTTTGCGCCACTTGGTTTTGATAATACGGTTGCCAAATTTGGACATCTGCTCAATGGCGTTCGGGCACGAAGTCTGGTGAATGACAATGCGGTCGTTGGCCACTTGGAAGCCTACCACCTGGTCGCCGGGAATGGGATTGCAGCAATCGGCAATCACATACTTGATTTGCTCGTAATCGTTGTCCAAGAGGAAAGCATTCGGCGTGGCATTGAGTTGTTCGTCAATCAGTTGGTCCAGTGACTTATTGGCAATTTCCTCTTCAACCTTGCGTTGGAACTCGGCCAGTTCCTTGGGCTGTTTCATGGAGAGAATCTTGCGGATTTTGTTTTTCGAAATCTTATGTGTGACAATGCCGTTCCAAAATTCGTCATCAGACTTGGAAAGCGTGGCCGTCTTAATTTTGTCAATAGATTCCTTATTGAATTTGACCTTGAATTCTTCGAAATAGCGTTGCAATAGTTCAAGGCCGGCGGCATTGATATCCTTCTGTTCGTTGCGGAAGAAGTCGCGGATACTACGGCGGGCGCGTGGTGTCTGCACGATGTCGAGCCACTCCGTCTTGGGAATCTGCTTTTTGGAGGTGATGATTTCCACCTGGTCGCCATTTTCGAGCACGCGGTCCAGCGGCACAATGTTGTAGTTCACCTTGGCGCCGATGCAGTGATCACCCAAGTTGGTGTGCAGTTGGTAGGCCAAGTCAAGCACCGTGGAGCCTGCGGGCAGCTTGCACATGTCGCCTTTCGGAGTGAAGACATAGACTTCTTTAAGGCCGAGGTTCAGACGCACCTCGTTCAAGAAATCAAGGGCATCGGCATCCTTGCTCATGATGATTTCCCGAGTCTTCATCAGCCATGCCTCGAGGCGTTCGTCAACATCACTGTCCACATCAGTGCCGTCCTCCTTGTATTTATAGTGGGCGGCCAAACCCTTTTCGGCAATCTCGTCCATACGCTTAGACCGGATCTGCACTTCTACCCATTTGCCGGCCTTGCTCATCGCCGTCAGGTGCAGCGACTGGTAACCGTTGGCCTTGGGATGTGTCAGGAAGTTCCGGTCACGTGACGGATTCGTCGGATATAGCAGGCATACTATCTTGTAAATTCGCCAACAGATTTCGAATTCGTCTTCCACCGGACTGTCAAAGACGAAACGCACCGCGAAGATGTCATAGATATCTTCGAAGTTGACCTTCTTGTTCAGAATCTTGTTGTAAATGGAATAGATAGACTTGGTGCGAGAAGACATTTTTGCATGAATGCCGTTTTCCTCCAAAGACTCCTGGATGGGCTTCACAAACTCGGAGATGAGTTGGGCCCGTTCCTCGTCTGTTTCCTTCAACTTGTTAGCAATGGAATAGTAGTCCGTCGGGTTGGTATATTTCATCGCATAGTCTTCCAACTCGCTCTTGATGGTATAGAGGCCCAGACGATGGGCAAAAGGAACATAGAAGAACGAAGTCTCGGAAGCGATTTTAAGTTGTTTTTCCGGAGGCATGGAATCCAAGGTTCGCATATTGTGCAGACGGTCAGCCAACTTAATCAGGATGACGCGCACATCCTTGGACATAGAAAGGAATATCTTCTTGAAATTTTCAGCCTGTATGGACTTGTTGGTGTTGTCGAATACGAGGTCCTCGATTTTAGTAAGGCCGTCGATAATCTCAGCGACTAAGTCACCGAACATGTCGCGCATATCCTCCAACGTATATTCGGTATCTTCGACCACATCGTGCAGCAAAGCGCAAATCACAGACGTGGCACCCAAGTTCATTTCCTTACAGCAAATCATCGCCACGGCAATGGGGTGGTAGATATAGGGTTCCCCACTCTTCCGGCGCACGCCGTTGTGCGCATTCGTGGCCAAGACGAAAGCCTTGCGGATGTTCTTACGCTCCTCGCTGTTCGTTTTCGGATAAACGACCGTCAGCAATTCGCGATATTTCCGAACTATGGTTTTATTTTCGAGATATTCGTTGGGAATGTATTCCATTTTTATAGATGAAATGATAATCGGATAATCAAGTTATTATTGAACGATGATTTTTTTAGTGACGATTTGGTTGTCATCATTAATGCGGAGGAGATAGCATCCCGGAACGAGGTTGTTCAGAGAGAGCATATTCACGCCGGAATGGAGAATTCCCGTCTGCAGCAGGCGGCCGGAAAGGTCGTACAAACCGCAAGTGACATTTTCAGATTGCGTTTGAGCCGTAAGGAAGCAGCTTCCAGAAGCAGGGTTCGGGAAGACTGCATATCTGGTTTCCAAAGACTCGGTGTGGTCTTCAATGCCTACTTGGCGAAGAGCTTCGCGAACAGCATTGTAGGCATCCACCTTGCCATAGCCGAAGCGGTCGATGCCAGCCTCAGCGGTGTACGTGTCATTATATGCCGTTCCCGTCAGAATGCTCTTAACCTGAACCGGTGACAAATACGGGTTAGCTTCAAGCACCAGGGCAGCCACGCCAGCCACAAACGGGCAGGACATGGAAGTGCCAGACAGCGCAGCGAAGCCGTAAGTACGTCCGTTGAATTCTATTCTTTTCTTATAAGTACCTGTAAAAGAAGTGGTATAAGAGTTGATAGCGGCAACAATGTTCTTGCCCGGGGCGGAAATTTCCGGTTTGCGGATGTTGTGGAATCCAGGACCGGATGAGGAGAAATCAGCGATCTCGCCACCAGAGAAAGCCCCTGAGGGGTTCATCTGACGTTTGACATGTGCTGCCACAGAGATGCAACAGTCGATATTGGACGGAGTGCTGATGCCGTACTCGTTGTCGCCAGCCACCCAATCTGGGTGTACAGCAGGAGCCTGGAATTCAGCGCCCCAGTTGCCGTAGGCCTTCGTCACCTCTGCTACGTTCCAAGCGTGGAAAGTGCCGGCGGGAGCCGTCACAGCAAGTCCCAACTTGTAAGCATTCGTGTACTTCACACGCAATCTCACGACAGGAGCCTGGTTGTAAGCATTGCAGGATTGGATGTCGTAATTGAAAACCAAGGTGTCACCGTTAACGACCACAAAGGTGTCCACATAGCCGTCATTGTTAGCAGTCGGGATGAAAGGTGTTTCCACGATGGTTTGGTAATTGCCATCCATCACGTTCAAGGCGAACTCAAACGGGCTGTTGGCGGAATTCATCATAGTGAGGGAGGATCCCCACAAGTCGGCAGAGCCCGTGGCAAACTGGAAGCGAGTGCGCATAGTGTCTTCCAGTTCCGTGAACTCGTGTTTGACGTGGAAGTTGACATCACCGTTGTTGCCGGCGCTCACCACGAAAACGACGCCGAGGTCGGTAAGGCGCTGCATTTCCTCTGCCAATGCGCCAGTGCCGTCCATATTGTCTGCATAGTAGAGGCCCCAGCTACTGCTGATGATCAGACGTTTGCCTTCTTGCTGAGCCACATTGTACATCCAGTTCCAGGCATCCATCACGCGGGAGAGGGAATCCAGGTACAGAGACGCAAAAAGCAGTTCAGCATCGGGAGCGACACCGCGGTAGACAGTGCCGGCGCCACCGCCTGCAGCAATAGAGGCGCAGTGCGTGCCGTGATAGTTGTAGTCATAGCAGTTGGAGGTATCACAACGTGCCGTCAGCAGTTCTTCCGGGCCGTTGTATTCCGTGCCGTAGTTGAAGCCGTCAGGCGCAGGACCTGAGGTTTTGAACTGGTCCCACGCACGCAAGACGCGGTAATGCATCATTGTGGTGTCGTAAAAAACAGGATGGCTGTAATCGAACCCCCAGTCAGTAACACCGATAATCACGCCGTTGCCAGTAAAAGCCTGCGGAAGGTCGATAGCATTCCAAACACTGTCCACACGACCGTCAATCACAGCTTTGTCAAGCCAAGCCTGACCGAAGGCAGTCATCATGCTGCCCACTATCATTGCCAAAAGTATAAGTTTTTTCATATTCAAAAATATTTAGTCTTTCATTCTAAAACCCAAAATATTCAGGAATTCAGGAAGATTTGCATTCTGTTCCACCATATTGCGCAGTTTGTCATCCGCGCTGATGATGACCCTGTGTTCCTCTTTCTGTTCGTTGGTAACAATTTCCAAGTCATCTACATTCAGTGTGAAATGATTGCGCCAATATTCAACAATGGCGCGTTTGCGACTTTCGAACTGTTCTTTTTGGATATTGTTTTTCACCTCGATATAGATAGTGTCGTTTTCGTAGCGCGGCACCTCGTCTTTGAGGCTGTAGTAAATCAGATGGTTGTTGGCGAAGAGTTCCTCGAAGAGGATATGCCAGCAAGATGCGAAGTCCGTAGGCGCGGGAGTCGTTTCTGCGGCAGGTGCATCCACTTCGGCCGGAGCGTCCGTTGGCGCAGGTTCCACCGCAGCAGGTTCGTCACTGGCGGGAGCAACCGTGTCGGATGCTGGTCCCACAGGCTGGGGTGCGGTTTCGGCTGGTTGCTCAGCAGGCGCAGCGGTCTGGGCAGTTCCCCGAACTGTCGCGGGAGCCGCATGCTGGGCTGCCACCACCTCCTTTATGGAAGGGATAGGCTTGATGGGGGGAACCCCAGGGTTGACAAAAGTCTTCGAAGAGATTCGCGGCGCATCAGAAAACATATCCTTCAGGGTACTGCCTTCTGCGGCGGGCGCCGCCCCGCCTCCGGGATTATTTTCGCTCCTGCGATTGCCTGGCTTTTTTAAACAGGTAGTTGGCGTTAATCTGCATTAGGCAAAGCTCCACAGATAGTCGCTTGTTGTTGGAAGCCTTGTAGTTGAAATCGCAGGTATTGGCCAACTCAAGGGCTCGAATCAGCAGTGTGCGGTCGGCCTTGTTGGCCTGGAGCTGCAGCTGCATCTTGATATTTTCAGAAGCCTCCAGCAGGCGCACCGTGCCAGGGTTCTGCGCCATCAGCAGGTTGCGGAAATGGGATGCCATACCGGCAATGAAGTGCTGCGCATCAAAGCCCTTGAACATAATCTCGTCCAACAGCAGCAATGCAGGGGTGACATCGTCACTGAAAATATAGTCGGTGATTTTGAAATAGTTGTCGATATCCAAGACGTTGAGATTCTCAATCGTCTGTTTGTAGGTGATATTCTTTCCTGTGAAACTGACCAGCTGGTCGAAAATGGAAAGTGCGTCACGGAGCGCGCCGTCGGCTTTGGCAGCCACCACGCGCAGTGCCTCTTCCTCTGCCGTCACGCCTTCCTGTTGGGAGACATACTGCAGGTGGCGAATGATGTCATTGTCGTTGATGCGCTTGAAATCGTACACCTGGCATCTGGAAAGGATGGTCGGGATAATCTTGTGTTTCTCGGTCGTTGCCATGATGAACTTGGCGTAGGCAGGTGGTTCCTCCAACGTTTTCAAGAAGGCGTTGAAAGCGGAGCCAGAGAGCATGTGGACCTCATCGATGATATAGACCTTGTACTTGGCGCCTTGGGGCGGGATGTGCACCTGGTCGACCAGCGCGCGGATATCCTCCACCGAGTTGTTGGAGGCGGCATCCAGTTCGAAAACGTTGAATGACGCCGAGTTGTTGAACGCCTGGCAGGATTCGCATTCGTTGCAGGGCTCGCAATCCTCCGTCAGGTGCTGACAGTTCAGGGCCTTTGCAAAGATACGGGCGCAAGTGGTCTTACCCACACCACGCGGTCCGCAAAACAGGAAGGCCTGAGCCACTTGCTGCGTCTTGATGGCGTTCTTCAATGTGGAGGTAATGTGTTCCTGACCGACTACGGAATTGAAGGTCGTAGGTCTGTATTTTCGAGCGGAAACTATAAAATTATCCATAAAGTCAACATTATTTTAAAGAGCGGCAAAGATACAAAAAATGATGAAATGATGAAGGGATGAAACGATGAAGAGATGAAAGTTGTGGGGGCAGTTCTTGTTTCACAGGGAAATGTCTATTGGCACTCCGAACGCAATGAATTGCGTCCCTACAGAGGCACGTAATTTGCATTCCCGCAACCTCTCACTTCTCACTTCTCACTTTTCACTTTATTCAACTCTTAACTCTTAGTTCTTAACTCTTAGTTCTTAACTCTTT
The DNA here is from genome assembly GCA_024400835.1 of Bacteroidales bacterium. Lineage (GTDB taxonomy): Bacteria > Bacteroidota > Bacteroidia > Bacteroidales > WCHB1-69 > F23-D06. The sequence goes on from JAKSMC010000030.1 coordinate 31,922, forward strand.
CTCACTCCCCCCCCCATTTGCTCGATTGCCCGAATAAAAAGGCTGACGATGTTCTCGTAGGCGGAGAGGGAGCAGTTTTCGTTAGTGTCGTCGGGTTGGTGGTAGCCGCCGGTTTTGCCGCCCATCGTATAGACGAAGACGGCGGGCATGCCTTTGAGTATGAACGGCGCGTGGTCACTGATATTGGCATTCTTGCGGGGTTTCACCTCTTTGACGAGATGCTCGCGTTCGTTCATAGCCACCATACTTTGGAAAAAATCCTTGGTGTTGTCGGCATCGGAATTGACGACCGTGAAACCGTCGTCACCGCCGCCCATAAGGTCGATGTTGAGCATCATCTTAACTTTGGAGAAGTCGAACAGCGAATCTTTCACAAAGGCAAGTGAGCCGAGGAGGCCGGCCTCCTCGCCACTGAAGAGCGTGAACAGCATCGTGTAATATGGCGGGTGGTTTTTGAAATAGTGGGCTAAGTCGAGGACCGTGGCGGTGCCAGACGCGTTGTCGTGCGCGCCGGGGAACATCACCGCGTCGCCCATCTGTCCGAGGTGATCGTAGTGCCCGCCCACAATGACAAGGCTGTCGGGGGCCCCTACCCCACGCAGCATCGCGCAGACATTCTGCGTCTTGTGTTTTTTGATCTCATTGGTATAGGACAGAGAAAGTTCTGCTTTCTTCTTGGTCATCAGGCCTGTTTTAACATAGGCCACCACGTAGTCGCAAGGTTCGTGCGCGAAGTTGAACGACCAGACGGGGATATTCTCCACGCCGGCCACGATGCCTTTGAAGGGCAGGTGGCCGTTGTTCACCGCGAAGCGCATCAAAATGCCTTGGACTTTTTGGACATCCTCCTTTTTGTCGCAATTTGCGAGATCCACATAGAGCAGGCTGTGGCCGATGATTTTGGCTTTCTTCTCACAGAATTTATGCAAGGCCTCTCTATTCAGCAGTGTAGAAACCGGAACGGACAGCACCGTAAAAGTTTCGTGAGCCGAATGGGACATCGGGGCAATCGAGAACTCGTCCCAGGCCTTGAGTTCGCGACCATCGAGGGTGGCCCGAACGGGGCCTTCCATCGCATAGACGTCGAAGTCGTAGTGGTGGAAAAAGTCATCGGCAAAAGGTTCGGTGCCAATCAGTTTGAACTGTTCGCGGAGATATTCGGCGGCGATGCTGTCGCCGTTGTAGGCATAGCCACGTCCGTGCATAGCGGGAGATGTGAGGTCGCGGATGTACTGTCGCGCCCGCAGGCTGTCCTGCGCATAAAGGGAGAGCGAGAGCACGGAAATTAATAGAGCGATAAGGGATCTTTTCATAACAAAAATTTTGGAGGTGCAAAGATAATCAAAAAAAACGGGCCGCGAAAAATTCGCAGCCCGAAGATGATTGTTGAAGTCGACCTATCGCGCAGCCACTTTATCTACCACACGAATGCCACTTCGAGTGGGGTCTATACGCTTCACTTCCACGTGAACTGGAATACGGTCGCGCAGTTCCTTCACGTGACTGATAATGCCCACGCGTTTGCCCTTCTGCTCCTGCATACGTTCAAGGAGCGTCATCACCGTGTCGAGCTCGTTGTCGCTGAGTGTGCCAAAGCCCTCATCAATGAAGAGCGTGTCAATGGAGAGTCCCTGCTGGCTCATCGAGGCCAAAGCAAGTGCCAATGACAATGAAACCAAGAAACTCTCACCACCGCTCAACGTATCTACGGGGCTGACCATATCGGGCTGATATTGGTCACGCAGACTAATGGTAAGCGTGCCGGGGATGCACTCTAACTTGTAGCGCTTGTCCAAGTCCTGCAAATACCCATTAGCCACGACCAACAGGTTTTCGAGCAAAAAGCTTTGGGCTATGTTACGGAATTTCTGTCCGTCAGAGCCACCGAAGCATTCATTGAGTTTGCTCCATTTCTGGCGAAGAGCATCCAACTCTTCAATATGCTTGAGTACGTCTTGCAGACGGTCGCGGTTCTTCTCGTCGGTGCTCAGATCATTCTGCAGACCACCAATTGTCTGGTTCAACTCTGTCAAGGAAGAAGTTATTCCCTTCAGTTTTTGATTCAACAATTCAAGAGTTTCCTCTTCTTGGATGACAGGATGTTCAGCGTTGTGGTGTTCTTCGTATGCTTTATTCATTGCCGTCAACACCTCCCCTGCCGCATCAAATTCGCTCTGAGCCTTCTTGTGAGCCTGCTTTATAGTATCCACATCCTGACGTGAGACCAATTCCTGCAATTTATCCTCATCTATAGTTGATGAAGCGTAGAAATCATTAAGGCTATCATTAAGCTTTGCCAATTCTTGTTCAATGTTCGCCTTCATCACAGCCAACGTATTGGACTTGTTGACGAAATCATTCCAACAATCTTCCAACTGACCGAAATCAACGGTTTGATTATTAGAAGATTTAGCCGACCATGAAGTCCATTGCGTCTGAACTTTATTTCTATTCTTCTCCATTCTATCCAAGGCGGCCTCATCCTTATTCAACTGTTCGGACATCGTTCGGATGTTTTCGGTCAGAGAAGCATAAGCTGCGCTCTTGTCATTCAGATCTTTCAAAAAGTTCTGTCTGTTAGAATTCCAGTCATTCTGCCAATTAGCAATTGTCATAAGTTTTTCCACTTCGGAGATGCACTTTGTCACTTGCTCTTCACGATTTTGAACGGCCTTATTAAGATTTTCAATTCTAACATTTTGACTTTGCAACGCACCGTCAGCAGCAGCAATGTCTTTATTGGCTTCACCTTGTTCTTTCTGCAAATCGGATTCTTCTTTTCTAAGAGATTGAATCAACATGTTTTTATCATCCACCTCGGATTGGCGGGATTCTATATTTTCCTTTTTGCCCACGATTTCATTTTGTTTGAGAGCCAGTGCTGTACGAGCACTTTCAATGTCTTGGTCAGATGCAGTTGGGACATTTAATCCAAGTGCAACGGCTTTATCTTGAGCTGCACTAAACTTTTGAGCAACATCGTCGTGGGCCGTTGTCTGGGACTTTTGCAAATTAGGCAACGCCTCTTGACAGCGGCTGATTTCATCCTTAGCAGCCAAGTCAATAGATTTGCTATCCTGAAGAGATTTTTCTTTGGCATCCAAATCCTCTTTCAACGGTTGGAGAGCTTTTCGTGCGACGTCAGCAGAAAGCAAGGTGTCAATCTTCTGGCCACATACGGGACAAACATCACCGGCCTTCAGTTGTGCGCGCAAACGTTCAGCCTCGTCACCGATAGCCAACTTGGCAGCTTCGTAGGCTGTCTTGGAGTCATCAAAACTTTTCTGACGCTCTTTGGTAATAGATTCGTTTTGTGAAAGTTTAGCTTTCGCTTCAGATTCCGTCTTCTCATTTTCAGCTACGGCGTCATCTGCGGCATGCTGCGTCACCAAGGAGACTTCCAATTGTCCAAGTGCATCAGACAGGGCATTTACAGACTCTTGTAACGCATCCAATTCCTTTCTTTCCTGTTTCAGACTATCAGGATTCAATGCTTTCAAGTCCACTTCAGCCTTTGTGATTTCTAACTGTTTGTTATAAATGTCCTTGTTCAATTTTGATTCTAACTTCTTCTTATTCTCCACATCCTTTTGGAGCAATGGCAAAGCTTCCGTCAATTTCTTAATCAGTTCATTATCGTGAGCATTCTGTTGCTCTGCGGCATCTGCTTCTTGCAACTTGGCACAAATCGTCTGCACATTGGCATACATCGTCTTATGAGCAGATTCAGCATGTTCTTGATCTTCAGCTTCTTGAAGAGTCTTTCTATCTTCTTTCACCTTGACAGCGAAAGCATCCTGAGAACAGGACAAAGAAGCAAAAAGTTGCTGTGCCTTAGGTTCCTGTTCTTGGGCAATCTTATTGAGAGATTGACGTTTTTGATCTCGGTCTTTGAACCACACACGGGCTTCGGCAGAAACGTCCCAATCCGCAATCAACTGTTCTTCGTCTTTAAACGTAGGATTTTCAACAACAGATTGAGCTGCTTCCAACTTCTTTGTAGCTTCCTCCTTTTTAGACAAATTGTCCTGGTCGATTCCCAACCAATTCACTTTTTGAGAGATGGTCTCACTTTGTTTTTGGAGACTATCCGCATCCGACTTTTTTTGTTCCAGCAAACGCTCACGAGATTGCTTATCTTCATCAGAGAAGATTTGTATACCTTCAGACTTGCTTTTTTCCGCATTGTATGCTTTCTCCGCATCAGAATACATTTTGAAGATCATCATACCGATGGCACTAAATTCCTCCGTCTTGGTCATCTTTTCCAAGATGACGGCCTTAGCGTTTTCGTCGCTTTTCAGGAACTGGGTGAACTGGCCTTGCGCGAGCATTGTCACACGGCAGAACTGCTCGAAGTCCAAACCAATCGCAGAGAGAACGGTGGCATCAATCTCCTTTTTGTCGATGCTTGTACCATTCTCAGTCAGTGTACGTTTCACACTATCCAGCGTAAAGTTACGGGTACGGCGTGCGTTCCAGCCAATGACGTAGAGTTTTCCGTTATTGCCCTCGAACGAAAGTTCCACTGAAGCCTCGGTCGTACCGTGGCGCATAAGATGGCGCGGATCTTGAGCGGTGACGTTGTCTTTGCCGAAATCCTTCTTTCCTCCTTTAGCGGCATCCAATCTCGGGGTCTTATTGTACAAAGCCAGGCAGATGGCATCCAGCAAGGTGCTTTTGCCGGCACCGGTATCGCCGCAAATCAGGAACAGGCGTGCGGAAGCCAACGGATCATTTTGGAAATCCAATTTTGCATCTTCCAAAGATGCGATGTTGTGAATAGTTAAACTCTTTAGTTTCATAATATTCGTTTTCGGGTTTATAAATTATTGTCTTGTTCATTTACGGCTTTGATGGCCTGGCCGAGCAATTCCATAAGTTCTGGTCCCATCGGGACTTTATACTTCTTTTGGAAGAAGAGGTCCGCCAATTCCTGGGGCTCGGGCATATTATCGGCATCTACCGGTTTCAAAAGCGTTCCAGCCTCATCATCCTTGTTTTCTTTTGCCAGGGACGTTTTCACGCAGCAGTACTGAGCCTTTTTGGGTTCGAGCACTTGGAGTATCTGTTCCACGTAATTGGCAGGCATCGGTCCGTCGAGCAGCACGTTGAGTCTGATGTATGCAGGCGTGCTGTTCGGCAAGTTGCTAAGCTCTGCCAGCGCGTCTTCAAAGAGTGCGGGTTCGGCGGGAATGGTGAGCAGCGGTTTCACATTGTTGATGGCGATTTCTTCCACCACCGGTTCGCTGCCTTTTTCCAAGGTCACCAAGGAGACACCATGCTTCCCGGTTTCATCGAAAGCAATAGCAATCGGAGTGCCGCAATAGCGAGCCATCGGGCCGCTTCCCGTAAAGGTTTTGGCATTATGAATGTGTCCCATAGCGAGGTAGTCGTAGCCATCACCAAGCTGTGCTTGGTCCACGGTGTCAATGCCGCCGATGCTGTCGGCGAAGTTATGGCCTGCCAGATTGCTGCCGGTCATCGTCAGATGGGCGGTCAGCACCACGGGAAGTCCGTTGGGATTACGCCGCGCCGTATAATCCAACAACGCTTGGAAGAACTGCTTCTGGCGTTCTTCCTTGGTTTCAGCGTCACCGATTTGCGGATAACTATATTCATAGATATGCGGCACTGCGACAATGAATCCCTGGAGATTGCCCTGCGCGTCTGAAACTTCGACGACATGTCTGTCCATATTGAGTCGGCCGTCATTGTCAAATTCCGGTTGGCCCACGACTTTCACGTGGAGACGTTCCCAAAGGAGGCCTTCCACATCCAAATTAGACTTGCCGTCGTGATTGCCGGCCGTCACAACAATTTGCATATTCGGACAGGCATCGTGCATATCGAGCAGTGCGCGCACGTACATGTCGCGAGCAGAAATAGGCGCAGCCACGCGGTCAAACACGTCGCCGCACACCAAGAGGGCGTCGGGTTGCTGTTCACTGACAATTTTTTGGAGTTGACGAAGGAAGTCCTGTTGCTCTTCCGTTCTTTCGTGTTCATAAAGGACGTGGCCGAGATGCCAGTCGCTGGTGTGTAATATTTTCATAAGCAGAAATATTTTGTTAAACAATGATTATTAATAGACAAAGAACGATCCCGTTTTCGAGGTGCAAAGATAGGATAAAAAATGAACTTCCGAAATGGAATCTGATTTTTCCATCATCACATCCTATTCCCAGAAGTCAATTACTCGCATCTCATTCGAGCGCTTCTTCAGGGAAATCCAGTGATACTTCCCGACATAGCCCTCCTTCTGCGGAGATTCATACACACTGATGAGGTACTCGTCCGGCGCGTCGTAGTAGAGCGGTGCTTCCGTCACATCACCGAATCTGTGATAGAATTCGATATGATAATTGTGGTCTTCCCTATCCTCTTTGCTTAACACGACGGTTTCAGATTCGGATTTGATTTGGTCAATGATTCGCTGTTTGTCCGCACTCGTAATTTCAATGGTGAAACTCTCGTAAGTGTCACCGTGAATGTCGAAGCCGATGTTTTCGTGGTCGAGGACGCTAAAACGGTCGGTCAGTTCTATCGAAGAATCCTGGAGCAGATTCCGGACTTTGTGTTTAGGGAAAACGACCCAGCCTGTCATACTAAAAAGGAAGGAAAGCATAAACAGCCCGTAGAGTACGGACACACTTATCCCCAACCATCGTCCCAACTTCGGACGTCCCAGCGTTTTGGGGATGTGGAACAACAGGAAGATGATGCCGCAAGGCAGGGCAACAAGAAACAGAAACAAGATGATACCGATAATGCTGAACATAGGCGCAAAAATAGTCAATTTTCGGAATAGAACGCAGATTTCATATTGTTTTTACTACTTTTGCGGACTCAAATTTGATATCGACTATGGAACTCAAAAAATCATCCATCACATTCTTTCTGCTGATAATAGGAATGGTCGTTGGGGGCCAAACGGAAACTGTACAGTACGACGTCCATAGAAACATTATCACTTTGGAGCAATTGTCTGAATTGGATTTGTCACAGACACTCATCAAGCGGTCTCCGTGGTTTTATGTGCAAGAACACGACCTAGACGAAAACGGACAAAGAATAATCTTAGACACTGTTAAAATAGACGCTTCTGAACCATTGGGTTATCGTGGCGACTACTGGAGATTCCGCATCCATTTCAACAAAGTAACCAAACAAGCAGGGAACGCCAATCAATATCTGATAGAAGGAATCACCCTTTTTCGCGATACGGTGCGTTCCATAAAAGGCATCCTAATGCTGGATTCTGTAAAACACAATTTATACGATGTCGGGGATTACGATGCTGAAGTCGAAGCTGTAGGAACGATCTTCGGTCATTATCTGCTGGCAGAAACCGACACTTCGATTCCCAATAGCGGAAAATATTCCGGCAAAGCGACATTCAACTTCATACAGCAAGGAGGAGAGATACTATACGATGACAACCTTTTTTTGTCGGATGGATTTTGCAACAATATGTATGAAGGTTTATTTGAATCCTACGATGGTCTAGTCAGGGAGAAATGCAACTGGGGCGATTATCGCATACCCGACTCTGACAGTTTGGATTATGGAGCGGCTGAATTCTGGCCCAATCGCAAAGACCATGGGTGGGAGCTGTGGGCACTCGCAGAATACGGACGTGCCTCCGACCTTATGGAGACATTATGGTATGCAGACGATCATTGGTATGTCAAATATGTGCCCAACGACTACAGTTCCGATCATTATTTCACCTCTGGATATGATTACCACTTTTCTGACTCCTGCTATCACGCCGTGGCGGAGAAGGTTAGCCGCAAAGCTTGGGAAAAGGCCTTTGACCACCGAACGAACTACAACTATTATAGAGACACGACGGATTACAAACTGAATGCGTCCACGCGGTCAGCCGTATTCCACGCAATGAGCGATGCAGGGAAGGAGGCATTCGCCGTTTGGAATGATTTGGTACTTGCCAATACAGGGTTCTTTGCCGAAACGGATGAGGCCATCGTGGATATATGGTATGCCAATGATATGGAAGTGGTATTTTTGAAAAACGGCATTATGGACAGCTGCATCATAGCCGGAAGTGATTACGGTGTATATGGAAAGAATCGGATATATGTTGGGTGCGAGGGCTTTGACTGCGACAACCACGTCCACCTCTATTTCTACCGTATTGCTGATGAACCCCATCACCATACGCAGTTCCTTTGCAGTTATGTCAATCCAGCCTCATTCGAAATGTTCGGCGAAGGTAAGGAAGACTGGTACCGCATCAATAGAGAACAAGGTGGAGCGATGATGTGGTACAAAGACGACCTCTACTTCCGTGCATGGGATGGCAAGGAGGTCGTTTATTACCGGGTAAGGTTGGTAGGGAAATAATCGGCCTAACGCCGTGGTAAAATTCATCCAAACGCCGTAGTAGGAAATCAAATGCATTGAACTACAATAAAAAGGTTATTTTTGCTGCCCAATAAAATCAAAAAAAATATCAGCTATGAATAAACAAATATGGGAACTTTACAAAGTTTGGACTTAGCAACACAGCCGCTTTGACAATTTTTATGAAGACAGTGGTTCGTGAACGTAGAATCCCATTCGAGATTCGAATGCCCTCCGAGCAGGAAACTCGCTTACAGGCTTTGGAAGCATTTCGTAATATGCAGAACGATGCAGCCGCTGCCGGATAACAAGATTTATCTTTAGAAGAAATCAACCAAGTCATCAATGAAACAAGAAATGCGAAGTAAATGGTGGCACTTTTACGATCATTATGAAGACCTTCCACACCAACAACCGCGCCGAGTGGCGCCAGTGGCTCGCCGAGCACTTCGAGACGGAGACGGAAATACGGTTCGTCTTCCCCTATGTTAAGTTTTTGTTTACTCTCAAATAGACACGACCGTCTCGTCACCGCAGATATTCCTGATCTTTAGACGACAAGGCTTTTCGTCGCATCGTATGCAGCCGTCCCAAAAGCGGGTGGACTTTTTGCCGTCTTCTATCACATAGCCCAATCGGTCTATCTTGATTTCGGCATCACTGTGCCAGGGGGCATGCTTATCGGCGGTGGAGCAATCGACCGAAATCCATTCTATGGTTTCCAAGCCTTCTTCGCTGATGCGGATAGGGGCAATATTCTTGCCTTTTGCGTCGGCCTGAGCCTTGGTCTTGTGGTTGTATTCGTCTATCTTGCGGCACACACGGTCGCTGTGGAACCTGTCGATGCGGAGTTCCCAGCAAAGTAGAAGTCCATCGTGGGCTTGGCTGAGAGAGGTTTCGACTTCGTCTTCCACCACCACATGGTCCAATACCTGCTTCAGGTCGCGCAGTTCCACTTCGGCCAGGGAGGCATCGTTATTCTCGCGGATGAAGGCCTCAATATCTTGCTTGTCGGTGATGTCGATATAATACACCACCACTCTTTTCACATCGGTGGGCAAGTCTGGCATGGCCTCATGCAGAATGCGGTTCATCA
>JAKSMC010000031.1 GCA_024400835.1 Bacteroidales bacterium
CCGTGAAGAGATCCCTTCGCGCCCTCCTATCGTCGGGCGCTCGGGATGACGGTGCTGTCTTTGCGTATGAAGGCGGCAGCGCAAAAGGCGTGCGAATGGTTCGGGAATGGTGCTGCCGTGAAGAGATCCCTTCGCGCCCTCCTATCGTCGGGCGCTCGGGATGACGGTGCAGTCTTTGCGTATGAAGGCGGCAGCGCAAAAGGCGTGCGGATAGCAAGGGAAAAGGTGCTGCCGCAGACACCGTGATGCACTATTGTTTCTGTATTTCTTGAGTGATTTCTTCAATTACTCTTTTCACTTGTTCGGTCCATAGCTCGCGCTTCCAGACGATACCTTCTGGCGTAGCCAATTCTTCCCATTCTGGGTTGACACCATTTATTAATGCGTTTTTCTTCTCTCTACTTAATTGCTTTATAGCTTTTTCACGCGCAATGGCATCCGTAATGTCTGTAAATTCTTCGAAATACACACAGTGATGACACTTGTATTTAGAAGTGAAAGATTCTGGATTAGTATGGTTTTGATGCTCAAAAACTCTTCTGCACAAGTCATTTGTCACCCCTGTATATAGAACTGTTTTTGATTTATTGTCATTATATAAACATATCCGCCTTTTTTTATGATTGTAATCTTTTGAGTATGCAAAAATACAATAAATTAACATTTAATTAGCATTTATATATAAAAAACGGAATTATCACCTTCCGTCTTGTACAGAGATTCCTCCGCTGCGCTACGGAATGACGTGGCGCAGTTTGGTAAAAAAAGGCGGCGACGGGAAGTGTTAACGCAACAACATTGTCGTGGTGTCGCCGCAGACACCGTGACTGCGGCGGCACCACGGGATAGCCTTTCCCCAATATTTTCCGCCGCCGCATCTTTTCTCTCAGGCGCGGCCGTCATCCCGAACCTCCGACGTAAGGAGGAGGTGAAGGGATCTCATCCAATATTTTCCGCCGCCGCATTATTTTCCCCAAGTGCGACCGTCATCCCGAACCTCCGACGGTAGGAGGAGGTGAAGGGATCTCTTTGCAAAAGGAAAATGATATACTGAGTTTATTGTTTATTTCGTACTTTTGTCGCCGCTTAATAAAGGATTGTTAACATAAAAATCGAAACAATGAAAAGAACACTTTTAACCGGTATTTTGGTCGTTATGGCTGCTATTGTATTCATCTCCTGCAACAAGGAAAAAGACAACGATTATGCCGTGACCTGGGGACCGCAAAATGTGGCAATGTCTTTTGAAGGCAATGTGGAAGAAATCGACTCTTTAAATGCTATGGCTGAACAGATTATGAATACAGTTTGCGGCATCTACAATGAAGAACTGATGAAGATAGATGCAGAGCAGCAAACGGCAATGCTTGTTTTTAGAAAAACCAATCCCAAGGAGGTGAAAAAACAGATTGAAGCGGCTACTGACAAAGTAGAGCAGACACTGACATCTATCAACACGCCAACGACGATGGACGGTTTGTATTTTGAAGTGAATATCACTATGAAAGGCATCACGGAAGAGTATGAGGAGACGATTTACACGGAATCTTTCGGAGATGCGAACCTGTTGCACAAATAAGAGGTATCCCCTTTTCCCCGTATGAAAAAAGTATGTTTCACCTGCGTGGCGCTGTTTTGCACATTCTCCGTGCTGATGTTCAGTTCTTGTTCGTCGATTCTCAATACCGTTGCACATATTCAGATAAAGAATCCAACAGTTCTGACGAAAGAGGAAAGCCTGGATTTTGTGCGTGAAAACTTGCGATCGGGCATTCAAGAGGTTTATGTGCTATCCAGTGCGCCAACGGACAGTGCAAGGCAAGATGCAATGTACTATTACCTGTCTTCTCCGCGCCGTTGTTTTGATAGTGCCGGTCTTGAGTTTGACAGTGCTTCAACAAAAGTTTCCAGTTGCTCGTGGCTGAAATTCCGTACTTTTTTCAGTCAAGACTCCATAGACACCTACCTTTATCATTCCTGCTCGGCCAAAACACTTGACGATTATTTGAGTGAATTTGAGAATGTCAGCAAGGTGGATTCGGTTGATAAACAATCCACTACGTTTCTACTGGGGTTGTCACCCGACAGCAAAATGCCTCTTTCTTGTAAAGACATCAATGATTTATACGATGCGTGGGAGGGCAAATGCCGTATCATAGTGCTAATCACCAATCCGCAGGATGAGTGGGGACTGCCTAAGGGCAAGCGCGTGAAGTACAGAATGAAGATGCTGGAACGTGATCGGGATGTTGCAACGATGGGAATCATTTTCTCGTATCCGAAGGCACGGAAATAGGTCTGAATGGTTCCGTGGAAAAATCTTCAAACTGCCAAATGAAAAATCTTCAAATTGCCAAATGATTTTTTATAAACCGTTGTTATATAATGATTTTTTGTGTTTTTGCGGTCTGTAAAAATTGATGTTTATGATTGATAATTTGAATTATAAAAAACGTGTGGTGACAGCCAATTGGAGAATCAGTTAGAGGCGGCAGTGCCAAAATCCTGACTTACAGAAACTAACCTCCAACCTAGTATCTCTTTCCGAACTGCAACGCCTTTTCGATTTCTGCTGTGACGGCTTCCACGTTGGAAGGTCTGGGCGCGTCAAGGTTGAAGATTTTGCCGTTAGGCAGGACAATCATAAACCTCGGGATGAACCTCATATTGGTTGCGGACATAAAGTCGTTCCCGGATTTGCCAAATATTCGGTATTGCGGCCAGAACGGCTTGTCGTTTGTGATCTTTTTTCGCCAGGCCTCTGCATTGTCGTCAGTGGAGATGCTGATGAACAGGATCTTATCATTGTCCTTGTACCGCTCGGCCAACTTCTCCATGTGCGGGGTCTCCTTTACGCAGGGACCGCACCAGGTGGCCCAGAAGTCTATGTACAGAACCTTGCCGTAGAAATCGGATAGTTTCACTTCCTTGCCGTCCACTGTCTCCAAGGTGGCTTCAGGTAAATCGACTAAGTTTTTGGCGCGCTTGTAGTCCTCGTATGATTTACGACATTGGGCTACCTGCTCGGGATAGTCGGAAAGCAATGCCTCAAGTTTGTCTAAACTTTGCTCGAACTTTTCTTCGCTCGTGGTTTCCTTTTGGCGCAAGACGTTATTGCATACTAAGGTTGCTATGAATTCATTGGAACTTTTGGGAATGATTTGATCTAATTTTTGCTCTGCGAAGTTCAGGCACTGCTCCAATTCAGTTGAACCCATATCTGGCAATTCTTTGTAAAACCATCTGCCTAATAAACCGCAGGCATTGGACATCGGATCGTTGGGGTCAATGGAGGCGGTCATAGCTACATACTCGGCAAAGTCATCGGTGCTCTTATGATAGGTGTACGCACTGTCTTCGATAAGAACCATTTTTAAAAATTGTAACGATAAATCCGCACGATGGATATGGTAGGGGTCCATTTCAGAGGCGTGCTCCGCCCGGAAGGTGGAGTCTTTTTGGGATAGAAGGGCCAGAGCCTGGGCAGTCGACATGGTAGTGTCTTTATCGGCGCGTATGTTGTACTGTCCCCAATATCCGTAGGTGTTGTAAAAGTCCGTCCAAAGGCGGCCTTGCACTTCATTTCGACCAAAATAATCTACATCGAAAGCACCGTCGCCTTTGGAGGTGAAAAGAACACGGGAAGTGTCCCCTGCATTCAGACGAACGCCATAGGCTTCGCCATCAAGTCCCACGATGATGTCGATAAAATCCCCCGTGATGTCGTATTCGAAAAGGAATTTCCCGTTCTCAAATTTCGGATAGATGTAATCTAACGATCGGTCCTGCGGATAGGCTAATACGATGATCTCGTTGCACGCACCGACAACTTCGCCGGAAAGGGCGACGTGTTTGGTGGCTTCAGTTTGCGCTATGCCACAATGGGAAGCGGCTGTGAAGCAGAGCGTGAGGATTAAAATTGTAAAATAGTTTCTCATAGATGATTTTATGCAAATATAGTTATTGGTTATTACTAATGACGAATGACTTCTTCCAGTGCTTTCCAATGTTCCTCGGTCATGCGGTCTGGGGTGAAGAGGCAGATGCCGGCGGCTCCGGCTTTCAGGGATTTCTTGGCGGCAATCTTCAGCTCTTTGGGCGAGAGTCCTAATCCTTCGGGGTCGGTGACGGTGGCGCGGTGCTGCCAGTCGCGGCAGAGGAACAGCCCGCTGATGACGGGGGTCTTCGTGCTCTTTACTGCTTCTCTTGTCACTTTGCCCACCCACTGGGCCGGCTCTTTGTAGAAGTCGTTGTAGTTCATCGGGAAGAAGAGGTCGCAATGCCAGCGGTTCCATTGTTGGCGCACCATCGGCTCGGCGTAGTTGTGCGGTCCCGGGAACACGTCGGCACTGGCTTTGTAGCCGTGCGCATACAGTACCTGGCAGATGGTATCTACCAAGTGTGTGATGTTGTCGCAACGGAACTGCGCCCACTCGGGAATGGTGGCAGGGTCGATGCCCGCGGCCAATTGGGCTTTGATGTCGATGCCGGTCTGGGCTTTGAAGTCGGCGCAGCATTGGTCGCAATAGCAGTAGTCCGCGCCTGGATATTCACAAACGTGGCCTTGTGCATCGCGCCAGTTGTGGTGGATGCGCTCTTGGTACTTGTCCCACAGCCCCTCCGCCAAGATGACATCCGCATAGCGAATGTAGTCAAACTGCACATAATCGACATTGGGAATGCGAGCCAAAGCCAGATACTGCTGTATCAGCCAATCGATAACTTCTGGATTGCGCGGGTCGAGCGTCTGATAGTAATCAACATACGCTCGATGTTGACGCACGTATGCCGACTGGCCCCAGCGGTTGACGGTGTACCAGGTGGAGTCCATTCCGCCCTGCAGCATCGTCGGCGCCCAGGCGTGGTATTCAAGTCCCACTTCGTGAGCAATGGCGGCACAGCGTGCGGTCTTCTCCGTGTCGAATCCGCAATTCATGCAGATGCCTGTGATGCCGTGACTCTTCCAATCTTTGAAAGTGGCACGCAGACTGTCTTCCGATACACGCTCCTGATCCCACGAGCACCAGCCATAGACCTTTACGGGCGTACTTTGCGCTGACGTCTGGAAGTGGAACAGTGCCAAGGTGAAAAGTAGGAAAGGGAGGAATCGGTGCATAGAGGGGTTAAGGTTTAAAGTTTAAGGTTTAAAGTGAGAAGTGAGAGGTGAGAAGTGATGGCAAAGTCAATGGTCAATGTCAATGGTCCTTCTTTTAAGAAAGTGGCATTCATCGACGCTGATGGTGCTGCCGTCGGCTTTGGTGATGGTGACTTCGAATTTGCGGGTGGTTGCCTCCATTGTGATTTTAGCGCCCGGGGGCAGCAGCGCGAGGTCTTCTTTGCTGAGCTTTAGTTGCTTGAGCTTTTGGAAGAAGCGCCCGGTGACATCATATTGTTTGTATTGCGCGTAGTAAATTGCCCAAAGCAGTTTCTCGAGGTTGTGGTCGGCGGGATAGTGGAAAGTGTCGGTGCCGGCGGCCTTGTCGGAGAAGTAGAGGTAGTTCCAGCGTTCGGGCATGTGCATATTGATTTTTCCCGTGGCCGGCCAGGTCCAGTTGTATTCAGGTACGAGGGAGTCGGTGTCGGTCCGCTTGCGACTTGTGATGCCGTTCTTCTGCTGGGTTTGCCACTCTACACGCGAGAAACCGAGGTGCCAATAGCTGCCGGCGGTGATGACGGTGTCAAAGATGTTGGAGATGGCCCGGTAGGGGATGGCCCATTCGATGCTCCAGCCCTGGTCGGTGTCGGAGGCGTCGTTGATGGTGCCGTTGACGTGGGTGGCCACTTTGACGCCGGGCGCGTCCCAGCCGAAGTTGATGTAGGTGCCGACGGACGTGAAGTAGGGGCGGGTGAGGAAGAGGTCAAAGAGCGTGCCTAAGGCGTTGGCTTCCATTTCGTAGTAGTTCTGGGCGTCATTGTCGGGGTCGATGAAAATCTCGAAGTCGGGTTCCTCGTAGATGATTTGGTCGTGGCGGGTGATGTAGGCCCACACGTTGGGTTCCTCCAACACGGCTGATACATAGAGATACTGGTCGTCCCAGAGGATGCGGGCGGCAGTGTGGTAGAGTGGAAGGGGGAATCCTTCGCCGCTGATGTCACGGAAATTGTCGATGACGGGGGCACTTGCCCACGCAGCCTCGTCGGGAATGCCATCGATGGTGATGGGCGCCGTCGTGCGGTAAACCACGTAGCCCTCAGGGTCGATGAGCAGGCGACTGAATTGTTGCATTAATCCCTGCGACCAAAGTGCCGGGATGGATAAAAGAATACAGCAGAAAAGGAGTATAGATTTTTTCATTGTGAGGTGTTGGTATGTAACCGCCAGAGACAGGCTGCAAAAGTACAAAAATTACGCGAAAGCCCTAGTATGATGGTAAGCCAACTTTTTTTATATTTGCCGACCTTTTCAACTAACAATAACTTCTTGTAGGCTAATAGATAATTAAAATTATTTTGTGTAAAACAGTTGTATATGAGTATTTTTTGGATCCTGTTGATTGTCGCGTTGGCGATTTCCGCTATTGGATGGAAGCGTTTCTTATATTTTATCAGTTTGGGCTATGGGCTCAGCATCGCAGGCTGCGCTGTTGCTTTGGTAATAGTGTTTTGGCATCAGCTGACTCTCCCCACTGCATTGCTGTGCCTAATCCTTTTTGTGTATGGATGCCGTTTGGGTGGTTACTTGCTGTTTCGGGAAATCAAAAGTGCATCTTATCGTAAGGCTTTGAGCGACAATGTAAATGAGGGTACTTATCCATTTGGCGTCACTTTTGCTATTTGGGTGTCCTGTGCCCTTTTGTATATGGCAGAAGTGGCTCCCGTAGCGGCGCGTTTGTCGAATATGGCCAACGGACTTCCTGTTGATATGCTGTGGGCTTGGATTGGCGTTGTCGTGATGGCTGCAGGTGTCTTGTTGGAAACAATAGCCGATGCCCAGAAATCTGCCGCCAAGAAAAAAGAACCTCGTCAATTTGTGTGTACAGGGCTCTATCGTTTAGTGCGCTGTCCCAATTACTTTGGGGAGGTAATTGTCTGGACGGGCTGTCTGCTTGTCTGTATTGGTGCCTGTTGCACGTGGTGGCAATGGTTGATTAGCATCATCGGCTACGCCGGCATCGTCTATGTGATGTTCAGTGGTGCCCGTCGTTTGGAAATCCGACAGAATAAGAATTACGGAGATGATCCGAACTATCGAGCATATGCGAAAAATACGCCCATTCTGATACCGTTTCTACCTATCTACAGTGTGGAACGTTTCAAATGGCTGCGCGGTTGATTTTTGATAGATGTAGCGTGGAGTGCTACTTCTTCCTCGCCTTTCTTCTTTTCTCCATTTTGGCCACGGCTTTCTTGTATCGTTTTTGGCAGCCGGCGATGTACTCGTCAGTGAATTTCGGATTGCCGTAACGAGACATTCGTCCTTGGATGATGCCAGCCTGGCGGCTGAGGTAACCGGAAGGATGTGACGGGTCGCGGTGGAGCGGGGCAGGGTAGCAGGCTGTGATGAGGGCGGCTTGGCGTGGACTTAGATTGGCTGCACTTCTGTTGAAATAGTGCTGTGCGGCGGCCTCCGCGCCGTAGATGCCAGGGCCCATTTCGATGACGTTCAGATAGACCTCCATGATGCGCTCCTTGGACCAGAAGGTTTCAATGAGGAACGTATAGTATGTTTCTAAGCCTTTGCGTACCCACGAGCTGCGCGGCCAGCAGAAGACGTTCTTGGCCGTTTGCTGGGAGATGGTGCTGCCGCCACGTTTGCGCACACCGTTCTTGCGTTCCTGCATCACAATGTCCAAGGCGATGACGTCAAAGCCGTTGTGACCTAAGAAATAGCAGTCCTCGGAGGCGATGGCCGCTTTCACCATGTATGGCGAAATGTCGTCGATGTCTTTCCACTTCTTCTCTATCGGATAGCCGTATTGCACCTTGCGGATGACCATCAGAGGTGTGACCGGCGGATTAACCCAGCGGAAGATGACGGTGAAGAATATGCTGAGTAAGAAACAGATAAGGATGATGAGTCCTAAGGTTCTCCAAAATCCACGCTTTTTGGTGGATGATTTCTTTTTTGTTGCCATTTTGCAAATTTATGATAGGTTGTTTTTTTATTTCAAGTTTATGATTCTCAAGTAGTCGAGCATGGCGCGATTGATACCGTCCTTGTTCATGTTCTCGTTATCGGGCTCGTAACTGAGCACGAGGGTGTTGTTGCCTTTTTGCAGGTGCACGTGCAGACTGGTGCTGTAGCCCCAATGGCTCCAGAGGCCTGTGCCGCGCTGCGGGAACACGACGTTACCCGTGCGCGTGCCGTTAACCCAGAGCGTGCGGTTGGCGGACATGTTCTCGTCTGTAAGATTGCTGCTGCCGTTGGCATATCGGAAGTCCAAGAGGTAGTCGCCGTCCTGTGGAGCGTTCACAGTCATCGTGATGCGCGTGTTCTGGTCTTTGCTGATTTCGACGGCGCCCTGCCCGCTGTAGCCTTTGCATTCGCTGAATGTGGTGGCCGGCGCGAAGTCGGTGATGTTGTAACGCTGTTCGTCATCTAAATCGTAGCAGGGCAGCGGCTCGCTGGCAAAACCTTCGGTGCCGTTGTTGCCCACGGCGATAATCTGGTATTCGGTGTATCGCTCTGTCTCCGGGATGTCCAGGCGATTGCCGTTGATGACGCGTTCTTCCTGAGTGGCGAAAAGTTTACCGTTACGCAGAATTTTGTATTCTTTGGCGTCGGGTACCTGCCGCCATGCCAAGCGTTGGGTGCCGTCCAAATAGATGGCCGGTGTTTCCGGAGAGGTGATAACGGGCGCGAAGTTAACGCTGTCAGGTCCACAGAACTGGCCGTTGAGGACAATGCGGATGTCGTGTCTGCCTTTCAGCGTACTTTTGGCCAATGCCTCCTGCTGCCGTTTGCCGTCTATGTAGAACTCTCGGATGCCGTCACCGAAGCCTTCCACGGTAATGTTGAGTTTTGCTTTGCGGTATGTGAAATTGGACAGGGCTATTTTGCCTGCGTATGATTTGGGTACGAAGGGGCGAAAGGCAATGCCCGCTTCGGTGAAGTTGATGCCTGCGAAAATGCGATGCGCGATGCTCAGGTTGCCGGCTATGCTCCACAACATATTCGGGGAGTTCATCGCCGTGTGGTAGTCGCCGTTTTCTGCCACGAAATTCTCCTGGTTGGTGGCGAACATGGCGGCAGCACGATAGATGGCGGCAATGCTGTGCTCTACGGCAGGCTGGTTGCCGACCACGGCGGAAGCCCACATCCAGTAAGCCTGCACGAACGGCCATACGGCGTTGTTATGGTAGGGGTAGATGTTCGGAATCTGGGGACTGAGACACGGGGTGCCGAGCGGACTGAGTGCTATGGAAGAGACCATGCGCTGGGCGCGTTCCTTGTCGGCAATGCCGAAGATGATGCAGAGCGCTTCACCGAGTGTCTCGGAACGCGGGGAGACTATGAGGTTCGTGCGCCCGTAGAGGTATTGCCCGTAGAAACCTTTGTCTTCGAGCCAGAGGTGTCGGTTGATGCCTGCTTTGATTTTCTGGGCCTGCTGTTGGAAGTGGATGGCGTTTTCGTCGTCACCGCAGAGCTGTGCCATTCGGGAAGCGATGGTGTTGGCTTGGAAGAAGAGGGCGTTGGTGCCGAGGCATTCCGATTGCGCGATGTCGGCGGGCTGCATCCAGCGTGGATATTCCTCTTCGCGCCAGTCGAGGAACGAAGACTCACCGCGCACCAATCCAGTGTTGGAATCATAAACGGTGGCTTCATCTTGCAGCAGACTGTTGCGGATGATCTCGTAGGCGGTGCGGAGCCAGTCTTTGTCGCCAGTCACGAGGTACAGCTGCCAAGCACCGATGGTCCAAACGATGCGGTCGGTGGAAATGGGCCACGAGCCGCCGGTGCCGGTGTCTTGGATGATTTTGTCGTGCCATACCTTCTTGAGTAGGCTCACGCGGGTGACATCAGGATTCATGTAGGCGGTGGCGAGCAAGGCACTGTAGTTCACGTCTCGGGTCCACACGCCGCCCCACCATTTTCCGGTCCGCCAGGTGCTGTCTGGCTCAATGAGGTTGTCGAGCTCTTCCACGGCAAGGTTGTACAAGGTGTTGCAGATGGGAATGTCGGAGTGGAACGCGGGATATTGGGAAAGCGTTTTCTGCTGTTTCCAGGAACGGTTTTCGAAGGAACTGCTGATTTCAGTTGGGGAGGGCGTGGCGGCCGTCTGACTGCCTTGCACGACGCGGTCACGGTAGATGGAGAAGGCCTCGGATTTGTAAATGGGGGAGTCTTGGGCAACTACCGAAATGAACGGTAACAGCAGTAAGATGGTTAGAAAACGCACTTTCATAGTGTGAAAAAACAAGGGCGCAAAAGTACGAAAAAACTTGGTAGGAATACAGCGGAAAACAATGAACTTGAGTATGGCGGGAAACGTCCTTCTGCCTGCAGTATTCTTTCGGTCAGCGAGGTGTCCGACGAATTTGTTATTTTTCTCCGCTCAACACGACAATTTGTCCTTTTAATAAGTATGGCATGCCGGTCTTTATCACAATTTTGAAAACGTAGTTGTAAACGCCGTCGGGCACGATTTTGCCGTTGCTCGTGCCATCCCATCTGAAATTGGGGTCAAGGGTGTGGAACACTAAATCTCCCCAACGATTGTAAATGCAGAGGTCGAAGTCCACAATGTCCTCCGTGTTGTCTAAGTAAAAAACGTCATTGAGACCGTCGCCATTAGGGGTGAAGGCATTGGGCAGATAGAATTCGTACGCACAGTCTTCGATTTTGTATGTCGCAGTGCTTCTGCATTCTCCGTTGCGAGCTTCTACCGAATACGAGCCTGGAGCGTGAACGGTGATAGCTTGTTCGCTCTCGCCTGTGTTCCAGAGGAAGTTGTCCGCGTTGCCATCTGCGTATAGCTCTGCCGTATATCCATCACAGAAGTTCTCCGTCTGGCTCAGGATTTGCACGGTCGGAGTGATTTCAAACGTCATGAAGACGGAATCCGTTGCTGTGCAGCCATGGTCGTCTGATACCGTCACGGAGTAGGTGTTGGTTTCATTAACGGTGATCATCCGTTCTGTTTCGCCCGTGCTCCATTCGTAGAAGAAATCACCTCCCGCGTTCAGCGCGTATTCCGTTGCCTCTGATGAACAAAAGTATCTGTCATTGCCCAATTCCACGGATACTTCATCGCCTTTTGTGAGATGCAGGTGAAGAATGCTGTCGCACATTACGTCGCCGAATTGTATCGGCAGGGTGTCCACGTAGTCGCCGGGTTCGGAAAGCATATTTCCCATGAAGTCAAAAGATTCATTATAACAAATATGAACTGTGTCATAAGCAGAGCTTCCGCCGAAGATGTGGACGGTCATGGAATCCTCCACGGGCACCAGGGGCGCGAAGTGGATGTCGTCAATACCGAAGTCGTTGCCGCTGCCCGTGGTGTTCTGGTTTACGATTTTGATAGTCGCGGTCGTGTTGTTGCCGCTGTTCCAAGTGGTGTAGAACTGCTGCCAGCCGTCTGCGACCAGATTAGGAGCAGTAAAGACAGAGCCGATAAGTTGGTTGTTGATGCTGAACTGCAGTCGAGCCAGAGCGGCCGCGCCGTCATCATGCAGCGTGCACACCCATGTGTAGAAAATGTAGAGGGTGTTGGGCATGATGCTTCTGGATTGCTGCCAGACTGTCGTATTGGGGCTCACTGAACCGTTTACCACCATATAATGGCCGGAGGAATTGCCGAGCGTGTGGTCATAGCGGCTTGCGAAATTGGAGTGTACATTGTTAGCGTTGGAAGTGATGGCATAGGTGCTCTCATTCCATACAGAAGATTGGTTGTTTGTGTAAGAAGAAGTGAAGATGCTGTTGAAAGGACCATTCCCCATACCTTCGAAGTCGCCATAATCCACTACGGAGAAATCTTCATAATAGCCTTGAAGATAGAATGTGGTCGTCGTGTTCACGGTGGTTGTCGGATTCAGTATGGTGGAGTCACTGACCAAGTTGGCGGGATGCCAGCGGAAGTAAAAGAAGTCATCGGATCCATAGCCTTGCAGCTGGGTGGTGGCTGGACTACAGAAATACATGTCTGCGCCGGCACTCACACTCTGGGCCTCTGAAATCAGGCAGACTGCCAAAAAACAAATAGCAAGAAGAAGTCTTTTCATGGCAAGTTCTTTTTTAAAGATTCAACGATTCTTGCAGCCGTTTGGGCGCCTTGCACGACGTGGTCACGGTAGATGGAGAAGGCCTCGGATTGGTGAATGGGGCGCCTTGGGCAACTACCGCCATAAGCGGCAACAACAGTAAAATAGTCAAAATGCACTTCCATAGCGGGAAAAAACACGGGTGCAAAAGTACGAAAAACAATGTTACTTGTCAAGTGATTATAAAATCTTATATGCTATTTCAAGACTTATGTACCGACTGTTCGTTTTTCGGGTGCTGTAGGAACTGTAGGTGGGACTGAAAACGTTGCTGTCTTCTTTGTTCCAATTGAAAATATCATTGGCGGTGAGCATGATGGAAAGCCTGTTTTTGAAGAAGTCGGCTTTTACGCCCAAGTCGATGCCGTAGGCGGTCTGTGCCAGTGTGTATAAGGTCTGTGTGGGGGAGTTGTAGTATCCCGTGGCCATGATTTCAAGGCGGTTCCAGAATTTGGCCCAGACATTGAGGCGGAAGTTGTAGCAGAACATGTTGCTCTCTTCCCATTGACCTTGGTATTCTGTTTTCAGCAGAGAACCATACAGGTTGCCGTCTAATCGGATGTTGAGCATGGCATTGGGTCGGTAGGTGATGTTGAACTCGCCACCGGTTTCTGTGTAACGTCCTACGTTGAACGGCCGGTTCAAGGTGACGACCCTACCGAAGATGTCGCTGTAGATGGCCTCTGTCACGGTGTTGATGGCATCTTTGGAATGCTTGTAATATCCTTTCACACTCACAGAACCGAACTTGTCCCAGTATTTGGCCCAACTGCCTTCCACCACATCTGTCAGCGTGGGTTTCAAATCCGTGTTGCCAGTGCTGATGTTGTCCTCTTCGTAGATGATGTAGTTGGTGAAGTTGCGCACGTAGGCATAGGTGCTCTTCCGTGTGTAACTCAGGCTGATATTATGCATACTCTTCGTCCGATAGCTGAGGTGGAGCGAGGGCCGCCAGTTGGAGAAGAACTGCGTGGTGTTGAACTGCGGGTCTTGGAGGAATGTGGCCTTGATGCGCGTCAGTTCGTATGTGATGCCCGGGCGCAGGGTGAAATTGCCGAAGCGTTGTTGTAAGATGACGATGCCTTCGGCCTTGTTGTTGTTGAAACGGCGGTTTTCATCGCGTAGCTCGTCCAAAACATATTCGCCTGTGCTGAAATTGAGCGTGTCATAGGAGGCAATATTGTTGTCGGGCTTGTAAATGTCGTTGGCGCCGATATAGAGGTCTGTACTTTTGGTCAGTGGCAGGTTGTACTCCACTTTGGCTTCATAGCCTACATCGGTGAAGTTGTCCATGCGCTGGATGTCGCGGTTGAGCCAGAATTGCTCGACGTATGTGCGCCTCGAGGGCCTGTAGCATTCTCCATGGTCGAAGTTTACATCGAAGTTTGCTGACAAGGTGTGGCCTTCTTTGGCAAACAGGTGCTGGTAGAATACGCCAGCCGAACCGAACAGGGTGGGGCCGTAGTTGTCCTCGTCGATTGTGTAATCATATAAGCCTGGACTGTTGATGTACTCCGTGCGCTGATAGTGGTGGGACGTGCGCTTCTTGTCCCAGTCCGGGTTAAGGGCTACGTAGGCTGATAATTCGTTATGTGTGTTGATATGATAGTCGACCTTCATCATCGCATTGATGCTGAAGTCATTTTCGACTGCGCTTTCGGTGAAGGTGGTGTGTTGCGACGTGTCCAGCGTGTGGTGGGAACCGCTGAATACGGAGTCCAATGCGCAGCTCCAGCCCTCGGCCTCGCTGCGGATGTGGGTGTAGGTGCCTTTGAGGTTGGCACTGAAGGTCACTTTTTCATTGCTCCAGGTGTAGGCGATTCGGGGCGACACGTGCGGGTTGGTGTTGGCTTGCAGCCCGATGCTGAGCGATTGCGTGCGTTGCTTCTTGCCTGCGGTGATGATGTTGATGATGCCGGTTTCTGTGGCCGAGGTGTACCGCGCCGAAGGGTTGGTCATCACTTCGATACGCTCAAGGGTGGCGGCCTTGGTCAACTGTAGGTAGTTCTTTTGGCTCTCCTCGTCAAAATGCGAGGGACGGTTGTCAATCCATATTTCCACACTGTTGACACCACGCAAGGTGACGTTTCCTTCGGGATCGACCTTTACGCCGGGCACGTTCTGTAGCGCGTCGGAGGCAGAACCTGACTGCATGGTTGAGTCACGGCACACATAGTAAATGGTCTTCTCGCCATCGTTGACAAACAAAGGCACGTCATTGTTCTGCGCCATTACGCGCATGGCGAATGACAGCAACAGAATAAGACAGGAAAACAGTACTATGTTGCGCATGAAAGGTCCGATGAAACGAAGCGCAAACATAAGAAAAATTTGAAAAGGGAAAAATTTTATCTTTGTCGCTCCAAAAAAATAATGAAGATGAAGATAAGATTCCCTGTACAAATATTTTCTCTGGCGTTATTCCTTTTATGTCTGGCCTTGGCTGCTTCTGGTCAGAAACGTTCTGCTAAGCCAACATCTTATCCGGTCACCTATACTGTATGCGAGTTGGACACTTTCCCTTTGGAACATCCCTATCCGGGATTGTATGTCTGCCGTCAAGACACGACCACCTTCGGATTGGTTTTCGCGATGGATGTTCGCGATATCAATGCGTGGCGTGAGTTCAGAACAGGTGAGAATGCACACATCTATTTTCCAACGGCAAAGGATGTCGTTGATGTGGAAAAATGGCTTCAAAAAAACTATTTGAAAATCACCGAACTGGCCGCGCCGGGAAAGTTTCCGGTCTTTGGGGATCCAAACCATCTGCCGCACTATTCCCGCCAGTATTTCTTCTATCAGAACTGTAGGGGTGAACGCTGCGCCCAAGTGCGCTTGATTTATGGTTTTGACGACGTTCTCTTGCAGAATCAAGAGGATATGGAGGTTCCATCCATTTCGGATTATGATTATTATGATGCAGAAGACAGTATTTGCGACTTGGCAGTCAACTTGGACAAACCGGATATGTTCTACTTCCAGACGAGCGGCCCCACGGCGTATATTGTAGATCCAAAGGTGAACGGGAAAATGTTCTTTATGCAGGAATTGTTTAATGGGGAGTGCGTGCCGCCGCATTCGCCACGCCAGCGTCCTGTCCCCTATACGGAGTTCGAAATGGATACTTTTTCCTGTGTCGGATATGCGGGCCTTTATCTGTGCCGCTGCGACACACTGCCCTATTTCGGGAAAGTCTATGTGGCGAGTGTGAAGAAGATCTTCCATCCCTATGATAAGAGTATCAACCCATTGGATAATGTTTATTACCCTACTAAACAGGATGTCGTTGAGACTGAAAAATTGTTTTCCAAGTGCTATCCGAAGTTGGCGTCGTTGGCAAAGCCGATTCCGTTCCCCATATTTGGTTCTCCTGATAAAATACCTGATTATTTGCGTGAATATTTGTTTTATAAAAATAAGAAAGGGGAGCGGTGCGTCTATCTTTACCTGAGATATGCGGGTGATCCGTATTCAATTGAATGGAGAAGAGAAGAGGCGCTGAAATTGCGTGCATCCAATGTGACCTCTGTGGAGTATGTTCCCGGTGGTGGATGTGATGGCGATGATATGTTTTGCTACATTGCCTTCAATTTAGACAAAAGGCGTTGCTGCTATTTCCTAACTAATGGTCCGTTTTATCATATCTCAAGCAAAAAGTACAAGAAGGCCTTGAATGATGGAAAACGGCTGGAAATAGAAGCGGGAGGAAACCTGTGACAAGGGGCGAATTCATTTGATTTTTTTGTTTGCAAAAGTAGTGGTTTTTAGTGTCGGCCAGTTGGGGAATTTCGTATTTTTGCGGGTTTCAAATTCTGACGGACGCAATGAATTGCGTCCCTACATCTTGAAACCTGAAACTTGAAACCTGAACCCATTCTATGAACATCGTAATTCTTACCGGAAGTGTGCGCCGTGGCGGTAATACCGACCAGTTGGTAGGCGCGTTTGTGGAAGGCCTGGGCGGCCGCCATGCCGTGGAGATTGTCTCCGTGGCAGATTTTAATGTGCATCCCTGTTGTGGCTGCAACCAGTGCTTTGAAACCGAAGGCCATCGGTGCGTGCAGGCCGATGATATGCAGCGCATCTATCCCAAGTTGGCGGAGGCCGACATGCTCGTCATCGCGTCGCCCGTATATTTTTACGGCATCAGCGCGCAGCTCAAGGCCGTGATTGACCGACTGCACACGCCTATGCGCGACAGCTTCCATATTCGCCAATCGGCGCTGCTGTTGGTGGGCGGCTCCTCGCGCCCGGAGGTGTTCGAGGCCATTGTGCACCAATACCGGCTTTGCATCAAGCACTTCGATATCGCCGACAGTGGAATGGTGTTGGCAGGCGGCTGCCGCCAATTCGGTGACGTGGCGCAAACGGCGGCTATGGACCAAGCGCGACAATTGGGCGCGGAAATCTAATTCGTGATGGAACAGATTATCTCCCAACATAAAACGAAATTCGAGTCTAGCGAACTTTTTCTGTTCCCGCTATATACACTTATGTTCTTAATGTTTTGTGTTTTTTTCTTAGTTGAGGAAGGCATGGTGGCCTGCATAATCGTGATTTCCTTAATTTTGATTCTCTATCTTATATTGGTAGATAAACTGATTTGGGAATGGAAGGGCGTGGAAACGGTGCTGCTGGATGATGAGAACCTGATTATTCGTAGGAAACCGAAAATCTTTGGCCGGGAGACGGTGGTGCCGTTGCTGGATATTGATGCGGTAGAATATCGAGAGCAGACTACGTTGGAGTCCAGTTGGTGGGGCCCCAGTGTGAGTGATTGGAAACTGCATCAGGAAAAGCTGCAGGTGCGCACGTGGGTGGGAGCAAAAATATTCTTCGGTGTCAATCTGACGTGGAATGAACGTGACCACATCATCGAGCTAATAATGGAAAGGGTGGAAACGGTGCAGGCTGAAGCGGAGAAAAGCATCGATGAAGAATCAGACGCCATAGAACGGTAAAATTTCGTATAGAAAGTTGACCAAAACTTTATTTTCTATGCAGATTTTTGTATCTTTGCGGCCGTAAAACAATAATTGAAATGGAAGACGAAACCATAATAAAGACCATCGGAAACATACCCTTGAGAAATGGTGAATTGTCGGTTCTTCTTGGACGATATAAGTCGCCATCTATGAAGATTGCCTTTATGGAAAAGGAGGGGCAGATACGCAGGCTGAAGCGTGGTGTGTATGTGGCAGATGGAGATGAGAAAATTCCTGTTTCCAAGGAATTGTGCTCGAATCACATTTACGGGCCGTCGTATCTGTCGCTTCAGTGGGCGCTGAGCTACTACGGACTGATTCCAGAACATGTGTTTTCTTTGACAGCTGTGACTACCAAACGCAGTCGCGATTTCCAAAATGACTTGGGCTTTTTCACCTACCGACAAGTTCCGGATGATTATTTCCCCATTGGCATCCGCCCTGTGCAAGCGGATGGCGTTACTTTTTTGATGGCTTCCCCTGAGAAGGCGCTGTGCGATATGATTTTGGCGGATTTATATATTCCATCGCGCTCAGTGACGGGACTATATCGATATTTAGAAGAAGATCTTCGCTTTGATATGGATGAATTGTCTCATTTCGACAAGTCTGTTTTGGAACAATGCGCCCAACGAGGACATAAGAAGTCAATATTACAGAACCTAATCAAAATATACGAGCATTATGACAATATTTGATTATATGGTCGAAGAGTGTGCGCTTCGCAATGGGGAAGACAAACTTTTAGCGCAACGGGAGGTTATGCAGAAGATTGTCTTGGCCGGTTTGGCACGAGGCGGTTTTTTTGATCACGCTGCTTTTTATGGCGGCACGTGTCTGCGTATCTTCCATCATTTGAATCGTTTTTCCGAAGATATGGATTTCTCTCTGAAAGAGAAAAATACGGATGTCCATTTGGAGCAATACTTTTCATATATCATTGATGAATTCAAGTACGCGGGTTTTCCCGTGGAAATTGTAAAAAGGGAGAAGAAAACTTTTGGTAGGGTGGAGTCCGCGTCCTTAAAGGAGGACACTGAGATATATGATATTAAATTCCAGACCCGCAAGATGATGAAGGTAAAAATAGAATTGGACACGGATCCTCCATTAGGTTTTCAAACGGAATTGCGCCGATTGGAATTGCCGTATTCGTTTTCAATGTGTTGTTTTACCCTGCCTTGTCTCTATGCCGGCAAGATGCACGCCCTCGCATTCCGAAATTGGAAGACGCGCGTCAAGGGACGCGACTGGTACGACTTTGAGTGGTACGTGCGCAATGAGGTGCCATTGAATTACCCGCATTTGCAGGCGCGCATTTTGGAATTCAACGGGGAGAAGTTTGAGCAGGCAGATTTCGTGGCGTTGCTTCGCGAACGGTTCTCTCAAACGGACATAGCCCAGGTCAAGCGCGATGTGGCTCCGTTCCTGATGAACCCTAAGGAACTGGACGCCTGGTCCAACGAGTACTTTGTCGAATTGTTGGATCGGGTGAAATTCGAGACGAATTGACAATTGATAATTGATAATTAATTGGTGAGTTGTTATGGTTATCATTGTCACTTTTAAACCTTAAACCTTAAACCTTAAACCCCAAAAGATTATGGAAGAAAAAAAGTTCGACAGCACCTCCTTCTCTGAGGCGATCCGTAAGGCTAATGAGGCTTTTGACGGTGCCGCGGAAGTGCGCTGGTCGGAGGATGTATCCGAATTGGTGTTCGCCTGGCCTAAAAAGAAAGTGGCGTGGATTGCCGTTGTCAAAGGCATCGTGCTTGTGCTGTTGATTGCAGGGGTCGTTACCGAAGTGCTCCCGTTTTGGCTCTTTGTAATTGTGCTATTTGCCGTAGAACAAATATATCCTCTGTATAAAACATTTCATCGAACGGTGGTGGATATGAAATGCAAAACTGTAAGCGGGAAATGGGGCTTCATTACCATAAAAGAGTGCTCTTTGAATGATTATGACAAGATGCTTGTTTACTGTCTTTCCGTCAATGGCTCCAGTCCGATCCCGGAAGACTTCTGCCTGGTCTTTAAAGAAAGCGGCAAACGCAAAGAACTTTTAGTGACACATATCGGAAGTAAAGATGCCGCTAAAACATCTGCCATCAAAGAGGCTGTTGTCTCCCTCTTCCAACTTATTTTGCGCGACTGCAGCATTGATGGTTGGGAGGATGAGACGCCGGAGTACAGACTCATTCATCGAAATTCAATACATAGATGATTAAGGAGTTCCCCCTGTTGAACTTGCAGGCAAAATTTCCTATTTTTGTGCCACTCTAATTGGATACCAATGGAAAAGATAGCTTTACCTATTATAATGATATGCTGTATGCTGTTTTCGGCTCAAGATCTTTGGGCGCAGGAATTAGGCCTGCAAACAAGTCCTAATCCGAAAACAAGCACATACTTGGCAATGTTAAACGATGAGCGCGTGACGGGACCATTCTATGGCCCCATAAAAAGCATACACACATCTTCCAACTATTATGGATACTTGATATTGTTGAGCCGAGATGTTTACAAGGGGAAACAGGAGATGGCCCGACACATTGAAAGTGACCAATCGGAATATTCTTTTTCTAAAAATGGAAACCTGTCATCCCTACAGGTGAATTACAAACTGAAAGTGGATTATTTCACCTATAAGTATAAAGGAATGTCCGAGAAGACGTGGAATGAATTACAAAAGGAGAAAAATTGGTCGTCAAAAGTGTTTGATGGAACTGTTTCTTATAAATTTGCGAATGGTAAATTGGCGGAAAAGAAAGATACCGTTGCCCGGGATGTGAAAAAGGAAGTTTTATGCTATGATTCCTTGGGTCGTGTTATCTCCTACTATGGGGATGTAGTTCACTATAATTCATTCTTGAACACGCTGAATGCTTATGCTTCTCATAAATGCTTTTCCTATAATGCAGACGGCTTGCTGAATCGCCATTACCAAATTTCTATTAGAGAAAAAGATACTTCTCGTTCAGGATTGGAATATTTTGTTTATTCCAATGATTTAATCACCAAACGTTTTGTTTACAACAAATCGATTTATACTTTTATAGAAGATCAACCTGTTTATCGACACTACTTCTATCTGTCTGTATTGGACTATGATACGCTTTCCAATGGGAATGTCGTGTCAGATACGCGGGTGCTTTTTTATGAAATGAATTTATCCGAAGATGAGGAACAGCGTATCTATTTCGATGACGACTTGGTGGCTTCGTTGATTGATTCTGTATATGAAAAAGGTGAAAACCATGTGTGGAGGGAGGACCGGTGCAGGACTCGTGATGTATGGACAATCCCCTATAATATAGGGCATTGCACCTATGACTCATTGAACCATATTTTGCAGTGGAAAAATGAGTATCGGGATTTTAGCCGTGTTGAGAATACTATGGCCACTATGCGTTACGATGAAAAGGGCAGATTGATTGAGGCTATTGCGGAGGAGGGCCTATTTAAACAGCCATTAAAGGATTGGATGAAAAAAGTCGTCCGCCAGAGAGCAGAGTATGACGACTATGGCAATCTCTTGTTGTTTGAATGGTATGAAGAGGGACAAAGCGAACCGTCCGATCAAAGGCGTTACGAATATGAATACGATTCGTACGGCAACTGGATTTCACGGAAATGCTATTTGAATGGCGAAGAACTCAAATCGGATGAAAAAAGGGAAATTGAATACTGGAGATGAAAAAATTGTTATTTCCCGCTGATACCGCCGATGGGCGCAGAAAAAATATCCGCGATAATCTTAGAAATCTGCGTACAAAATATCATTCGGTCTTTACTGTCGTGTTGAAAGTGCTGAGCGCGATTAGCCTGGTTGTCCTTGCGCTGTATGATATTTTGGCAGTGGTTGTCTTGGTTGTCGATGCCAGTAGGGGAGGACTTCCTACAAGTACGGATGGCGAAATAGGATTGTTCTGGGAATATCTGGGTGGATGGGCCAACATTATTTCTGGTCTGTTCGTGTTAACGATGTGGGCTTTCCTAATTCTCGTTGCCGTGCTGATATACAAACTGATTACGAAGAATTTCAAAGTCGTATTCTTTCTGCAGATCTTCTTTATGGTTGTTTGGCTATACCTCTTTTTCGGCTCCATAGGTGGTTATCCTATTTTATGGATGCTGCTGGACTGAGTAGGACTGCCGTTGTATTTTGGAAAACAATTTGAAAAATAACTTTGAAGGAACCGGTCGCTTTGATTTTTTTGGATTTTTGCAAATGATAAAATAATGATAGTTAATATTGATTATTAGGGTTAAATAATATTATGATATCACTAAATACACTAACACCAAATGGGGTGATGGTTGAAATTAGTAAGGAGGACACCAATGTTTCATAACCGCGGTTTCTCTTTCGTGAATATATTCCTGTCACTGTTCGTCTGCTCTCTTTTTGTCTCTAATAGCTGGGCACAAGAGCCATTTCCACTGCCCGATACTTTAGTCAAAAAAATTAATGGACAACAAGTGCTCTTCCCGCTTGTGCAGGAGACGGAAATAGAGAGACTCATCGCCTGCATCCCCGACCATACGTTGGACCAGTCGCCTGCGGAGGCATTCACAAAGACGTATTACAGTTTGCTGGCCGAGGCGTGGGACATCCCTTCCGATAATCCGGGTGGGATTGGCAGTGAGGAGTGGCTTCACTATTTCCTCACGGGCAATGGTGGAGGCACGTGCGCTCCCCGATTGTTTGATTTTCATCAGAATGGTCCGTATGCGCAGGTTGGTTTTGTGTGCGATAGCGTATCGTCGGAACTCGTTCCCAATGACCATAAAGTTGATTTTCAATTTGATGGAACCCGCTGGGTGATAGCCGATTTTGATGGCACTGCTGAAAAACTGTATTCCTATATCCAATCCATGCGTATCTATTTCCGCTCAAAGGAATGGAAGAAAGACTTGAAAAAGATGGATTCTTTAACCCGAAAAGAACGGAAAATGGCACAGCAAAGGGTGGCAGAATATTTTGCCAAGTACCCGAAGGGCAGATAACCGCTTGGACGTTAAAACAAATAGCAAAGTCAAGAAAAACAATTAATTGAAAAGATTGAATAACAACTTAAAACTAAATAATATGAGAGCTATGTCGAGGTTTGAGAAGAGTATAGCCATTTTGCTGTCCGTTTTAGGCATTGTCATAACAATTGCTGTTGTTCTTTTCGTGCTGTGTCGTGAAATAGATTATACGTATGAAGTATATAGTCTGAAAGAACTCGATGCGGTAATCACCGCTTTCAAAATCATTGGGGCCTACATTGTCTGTGTGACAATTTTCATGTTGTATCTATTTTTTAAGTATAAATAAAATATTTTTTTGTATTTTTGCGACTTGAAATACAAAAGATATTATGAAAACAGAACCCACCCTTAACGCACACAACAAAAGCGAGTTTCCGCTTGCACAAATAGACACACCTGACGCATCCTCTATCGTAATGTACACGGCTGAGGACAACAGTATCCAACTGGACGTCAAGCTGGAGGGAGAGACCGTATGGCTGAGCCAACAGCAGATGGTATTGTTGTTTGGTCGTGACAAATCAGTTATTTCCAGGCATATCAAAAACATTTTTGAAGAAGGTGAATTGGACAAATCCTTGGTATGTGCAAATTTTGCAACACCCAAGAAATATGGACGACAAGAAGGATATGAGCAAATTCAATATGTGGATTACTATAACCTTGATGTCATCATCTCCGTCGGCTATCGGGTGAAATCCGTTCAGGGCACTCGTTTCCGCCAATGGGCCAACAAGGTTTTGAAGGATTATCTCATAAAAGGCTATGCTGTCAACCAGAACATCACGTTGCAGCATTATGATGAACTGAAAAAGGTGGTTCAACTGATGTCCCGGACATACCAGCATCAGGAGGAACTCTCCAGTGAAGAAGCTGGCGGAATGATTAGTGCGATAAGCGATTACGCTTATGCGTTAGATACGCTTGACCACTATGATTATCAGGACTTGACAGTTGACAAGACAACGACCGAAGAACCATTCCATGCAACATACGAAAATGCGATGGAAGCCATTCAAAGGTTGAAATCGAAATTTGGAGGTAGTGCTGTGTTCGCCAACGAGAAAGATGATTCTTTTAAAAGTTCTATTGGTCAGATATACCAGACTTTTGGCGGGGTGGACCTTTATCCCAGCGTTGAAGAAAAAGCGGCAATGTTGCTTTATCTTGTGGTGAAGAATCACTCGTTCAGTGACGGCAACAAGCGGATTGCCGCTATGCTTTTCCTATGGTTTATGGACAACAACCGGGTGCTGTATGGCCCGAATGGCCACAAGCGTATTGCCGACAACACGCTTGTGGCAATTACGCTGATGATTGCCGAAAGCAGACCCGAAGAGAAGGACGCCATTGTGAAAGTGGTAGTGAATCTGATAAATCAGGATAATCAATAACTTAGTATCTTTGCAATCAAATAACAGCAACTTTATATGGATTTAAAAACAAATAAAATTATGAATATGATTACAGAAGGTTACATACCGTTTGGCGAATTTAAGACGTATTATAGAATTGTGGGCGACATTCAGGAATCCTACCGTAAAGGGATGGCTCCATTAGTGCTGATGCACGGCGGCCCCGGCTCCACACACAACTATTTCGAGGTGCTTGATAGCCTGGCCGAAGAGGGTAGGGCACTGGTAATGTACGACCAGCTCGGCTGCGGCAACTCCTACGTGGAAAACCGTTCCGACCTCTGGGTGGCGCAAACCTGGGTAGATGAGCTCGAATGTCTGCGCAAACATCTCGGCCTCAAGGAGGTGCATCTGCTTGGCCAATCTTGGGGCGGTATGTTGGCCATCACCTATATGTGCGACAACAAGCCCGCGGGCGTGAAGTCCGTCATCCTGTCCAGCTCGCTCTCCTGTTCGCAACTGTGGGGACACGAACAACACCGCAATATCAAGTTCATGTCGCCCGAGGACCAGAAGGTGATTGCCGAAGCTGAAAAGACCGGCGTTTATGACGGCAAGGAATATCTGGAGGCCGTTGACCACTTTATGGAGCGCCATTGCTGTGCATCGGAGTTCGGACCGGAGACGCCCGAGTGCGTCACGCGCCCGAAGAAGAGCGGCAGCGAGAGCTATGTGGTGGCTTGGGGACCCAACGAGTTCACCCCATTAGGCACGCTGAAGGAGTGGGACTATACCGAAAAGCTGAAGTCGGTGCAGGAACCCGTGCTGGTCATCAGCGGCACCAACGACCTGTCCACCCCGATGATTGCCAAGACGATGTACGACGCCGCCCCGAACAGTCGTTGGGAACTTTTTGACGGCTGTCGCCACATGTGCTTCGTAGAGGCCACCGACAAATACCTGAAGCTCGTGGGCGACTGGATGCGGGAGAACGATTAGTGAAGAACTATGTCTAGGTTTGAGAAAATTATAACCATTTTGCTGGCAGTCTTAGGCATTGTCATAACAATTGCTGTTGTTATGTTTGTGCTGTGTCGTGAAATAGATTATACGTATCAAGTATATAGTCTGAAAGAACTCGATGCGGTAATCACCGCTTTCAAAATCATTGGAGCCTACATTGTGTGTGTGACAGTTTTTATGTTGTATCTGTTTTTTAAGTATAAATAAAATCTTTTTTGCACTTTTGCGGCTTGAAATACTAGTGATATTATGACTCCAGAACCAACCCTTAACGCACACAACAAAGAAGAGTTCCCGCCAACAGATATTGGAAGGAACGGACACGATGTCCAATCTGCCGTTAAGGGAATCAAATTATCCTTTAGAAAATTGATATTGCTAAACTATTCAATAGTACTGGTTTTAGTTGCGTTATTCCAGATAGGATTTTTTGCTACGTTGACATTTATGCCATTTAGTTGGGTGTTATTTGTTCATCTGAATTTTGTTAAATCTAATTCGGTTCGTGAGTTGTTGATACTGGATATCAATATGACTGTGGCTTCTACCTTATCTGTTATAATCTCTTCAGGTTTGTATTTCTGGCTCGTTTATTACGATGGGCTCGGCCTCCTTCTCGCCTTTTACGAAACACTTGTTGTCTTTTTGATATCCTTGATTTTCACGATTATAGGAGTGATTCTTAAATCAAGGCAAAATAAAAAAGCCCCCAAGCGTCGTTTCTTTTATGATATGTTCTTTCCGCCCAATTAAATCCGTATACAGCAAAAAAACAACAGCGGTTTTGCCAGCACACTCGGCCAAATGATTGTCGTGTATGATTTGCGAAGAAAATATTTGCAGGGGATTGGCAGTGTGTGATGTTCACTTTTTCCTATATTTGCGGATTGTTTTTTTGTGAATACTATGAAATATGTTCATAGTGTTAACTGGTACAAATTGAATGTGAATTATTAAAACAAAGATTATATATAATGACAAATAATAGTGAAAACGAAGCTTCATTGCAATTATCCGACACAACAATACATGGTATAAATAACGTAATTATGACTCCAGAACCCACCCTTAACGCACACAACAAAGACGAGTTCCCACCTGCGCACAACACGATGGACACCTCCTTAATCAAGCGGTTTGTTTTGTTGTTCGGCATAGTGCTCCTGTGTGGATGCAACTTTATTGGCTTTACGGATAGCAATTCATACAGCGTGGCTGAGATAGGTGAGTCAGAAGATTCGATAAGGAATGATACTTCAAACAGTCTGTTGGCGCAAGGACCAACCAGTAGGCTGCGCTTTAGTGATGGAACGACTGCCAATATAACAAATGAAATCCAAATTAAAGGGAAGGTGGATTCTATTGTGATACAGAACAAGACTTTCTACGCAGAGATAGGATATTGTGGCAAAGGATATAGAATATTTAGGGAAGAAGATTTGGCTTTCATTGAAGATCTTGCCATTCGTGAGAAATTTCGTTCCTATTTTGATGTTTCTGATATTGGCGAATACTATGACATAGATCCTACGGCTATTGAACTGACACAGGATGGCTCCCAATTCTACATCACTTGTTGGGCACCCAATGCCTGTAAAATCAAACCCAACACGCGTGTCGAGTGCAAATCACATCTTTTTAATGTCTGTACCGACAATGGCCTGCGCCAAATGATTGTCATATATGATTTGCGAAGAAAATATTGATGGCCGAAAAAATCCTACTCATCATTCTTTTGATTGATAAATACATTCACTCAGTGAGAGGGTGTTAGATTTTAACTGAAAAACATAAGTGTTTGGACTGAAATTTTTATAAATTTGCCGTTTGTTAAAAATAGCATATTATGCCTGAAATTACACGCTTCTACGGTATTATTATCAAAATGTTTTTCAAGCCGAAAGAACACGAACCAGCACACATTCATGCGATCTATAATGAATATGTTGGCATTTTTGATATATGTTCTTCTGAAATGATAGATGGAGATTTGCCTAATAAAGCTCAAGGAATTGTGAAAGAATGGCTTGTGTTGCACCAAAATGAACTGCTTCAGATGTGGCAATCCCAACTAATTACTAAACTCCCCCCTCTTGAATAGTATGATACCTAAGATTAAAATAATAAAACCTCTTGATGACTTTCTGCTGCTCGTTTCCTTTGATGACGGCAGGAAGGTTTTGTATGATTTGAAAGAAGACATAGCCACTATCCCTGATTTCAAAGCATTGGAGACGGTTTGTGGCTTGTGGAAACAAGCACAACTGGACAGCAGCAGAACATGTATCTATTGGAATGACAGGATTGATTTGTCGAGTGATACCATTTATGAGTATGGGAAAGAAATAGAGTCTTCTTTTATGGCTGCTGAACCTCAGGTAGTATATAATGAAAAATGCTCAAATATGAACGAACCCACCCTTAACGCACACAACAAAGACGAGTTCCCGCCCGCGCATACGGCGGAGCATTTATTGAACCAGACTATGGGCCGCATGTTCGGCTGCGAGCGCAGCAGGAATATGCACATCGAACGCAAGAAGAGCAAAATCAACTTCTTAATTGAGCGACCACTGACGGATGACGAGGTCAAGACTGTGGAGGCCAAAATCAATGAGCTGATTGCCGCCGACCTGCCCGTGACGTTTGAGTTCGTTACGCGCGACAACATCCCCGACGGCGTGAAACTCGACAAACTGCCCGAAGATGTTTCCGAAACCCTGCGCCTCGTGCGCATCGGCGACTACGACGTGTGCCCCTGCATCGGCACGCACGTGAAATCAACTAAGGAAATCGGCAACTTCCGCATTACCAGCACCAGCTACAATGAGGGAAGCTTCCGCATCGTCTATAAGGTTGCTGAAGAATAAGTTTTTTGCTTTAAAATTAATAGTATCTTTGCGAACTCAAATCAGATACGAGAATAATATGGAACAAGTAATCATGAATGTGGACAACCCCAGCATCTCGTTTTATCGAAGAAATGTTTCGTTTATCTTGTGATGAATGTCCTACTCATTATATTGGCTGTGATACTGATGCTCTTGGGCATTGCGGGTTCCGTAATTCCCGCCCTGCCCGGACCGCCCTTGAGCTGGGTCGGACTGTTGCTGCTGCACTTTTCCTCTGCCGCTCAATATAGTGTTTCCTTCCTTATCATCACGGCCGTGGTGGCCGCTGTCATCACGGTAATGGACTTCGTATTCCCATCGCTGAGTACCAAGAAGCACGGCGGCAGCAAAGCCGGCATCTGGGGCTGCAACATCGGACTGGTGGTTTCCATCATCGGCCTGCCTTTCGGCCCGCAAGGTCTGCTGGGCATCATCTTCTGGCCTTTTGTCGGGGCGCTGGCCGGCGAGTTTGTCAGCGGCAAAAAAGACAAAGCGGCATTCCGCGCCGCGTGGGGCGCCTTCCTCGGCTTCCTCACCGGCACCGGACTGAAACTGGCCTATTGCCTGGTCATCGCGTTCTTCGTGGTGAAGGATTTGGTGGTTTAGAAGTGAGAAGTGAGAGGTGAGAGGTGGGAAACTTGGGAGCATTTGAGAATTAATGGTATTTTTGCAGACAAATTGACAGCGATATTTTAATAGCTGTATTCTATAAATCCAACAATATGAACAAACATCTATTCCGACTGACTATTCTGATTTTTGTGCTGGGCTTCTCCTCGGCAAAGGCTCAGTCGTATGATACGCTGTGGAACCGTTTTTATCATTGCGACCATTATCGCATAGCTGACGCGAATGCGATGTTGGATACGATAGTGTGGAAAGCGCAGGCTGAAAACAATGAGTACCAATTGTTGAAGGTCAATCACGCGCGCGTCTCGTTGAATCGGAGCGGCAGACGTTGGGATGAACGCGGTGCTATTCTCTATCTCGATTCCGTGCGCCATTTTTCAGGTCCTCTTTACCAACCGATATACGACTTTTCTATTGGTATGTTGTTGGACAAGTATGCTGTCCGTTATTATTCTTCCAATACCGATTATAAAAGTGATTATCGCCATTTGGATGAATGGTCGAGAGAGGCACTTGCGGCCGAGGCCGACCGCCTTTTTCAAAAAGCTATCGACAGCAGCGCTCCGCTCGTAAATTGTCCATTGACAAATTATCAGGGTCCTGACTATCTTTTCCTGTTGGATGTCGGATATTATAGTAGGAATCGGTACGCTTACGATTGTCCGACACTATTTGATTTGCTGGTGCAGTCTCGCATCCAGCAGGTTGAAGACCATTTCCGAAGAGATCAGGCGGCTGCTTTGTGCGACTTCGCTATCCGTCAACATAAACTGCCTGAAGACAGGTCCCTACTCATTGAATATGAATTGGAACGTTTGGAATATCTCTATATCAAAGACAATCCCAATGATACGGCAGCATACAGGCGCTCTTTGCTTGATTTAGAACAGCGTTATGGCTCGGACGATGCCTTCACATACGCGTGGGCATTGTATATCTTCGGGCTTGGTGAAAACAGGAGGGCAGACGCTCTTTCCCGCTTTGATTCGTTGATTCTGCATTCTTCTGATTTTTTTTACATCAACAATGCTAATTACTATAAGGAGGAAATCCTCAAAAAATGGCTGTATGTTCACGAGGCCCAATCGGATTTTCAGCCGAGTCGTTATTTGCCGTTGTGCGTTTCATACTGCAATGTCGATTCGATATACGTGAGCATCTACCGCACGGGCGTCCCATTGTCCATCCCGTTTGTAAAGGGTAAGGATAGAATCCCACATCTGAGAACGGATGATGCCGAACAACTGCAACAGCTGTATCGCAAACAGTTTTTCACGCTTCCCACGGAATATCCCTACTGTCTTTCCTCTACAGACATTTGGCTCGACAGCCTGCCGATAGGAAGCTATGTGCTCGTCTTTCACGAGACACCGAAGTGGGACACGGCATCGGTGTTGATGGTGAAGACCATCCAGATTACGGACATTCAACTGACGGGGTGGAGCGATAGCAGGCATTTCTATTTTGCCGCCAACAATCGCAAGACAGGCGAGGCTCTCGCTAACCGCAGGGCTGTCATCCGACCGTATTATATCGGACTGGAACATGTGCGCCACAGTGACGAGTACGGCCAATTCAAAATGCGTCGGAATATTATGCACGGCGAGTGGAACGGCACTATCGCTATGGATTTCCACAATGGTCGCAAAGATGTGTACGATACGTATT
Organism: Bacteroidales bacterium; assembly: GCA_024400835.1. Classification (GTDB taxonomy): domain Bacteria; phylum Bacteroidota; class Bacteroidia; order Bacteroidales; family WCHB1-69; genus F23-D06. The sequence continues at coordinate 29,800 of JAKSMC010000031.1, forward strand.
ATCAGGAGTATAGATATAGCTCTCGTTCAATACCACATCAGAATTCCCGTCGAAATATGTGGCTCGCCCAGATTGCTTTGGATAGGACACTGTACCGACCCGGACAGACCGCTTTCTATAAGGTTCTGATTGCCGATAAGGGGCAGACGATTGCCGATCGCGAGGTGTTTGTGAATTTGAAGGATGGGAATGACAACGTTTTGGATTCCGCCCAAATGCGCACCAACGAATTCGGTTCGGTGGCAGGCCGTTTTCAGTTGCCGAAGAAGGTCGGAAACTATGTCTTAGAGGCGTATTATTATGATAATGAGAAAAAGAAGGCTCCGAAACTTTATGCCACAGCGGAAATAGAAGCAGCGGAGTACCGTTTGCCCACCTTCAAAGTGGAGATGCAGAAGGATGAACGCGAGTATGCGAAGGGTGATACACTGTTGGTGTCCGGCTTTGTGCGTGCGTTGTCGGGCGTCCCTTTGCCCGATGCGTCCGTCCATATTCGAGGATTTCTGATAGACCAGCATCAAAATGTGGGATACGATACCACGGTGCTAAGCAATTCCGACGGCTTTTTCCAATGTCCTATCCTCACCCAAAAGGGGACCACGAACCTATATGGTGATGTCTATGATTTTACCATTACGGCTACGGATGTGAACGGAGAGAGCCAGAATGCAACGGCGGAATATACGCTTTCGCAATATTCTCTTTTCTTGGAATTGGTTATGGACAAGGCTGTGGATCTTCAATTTCACGATACAGCCTTTGTGAAAGTCTCTGCCACCAATGCGGCGCAATGCGCGGTGAACACGCCCGTGTCTGTCGTCATCGAGCGTTTGACGTTGCCGGACTATTATCTGGGCCAGATGTTCCCCTCCGGCGCAAATCCGAAACAGTTGCAGCATTCCACCGAAGAATATGCCCGGTGTTTTCCGTTGCAAACGTTGAATCAGAATGCCTTGAAAGTGCAGTGCTGGCCCGCTACGGATACGATGTTGAACGTCCATCGTGCCTTTGACAAACAAGATGAATTGTCCCTTGTGGTGAAAGATTGGCCCGTGGGTATTTACAGAATCACGGCCAGGAGTGCGGATGCGCACGGACGAGATGTAGTGGCTCAGAGATACCTGCAAATCTACAACTCTTCTTCATTGAAGGCCACCCGTTGTGAAGCAGTATATGCTGAGATTTTGGGCGAGCCGGCTTTGGGTGACACTATGTCAATTCTGGTGGGCACCTACTTGAAACAGGCTGCCGTCTATTGCTCCGTTTATCAGGAAGACAAAAAACTTGTGACACAACGCCTACCGTTGGATTGCGCGCAAACCATCCTGCGTGTCCCTACCGATTCAAAGTGCAACACGGGTGTTAAGGTGGTGGTTTATGCCGTGCAAAACGGAGTGTCCTATTCCGATGTGGAATATGCTGATTTACGATGGCCGTTTCCTGTAGAAACCAATGAATTGAATCTCTCTTTGACGCATTGGAACAAGATGGTGGAACCGGGCTCTCAGCAGGAATGGGAACTCTATGTGGAGAATATGGACGATTCCCTCCCCTTGGTGTCCGAAGTCTTGGCCAGTATGGTGGATGAGGCTATGTATGAACTGCGAGGTGGCCCCCGATATGAGTATATACATAGCTCTTTTTCGAAATTGCCCATTCACAAACTTGGGAAAGATATAGATTTGTTTGGTGATGTGAAATCATTTTCCAACCATTTGTTCAGATGTGCTATGGCAAATCCAGATAACGACTATAAGTTGGAAACCAAGCGTTTCCTTCGGTATGGTTTGTCCAATTCATGGAAATATCATTCGTCTTACCAGGATTCCAGAATGTCGGCAGACAATCTGCGTACAACGCCAGGACGTAGCGCTTCGAGCAATATGGAGGAGGTCGCGATTAAATACGAACCACCAGTTTTCTTGGGTGGAGGAAAGAGTGATGACAAACTGCCGGCCAATGCACGATTTGCCCAGCAGCAACCAGAAAATACCGGCCTTCATTTGGATGACTTCGGCAATAGTCCTCGCGCTAAGGTGTTGCACGAAGTCGAGGTGACGCAAAAGGACGAGCCTGAAGAGGATTCGTTTGATTCAAGCATCCGCGTGCGCAGCCATTTTGAGGAAACCGCATTTTTTCTTCCGCAGTTGCGTACCGATTCAACGGGGAAGGTGAAATTCGTATTCACAGTGCCCGACCAGTTTACGAGATGGGGCTTTTACGCAACGGCCCACACGCGCGACATGCATTTCGGTAGGACAGGTGAACAAATTTATAGCCGTCGCTCGCTGATGATACAGAGCAATTGTCCGCGCTTCCTGCGCGAAGGCGACACAATCTCGTTTGCCATCCGTATCTCCAATTTATGCGATACGTCGTTGAACGGAAAGGCGAAAGTCACCTTCTTTGATCCCGCCACAGATAAACCGCTCAATATATTAGTGGATGCTTCCGATTCGTTGCAGCGCTTTGCCTGCGATGGCCACGGTTCAACGTCTGTTCGCTGGATGGTGGCCGTTCCGGAAAGAATGGAGGCCGTTGCCTATCGAGTACTTGCACAGTCGGGCAACTATGGCGATGGTGAGGAAAAAGCCGTGCCGGTGCTTCCCACGCGTATGCTCTTTACCGAGAGTGTGCCGTTCTATGTGCCCGCGGACACGGTGCGCACCGTGACTTTCAACAAATTTCGCGACACGCATTCTTCCACACTCCAGCACCTCAGCTACTCGTTGGAGGTGACCACCAATCCCGTGTGGACGGCGGTGGCATCGTTGCCGTATCTGACTGCAGACAGATGGTCTGGCAATGATGATGTGGCAACGGCACTGTTTGCCAACGCCATTGCGCGCCACATCGTTCGCAACTTCCCAGAAATAGAGCGTACTTACGCGCAGTGGACGGAGGATACGTTGATGCAGTCGATGGAGTCGTCGCTGATGCGTAATGAACAGTTCAAGAATTTACAAACGGAGGAAACACCGTGGATGCACTTTGCCCAAAGTGAACGCAACCAACGCGAGGCGATGGCCAAATTCTTCAAACAAACACGTATAGATGCCGATATCCAACGCTATATGATGAAATTGCGTGCGAACCAATTGCCTGATGGCGGTTGGGATTGGTTTGGTCGCTACAGCTCTTCCGAATATGTGACGTCTCTTATTGTCTGCCATTACCAGAAACTGCAGCGGATGCACATCGAAGTCCCTGACGCTCCGTTGATGATGAACCGCGCTTTGGTGTATTTGGATACTTGCGCCGAACGCCGATATAAGGCCTTTTTGAAAAACAAAGAGAAGAATCCCAAACTCAATTATGTGCTTAGAAGTTCCGATATCCGCTATTTGTATGCGCGAACATTCGGCTCGAAAGACACGTCGTGGCTGGCGCAGCCGTTTGTGAAAATGTTGCTGGAACAAGTCTCCAAAGAGGTTTATGACAGACCTTATTCCGAGCAGGCCGACGTGGCGCTTGTCCTGCATCGTATGGGGCGTGTGCGGGAGGCACGAGAGATTATGGAGGCGATTCGCCAGCAGGCGCACGGAGATGAGAATCTGGGTATGTATTGGCCTACGTATGAAGAGAATGCCATTGCGCAGCAGTCGGCTTTGATGGAGGCTTTTAGCGAGATTTCCCCGCGCGAACAAGAACTTGACAGGATGCGTCAGTGGCTGTTGGCGCAGAAGCAGGGGATGATGTGGTCGAACAATCCGACCACCACTGAGGCCGTATTCGCTCTCTTGATGGACGACGAGCAGGAATTGCTGCAACCCTCGCAAACAGAAGTTGTCGTGGGTGGCGAAACGTTTACCTCAGCCAATGTTCCTGCGTCAGAGGCTGGCAGCGGCCGCTTTACGCGCGTGTGGCTGGGACGGGATGTTTCGCCCGCATTGGCGAATGTCACCGTCCGCACAGATAGTGAACATCCTGCAACGGGCAGCCTTTATTGGCAGTATTACGATGTAACGGACAAGGCAGATGCCTCTGGCAGCGGCATAACCATTGACTGCGGATTGTACCACAAGGATGTGGTTGAGGAACGCGAGTCGCTGCAGGAAGTGACGGAGGAACGGCCCGCGCGGGTAGGGGAGCACCTTGTCGTGCGCATCGTGCTGCGCAACGACCGCACACTGAACTTCGTGCACCTCCGCGACCAGCGTGCCGCCGCTTTGGAATCGGTCAACTTCAGAGAGAAACATTCATTCAGCGGCTACATCTCCTATTATGAAATTCCGCGCGATGCTTCCACGGATATCTTTATCAACATACTACCGGCAGGCACACATATCATCGAATATGAGGTCGTTGCCACACAGTCTGGCAGCTTCTCCTATGGCATTGCCACGGCAGAATGTGCATACGCCCCCGAATTCCGCGCCCAAAGCCAAGGCAAACGGATACGGTGCGTGAAAAATAATGAATAGGATGAAATATTGGCTTTTAGCTTTTGGCCATTAGCCATTAACTGATTAGTAACCACAGCATTCTTAAACTTTAAACTTTAAACCTTAAACCATCAATGTCTCCCATCTTGTCCCAATTCGCTATCCAATCTCCCGTCGGCGATCCCCGTCCGCTGAAGGTCGGGTTAATCAATGACTCCTACGTGGTGCCTGCCTTGCAGGAGGGCGCACCGTCTTATTTTTTGCAGAAGATAAACCACCACGTCTTTACGGATGTGGAGGCGTTACAGCGGAACATTGCCGTGGTGACGGACCATATCCGCGAAAAGTTGCGAGCTCAAGGCGCTGCGGATGTCGATAGGCGGGTGCTACGGCTGGTGCCCACTCGTACGGGAAAGTTGTATTGCCAGGATGAGGCGGGCGACTATTGGCGGATGTATCTGTGGATTGACGGCCGCTCGCTGGAAACCATCAGCGCTGAGTCTGCCCGATGGACAGGGGAGGCCTTCGGACAGTTTCAACAGATGCTGTCCGACCTTCCAGCAGAATCGTTGACGGAGTCTATTCCCAATTTCCATAATGTCGGCTTCCGTGTCCAGCAACTGCAAGAGGCCGTGACTGCGGATGCGGCAGGACGGGTGGCGGAACAGAAGTCCTTGATCGACACGCTCCTGTCACGCGCGGAAGAGATGTGCCTGGTGCAAAGATTGTATCAGGAAGGGAAACTCCCCAAACGCATCAACCATTGCGATACGAAGGTCAACAATGTCCTTTTTGACACGGATGGCTCGGTGCTCTGCATCGTCGATCTGGATACGGTGATGCCGGGGTTCGTGGTCTCCGACTTTGGCGACTTTATGCGTACGGCTGCCTCTACGGCGCCCGAAGACGAGCCCGACTTGGACAATATCCATGTTCGGATGGATATCTTTGAAGCGTATGCTTCCGGCTACTTGAAGACGGCCACCTTCCTGACGCCATTGGAAAAGAAACTTCTCCCGTTCGGCTGCCTGATGATGAGCTATATGCAGGCCGTCCGTTTCCTCACCGACTATCTGAATGGCGACACCTATTACAAAATCCAATACCCGCAGCATAACTTGGTGCGTACCAAAGCGCAAGTCAGGTTGTTAGAGGAACAATGTAAAGTTTTGGAACAGATGGAAAAAATCATCAACCGTTATTAAGATGCAAGCAATCAAGATTCCCTATATTCAGCATTTGAGTCCCGCAGAAATAGAAGATGCGGTTCGGTGCCTGTCGGAAGAGGGCGCTGAGTTGTTGGTGGATAAGGTCAACTGGCCGGAGTCGTTCCCGTATGCTCCCGAAACGAAAGTGCGTGTGGCGCATACGGAGGAACACCTTTTTATACTGTATAAGGTCCGTGGACTGCAGTTGCGTGCGTTAGCCGTGAAGGACCACCAAAACGTGTGGGAGGATTCGTGCGTGGAGTTCTTCTGCCGTGTGCCCGGCTCTGCCTACTATATGAATTTCGAGTCCAACTGTATCGGCGCAATGACTGTCTCACGACGGATTTCCAAAAAGGAAGATGTCCATAAATTGCAGGCTGAAGAGATGGCGCAAATTCAGCGATGGACGACCTGTAAACCGCAATGTATAGAGGAACAGGATGGTGAATTTCTCTGGCAGGTGGCCTTGGCCATTCCGCTGTCGTTGATATTTCGGCGGCCGTTGAATTTTCCCGAGATCTTGGAGGCCAATTTCTACAAATGCGCCGACAAGACGAGATATCCTCATTTCGTGAGTTGGAGTCCCATCGACTTGCCCACTCCCAACTTCCATTGCCCGCAGTTCTTCGGTCGGATGGTACTGGAGTAGGGGACAGATCGATGAGCCGTTATAAATAATCTATCGGGTCGTGTGATAAAAATTCTTCAACGCCAATTCCTTCGGGACCAATTATTAAAGACACTTTTGGACTGAACTTTTCTTTGAAAACTTGTAATCCGGTTGTCGTCTTTTCATGATTGCTTTTCACTTCAATAGCCATAAGACAATCTCTCTTTTGAATGACATAATCAACCTCATCGTTACCTTGTCTCCAATAAAAGAGGTCGAAACGATTTTCAAAAGCTTTGCTGACAAGGTGTGCGCCAATGGCGGATTCGTAGAATCGTCCCCATTGTTTGGGTTGTATCAAAGCATTTTCTAAAGATAAAGGAGATAAATAGTTCTTCAAGGCACTATTATGTACTTGAAATTTTGGGGTGCTGGCTCTTTTCCTGGCTTTATCATTGGCAAATTTCTGAAGTCCTGTCAGCAATCCCGCATCTGAAAGCAATTGAAGGTACGAACTTATTGTTGTGGTATTGCCAGCATCTTGCATTTGTCCCATGATTTTTGTAACAGATAACTCTTGAGAAGAAAAAGAAGATCCTAACTCAAATGTTTGTCTTAGCAATGCAGGTTTTGTGACGACGTGATTCTGAAGAATATCTTTGTTGATAGTGGCATCAACGATAGCGCTTTCAATATATTGACTCCATCGGTCAGTATCAGAAATCAATGGTGCTGCCCCTGGATATCCGCCATAATATATGTATTCTTCTAATGTCATTCCAAACGAATCACGCATTTCCGGCCAACTCCAATGTGACATTCTAATCTCTTCGAACCTGCCTGCAAGCGAATCCGCTAACCCTTTTTCTAACAAAACACGAGAACTCCCCAGTAGTATTACCTTTATATTGACATCATTGAAAGTGTCATCGTCCCATTCCTTTTTTACAACTTCGCTCCAATTGGGTATTTTTTGAATTTCATCAATAACTAAAAGATATTCATTTGCACCTGATGCCCGCATCTTTGACCGGGCCGTGTTCCATACTTCTGAAATCCAGTTTGTTTGGTTCGTGGGAACATTGTCGGCAGCAACGTGGTGGTACCCCATCTTTGTGGAATTCAGTACTTGCTTTACTAAAGTGGTTTTTCCAACCTGTCTTGGACCAACTACAACCTCAATAAAATGTCGGGGCTCCTCCATTCTTTTTTGTAGTTGTTGATAATGATGTCTAATAAACATGCTGTGTAGTAATAATTTATATAATAATGATGAAATTACTCAATGTGTTGAGTAAAATTACTCAGTGCATTGAGTAATTTTACTCGGGGTGCAAAGATAGTATTTTTTTCTATTGAAAAATGGCTTGAAAATCAAAGTATAAGAGAGAGATGAGAAGGGAGAACTGCCGAAAGTCAATGTCAAAGTTTAAAGTTCAAGTGCTAATGGCTAAAGGCAAACAGCCAAAGGCAGAAATGTCAATGGTCAATGTGACTCGGGGCGTCGCCGCGGCTTTGCTCTACGTGGTAGCCGACGGACTCGATGATGCGGTTCAGTTCGGTGAGGCCTTCGGCGGATTCGGCGCCGGTGGCGAGCTTGTTGTCGTAGATCATGTATTTGCTGCGGTCGTCGGCGGGGGAGAGGTTGGGCATGATGACGTTGGCACCGGCCATCAGTCCCTTTTCGCGGCCCTGCGGGTCCATTGTGCCGAGTGCGGTGGTGGCGGGCAGCAGCAGTTGCGGCATCATCACGCGCAGGATTCCTAACAGGAACAGCGTCTGCTCGACGGTGCCTGCGGGTTGGTCGGCGAATGGCGTGGCGTGATGCGGAATGTAGGGCCCGATGCCCACCATGGCGGGCTGGAATTGGGCGATGAACATCAAGTCCTCGGCCAGGTGCTCGGCCGTCTGGAAGGGCGAACCCACCATGAAGCCCGTGCCCACCTGGTAGCCAATCTCCTTCAGGTCTTGCAAGCACTGCATGCGCTTGGCGTGCGACATCCACGAGGGATGCAACTGGCCATAATGCTCGGCATTGGCGGTCTCGTGGCGCAGCAGATAGCGGTCGGCACCCGCCTCGAACATCCTCTGATAACTGTCGCGTTTGCGCTCCCCAAGGGAAAGGGTGATGGCGCTGTCGGGATATTGTTGTTTGATTTGACGGATGAGGGCCACCATGCGCTCGTCTGTGAATTTGCTGTCTTCACCGCCCTGCATCACGAAAGTGCGGAACCCGAGGGCGTGCCCTTGCGCGCAGCACGACAGGATCTGCTCGTCGGTGAGACGGTAGCGCTCGGCCGTGGCGTTGCTGTGTCGAATGCCGCAGTAGAGGCAGTCGTTGTGACAATAGCTGGAAATCTCAATCAGTCCGCGCAAAAACACAGCGGTGCCGAAGTGCTTTTGCCGCAGGCATCGGGCGCGCTCAAAGAGGTGTTGGGCATCTTCAGATGTGTGATTTTGAATAAGTTGCACAAACTCATCTTTTGAGAGCGTATGGTTGGTTTCTAACTTGTCAATCAGCGATTTCATAGGGGCGATTTAGGCGGCAAATATAGGAAGAAAAACGGAATTACCCTAATCGGCAACCTTGCGCCGCCGCCCACTATGTTTCCCGAGCGCACCCGTCATCCCGAGCGGAGCGCAGCGGAGTGAAGGGATCACTACATTACAATCATTAACCTCTTTTTTAACAGTGTCCCCTTCTTTAATCTGATTATAAACATTTTGAGGAATATGAATTGTTAGTAAACTATCACAAGTATAATCAAAATAAATATTACTATTATAAGGAAATGATGGTTTTGGTTCTATTTGATGCAATAATAGTGTTACTGAATATTCATCTTCATGTTTTTTTTTGACAAAAACATTATATTTTTTTTCAACAACAACCCCTTCAAATTCAAGCCCTAAAAAATAATCTCTCTCTTTTTGCAATCTTATTTGCGTTTCTTCTTGAATGGCTTTTCCATATTGAAGCAATTCAAAAGTAACACAACCAACTATTGCAAGAGCAATTAAACAAATAATTTTCGATGCTGTTGTCATTTTAATCATGTTTTTTTTAAAATATGGAATAACCCTCCAAGCATTTCGGCTTTATGGGTATTTAGATTTAGTTCCCGATTTTGTTTTGCGTATGCCTCTTCATGATGAATGCGTATAAAGTTGTTTTATGAAAATTGACCCGCAAAGGTAGCAATTTTTGAGATGTGTTTTGTGCCTTTTCCTTTTTGATAAAAACTAAAAGTGAATTTTTGCGGTCTCAAACGCTTTGGTACTGATGAGCATGGGCTCTGTGCTGAGCGTCTTCTTTGAAAAATGTCATCTACTAAGGAATAATTTACATTGGGACGGATTTACCTGAAAAAATATCAGTCTCTGTTTGTCAAATGTGATCCACCGTCAAAATGCAACACTTTAACGAGAACATACACTATAAGAGCCGGTAACAGTATTTCTAACATCTCTGTTAATTTTTGTGTGCCGCTAACATACAAAAAAATATGATATGGTGGGAAGGTGGATGGATGATTTTTTAGAATTATCCATTTTGATCTTGTAGAGATCCTTTCACATCCTCCTAATGTCGGAGGTTCAGGATGACGACTCGCCACTAATGCACAAGGGCGGCGGCGCAAAGATGTCGATTGTGATCGAAGTGTGGTGCCGCCGCAATCGCGATTTCCGCGGCGACACCACGACATTGCCATCCGTTCAATACTTTCCGTCGCCGCCCTTTTCCTACCGGCAACGCATCGTCATTCCGTAGCGCAGCGAAGGAATCTCTCTACAAGAAGGAAATGGATAATCTGTTTTTTTTTGGATTTTGTGTTTTGTGTCCTATAATTTTCTTTATGTTAAAAACTATCATTGGTTTCAATGTTGATATGAATCAGTGGGTCTTCTTCGTCGATACAGAGAAAATAATGTTTAATTTTGTTCTTTGTTAATAAGTGAATTAAGCGTAAAGAAGGAACATCACCCTTTTCTGCAATTATTAGAATCATATATTACATTTATTAATGATATTTGAATTTGAATTTCTTGATTGTATTTATAAATAGCTTCCACAAGACCTAATTGTTCATTGTATCGATAAATGACAGAGAACAATCCTTTGGAAGAGTTTGCAAAACCACTTTGTTCAACAATCTCAATAAGTCTGTTTTGATATTTCCATTGAGAAAATGCCAAATAACGCATTTTATACCGCAACAACAGAGTACAGTTGCATAAAGGGTCATTGAAAGACAAGAATGAACGCCTGTATATTTTCCCAATTTTCACGGGAAACTGTATTTCCGGAAAAGGAAAATACTGGGTGATACCAAATCCATGCGTCCTGGGAGGATGAATCCACAAAAGTTTGCCGTTTTCTGAAATTTCAGTACTCTCAATGAATCCGTCTTTATCAATTGAGGAGATAGAATCTAATGCTGTAAGATTTTCAGGTAAGGAATCGTAATAATCATACGTGATCACTCCTTGATTATACATTTCTTTGTCAAGGATACGCATGACAATATAACAGGAATACTGTGTGCCCTTACTAATAGAGTCCACAGTTGCTTCAAATATATATGTGTTACCATGCCTATATATAGTGTCATGAATACTGGCACCCGTATTAGAAGCAATTACATATATTGGGAAAAATATAAGAGCGATTATACAAATAGGTTTCATATTGTAAAAATATAAAGCATTAGTATGTTTTGTGTCCTATAATTTTCTTTATGTTAAAAACGTGAGTGATTCTTATAAAACGACAATTACAATATGTTGATTTGAGAGCAACTAAATGTATTTGAGGAATTGTCGATTTGAGAATAATGGCATCACCCTTTCTCCATGTTTACGGTGTGTAAAATAGGTAGCAAGGA
>JAKSMC010000032.1 GCA_024400835.1 Bacteroidales bacterium
CTCTGATAATCAGCTGGTTCTCTTTTAGTTGCTTATATCGAACTCACGTTAATTAGATGAATTATCCTAATGAAATAAGATGATTTATAGAATCAGCAAGGTCTTGGCGCTATAACGGAAAGCGCCCATTTTAGTAGAAGATGTAGCTTTTTACGACCATTTTGCTTATTCTTTCAAAAGAAGCCGCAAATATAAAAAAAACTTTGACTTCTTTGACATTGACTTTTTGGGAGACTCCATACCTCTCACTTCTGACTTCACACTTCTAACTTTGTCTTGCGCCTGCGGCGGGGAGAGTAAATGCGGAGGAAATACGGAGGAAATTGAGAGGGAATTACACTCTTAATTTTGGAATTTTGCCTTGCGCCTGCGGCGGGGAGAGTAAATGCGGAGGAAATTGTAATCTTCTCTACATCTCTTCTTTAAACAAAAAAAGGTCCGCGCGAAAACCTCGCTCGGACCTTTTTATCGGTTTGTCATTGTAGAGACGCGCCGATGGCGCGTCTCTACGGAAGGGGGATTATCTCTTCACGACGCGTTTTGTTACAACGCCGTTTTCGGTAGATATTCTCAGGAAATATACGCCTGCTGCGTAACCACTCATGTCAACAGTGCTGTTGTCCATCATGGCGTCTGTCTTGAGCAGCTTGCCGTATACATCATATACGTCCACACCGGAAACCTGGAACTTGGAGCTGGATACTTGTACCATGCCAGTCGTCGGGTTCGGGAAGACATTGACAGCAGCTGCATCGTAGTCTTCGATACCGTCAGGTTGTGTGGTCACATTGATGGTGTTGGAAGGTTCGGATGTTGCGCCGTCTGCACAGTTGGCAACCACTTGGATGGTGTACTCTGTCTCTGGTTCGAGACCTGTGATGGTGTAGTTCGTAGCATTGGCTGTTTCCGTAATCCAAGATGTTGCGCCATTCACGCGGTAGTAAACAGTCCAGCTTGTTGCTGTGCCGTTTTCTGTCCATGTAATGGTGATGGTGTGTGCCTCGGTACCTGTAGATGCGAGGTTGCTCGGATCAACGCAAGGATCGCCGGATTCTTGAGCCGTAGTGAATGAAACAGCTGCCGTCCAGTCGGAAGTTGTGGTAGCGTCGCAAGCAGCCTGTACGCGAACTTGGTATTGAGTGTTCGGAGCAAGACCTGCGAAGGTGTAGGTTGCAGCGGTAACAGGGATTGCGCTGCTCCAGTCAGCTGCGGATGCAGCCTTGTATTGGAGGTTCCAAGCGGTTTCAGTGCCACCAGCCGTCCAAGTTGCAGTTGCACCTGTAGTAGTGATGTTGGAAACTGCCAAGTTCGTAGGAACGTCGCAAGTGGTGACAGGAGGAGTAGAGCCATTGGCATCCATAATGATAACATCATCAATATGGATACCGTAACCATAATTGGAAGTAGCGTGGAACTTGATTTGGTAAGTAGCGCTCGGGTTAGGCAGTGCCAAAGAGTCGAACGTCCAAGTACTTGCACCGGAAGTGTGGCTTGTCAACTGAGACCAAGCATCTGTAACAGAATTTCTGTAATAAACGGTCAGTTCGTCAATATCACCAGCCCAAGACTCGTTCGTGTACCAGAAAGTGAGCACAGGGTTGGTAAGGCTCGTGAGATCAAAGGTCGGCATTTGCAAGTCTGCTTGATCGCCTTCATCATCTTGGTAGAAAACAGCTGCGTTACTGCCGGAATGAGCAGAATTGACAGAACCTTCATCGGGAGTTGATACTTCCCATTCGGTATCACCAGTTACGTTAGCATTGTTCCAACAATCAGGAAGGTTTGTGGAAGCATCGAAGTTTTCAGTGTACGGGAATGTGGCAATCACGTCACAATCTGTTGTTGCAGTAGCAACACTACTCCATTCGCTGACATCGCCGCCGCCGCAATCAGCTTGTACGTAGAAGTCGTATGCTGTAGTAATTGTCAAACCTGTTACAGTATATGGGTTGGTAGTTGCGATTTCTGTCATACCTTGACCAGGAGTGAAGCCGGTAGGACCGTATTCGATATTCCAAGTGGTAGCCGTACCCATTTCCGTCCAAGAAAGAATAGCATCGGTAGTTGTAGTACCAACAACTTGGAAGTTGAGCGGTTTTCTACACGTAGGAGCCGGTGTACAAGTGACATTCAATACAAAACCCTCAAAATTGGTAGAACCATCAGAATGGAAATAAATGGTCAGAGGACCTGTTGTGGATACAAAAGGTCCGAATGTAACAGGGGAACTGCCAGATTGAGAGGAATGATACAATTCAGTAGTGCCATCGCCATCGTAGATGATGAGGTAATCCCAGGAAGCACTTTCTGCCGTCAACGTACCAGAAATAGAAACCAAATCGGCAGAAGTTTCTGGGTTCACAGTAAGGCGAGCATCGCAGTTGTTGGCGTAGTTGCCGTTAGCACCACCGTTGTCATAAATCGTACCACCACACATCGTAATGGTTGCATTACCAGTAACAGGCATATTGTAGGTGCCAGGAGTAATGCTTATAGGACCAGCCCATTCGCTTGTTTCGCCGCCACAATCAGATTGAACGTAGAAATCGTATGTTGTGCCTGCTGTCAAGTTGTTGACAACAAGGACTGTGTCGGATGCATATTCTATATTTACAGCATTATCCGGATCAAATCCAGGAGCACCATAAGCCACATTCCAAGAAGTAGCCGTACCCATTTCGGTCCAGGTCACGGTTGCTGAAGTATTTGTACTGCCAACAGCAGTGAAGTAAGCTGGTTTACGACAAGAACCTACAGAAACACAGTTGACGTTGATAACGAAACCAGCGTAAACAACAGAATAATCAGAGTGGAATTTCAAAGTTATAGGACCAACTTCAGAAGTGAAAGGACCAACGTTAACAGTACCAGAATTTGCGGTGATTTTTTGCAGCAAATTGGCGTCATCAACTGTCGTACCTTGATATACGGACAAATAGTCAGCAGTTCCTTCACCAGAGAAAGTACCGGAAATAGTAATCAAAGAATCAGGATCAGAAGGATAGATGGTTAAAGTATAGTCACAGTCGTTGGAATAGTTGCCAGAAATGCCACCATCATCAACAACGGTAAAACCGCAACCTGTAACGGAGCTGGAGCCCGTAATACCCATAGCGACCATATATGGAGAACCTTGAACAGGGAACGAGCTCCAAGGGCTCACATCGCCATTACCGCAATCTCTACGAACATAGAAATCATAAATAACACCTGCTGTCAAACCATCAATAGCACAAGAAGTAGTTGTCAAACCGTAAACTGTACTAGCATCTGTTGAAGTAAGCGGGTCAAAACCAGTAGGACCATAAATAACATCCCATAAGTCGCCTGCATCATCTGTCCAACTAAGGAGAACAGTATCAGAGGCTGTAGATTGAGCTGAAAGATTTGTAGGTTTCGGACAAGACGGGATTTCTTCTATAGTGATATCATCAACATACACAGTAGTGTAAGAAGTACCAGGCATATATTTTAATGCTACGTATGAACCATTTCCAGTATATGAGCTCAAAGAGACTTCTTCGAAAACCCAAGCACCGGCAGTACTATTCGTCACAGTATCAATACCAACAAAAGTGGAAAGATCGGTAGGATCTGTCATAACGCCAACCACCATTGCACTGCTTGCGCTGCTGACCTTCATATTAAAGGATACTAACAAGGTGTTCAAACTGACTGTGTTGTCAATTTGAGGTGTGGCAATCAAATTGTAGTTGCCAGTTGAGCCGTAGAAATAAAGTCCTTTGGTTCCATTTGCAGCATACGTGTTAACGTACGGATAATTGGATGAGGAAGAATAGTCGTTGCTTCTTGTCCAACAATAAATTGGAGCAGTAGAACCTGTAGCATAGTTTTCAAAACCTTCACAGAACGGGATAGTAATCTCACCGCAAGCGGTTCTTGCATCCAACGTTTTTGGTTCGCTTTGGTCTCCATTGTCACAATTAGATCTTACATAAATAGTATAAACCGTATTAGCATTCAAGTTGGAGATTACAGCGAAGGTGTCGTATGCGGATATCCATTGAACAGTGTCAAAATCAAGTGTGGTACCTTGAGGAGCGACAGTGTATTCCCAAGCGCTTTCGTCACCAGCAGGAACCCAGCTGAACTCAATTGAAGATGAAGTAGCATTGGTAAGGTTGACAACTTGAGGTTTCGGACAAGTAGGTCTTTCACCAACGTGAACATTGGTAATGTGCAAGTCGTTGTCACCACCTTCAACGGTAGATTCGACATAGAAAGCAATCATAATGGTCTGACCAGCGTATTGAGCCAAAGAAACGCTCACATCTTCACCTTGGTTGCTGATGCTGCTATATGCTCTGGCAGAACCTTGGTCGGACCAAACGGTAGCATTGGACTGGCTCCAAGTCTGGCCATTATCGGTAGAGACGACAACCATAAATTTGTCATCCTGCTGTGCAGTTGTACTTTCAATCGGATCTTCATTGTTATAATCGGTCAAGGCAAGTTCAAAGGACAATTCAGGATCAACCATATTTGTCAAATCAATAGCCGGAGTCACAAGCCAGTAGTTACAACTAGAGCCATAGACATTGACTTTCGGGTGACCGACAGGGAATACATTTGTGTTAGTGAAATACCAACCACTTGTGGTAGAAGTCAAAGCACCACCTGCAAATACAGAAGAAGCCAAACCAGAGTAAAGGTTCCAGCAATCAGAAGGATTATTATCCCAACCTGTGAAGGTTTCAGTGAATGGAGGAATGAGGGCAGCACATTCTGTTCTGAAATTCATAACAGCCGGAGTACTCATTTCTGAACCACAATCAGAGTAAAGACGGATTTCATAGTCAGCATCCGGCAAGAGGTTGGAAATAGTATAAGGAGAAGAAACAGAACCTTCATCTGTCCAAGCGGTATCATTAACAGTCTTGTACTGCAAGTTCCAAGCGCTTTCCTGATAACCGGGAGACCAAGTAATGGTAGCTTCATTGGACGTATAGGCTAAATTTGTAACGACTGGCGTTACACAAGTAGAAGTTTCATCGCATTCGCCACCGAACTTGATGTTGGCTCTAACTGAATTTGTATTCGGAGTATTTGATGGAGACATCGGATTAACGTTGGTTTCATCGCTATAGTAATAAGCTGAAGAACCAT
This sequence comes from Bacteroidales bacterium, assembly GCA_024400835.1. GTDB lineage: Bacteria > Bacteroidota > Bacteroidia > Bacteroidales > WCHB1-69 > F23-D06. Next base: position 5,128 of record JAKSMC010000032.1, read on the forward strand.
TGGAATTTGTATGTCCATTGAAATAGTTGGTACAGCTGTAAGAGCCCGTATTGTCATCAATGATGACAGCCAGGTTGTCAGTTCCATTATAGGCAAAGGTAGTATCAAAGTTGATGGTATTCCAACCTGTAGTGAAGGTATAGTTGCCAGAATACACTTGTTCAGCGCCCGTCATTGTCAACCAGCCATTAGCAGAGATTTGAGTCGTATGCATCAAATAAATGGTGAGGTTACGGGTCGGGGAAGAAGCAAGATCATTGCAATCAAAGGACACGGAATGCAATGTATTGGCTCCGCCTATTTCTGCTGCCGTAAAAATCTGTTCAGAAGTACTGTATTTATAGCAGCTATTAGACGGATAATAAGATGTACTTTCCGTGCCGTTGCCAATAACCACATCGCCACCAACCAAGCAACCGGTAGTAAATGTACCGGAAACTGGTGCCGGGGTAATGGTTGCGGAGTTACATTCGGAAGTGATGGTGAATTCGTAGTCCGTTTGAGGGCTCAAACCTGTCAGGATAACAGTTGTAGCACTGTCAACAAACACTTGGTCTGTGCTGCCGCTGCCTGCTTCGCCATATTCTACCGTATAGCTGGTAACACCGTAAGGAGCAGCTGTCCAAGAAATAACGGCAGAAGTACCGGTGATACTTGTAACTTGCGGATTAGAAGGATTGGAGCAGTCAGGTGTGGTTGTGAAAACAACAGATGCCGACCAGTTACCACTACCTGTTGCACATTCAGCTCTTACATAAACTTCGTATGTTGTTGAAGGCATAAGATCTGTAACTGTATAAGGATGTGCTGTCACATATTCGGCTGTAGCCAAATCCGGATCACCTCCTTGTTCAACTACGGCTACCGACCATGCGGTTTCATCGCCAAACGGTGTCCAATCGATAGAAGCTGTGTTTTGTGTCACATTAGAAATATTGACAGAAATAGGAGGCATACAGTCGGTGACTTCGGAAATCACAATGTTGTCAATTAAAATATAATATTGTTGAGAACCAGGACAATAATTGATAGCGATGTATTTGGCGTCAGCAGGTATTGAATCGTTCACATAAGTAGTCCAAATCTCAGAAGTAGTACCATAAGCGGAAACAACCGGACCCCAGGTGAAGTCATCGATATCGTTTGTAGTAGTGGAATAACCAACTTTGAAACTTTCTAAATAATAGGAATATGGAAAATAATCGAAAGTGATCATCTTGTTTACCGTATTGGGCAATTCAGGTGTGATGAGGTATTGGTTGTAATCTCCTGACGTTGCTGTAGCATCTGATCTGAAAAGAAAACACTGGGAACCTGCACTTGCATATTCATTGTTAATGCCCATTCCGTTTTCCGTACTCATAGAAACAGCACTCCAACATTGCAAAGTTGATGCATCTTCAAAACTTTGAGCCAAAGGCAATGTGGTGTTCGAACAATCCAAACCTGAACCGTTCAATGTTACCGTTACACTGGCGGCTCCTGTGGATGACAAGTTAATAGAACCTGTTTCTTCTCCAGACATAGAAGGAATATATTGGATATACAAAGTACCGCCAGTTTGAGGAATTGTGGTAGTAGTGTTAAAAGTAAGGCCGTCTGTGGATAAAGCAAATGGGCTCGTAGTGGTAGCCGTAATATCTGAAGAAAGTAAATAACCAGTCACATTAACTGTTCTAACAGAAGTATCTCCTAAAATCACGTTGCCAAAGTCAACGGTCAAAGGAGCAACATCAATAGTAGGAGAAGTGGGCATTGCAAAAACCGTAATATCATCAAGGTTGAGACGGAACATATCCGTAACATTGTAGTGGCGGAAAGCAATATAAACGGTTTGGCCTGTGTAATCACTCAAGTCAAAAGTTTTCTGCTCCCAAACACCTGATGAAACAGTTGTAATCAAAGGAGTTGTAGCTGTAAAGTCAGCAACCGTATTGCCGGTAGCAACATAAACGCTGTAGTTTTCAGCTGCCCAAGATGGATCCTGACCGGCAACCCAAAATGATAATGTTGCATCAGCCGTAAGATTGATTGCTGGGGTAATCAACCAGTTGTCTGGAGTCAAAGGAACTGAAGCATAGGATGCAGAGGTTATTAAACCGCTTCCTGTGTGAGCATAATCTGGATAATTGGATATGGGATACCAATTGCTTCCGTCACCGTCACTGTCGATGATCGTCCAACCGGCAGGGAGATTCCCGGATTCAAAACCCTCACTCAGGAAAGTCTGTGCCTTCGCGCAGAAAATGAATGCCATTAAGGCAAACAATAGTGTTAGAATTTTTTTCATACGAAAAGAATTTGGTTAATAATTATGTTAATTGTGTTTAAGCTTTATTTCTTGATAAAGTATTTACAAATAAATATATACGTATGAATGAGTTTTCGTTTGCCTTATATTCTCACTATTCCTCGGCAACATTTTGCAGTGTTTAGTTTGTTTAGAAAAAAAGAGCCGCAAAGATAAAAAAAAAATATACCTACATATAATTTTAAGTATTGATTGTTAATTTTTGGGAACTATATACCTGTTGTCCCGAGCTCTTGAAATAAAAAGGAAGATAGATACGTGTTGGCAGTAAAACAGATCTAACATAATCACCTTGTCATTCCCCACACACATATAGCGCAAAAGCAAATTTTGCGCCACCATAAATTCCCCTTCTCGCAGAAGGGGTGCCCGTAGGGCGGGGTAGTGGTATCGAAAGTTTGCGGAGCATCCTTATATGTTGATTTTAAACAAGGTACGGCTGCGCCGTGATGTTTATGTCACTACCCCGGCTTTCAGCCACCCCTTCTAATAGAAGGGGAATGAGTGCCTCCGTTCGGGCAGGCCCGACGGTGAGATGAACGTCTTGATAAGGATTCTGAAGAGATCATAACTTTTGAATACGTGCCAATTTTTGCCAGCATGATATTTACCATTCAAATCATATCTTGCCACTTAGGTCAACATGTATATAGTTGCCTAATTTTTTCGTGCATTTGCAATGGGGAAGACAACAGCAGTTGAAATCCTACGGATTTCTTAGGCATCAACGTTCACTACAAGACCCTATTATTAAAACAGAGGCCCGTGTGAAATAAATTTATTTGAACTTTCCAACATAGCCATCTCAGGCGTCAACATTCACTACGACTCGCACGGACTTGAAGGCCTTCTGCTGTTGGAATTCTGAGAGAATCTGCTGCAGTTTCTTCTTTTGGGCATTCAACGTGCTGTCTTTGGGCAGTTTCACCCAGAAATCTTGGAGAAAGTAGTTCTGCACGCGCGACACCAATGGCGCCTCGGGCCCGAGCACCAAGCCTGTGAAAGCAGTGCGCAGCGACACCGCCAAGGCTGCAGCCGCGGCGCCCACCACCTGCTCGTCCACATGCTTGAGCGTGATTTTTATCAGTCGCGCTACCGGCGGATAATGGAACTCCTTGCGTTCGGCAATCTGACTGACGTACATGGCGTGGAAATCGTTGGTCTCCACGTACTGCAAAGCGGCATGCTGCGGCTGGTACGTCTGGATGACAACCTTGCCGGGCACATCTTTGCGCCCCGCACGACCGCTCACCTGCGCCAACAATTGGTATGCCCGCTCAAAGGCCCGAAAGTCCGGGAACGAAATCAGCGCATCAGCATTCAAGATGCCCACCACGCTCACGCGGTCGAAGTCCAAGCCCTTGGTAACCATCTGCGTGCCAACCAAAATGTCCGTCTTGTGCTGTTCGAAATCCGTGATGATCTGCTGATAGGCGTTCTTGGAGCGGGTGGTGTCGAGGTCCATACGCGCAACTGTTGCCTGCGGGAAAAGCTCTGCCAGGGTGTCTTCTACCTTTTCCGTGCCGAAGCCCTTCATTGTGATGTCGGTGCTGTGGCACTGCGGGCACTCGCTCGGCACCGGAATGGCATAGCCGCAGTAGTGGCATTTCAGCAAGTTGGTCTTCTTATGATAGGTCAGCGTCACATCACAATACTTGCAGGTGGGCATGGTTTCGCACGTGTGGCAGATCATCCGCACGGCATAGCCACGACGATTTTGGAACAGGATGACCTGCTCTTTCTTGTCCAAGGCCTCCCCTATTCGCTCGATTAGGAAGTTGGAGAACATGCCCTTAGCCTCTCTTTGGCGCTGGGCCGCCGCCATGTTCACCACCCAGATGTCGGGCAGTTTGCTCTGCGCGAAACGTTCCATCAGCTCCACGAGGCCGTACTTTTTCTGCTCCACGTTGTAGTAACTTTCCAACGACGGAGTTGCCGTGCCCAAGAGCGTTTGAGCCTTATGCAAGCCGGCGAGCACGATGGCGCAGTCGCGGGCGTGATAGCGCGGCGCAGGGTCCTGCTGCTTGTAGGAGGCGTCGTGCTCTTCGTCCACAATGATCAGCCCCAAGTTCTGGTACGGCAGCAGCAATGCGGAGCGCGCTCCCAAGATGAGCTGGTACTTCTGCGTCACCTCACTGTCCTGGTTGAGCACGCGGTTCCAGATTTCCACCCGCTCGTACTCGTTGAAACGGGAGTGATAGACCCCTACCCGCTCGCCGAAATACTTGCGGAGGCGATTGACAATCTGCGAGGTCAAAGCGATTTCCGGCAGCAGATAGAGCACCTGCTTGCCCTGCTTCAAAACCTCATCAATGAGTTTTATGTAAATCTCTGTTTTGCCGCTGCCGGTCACACCGTGCAACAGCACCACGGGATGTTCTTCGAATTGCTGGTGTATCTGCTCGAAAGCCCTGTTTTGCGCCTCCGAGAGCAGTATGTTTTCAGCCTGGTCACACGAAGAGATGTCCACCAAACGGGAAGTCACGATCTCTTCTGACAACAGGATGTTCTTCTTCAGCAGCGTCTGCAATTTGGATGGTGTGACGCCCTTGGCTTCCATAAACTGGCTTTTCGGGATAGAAGCAGTGAAGTCGTAGCCTTTTTCCTTACGGGCCTGCATCATGAAGGAAAGCAGCACGTCGGCCTGGGGCGCGGTGCGTGCCGAAGCGCCCAACTGGTCCAAAAGGGCCATGAACGGCTGCTCGGCGGCATACTCGTCTGCCAGGCGAATCACAGTCTCGCGCTTGGGCTTGTAGGGATTGCGGATTTCCTCGTCTGTAATCACCACATGCTTGTCAACCAAAGATTTGATAACGGGGATGATTTTCTGCACATTCACGGTCTTGGCCACCTCATCGACGGTCATCTCCTCACGATGGGCAAGAGCCTCCGCAATGCAGAGTTCCCGCTCGTTCAGGATGGTCACGTCCCCGCTGAAGTCGGGGTGCAGTTTGATTTTGGTTTCGGAAGCGAGTTTCAAGGCGGACGGGAGCGCCGCAGCCATCACGTCGCCCAAGGCGCACATGTAGTAGTCGGCCATCCACTGCCACAGTTTCAACTGCTTTTCAGAAATCACAGCTCGCTCATCCATAACATCCAAGATGTACTTGGTGGCCAACTGCTGCGGGGCCTCCGTATGTACGCGAACCACCAATCCGGAATAGAGCTTGCTGCGCCCGAAGGGCACAATCACCCGCATGCCAAACGCCACCTGCCCCTCGAGGTCCTGCGGCACCCGATAGGTGAACAGCGCCGACAAAGGCAGCGGCAACAGCACATCAACGAAATAGGTGATTCTGTCCATGGTATTAAATTAATATAAGGTTCACCAAATTATCATTTCATCCCTTCATCATTTCATCGATGAGACGTGCCGACGCCAATTCATCACACCATAATCATTGTTTCGCCTTGGCTCTGGCGCGCCTCTACCGGATTATCGTTTCATCATTTCATCTCACTACCCCGCCCTTCGGGCACCCCTTCTAAAAGAAGGGGAATGAGCGCCTCCGTCAATCCCTTCATCGTTTCATCTCTTCATCATTAAAATTCCGCGGGCACGATTTCGTTATCCTTCACCTGCAAAAACGGCGCATTGATGTTTTCATAACCACCATTCGCTACTTTGTCGAAACTGAAATGATAACCTATGGTTTCGGTTTTCACACGATCGAGGTCCATGTCGTTAAAGAGCGCGGAAACAAAATAGCGCGTGACATCGTAGCCTTGGTAGGAAAAGGCATCCAGTGTCGGCGGCGTGTTGAACTTCGAAGTATAGTCGTGAATGAACACCTGCACTTTTTCATTTTTATTATCTACATAATAATAAGAGAAGAAGTGGATGTTTAATTTAGAATAATATTCAATATCATAAGTAGTTACATTGAGCCAGTCTTCCGGAACGATTAATGTTAGATTATCCAGATTGGATTTGAAAATCAAGTCACGGGACATCATGAGCATCTTGGCGGATTCACTGGTAAGCACCACCACGATGTTCTGGCAGTCGGGCTGCAAAGCCGGCACAATGGGTTTTTGCAACGACACAGTCTTGAAATCGATATGATTGGTTCTGAAATAGTTGACATATGCCTCATACTCCTTGGCGCTCTTTGCGGAATCTGCATAGAGAATAATCTGATGCTTGGGATACATGTCGGCCATAAAGGCCACCGTGGAAGCACGTGTTTCCAACGTCGGCATTAGTTTGTACACATATTCATTGTCTTTTAAGATATCCGTCCTTGTGGTAAATGGATTGACAATGGGTATTTTATAAGTCTTGGCATACTGGGCCGCGATGGCAAACTGTTTGCTAAAGAACGGGCCGACAATCAAATCAACCTTTTGCATCAGCGCCTTGTTTTCCATAATGGAACGTAGTTTTGTCTCACTGTCTGTGATATCTTTGACAATGATATTCAAGTGCACATTTTCAGCATTGAACTCATCTAAGGCCACCTGCGCACCAGCCCAGAAACCCATCAGTTGGAAAGCCCCGATAGTTTTCAAATCGTCACAGTCCTTCACACCGGACAAAGCCTGGCTGTCATATTTGTTGGAATAAAACGGTATCAGGAACAAGATGGTTTTCTCGCCTGCCAAACTGCTCTGAGCCAACAATGGAAATGTGACCGCCACCAACAGTAATATTGCAATTATCTTTTTCATATCAGATTAATTATCATTCAGTTTAACAAAGATGAACAACATTGTGGTAAAAGACCAAAGGGAGGAACCGCCATAGCTGATAAACGGCAGCGGGATACCGATAATAGGCACTAAGCCGATAGTCATACCGATGTTGATGAAGAAGTGAACCGTCAGGATGCCCGCAATTCCATATCCATAGTAGCGGGCAAACGGCGCTCGGTGTTTTTCCGACAACGTCAGTATCCTCATAATCAAGGCCATGAAGAGGCCGAAGACGACCAACGTACCCATGAAGCCCCACTCTTCGCCAATAGCACAGAAGATAAAGTCCGTACTCTGTTCGGGCACGAATTTCAACTTCGTCTGTGTGCCTTTCAAATAGCCCTTTCCGAAGAAACCGCCTGAGCCGATGGCAATCTTAGACTGGTTCAGGTTGAAGTCGGCGCCCTTAGGGTCGGAAGTTTTACCGAAAATGGTATCGATACGCTCTTTTTGGTGCGGCTCGAAAGCATTTTCGTATAACATGTTGACAGAAAAGACAAAGAGGATGCTGACTGCAAAGACGATGGTGTTGCGGCGCATTTTCTTGCGTTGGGTTCTGTCTTTTATCATGAAGATGATATAGACCAAGGTCAGCAGGGCGACGGCGTATGTTTCATTGAATTTAAGCGTGAAGACCGCCAGGAAGGCGGCAATGAGGCAGGGCACCAGGAAGGCGGCACTCAGTCCCTCACGATAGAACAGAATGATGAATGAGGCAAATACCAAGGCGGATCCGGCATCGTGCTGCATCATGATAATCAGCACGGGCACGAAGATAATACCCACCGCAATAAGCCACCCGTAGCGCTTTTCCACCGACGTCTTGCCCTCATTGAAGAACTTGGCCAACGCCAAAGCGGTGGCCACTTTCATAAACTCCGTGGGCTGAATACTGAACTCCCCGATTTTAATCCAAGCCTTGGCACCGGAGATCTCGGTACCTATAAACAAGACTAATATCATTAAAATCAGGCAGATAAAGTAGAAATGATAGGCGTAGTGCTGTATGATTTTGGTATCTATCAATAAAATAGCGGTGGCCAGCAAGATGGATGTTCCAATCCAAATCAGCTGTTTGCCATAGGCTTGGGAAAAATCGAAAATGGCATTCGGCCCTTCCGGGGTATAGCACGTAGAATAGATGGTAATCCAGCCAATCACTACCAAGGAGAGGTAGTAAATCAGCAGGCGTGCATCAAAACCTTTAGAACTTCTATGTAAGTCGCTTCCGTACATTTATCTTAACACCATTTCTTTCATTCGACGTTCCAAATCTTCACGTTTCACTTCTCCGGTAAGATACTGCTCGGCCAGAAGGCTGGCAATCGGGCAGGCCACATTGGCACCGAAACCGCCGTTCTCCACGAGGCAGAAAATCACAATCTTGGGATTGTCCGCCGGAGCAATCAAAGCGAACACGGAGTGGTCAGCGCCGTGCGGGTTCTGTGCAGTACCCGTCTTGCCCGCCACTTCGATGCCGGGAATCTGCGCCCCCCGGCCCGTACCGGCCGTGACGACTTGCTTCATGCCCTGCAAAACCGTGCCGAAGTGCTGTTTGTCGATTTTGGAGTATATTTTTTCACTGTATTGTGTAATCAAACTGTCTTTGCGCCCGATGGCTTTCACCACGTGCGGCTTGATGTAGTAGCCGCGGTTGGCAATAACCGCCAACATGTTGGCCATCTGCAAGGGCGTTACAGCCGCCTCACCCTGGCCAATGCCCATGGATACCACGGTGTTACCGTTCCAACTGTGATTGTACTTCTTGTCGAAATAATCCGCAGACGGAATACTGCCCTTCAACTCGTAAGGCAGGTCTGTTTCATACTTTTGAGCAAAGCCCATAGACTCCATATAGCCTAACCAAGCATTATAGGCTTCCCTTATATTCTTGTATTTCTTTCTATTAGACAAAATGTTGTAATAGGCACGACAGAAAAATGTGTTACAGGAGCGTTGGATGGCTGTGTAAATGTTCAGACCGCCGCAGTTATGGCAGTGCACGGTGTGGCTGCCGATGTGATAACCGCCGCCAGAACAGGAGTACACCGTTCCCGGTGTGATGATACCCTCCTGAAGGGCTATCAGACCATTTGCCAACTTGAACGTGGAACCCGGCGGGTAACTGGCCATGAGGGCACGGTTGAACAAAGGTTTTTTCGGGTCATTCAGCAGTTCGCCGTAATTCTTCGGACGCGCCTTGCCAACCAACAGATTCGGGTCGTAACTCGGTGACGAGATGATGCAGAGGATCTCACCCGTCTTGGGCTCTATAGCCACGATACTGCCGCGCTTGTTCTGCATGAGTTCCTCGCCATAGCGCTGCAACTTCATATCCAAGGTGCTCCAAATAGAGGTTCCCGGCACGGCGACAATATCCTCGGAGCCGTTGTCGTAACTGCCCATCTCGCGATTGTGCACGTCCACCAGCACCACGCGCTTGCCCTTGACGCCGCGCAATACCGATTCGTAGGCCTTCTCAATGCCGCTCTTGCCGATGTAGTCTCCCATCTGATAGTAGGGATCATTCTCCATATCCTGCTCGCCCACCTCACTCACATAACCTAAAATATGCGCGGCAATGGGATTCGGATAGGAACGCAACGTTCTGTTCTGCACGAAGAAACCTGGAAACTCATACATCTTCTCCTGAAGATAGCCGTAGTCTTCTTTGGATATCTGTTGCTCGAACAACGACGGCAAAATCTTGGAATACTTGGTGGCTTTCTCTATCTTCTTAACAACCTGTTCTTTGGTAAGTTCCAACACACGGCACAACTCGGCAGTGTCGAATTCGCGCAATTCGTTGGGCACCACCATCAAATCGTAGGCGGCATCATTGTATACCAACAGGGAATCGTTCCTGTCGTAAATCAACCCGCGCGCAGGATGCTCGGTAATATAGCGCATGGCGTTCTGCTCGGCTTTATCCTTGTAGGTTTTATTCATAACCTGGATAGAAAAAATCCGACCAAGATAGACCACGGCCAATAGACCTATAGCCACCAAGACAATATAGTACCTTTTCCTCTCCTGCAAAACGATTTATTTTTCGCGATTTATCAATTTGACAGCCAAGTCATGCAGGGCTTTCTTCTTTTCTTCGCCGGCATGCACTCTGTCCAAATCGGCAAGCGCCTTGTTGACATAGCGCAAAACCTCATCGTCTGTCACTTTTCTCACGCCCAAGTCATCGAAAATCTGCTTGACGGCTTCGTATTTTCCTTCGAAATCCGTAGTGGGAGTGGAGAACCATTGCTGCAACTGCTGTTTCTGCTCAGCAGAAGCCAATTCCAAAGCTTTGAGGTAAAGAAATGTCTTCTTGTTGTCACGGATATCGCCCCCGACGGTTTTCCCGAAAGTAGCCACATCCGCATAAACGTCCAAATTGTCGTCTGCCAACTGGAACGCAATGCCCAAATCGATGCCGAAATCGTACAAGGCCTGCTGGCTTTCAGCATCGGCACTGACGAGGATGGAGCCGGCTTTCAGACAGCCCGCGAACATGACAGCGGTCTTAAGACGAATCATGTTGATATATTCGTCAATCGTGACTGTTTTCTGCGTTTCAAAATCCAAATCGAACTGCTGACCTTCGCAGATTTCCAAAGAGGTTTCCGAAAAGACTTTGGCAATGTCTATCACGATCTGGTTGTCGCAATCCAACTTCAGCAGCTGTTGGAAGGCCATAATGGCCAAGGCGTCACCGGACAAAATGGCAATATTGCTGTTCCATTTCTTATAGACGGTGGCTTTGCCGCGACGAATCGGGGCCATGTCCATAATATCATCATGGATAAGGGTGAAATTGTGCAGCATTTCGAAGGCGGAGGCCAACAACTGCGCCTGTTCGTAACTTCCATCGAAGAGATCAACAGCCATATGGACCAATTGCGGGCGCAGGCGCTTACCCGGCTGCATCAGAATATAGGAGATGGGTTCATAAAGATTCGCCGGCTTTTTATCAGCCAGAACTGCTTGAAATTCTTGCTCTAACGTTTTCACAATATGCCTATTTTAAAACGCGCAAAAATACAAAAATAACGATAATGTTGGCTGTTAGCCTTTAGCTTTTAGCCATTAGCTGTCGGGCTTGGGGAAAATGGGCTTGGAGGCCTGAAATTAGTCAAACATATATTAAAAAGGATGAGGCAAAAAAAATCGCCCCCTTCCCTATTTGCTTACGATTTACCCTGTTTTGCTTCCACAAAAAAAGACGGTGCAATGCATCGTCTTTAGTGAGTACCGAAGGCCGGGATCGAACCGGCACGAGTGTTACCTCATTGGTTTTTGAGACCAACGCGTCTACCTATTCCGCCACTTCGGCTTAGCGGGCGCAAAAATACACTTTTTTTTAAATCTTCCGCATATTTCGCATCCAAATCGGCAAACGTTTAATATACAGTGATTTGTTTTGTTGCAGCCCCTAATTTTCGCTTATTATTCGATTCCCATCCAGCCTTTGATTACGTCCAAAGTCGCAGCGGGAACGTCTAATTTGAGCTTTTTGCGCATACCACCGAGGTCGTTCAACAGCTTGTTCGGGTTGGCCTGTTTCAATTGGTCGACAGTAAGGATGTTGAGTTTCTTCAATGCGGGAATCCAAGCGGCATCCATACCCAAGGCGATGAAATCTTCGTCCTTGCTGGTTTCTACCTTCTTTTCGGGCTTCATTTGCGGGAAAAGCAGCACGTCCTGAATACTTTGCTCGCCCGTCATCATCATAACCAAACGGTCGATGCCGATGCCCATACCGGATGTTGGAGGCATACCGTATTCCAAAGCACGCACAAAGTCCATATCGATAAACATTGCCTCGTCATCACCCTTTTCGCTCAGGCGCAGCTGCTCTTGGAAACGTCCCAGCTGATCAATCGGGTCGTTCAATTCGCTGTACGCATTGGCCAGTTCCTTGCCGTTGACAAACAGTTCGAAGCGCTCTGTCAAATTCGGATTGTTGCGATGGCGCTTGCACAAAGGAGACATCTCGATAGGATAATCCGTCACAAAGGTAGGCTGAATGAGTTTGTGTTCGCATTTTTCGCCAAAAATAGCGTCAATGAGTTTGCCCTTGCCCATAGTGTCGTCAATTTCCACGCCTAACTTCTGGCAGGTTTCGCGCAGTTGTTGTTCGTCCATATCGGCCACCTCATAGCCCGTTTCCTCTTTGATGAGTTCGCACATCGGGACGCGGCGGAAGGGAGCTTTGAAGTCGATTTCGTTGCCCCATACGTTCACCTTTGTAGTGCCGTGCAAGGTCATAGCTATACGATTCAGCATATTCTCCACAAACGTCATCATCCAATTATAGTCCTTGTAGGCGACATATATTTCCATGCAGGTGAACTCCGGATTGTGGGTGCGGTCCATACCCTCATTGCGGAAGTTACGGCTGAACTCGTACACGCCGGCATATCCGCCAACAATCAGACGTTTCAGATACAATTCGTTGGCAATACGCAAATACAGGTCAATATCAAGTGCATTATGATGCGTGATGAAAGGACGGGCGGCGGCGCCACCGGGGATGCTTTGCAAAACAGGCGTGTCCACTTCGAGATATCCTTGCTCGTTGAAATAGTTTCGCATTGTGTTGACGATGGTGGCTCTTTGCTCAAAGACCTTGCGCACCTGCGGATTGACAATGAGGTCGACATAGCGCATACGGTAGCGTTGTTCAGGATCTTGGAATGCGTCAAATACTTGGCCGTCCTTTTCCTTCACGATAGGCAGCGGACGAAGGCTCTTGCTGAGCACGGTCAGACTCTTGACATGGATGGAAATCTCACCCATTTGGGTTACGAAAACGAAACCGGTAACGCCAACAATGTCACCAATATCCAAAAGGCGTTTGAAAACGGTGTTGTACATCGTTTTATCTTCATCCGGACAGATCTCGTCACGTTTGATGTAAAGTTGAATGCGTCCGTATGAGTCTTGCAATTCCACGAAACTTGCGGCGCCCATAATACGTCGGCTCATAATACGGCCGGCAATACTGACATTCTGGAACAGGGTGTTGTCGTCTGGGAACTGGCTGTGGATTTCAGCGGATGTTGCATTGACCTCATACAAGGCAGCCGGGTAAGGGTTGATGCCTAATTTTTTCAATTCATTCAACGAGTTGCGTCGAATTTGTTCTTGTTCGGATAATTCTGCCATCTTTATATGCTTTTAACTTATGAACTTATGAAACTGTTTTAAGGGCGGCAAAAATACAAAATTAATGTGAGAATGCGACAATTGATAATGCGATAATTGCGGATGCTCAGCTTGTTTTTGGATTATCGATTTTGAGAAAAAGGACGTAAAAAAAAGGAGGCTGCGAAAACAGCCTCCTTTTTCAATATTGCAGACTAAAATTATTTAACGATAACTTTAGATGTGTAAACTTTGTTGTTTTGAGAAACCTTCAACATGTAAACACCAGCTTTCAAGTTAGAAACGTTAACAGTTGCGATGTCTGTAGCAACGTCGCTGTAAACTTGTTGACCAACGAGGTTGAAAAGTTGGATGTTAGCTTTTTCGCTACCAACGAGGTTAACTCTGAAGGAGCTTGTTGCAGGGTTCGGGCAAACTGTGATGTTTTCTTTTTCCATTTCTTCAACACCTACGAATTCGCAAGCATCGCAAGAAACTTTGAGTTCGATGAACGGATAGTGGAAATCAGCCCAGAAAGGATTCGGTGTATAGATACCGTATGCCCAAGAAGAAGGATCAGTGAGGTTGTATCTTACGTCGTCATCAGCGCAACCACCCATATTGGCGTTAACCAAGTGGTCAGCAAAAGTAACAGGGCTGCCAGAAGCGTCGAATGGAGAGTAACCAGCACGCGGGTCTTTGCGTAACCAAGCGTAGAAGTAGCTGTTGTCATCACCATAGAGAATGCTTGTTGCATCAACATTGTAACCCTGTTTGAAAGTGTAAGCAACGTTCCAAACTTTACCAGTAACGTTTGTCAAGTTGATCGGGAATTGGAGGTCAGCAGAATAGTAGCTGTCATCTTCTTCAAGAGAAACATTTTCTTCACCGATGGGGAATTTGTAAACAACAGCATTAGCTTGAACGCCAGTTGCCATATCATATTCAATAGGATAGAAGCTCATGAACGGTTCACCACCGACTGTGAGGCCGCTGAGGTCATCTTCTGACATGTCTGTCAAGAAACCGATGATGATAGTATCCTTCATAGTAGAAGGAACGTTAGCACCACGGAAATAACCACCTAAGATAACGATGGAGTCAATGGTGAAGGAAGGTGTGTGAAGGAAAGACATATCGCCTTCGATAGAACCTTCTTCATAAATGTTGTGAAGAATGCCATCTTCATCAGTAATACCGATGAAGTCAAATGTTTGGCACCAACCGTGTACATTAGGATGCCAATAAGATTTTGATTCTGAACCAAAATAACCGAGGGAGTCATACTGCATCGGATAAGCTTCCAATGTTGTTTCAACACCCCAGTAGTTTTCGAGAACTGCCGGGTAGTACAACCAACCTTCGGCTGCGCCAGATTTGGCGTTGAGTTGATGTTTCATTGTGGGAGCAATCATTCTCTTACCATCGAATGAATGAGCTTGTTTCGGAGCGATCTGAGCGAAGCAGAAAGATGCTACGAGCATACAAGCAACTAAAGCATAAAGTTTTTTCATTTTTTTTGGATTTTGATTTATAATAAAATTGATTTGCTTCTATTTTAGAGCGTGCAAAAATACACTTTTTTTTACCGATTCAGTTTTTAAACGGATTTTTAACGAACGAATTTTTGTTGAAAAGTTTAAATTTCTGAATCTTATTACGATTCTTCAGAAAAATTATCAATCTCCTCACGCAAATTTTCCATGATAAACTGCTGTCTTTCAACAGTATTCTTACCCATATAGTATTCTATGGTGGCATCTATGTTGCTTTTCGGATCCAAGACCACCGGTTCCAGACGGATTGATTTTCCGATGAAATTCTTGAATTCCGACGGCGAAATCTCACCCAAACCTTTGAATCGGGTGATAAAAGGCTTGCCACCGAGCTTCTTCACAGCCTTCTGTTTCTCTTCTTCAGAGTAACAATAGACCGTTTTCTGCTTGTTGCGAACACGGAACAGCGGCGTCTGCAGCACATACACGTGACCCGACTTCACCACGTCCGGGAACAGCTGGATGAAGAAGGCCATCAACAGCAGACGGATGTGCATACCATCCACATCGGCATCGGTTGCAATGATGATGTTGTTATAACGCAATCCGTCCAATCCGTCTTCCAAATTCAAAGCGGCCTGCAAGAGGCTCAACTCCTTGTTTTCGTAAATGGCACTCTTGGTCTTGATGATGTTCGCGGGCTTGCCCATCAAACTGAACACTGCCTGCGTGTTGGCGTCACGCGACTGCGTGATGGAACCGGATGCGGAGTCACCCTCCGTGATGAAAATCATCGTCTCCAAACCTCGCGGATCGTTGGTGTTGAAATGATAACGGCAGTCACGCAGCTTGCTGTTGTGCAAACTGACTTTCTTCTGGATCTCCTTGGACTGCTTTTTCAGCGCGGCAATGGCCGTACGCTCTTTCTCAGCCTCCTGGATTTTCTTTAAAATAACATCCGCAACTTCTTGGTGCTGATGTAAATAGTTATCCAAAAGACGACCTATCACGTCGTTGACATAGTTTCTGACCGTCTGCCCGCCGGGCTCCATGTACACAGAACCCAACTTTGTCTTGGTCTGGGAATCGAATATCGGGTCCTTCACCTTGACGGACATCGTGGCCGCCACGGAATTTCTAATGTCACTGGGTTCGAAATCCTTTTTGTAGAAATCACGGAACGTCTTCACAATGGCCTCTCGCATGGCCTGTTGGTGTGTGCCGCCATGCTCCGTGTACTGGCTGTTGACAAACGTATAGTACTCTTCACCGTATTTGCGATTGGTATGCACCATGGCAAATTCGAAAAGATCGTCTTTCAAATAAATGGGCTCGTACATTCTGTCTTCGCCCGTCTTCTTGTTCAGCAAGTCCAACAAACCGTTCTTGGAATAGAACTTCTTTCCATTGAAATTGATGGTCAGACCACGGTTCAAATAGACATAGTTCCAGAGCAGGTTTTCAATATAGTCGGTGTACCATTCGAAATTCTCGAAGATAGAGTCATCAGGAAGGAAAGAGGCCATGGTGCCGTTTTTCTCATCCGTCGGCTCAATAGGGTATTCCTTGATAAGCTTGCCACTGGAAAACTCGGCTCTTTTGGCCTGCCCGTCACGGACACTCTGCACAAACAGGCTGGTAGACAAAGCATTCACAGCCTTCACACCGACGCCGTTCATACCGATGGAGGCGAAGTCTCCTTTGAAGTTACGTCCTGTGTTCATCTTGGAATAGCAATCCACCACCTTATTCAAAGGAATACCACGGCCATAGTCACGCACGGTCACTCGTTTCTCTTTGATAGTGATGTCGATGGCCTTGCCGTAACCGTTCATAAATTCGTCAATGGCATTGTCCATGACTTCTTTCAAAAGCACATAGATGCCATCGTCATGGGCCGAGCCGTCACCGACCTTGCCGATATACATACCGGGGCGGGTGCGAATGTGCTCGTCCCAATTCAGGGTGATAATATTATCGTCTTTGTATTCGGACATACTTTATTTTTATGTTTTCTATAATGAACTAAAAATTTTGTTCGGAAATCTCTGCATTTCCAACAATCTTTTGATCACTATTGCTTGCTGATCACCACTTGCAACTTCACATCTTCCAAATCCAACTCGACAGCATTGTCAACCTTTTCAGCAATGGTCAATGAAGTACAGAGGGTTTCGTTGCAGATGTAGCTTTCGAAAGCTTTCAAAGCCGGCGTCACCGCAGCATCTTCGGCTACCGTGATTTGAATGTGGTCCAAAACTTCGAAGTTGTTCTCCTTACGGTAGGTCTGAACCTGTTTTACAAATTCGCGGGCATAACCTTCGTTCTTCAGCTCTTCGCTGACTTCGATATCCAAAGCCACAGTCAAAGCGTCTTGGTTTGCTACCACCCAGCCCGGAATGTCCTGAGCTTGGATTTCGACGTCGTCCACGGTGATTTCCACCGGCTGGCCTTCAATGTCGAACGCAATCTTGCCGTCCTTCTCGATTTGCGCGATTTCGGCTTGTGAGAAAGCGGTGATCTTGGCAGCCACCAACTTCATAATCTTGCCGTACTTCGGTCCCAATTTCTTGAAATCAGGCTTGATACGTTTTACAAAGACACCGTCTTCGTTGCTGACAAATACCAGTTCCTTGACGTTGACTTCGTGCAAAATCAAATCCTGAACGAGGGAAATCTGCTGTTTGAAGCGCTCGTCCATAAACGGGATCATAATCTTGGCCAGCGGCTGGCGCACTTTCAAGTTCGTCTTCTTTCTCAAGGAGAGAATCATAGAGCAGAACTGCTGTGCCAACTGCATTCTTTCTTCCAGTGCCTTGTCAATCAGCTCTTCGTGAACTTCCGGATAGGAAGCCAAGTGGATGGATTCGTACGGCTCGCGACCCGTGATGGTGTTCAAATCCAGATAGAGCTTGTCCATGAAGAACGGCGCTATTGGGGAGGCAATCTTGGCGATGGTTTCCATACAGGTATATAAGGTCTGATATGCGGAGATCTTGTCTTCCGTGTATTCGCCCTTCCAGAAACGGCGACGGCACAAGCGCACGTACCAGTTGCTGAGGTATGCATCCACAAAGTCTTGGATTTCACGACCCACCTTCGTAGGTTCGTAGTCGATATAGTTTTCTTGGCAGTGTTTTACCAAGGTGTTCAATTCAGAGAGGATCCAACGGTCGATTTCCGGACGTTTTTCGAACGGGATGTCGGCCTCCTTGTAAGTGAAGCCATCGATGTTGGCGTACATTGCGAAGAAGTTGTAGGTATTGTACAGCGTGCCGAAGAACTTGCGTTGTACTTCACCGATGCCGGCTTCGTCAAACTTGAGGTTGTCCCAAGGCGAAGCGTTGGTAATCATATACCAGCGGGTGGCATCCGGACCGTATTTCTTCAATACTTCGAACGGATCCACGGCGTTGCCGAGACGTTTGGACATCTTGTTGCCCTGTTTGTCGAGCACGAGGCCGTTGGAAATCACAGACTTGTAAGCCACGCTGTCGAACAGCATCGTGGCAATGGCGTGCAAGGTGAAGAACCAGCCACGCGTTTGGTCAACGCCTTCGGCGATGAAGTCTGCCGGGAAGTTCTTTTCGAAGAACTCCTTGTTTTCGAACGGATAGTGCAATTGGCTGTACGGCATAGAGCCGGAGTCGAACCATACATCGATGAGGTCGCTTTCGCGCGTCATCGGCTTGCCCGACGGAGAAACCAAAATCACGGTGTCGATATAGGGTTTGTGCAGGTCGATGCCATCGTAGTTTTCACTGCTCATGTCACCGATTCTGTAGTTTTTGTACGGATTTTCCGTCATAAAGCCGGCCTTGATAGACTTCTCGATTTCGCCCACCAACTGCTCGACAGAGCCGATGCAGATTTGCTCTTTCTTGTCCTCGGTGGTCCAGATTGGCAATGGAACGCCCCAGAAACGAGAACGGGAAAGGTTCCAATCGACGAGGTTTTCGAGCCAGTTGCCGAAACGGCCGGAACCCGTAGCTGCCGGTTTCCACTTGATGGTCTTGTTGAGTTCGATCATACGCTCGCGGTAAGCGGTGGTTTTGATGAACCAGGAATCCAGCGGATAGTAGAGCACCGGTTTGTCGGTACGCCAGCAGTGCGGATAGTTGTGCGTGTGTTTTTCTATCTTGAAAACTTTGCCTTCCTGTTTGAGCCACAGGCAGATAAAGATATCCAAAGATTCATTGGATTTTTCGTCTTCTTTTTCGTAGGCCTCTTTCACGAAGCGGCCAGCCACGGTAGAATACAACGGCACATTGACGTGGTTCGTGACGAACTCGTCGTCCATATCTTCAATCTTGAAGAACTTACCCGTTTTATCGACCATCGGGCAGGTTTGTCCGTTTTTGTCGATGACGATCATCGGCGGGATGCCGGCGTCGTTGGCCACGCGTTTATCGTCGGCACCGAAGGTCGGCGCGATATGGACGATACCCGTACCATCTTCCGTAGTGACGTAGTCGCCAGGGATAACGCGGAAGGCACCAGCTTCGGGCGTCATATATGGAATCAGCTGTTCGTATTCCAGACCCACGAGGTTTTGGCCCACTTCCTCACCCAAAATGCGGTAAGGGATGTTCTTGTCGCCGGGCTTGTACTCTTCAAACGGCAGTTCAGCCCATTCGGCTTTGAAATAGGTATTGACCAAGCTGTTGGCCATCACGATTTTCACGGGCGCGCCGGAATACGGATTGAAAGTTTCGATGAGGTTGTATTTGATTTTCGGACCCACCGCCAATGCCGTGTTGGAAGGCAGTGTCCACGGTGTGGTTGTCCAAGCCAGGAAGTAGAAATTGTCGGGCACTTCGGTGAGGCCGAACGGCAATGCCACTTTTTGTTCTTTCTTAACTTTGAATTGGCCAGTGCAGGTGGTATCCTTCACGTCGCGATAGCAGCCCGGCAGGTTGAGTTCGTGTGAACTGAGGCCGGTGCCGGCAGCCGGAGAATACGGCTGGATAGAATAGCCCTTGTAAAGCAACCCTTTCTTGTAGAGTTCGGAAAGGAGATACCACACGGTTTCGATGTACTTGTTGTCGAACGTGATATACGGGTGCTCGAGGTCAACCCAGTAGCCCATTTTCTGGGTCAGTTCGTCCCAACGGTCTTTGAACTTCAGGACTTCCTGACGGCAGGCCTTGTTGTAATCTTCTACGGAAATACTTTTGCCAATGTCCTCTTTGGTGATGCCGAGTGTCTTTTCAACGCCGAGTTCCACGGGCAGACCGTGTGTGTCCCAACCGCCCTTGCGGCCTACATATTTGCCGGTAAGGGTTTGGTAGCGGCAGACGATGTCCTTAATGGTACGGGCCATCACGTGGTGGATGCCCGGCATACCGTTGGCAGAAGGGGGTCCTTCAAAAAAGATAAAGCGTTCGTGACCTTCGCGGGTGGATAAACTTTTGGCGAAGACATCCTTGTCTTCCCACTGTTTTCTCATTTCTTCCCCAATTCCAGGAAGATTAAGTCCTTTATATTCAGTATATTTCATCTATAAAAAGTTATTTTTTTCAAATCTGCAAAGATAGTAAAAATGTGAAATAATTTACAATTTACGTCAGGAGACAAACTTTCCCGTGGTGGTTTCTAAATTCATTTTAGAATATGGACCTCTTTTGCCATAACTGCTCAAGGAAGTACTTGACAGGCATAATTTCAACTCCATTGAACAATCGGGGATTAGGGTCAAGGGAAACCATTATCAACCGCGCATCAGGATGTTCTTCTTTGAATGCCTTCAAACCTCGAAGATGCTTGGATTGCACTTCCTGGCAAGATTTTATCTCTATAGCGACTGCGGCGTCACCCAATACGGCATCCACCTCATAACCGTTGTAACTGCGCCAAAATGACAACGCATTTTCAATTTTGTTGTATCCTAAATATTCTATAAGCTCCTGAATGACAAGATGTTCGAAGGCATGTCCAAAATCGTCAGAACCAGGTTGAAGGGATTTGCGGCCTAATAAGTAATTGGGAATTGAGACATCAAAGAAATAGAATTTAGGCGACTGTCTCAACTTGCGACGAACCACTTTTGTGTAAGCGGGAACCCTATAGCCCACGAGTGTTTCCTCTAATATGGCAAAATATTCTTTTACCGTTTTGGCATCTATGCCACAATCTTGAGCAATGTTGTTGTAGTTGACCATCTCGCCATCTGTAATCGCGGCCACTTCAAGAAAACGGTTAAAAGCTGACAAATTCCTCACCAGAGATTCTGCCTTAATTTCTTCACGTAAATAAATAGAAACGTACGCTTGCAATTTGTCCCAATAATCTTTTGAAGAAGATAGATAATGTCGAGGCAACATACCTTGGTTTACCGCTTTAATAATATCAAAATCAGGTATTTCAGCACTTGTAAAAGGATAGAAACTAATCCAAATCGCTCTTCCTCCAAGCATATTCACTCCACTTCTCCGCAATTTGCGAGCGCTGGAACCGCTTAAAATGAAGCGAATACCTTTACGCACTATCAGCCACTGCACTTCATTTAACAATTGAGGAATCATCTGCACTTCATCTATGATGACAAGTGTTCCGCTCTCATACAATTCCAAGTCTTGCCGCAGCAAAGAGGGATTGCGTTGCAGACGTTCATAAGTATTGTTTTCAAGCAAATCGTAAAATATTGCCTTAGGAAACAAGTTGAACAATAATGTTGACTTACCGGTTTGTCTTGAACCAAACAAGAAATAACTCTCATTTTCAAATGTTTCCGCTGTTAAAAAACGTGTTATCATAACCACTTGAATTTTGGGCAAAAATACAAAAAAACGGAATACAACTCCGTTTTTTATTAAAATTTATGGAATATGACTCCGTTTTTTATATATTCGTCTGCTCCCAATAGGGGGCGAAAAAATTTTCGCCCCAACATTACCGTTTCACAAACCGTTTCGTCACCACGCCGTTGCCTGTCCGGATGCGAGCGAAATACAGGCCGGCGGGCAGGTGCGTCACGTCGATGGTGTTTGTTTGCGTAGAGACGGTGTGCGCCACGTCTCTACTATTTACCGCACTACAACATTCAGCGTGCGCTCGTAGTCGCAGAATTGGACTCTCAACTTGTAAAGGTCGCCTACCTGATATATTGTGTCGCTGAACAGCATTCTGAACTCTGCAACCTCCTTGGTTCCTTCAGATTGTTCATTGGACAATATCACTAAATTTTGTGAATTGGCCGTCAGATATGTGGGATATTCGTTGATACGTCTCCACGTGTATGTTATTCCAAAATAGCCAGTACTATAAGAAACAAAATTGGGAGAATATGAAATAATACGTATTTCTTGATAGGAATTCAGCGGGACTTCCAATGTGTCGTTAACAATTTCCTGTCCTTCGACGTAAAAGCGAGTCCCAGGCGTCACCGTTGTTGGCTTATCATCGCAAGAGGTGAACAGCAAAACAAGTCCAATAAATGCTAAATAGAATACTTTTTTCATAACTTATGGATATTTTTGATTTAACGATTATTTCGAAACGATGATAAAATCCAACGTGCGTTCGTACATATCACCGCAATAGACTTTCAACTTATAATGGTCGCCCACCTGATAGATCGTATCATTGAACAGCATTCTAAACTCTGCAACCTCGCGGATGCCGTTCATGTCGTAAAGAGGTTCAAATGAAATGATTTGGAGATTGGCATAATCACTTCTCAAATTGATGGGGAAGCCGTTTATGCTTCTCCAAGAATAGTCACTATTGCCGTTGGGTCTTAGGGAAACAATTTTAACCTCGACATACGAATTCAAGGATGGATAGAGCGTGTCTGTAAGCAATTCCGTACCGTCCACATAAAATTTCACTTCTGGTTGAACATTTTTCTCTTTGTTACAAGAGCACAACAATAGAACAAGAAGGCAAATGATCGGCAAAATTCTTTTCATAATTTATGATTTTTGATGAATTGTAATCTAGTTTGTCATAATCAACATGACAGCAAGCGAAATTGTAATAATTCTTTTCATATTTTTTGATTTTTGCTCTCCAAAAATACGAAATTTTGGAAAGTCCGTAACGGCCTCACGAAAAAAAGCTGAAAAAGGACGTTTTTTTTGAAGTTGGCGGTATAAAATCCATTTTTGGTGCTACCTTTGCAACTCAAAATCCTGTGTTTATGAAAAAGGAAAACTCTATTCAGGTGGCATTCCATACGCTTTTCTGGGTGGCCGTACTGTGGATATTCGCGCATTATTCCTATCTCCGCCCTATTGACCCGCAACATGTTCAGTATGAATATATTTCGGCTGTGTTTTTAATGGCGGCGGTCTATATCGGATGGTTCGTCCTCATTCCAAAACTCTTCGAAAAAGCAAGGTTCCTGCTGTTTTGGATTGCTTCGTCAGCCGTGGTGGCGGCATCCGCACTGTTGGAAATATGCTTGATATACAGCTATTTATTCGACACCTTCACGGCTGTTGGCGTTCCTTCTGTGAAATTGAGCATACTGTCTGTCTTCATTCTGGTTTTTCTGAGGAACGCCGCCTTCTACACTTTCTTCTTCATTCTAAGAATCTATGAATTTGTCTGCAAGTCGCTTATTAACAAAGAGAAAGCGCTATCAAGAAAACGCAGCCAGCTCATAGTCTCCATGCCGGACAATGCTGAAATATTCATTTCTGTGGACGATATGGACTATATCACCTGCAATCGAAATCTGACTTTCATCCATCTGTCTGACGGCCAAATTTTTAGGCAGTACAAATCGCTCTCCCATTGGAAAACCGTCATATCTGAGGACGCCTGCGTTAGAATAAATGCCAAAACCCTTGTAATACTCTCAAAAATAGATTCTTACAATTGCAGTCAGGTGACATTGCGCCCGAATGCGGACAATGAGCGCCCCACCTTCCCCA
Source organism: Bacteroidales bacterium (assembly GCA_024400835.1). Classification (GTDB taxonomy): domain Bacteria; phylum Bacteroidota; class Bacteroidia; order Bacteroidales; family WCHB1-69; genus F23-D06. Next base: position 28,650 of record JAKSMC010000032.1, read on the forward strand.
TATCCGACCGAATGAGGGATGCGGTCGTCAGCCATTTGGAAGAAGAACAGGAAAATTTTCCCTACAAAAAGGTCCCTGAAACGGTCGAAGAGATGCCCAAAAGGACGTTTTCTGAAAAAGTTGGCGGTATAAACCTTCTAAAAGAGCAAGTGAAAGAGAAGATTTCGGAGAATCCGGGAGCAAATGTCGCAAAACTTCTTGACGAAATTCCAGATACGAGCCAGCGCTCCATAGAGCGAATCCTGCGGCAGCTTAAAGAAGACGGCAGCATTGAATATCGGGGAAGCCGAAAGACCGGCGGGTACTATGCGGTGGAGAATAGCGGGGAGTGAGAAAACGGCGCTTGAAAAATTCTGAATGGATAACCTATTCAGCCAACAAAGTTTCCACCTCTTGTTTTAAAATGGGGATGTGATTTCGGACAAATCTATTTCCCTATTCAGATTGTCTTCCAATGCAATATAGAGTTCCATCAAACTTTCTCCCATTTCCAAAGGGTCCATATTGTCATCATAATTCACCAATAAGAATCGGAATCATCCCTTTTGTCCTATAAAGAGATTCCTGCGGATGAGGATTAGACTAACTGTCCGGCGGGTACAATTTCTTCGAAAAATTGGGATTCCTCCGAAATTTAGAAAAATAAATTTGGGGATTCTTCCTTTTTTGTGTAATTTTGCAGCCGAAAATATCATCTGCAAATGGAACAGTTCAGAATCTTCAAGCGCAAAATTTATGATAAAATGCTACAATGGAAGCAAACCAGAGACGGTTCCACCGCCCTTTTGTTAAAAGGCGCCAGACGTGTTGGAAAATCAACCATTGTGGAGGAATTTGCCCGCAGAGAATACGAGAGTTACATTCTCGTGGATTTCGCGGATGCCCCGGCTGCTTTATGGGAGGCAGTTGAGAACATTGCGGATAGGAACAACTTCTTTATGCAACTCCAATTCATCTATGGAGTAAAACTTTATGAGCGCAAATCTGTGATTATCTTTGATGAAGTACAGAAATGCCCCAAAGCGCGGGAAGCTATAAAGTACTTGGTCAAGGACCATCGTTATGATTATATCGAGACAGGGTCTCTGCTTTCTATGAAGCAGAACACAAAGGGCATAGTTATTCCAAGTGAGGAAACGCGTCTCACTATGTATCCAATGGATTATGAAGAATTCAGATGGGCATTGGATGATTATATTACGATTCCATTGCTGCGTGACGCTTTTGAAAACCGGCATTCTTTGGGAGATGCAGTGTCGCGAAAACTGATGCGCGACTTTCGCCTGTATATGCTTGTAGGTGGGATGCCCCAAGCTGTGAACACGTATCTTGACACCAATAATCTTGCGGATGTGGATGCCAAGAAACGGGAAATTATAGACCTCTACATAGATGACTTCCTAAAAATAGATCCTTCAGGAAAAATCTCCAAATTGTTCAGTGCCATCCCCGCCCAACTTAGCAAAAATGCCTCGCGCTATCAGCGGACCAGCGTGTTAGGCCGGCACGAAACACAGGACACCGTTGACGAGTTCTTGAGAGATATGGAAGATAGTCTTACCGTAAATTTCGCCCATCATGCTGATAATCCAAGTGTGGGACTTCCCGCGCATACCGATTACAATCAGTACAAAATGTATATGGGCGATACTGGACTCTTTATCACTTTGGCATTTTGGGACAAGGAGGTGACGGAAAACATCATATACCAGAAACTACTTAGTGACAAGCTCTCTGCAGACTTGGGCTATGTATATGAGAATGTTGTTGCACAGATGCTTGTTGCCTCGGGTAACAAGCTGTTCTACCATACGTGGCCAAGCACGACCTCCAATCACAACTACGAGATTGACTTCATTCTGTCTCGAAGTGCAAAACTCACTCCCTTAGAGGTGAAGTCATCCGGTTACAACACCCACATCTCCCTTGATATATTCTGTAAGAAGTTTTCCGAACACGTTCGCAGCAGATGTCTCCTTTATACCAAGGATTTGCGTAAGGATGGAGACATCACACTGCTTCCCGTATTTATGACTATGTTTTTATGAATTGCGCCTTCCACTATGTCCCCTGATGATTTTCACTGATGGACGTAAAAACGTGGCATTCCATTACCGTTTCACAAACCGTTTCGTCACCATCCGTATATAATTGTTCGCATTGAAATACTAAATCTTGCCAACAGAACGAAGGTTGAATGTTAAAAATAGCCATTTGGTTAAAAGAGAAATTGCCAGATCCTGGAGTGAGATCGTCCAAAGTAAAATACCCATTTCCTTGGCCAAGCCAGCCCCAGTTAAAATGGAATTTATATCCTGACAATGTGCTTTTATAACCATCACAAACGAAAGCATGACCATCTTGTTTATAATTCATAGACTCAATTTTTAATTTCCAATGCGTAGAAATAAGTTTTAGGAGTCCAGCATGCTCCATAAGGTGGAGAATCTATCCACACATAATCAGAATAACCGAATGAAAGGGTTCCCTTTATGTAACACTTTTCATTGATATCCACACTATCTAATGCCGCTTCGTTAAATCTAACATAAACAGGAATCGAGTTGGGATTGGACTCCAAACTGTCTGTTATAACACAGATGTAATCCCGAGTCTCACCTACCGGATGATGGGAATCTTTCAAATATCCACAAAGCATAACGACAGTTCCTGACTCATTATAAAACGGATACTCTTTCTTCAAATAGGGTACGAAATATGCAAAATGCCAATATACATCCCAAACAGAGTTGTATTCATTGGAAGATAATGTAGGACGGGGTTCTTGATATATACATTTTTTTGTACATGCACTGCATAAAAAAAATATTAGAAAACTGATAAGCATCCATTTTTTCATCACTCACCTCCTTTCGTTTTGAGTTCGTCAATTTGTTTTTGCAAATCAATGATATACAATGTCATTTCTTCGATTTTCTGTAATAGCACGGCATTCATCTCACCCAAATCCACACCACCTTGTTCCACTTCTTCTGCAGAAGGAACATCGGGAAGATGCTTGTTTGTCTTCAAAAATGCATCCAAATCGCTCAAGTTCATCAGTTTATACCCTCTGTCAAACACATAATCCGGCCAGCAGGGAATCCCTTCAAGTGAGACACGAACCTCATTTGCACAAATGTTTCCATTAACACTTAGCTTTGCCTGAGGGCTGTTGGTGCCAATGCCCACGTTGCCGTTATCTGCCAAAAACAGTGCGTAATTGAACCCGAGTCCTGTGCAGTTCCATGTTTTCCAGAAATTCAGCCCCTGACCCGATTCTTCATTCAAATATTCCACTCCCCACACTCCGTATGGACAGGTGCTGGTCGCTTCTTCTCCAAAAAGCACAGCTCCGTTGGTTGACCCTGGAGCCCTCGTTGAGGTTCTCGTAATTAATATGTTGTTATCCACAACATGAATTTTCTGTTTCGGATACTGGGTGTTGAATCCTACATATCCATTGGTGTCTATAACCAGTCCGTTGCCATTGTTGAGTATGGAAAAATTTGCTTTCTCCAATTGCATTATGGAAACGGCCGTCTTTTGTTGAACGATTTGAAATCCGTCAGTAATAAGGGCCCCTGTCGTGTTGTTTGTCATTAGGAACACGTTAGGAGTCAAGTTGAAACCAGCGGTGATGGCAGAGTGCAGATGTAAGTTGCCGACAGGATTGTCTATGCCTATTCCCAAATAAGCTTTGTTTGAAAGCAGCCCCATCCGCGTAACATTGTTTGTCTTAAACAACAAAGGAACATTATTGGTTGTCCCTATGAAGCTGCTGCCAAGAGCATTGGAGTTCCCGTTCAGCAACCAGGATGAGGTTTGAGCCTGAATAACAGGCACAAACATAATGGCAACTACAACAATAAGGATTATTTTCTTCATATCTATTTCTTCGCTGGACTTCTTTTGTTTATGTTCCCCCCCCTCCGGTCCTCCCCAACCTTGCGAAGCCCGTTGGGCAAGGTCGGGAGCGGGCGGGGCGGCAAAAGTAGTGTTTTTTTTGTATGGCCCACGAGAAAGTTTCAGGTTTCAAGTTTCAGGTTTCAGGAGGTGCTCCCAAAAAGTCAATGTCAAAGTTTAAAGCCTCTTGGCGTCTCTGCGGTTTCATTCTCACCGCAAAGACGCGGAGAATTTACTTCTTCACCACCTTGCAGCTGTTAACGGTGCCGTTGGCAAAGCGCACTTTCAGCAGGTATGCGCCGTCGTTGAGGCCGGCGATGTCCAGAATGCAGAGAGGTCCGTCGCACTGCCGGGTGAGCAGCAGTCTGCCGAAGGTATCGTAGAGCTCCACCGATGCGATGTCTCCGTCACCCTCCACGCGGAGCACTCCCTCCGTGGGGTTGGGCGACACGACGAGACCGTCGCCTGACGGCTGGACGCTCGGTGCTTCGGCACTCCTTGTGTCTGTCGTCTGCTCCGACTCCAGAAAATCGTCACTGCACAGGTCGAAGAAGAAGCACAGCACGCCCTGCGCCATAACCGACGAACGGCCCGTGCGGGCTTCCGCTATGCGCTGCAGCTCGGCAATCTGGCCAGGTGTGGCAGAAGGCCAATCCGCCGACTGGCCGTCAGAGGACAGTGCCAGTGCCTTCTTCAGTGCGTCGAAAGCACGGTAGTTGTCATATTCCGACTTGTCTTCGTCCGTGGCAAGATACTCCGTCTCTATGGTGCTGAATACCGATGCGTTGTCCGTGTTCTGTTGGAAGCGCGTCTCTGCCAATGCGTATTTGGCTGAAGGCTCACTCACCGCTTCGTACCAGTCGGCCAGGAGGTCGAGATCGAGAACGGTGTCGCCCATCGCCAGGCGGATGTTCCTGTCGGCTGACAGGGACGCGTTGCCGTGGCTGTCGGAAAGCAGGGAATGCGTGTCCGCTGAGGACAGGTCGCGAGGCAGTTGCATCGGACCGTTGTCGCACAGCGTGGACCGGCAGCCGTTGGCCGTGGCCGTGGCGTATGCGGTGACGCTGAGCGAGGGATTGTACGGGGCGTGGTTGGTGGCAGGGCTGTAGTAGTAGTTCAGATTCTGGCCGCCCGCACAGTATATGCTGCTGGCGGACGTATGCGAGAAGTCGTTGTCGGCTCCCATAAGGCTTGAGCCGAAGCTCCTGGCCACAGTGGCCCCGGAAGCCAGATGTATGTCTCTGGCGTTGCCGCTGAACGCCCCGCAGGTGATTCTAAGTCCGCTTTTCAGTGCTCCGTTCGACCCTGTGACGTAAACACCGTTGGTAAGGTTTGAGAACTGGTTGCGATATATGCTGTTGGCGGAGATGCCCGCATCGGCCACGGATATGCCGGTGGTGGAAGGCAGCATCCCGCCGGCGGTGCGGTGGAAGCTGTTCTCCTCCACGAGGAACCCCGTGCAGCCGGAAAGTCGCAGACCGGTAGTTGTAACGCAGCCTGCGGGAACTTGCGTCAGGTCGAAGTCGCAGCGGGTGACCGTGGTGTAGTTGTTGCCGTTGATTGAAACACCCGTGCCGTTGCCCGTGAAGCGGGCCTGGTTGATGCCTACGGCGTACTGGTTGCCCGTGGTGTTGGCCTCCACGGCCTTGTCGAAGCCCTGGAAGGTGCTGTATGTGGCATCGCTCGGCTCGCAGGTGCAGTCGCTGAGGAAGATGCCGCCCGGACAGTATGTGTCTATGTTGAACCCGGCGTCCTCGGCGCGGATGCCGTAGCCGCGGCTGCCCGACTGGCCGCCCGTGGTGTTGGCGAAGGTACAGCCTTTGATGCCGATGCCGTTCACGCCCCACAGATGTAGATGAGTGTTGCTGCCAATGCCGTGTTCGGGAAAGTGGTTGCCGCCATCTGTCAGGAAATGGCACTGGAGAAAGTGTGAGGCGTTGTTGATAATGCCACCGTGGAGCTGGGCTGCTGCGTAGGGGGCGAAGCTCACGCTCGTGGAGCAGTTCCGGAATGTTGCGTCCTCGGCGGTTACGATGCCGCCGGACTTCACGTCCAGCCCGAGAACGGCGTTCTCGACGACGGCGCCGTTCTTGAGTTCCACCACGCCCTGGTTGGCTGGGCTTTGCGGCTGTATGGCATGGCCTTCCACCACGATGCCCTGCCACATCTCACCGTCGCACGCGCTGGTCAGCGTGCCCCCGTCAACTACCAGCCTGCCGCCGGGACGCACGATGATGCGGGCGGTGGGGGCGCAATAGAGTGTGCCTGTAATAGTATATACAAATCCTGAATCCACTATAAGTGAACTGCCAAAAGAACAGTCAGTTGTAAGAATAGAGTTTTGATCTATGATTAAATCCTGATTAGAGAGCGGAAGATGGCCATTGCCTGTGGAAACAATATTGTCAAAATTTACTTGCTTGGCAATTGTTTCCAAAAAACAAATATTGGCAATGATATAATTGTTATTTGAAGGATAAAGGGCCCCCACTGTCACAGATTGAGTTCCTTGTCCATTTATTATATACAAGTTAGGACTGGTCTCCCACTCAATATTAAAGCCATTGGGGATAGTACCTATAAGGGTATATGTGTTTTCTTCGCAAATCCCAATGGATTGTATTCCATTTATATTGTAGCTTAAATGAAATAATTTAGCAGTAGCTACTGCTTTGTGAGCATCTACCAATCCATATCCGGTTTGTTCATTCCATTTTCCATTGGTATGGATACCGTCATCTTCATACTCATAATCGCCAACTTTTTGTGCGGTCAACTCTATTATATCTCTCACATCTGTCCATAACAAATTTGAATCCACGGAGAGCATCAATGCAGCAACGCCCGAAACATGAGGACAAGCAGAAGATGTACCTAAAAAACATAGCCAATAATCGTTAATTGAATTTCCCGAAAATCCTGATATGTCCGTTGTTGGGATATTCACACCTGGGGCAACAACAGAGAGATCTCGCCCATAACAACTACCTTTATGATAATTGTCCCAATAATCACATGAATGGCCTGCATCAACTCGCACACATCTGTTTCCACACCTGTCAATAGCACCTACCGATATGACGTTTTCGTTGGATGATGGATATTCCACATAAGGGAGATTGTCATTTCCTGAAGAGAATACGATAACGCACCCCTTTCCATTTCGTCCTCGAGTAACAGCATCTTGAATAGCTGCATTTATCAAGCCGACAGGAGTATTTTTGATTGTCCATGAATTACTAATTACAGATGCCCCATGCTTCCAGGCCCACTCTATGCCATCTGCCATACGTTGTGCCGCATCTACATTAATGTGAAAATCGGTTGCTATGGACATCAAATAGCAATTGGGTGATATCCCCGCAACTCCGACATTGTTGTTGGCGGAAGCTCCTATAACTCCTGCACACGCAGTTCCATGCGGGCCATATATTTCGTCTTGACTCTGATGATCAAACAAATCATAACTACTTGTTACATTAGGCAAATCTGCATGTTGCAAATCAACACCTTCATCTATTATGGCAACACTAATATAAGATTCACCCATAGTTAGTTCTTGTGCAGAACAATAATGGATGTCAACACCTTCTGTACCGCCACCTTGCCCAGTGTTTTGCAATCCCCACTGCTGACTGAAAAGGGGGTCATTAACACATTGTAACAAACCCTCAACCATAATATCCGGCTCTGCCGCTTCAAAAAGACCTGATTCGTAAAAGAGGTTGGCCATTTCCAATGCGTTTCCAGATGACTCGTTGGAACAAGCCAAAGTGAACCATAGAGGCATATATACATTATGGCCCAAAATTTCCACTTTGTAGTTATCTGCAATTGTCCTCAGTAAAGAAGTGTCTTCTAAATCACGTAATTGCACGTAAAATAAATGGGACAGTCCCACCACTTCATTGTTTTCCGTAATGAAGAAGGGAGCATCATACTCCAAATCAACATTTGCAAATACATCTTTGCCATCAACATCTACAATAGACCAACTAAAATCCTTTGTCATATAAGATGTATCACTCAGTATCAAAGGTTTAAAAAACATTGTTGGTGATTCTGAAATTCCGCAGCTGCGCTTAAATGCGGTAGTGTCTGACGTCTTTACCAAGACAAACCGCTTATTGTCTTCCTGTTTGAGATACCGTTTATCACCATTTGTATAGTAATACACACTTTGCGAGTATGCTACGGAGATTAAAAGCATGGCTAATGCCAATAAAAAAAATTTTTGTCTCATCAATCATGAATATTTACGTCAACCATAATGCTATCTGTTGGCTCAATTCCCAAATCTGTATAGAATGCTACAACGAAAGGTGCCCCGGCAGGCAACACAGGTACATCCGTTACATCAATAGAAAGCATATACAGATCCTCATTCAAAGGAGTAAATTCAACATTAACTTCGCGAGCTTCTCCACCGCACCATCCCCAGTACAGATACATAGATTGATTAGGGAAGTCCAACGTAGGTAACCAAAAGTCATATCCGGCAAAAAGAGAGTCCATTTGTGCCTGGTTATATATTCGGTATAATGTGTCATATTGAAGATGACTGTAACAATAGTTTGCATCAAACAAGAATCTTGTGATAATATGGTTGTTTTCACGGTGCGGCTTGTTTGGTGAGGGCAAATCAGGATCTTCACATCCTGTGAATATTCCGATGCTTATTGCAGACAAAAGAATTAAAAAAAGTTTTTTCATATCTGTATTTTACTGGACTTCATTTGCTTATTGTTTCCCCCTCCGGTCCTCTCCAACCTTGCGAAGTCCGTTGGACAAGGTGGAGTGGTGTGCGGAGCGGCAAAAGTCAATGGTCAAAGTTTTTTTCATTCATGGCGAAAAAAGGCATACGAGTTAAATCATATAGTTCTATTAGTTATTGCTGTACGCCGCGCGGTTGCTGTAGAACAGCCCCGTGAAGGTGAACTGTCGCGTGGTGCTGTCACGAAAGACCAGCTGCGCGGGAATGTTCAGGAAGATGCGGTTTCCCTTCTCGTCCGTATAGTTCAACGAGCGGTCCGGCATCAGGAAGAAGTCCTCACTCGTAAGCTCGGAAGCGTCCAATGTCGTTGCCGTATAGGTGCCGTCTAACTGCGGGTTAAAGGATACACCGATATTAACCAGGCAAACGTTTCCTTGCCCCTGACAGGGTACGTGATAGCTTTTTCCTGCTATGGTGACACAGCCCGGACACTTATCTCCGGAATGACCGCACCGAGTTGTAATCGTGTAAGCGGAACCTGTCTTATCTGTTGATACAGTTATTTTATGGCAGGAGTCCTCCGCAAACATTTCGTGAGATTTTTGGCAACTGGAAAACAAGGTTGCGATAATCAAAATCGCAAAGGATAAATTTCTTTTCATATTTTTTGATTTTTGCTCTCCAAAAATACGAAATTTTTGAAAGTCCGTAACGGCCTCACGAAAAAAAGCTGAAAAAGGACGTTTTTTTTGAAGTTGGCGGTATAAAATCCATTTTTGGTGCTACCTTTGCAACTCAAAATCCTGTGTTTATGAAAAAGGAAAACTCTATTCAGGTGGCATTCCATACGCTTTTCTGGGTGGCCGTACTGTGGATATTCGCGCATTATTCCTATCTCCGCCCTATTGACCCGCAACATGTTCAGTATGAATATATTTCGGCTGTGTTTTTAATGGCGGCGGTCTATATCGGATGGTTCGTCCTCATTCCAAAACTCTTCGAAAAAGCAAGGTTCCTGCTGTTTTGGATTGCTTCGTCAGCCGTGGTGGCGGCATCCGCACTGTTGGAAATATGCTTGATATACAGCTATTTATTCGACACCTTCACGGCTGTTGGCGTTCCTTCTGTGAAATTGAGCATACTGTCTGTCTTCATTCTGGTTTTTCTGAGGAACGCCGCCTTCTACACTTTCTTCTTCATTCTAAGAATCTATGAATTTGTCTGCAAGTCGCTTATTAACAAAGAGAAAGCGCTATCAAGAAAACGCAGCCAGCTCATAGTCTCCATGCCGGACAATGCTGAAATATTCATTTCTGTGGACGATATGGACTATATCACCTGCAATCGAAATCTGACTTTCATCCATCTGTCTGACGGCCAAATTTTTAGGCAGTACAAATCGCTCTCCCATTGGAAAACCGTCATATCTGAGGACGCCTGCGTTAGAATAAATGCCAAAACCCTTGTAATACTCTCAAAAATAGATTCTTACAATTGCAGTCAGGTGACATTGCGCCCGAATGCGGACAATGAGCGCCCCACCTTCCCCATATCCGACCGAATGAGGGATGCGGTCGTCAGCCATTTGGAAGAAGAACAGGAAAATTTTCCCTACAAAAAGGTCCCTGAAACGGTCGAAGAGATGCCCAAAAGGACGTTTTCTGAAAAAGTTGGCGGTATAAACCTTCTAAAAGAGCAAGTGAAAGAGAAGATTTCGGAGAATCCGGGAGCAAATGTCGCAAAACTTCTTGACGAAATTCCAGATACGAGCCAGCGCTCCATAGAGCGAATCCTGCGGCAGCTTAAAGAAGACGGCAGCATTGAATATCGGGGAAGCCGAAAGACCGGCGGGTACTATGCGGTGGAGAATAGCGGGGAGTGAGAAAACGGCGCTTGAAAAATTCTGAATGGATAACCTATTCAGCCAACAAAGTTTCCACCTCTTGTTTTAAAATGGGGATGTGATTTCGGACAATACTCCAAATCATAGCTACGTCAACGGCATCGTACCCGTGAATAAGTTGGTTTCGCGTATTCACAATTTTTATATTAGTCTCCATAAATTTGATATTTTGTTTCATTGATCTCTTTGATGAAATAAGGGTTCTTCAGGGAACGCTCCGTCAGCAAATCTATTTTCCGATTCAGATTGTCTTCCAATTCAATATAGAGTTCCATCAAACTTTCTCCCATTTCCAAAGGATCCATATCGTCATCGTAATTCACCAGCAGATCAACATCACTGTTGTCATTGAAACGATCGGTCAGCACAGAGCCGAACAAATACGCATCCTTAACTTTATGCGTTTGAAGAAGCCGTAAAACGACCGGCATATAGGGCTTGAATTGTGGATTTATCATCTCTGCGATTTTTAAGGCTGCAAATGTACACAAAAATGGGATTCTTTAGAAATCAACAACATAAATTTTGGATTTTTCATTTCTGCGTTTTTTTACCGCCTCCGGCGGGAAATTCACCAATAAGAATAATTAGAACAAATTGGAATAATAAGAGCTGTCTTTTCCTGATTTAGGTTGACCAGTGAGGGTCTAAAAACTGCTAAAAGTTG
>JAKSMC010000033.1 GCA_024400835.1 Bacteroidales bacterium
GGTGACGGAAATTGGTGCTTCTGCTTTCGAGGGGTGTGAGAGCTTGGAAACTATTGAGATTCCAGATTCTGTGACGAAAATAGGTGCTTCTGCTTTCGATAGTTGTGAGAGCTTGGAAGCCATTGAAATTCCTGATTCCGTGACGAAAATTGGTGATGCGGCATTCTATTGGTGTATAAACTTGAAAGAAATCAACATCCCCGACTCGGTGACGGAGATTGGTGATTCAGCTTTCAGGTTTTGTAATGATTTGAAAAACGTGACGTTTTCCTCCTACATTTCCATTTCAAAAATTGGGAACAGTACTTTTCAAGATTGCAATTCTTTAGAGGAAATTAAATTGCCTAATTCGGTGACGGAAATCGGATATTTTGCATTCGAAGGGTGCATGAACTTGAAATCCATTAATATCCCCGACTCAGTAACTGAGATTGGTGATTCTGCTTTTCAAGGGTGCAAAAACTTGGAATCCATTGAAATTCCTGATTCAGTGACGAAAATTGGTGATTCAGCTTTCAAAAAGTGCAAGAGCTTGAAAGAAATCAACATCCCCGACTCGGTGACGGAAATTGGTGATTCTGCTTTCAGGTTTTGTGGTGATTTGAAAAACGTGACGTTTTCCTCCACCATTTCCATTTCAAAAATTGGGAACAGTACTTTTCAAGATTGCAATTCTTTAGAGGAAATTAAATTGCCTAATTCGGTGACGATAATTGGTGATTCTGCTTTTGAAAATTGTGGTAACTTTAACGAATTCCATTTTCCTAATTCTTTGGTACAAATTGGATTGGGAGCATTTCGAAATTGTCGCTTCTATTTTTTAAAACTACCAAACACTTTAACCAGAATCGGCATGGGTGCTTTCTGCCGTTGCTTACATCCAGATCTGTCCACCCTCTCATTAACAGAATCGGACCGTTATTTCATACAATATGACCCAAGTTGGGCTTCAACTACAGAGGATAATGTGAGAAAACTTTACGCCACCGCCCAACGTGCCTTCATCCAGTCCGTTTTCTTGAGAAACAAACAGCACAACATTGGCAGTCACGTCGCGGCCAAATGCAGCAATCTGGAATTTGTCAGGAACCTGCTCACTAAATCTGACAAAGATTATGAACCATTATTCGAAGGTGAGTTGAATCCAGCTTTAATAATCGATGCGGAGAATCAATTGGCTGAACTTAACCTTTATAATTTCCAAAGAGACTCATACTGTACCGACCTCGCGTCCGGTACGCCAGGAAATTGCGAGTACATTTCCATCCGAGATATGCTTGCCTCTCTCGATAAGAACAGACTCCTTTTGAATCTCATATCCGGTTACGTAGGTGTGTTCAAATACCATTTCGAAATATATTTTGAAGAAGAAGATACGTGTGCGACAATAGACGATACGCGTTTGAATTGGCCTGTAGCCATTCCTAACGGACAAATTGGCTGCCATGCTTTCTACAACATTATTGAAAACATTATCCGCAATACGGCAAAATATGCTTTCCGGACCGACACAGATAAAGATGTGGCCATTTGCATCCGATTCAGGACAGAATCCTCCTACGAATCATCCAAGCAACAGTTGGACAACGACTTATATTTCGTTGAGATATACAGCAACATCGACCAACGGGATATTTGTCGTCTTGTGGCCAAACAAAACGAATATATCGACTTGCCGATTATTGAACGTGTCACGATGGACTCCCGTTCGGAAGCCAAGGGTATGGTTGAGATGAAGGCTTCTGCAACTTACCTCCAGGGAAAGGACATTGTCAACCTGGAAGATGGTGCGTATATCCACATAGGGCATAGCACTCCGTCGGATTATCAAGGACATCAATCCGCTTTGGACAAATACGGTAATCCTATTCAGCTGAAGGCTTTCGCTTTGGCTGCAGAAACAACTGATTCTGACAAAACCTCATCTGAAAGCAACTTCCCCGAATATAAACTTAGCAACTCCACAAAAAAGGAAAAGAAATACCATTATCTGTCTGAAGGAGAACAAACTATTCACCAAGGTTTCTTAGGCTACCGCTTCTTTATGCTCAAACCTAAAAAGGTGCTGTTTGTTGGTGATAACGCCACAACAACGAAACTGTTACAAAATGTCCGTTACGAATTATCCAATTGGGAATCTTCAATCATGAATCCAGAAGGAATCAAGGACAAAGATACTTTGATCCAAAAAACGCATTTTGTGAAAAAAGCACTAAAAAATCACCTATCCTATGGAACTTCTGGTGAATTAGATATTTTTATTCGTGATCTTCGTGACCCTAATGGTTATCATCCTCTTTGTTGGAGAGAACAATTGGTGAAGGACTTAAAAAAGGCACTTGGTGAAAGATATGATTCTGAATCTTTCTTCCCAGAAATAGTTGAAACTTTATGTAACAACGGTTATGGCATCGACTTTTGGACAAGCGACCAACTCGAACAGCATATCAAAGACAAGAAGAATGTGGCTTACGAAATTATGGTATGCGGCGATACCCACCTCGTCTCAAAACACAAGTCCCGCCTTCCCAAACGCATCATCTGCCAAACACCAGCCGATTTCTTCTGCGAATTTAAGAATAGTTGTTCCAAGAGTCTTTCCGACGTGGAAGGCGTTCTACCCGAAATTGAAGGATTCGCTTGGAAAAAATACACAGAATCAAAAGATTACACACATAAGAACTTCTTTACCGACAATACAGACAAGGCAAGTTTCCTCAACCACAACCAAAAGGATATATTTGATAAAAACAATATATATATTGAAGCCTTGTCCTCTGCAGCCCAGCAAAAGCTCCCTGGCTGGTTCGAATTAGCTAAAAAAACAAATGGTTCTAAGGTTACACTTGGTGATTTTTCCGATTATATTGCCAATGTAAGAAAGAACGGCCTGCCAAAGAACCGTTTGTTGGAATCCATCAACACACGGGTTTTTATGCTGGACGAAAATCTACAGTCAACCGCGAAGAGCACTTTCCCTTTTGGCGATACAGAAAGGTCCTTGCTAACGCACTTGAAGAAGTGCCAAATCCTTTTCCCGGACTGCGACTTGTCCGAGATTTCGCCATCGGATTTTCTGAATATAATGCGGGACATAAAAGTAAAAGGCTATGAGAAGCCCTACGACTTCATCTTTTTCCACTATGGACTTTTGGAAAGAATGTTTGAGCAGATGGACCAGAATGAACTAAAAGAACTGCAAACAATGTATCCAGAAATTGACATAGACAATTCCAACAAAAAAGCACTGATGGTCGAATACCTGAACCTACTCGCTAAAGAGCACGATGTGGTCGTCAAATCCGGCCGGGGCGTTCCCGAGTCGCTTCCCTACACGGTGCGGTTCGTCCACCAAATCAGTGTCGATCAGGCATTGGTCGAAATCAAGAGCAAGTACCTGTTCTCCAACTTGCTGTATTCGTCGCGTAGCAAATAAAAAGTCTGGTTTATACAAACAACTTGTTCGATATTTAATTTTTAAAAATAATTATTATGGAAGATTTAAAAAACTATTATTTTATCGCAACACAACAAAGTAAGCTTTCCAATTTGTATTGGGACATGGAAATTGGTGAAAACGAACCAGATTTCTTTCAGAAAGTTAATTGTTCGGGTGTCATCGGATATAATCAAGGAAAAAACTCTTTTGAGGAAATACGGTCAGAAGATGACCTGGAAAATCATCATGTTTTCCTTATTTTTGACAATTTATGTGACAATGATGAATTTTCTGAAATATTCAACAATATGAAGAATTTTATCAATAAAGAGGACAATAGCAACAAATACTATCTGTTAAAACACAAGAGCACAGGCTGTTCCATAATAGAGTCGTTTCCCGAGGAGTATCTTATAGAAGGAAGTCATATAAACAGTCCTGAGTATGTCTATCCCAAAATTCTCAGTATTCTCATTGAAGGAATAGATGTAGAAAACAAAATTGACGAATATTTTATGAGTCTGAACGACTAGCACCCTTCCCCGATATCCGTAGAGGAGCCGGTGTGACATCCCGACAATGGGATTTCACATCGGCTCTTTTCTTTCTCTTTGAGTATCACCTTGCTTTCGCCCCCCAGATGCGCTACCCGCAGTTGAGGGGTTCTGTTTTTGTTTTTATCTGTATAGCAAGTGCATAAGGTGTTGAAATCAACACACTTATTCAGAACCAAAGCTTTCTTGTATGATTATCGAGCTGTTGAACTACAAGTAACTGAAAGTCCTAAAAGTCTTGATAAAGCTATAAGTAGATATTTAAATATAACACTTATGAAAATACGGAATGTAGAAATGGTCTCCACAAAGGATGAAGGCTATAGAAATTATGTTCGCACAATGATTGCCAAATCCCGGAAAAAGACAGCAATGCGGGCAACGGAAAGCAAAGTCGAGCCCGACCTTATTATGGCAGCCAGCCGATACTTGGAATATCTCGTTCGTCGAAAGCTTGGGGGGTCCGATTCCAACCGAGTAATTGCATACGAGATTAACGATGGATTCGGTTGGTCCCAATGCTACCTCGAATGCGATGTTGTTCGTTTGAAGGAAGGCGTCTTGAGCGTCACGGAAATCAAGGCCAGCAGTAATAATGGTCGGTCAACCTACAAAGGTTGCAAGCAGCTCAAGCGTATTTACGACATTCTCAAAGAAGAATATTCCAAAATCAGTCTTCAGGTAGTCTTGGTAGATTATTCGAAAGAAGAATCCCAAAGCAGAGAATTTACATTTTGCGACGTTCCCATCTCGGTGACCTCATATCCTCTTAACGAGGTTCTTTCCTATGCAGACGCCAACGGCATTCGTTACGATGCGAATACCATATATGCTGCCCAACAGTCCGCCCTGATCAAGAAACAAAAAAGTTTCGAACAATGGCAGAAAAGAATTGATGTTTTAAAGAGTAAAATCCAGCAACCCGATGAGGGACATGATAATTCCAGTGATTTTGCGAACTTGCTGTCTCAAGCATTGGCAAGTTTCCCATCATACAGTATGCAATAGTAAAACATATAAAGAATCAAACAGGTCTGCGAGTTCCAAGCAAAGGGTCTTCGATCTGTTTTAACACATCACGGTAAATAATTTCATCAATCAGCAATTATGAAAGCGCTCTACAAAAGAAACGACAGTATTAACGGATACAAGGTGTTGCGTGTATTGTCATGCAACGCTTATACGGAAAAATATCTGGTGACATCTCCTACCGCCACCCAACACGAATTGAAATTGTACATTCTCGAATCCACTCCCCCAAAGATGTTGCTTAAAAGTCCCAATAAGCTTTTAGAATTTGAGGTCTTAAAGAAGATCTGGCACAGCCAATTCCCCGCCTTTGAGTCTGAGGGTCAGATTCAAACGGGAAAGGGTCCTGCCAAATATGTGGTGACAACTCCATTGAAAGGGCAAAGTCTTGACAAAATCATCCAAAATTCCGGAGGATTGTCCCTAGTTGATTCCTTCAAGATATTCACAGATATCCTCCACGGGTTGCAACATCTCCACGCGCTGGGTTATTGCCATAACAACATAACGCCAGCAGGCATTCTGCTGCCGAAAGGATCGAAGCAGGCGGCACAAATCATAGAGTTGGGACACGTGACCAAGCTGGGCGACAAGAAGGCCTGGGTTGACAATTCCGATTTGGACGTATATTATTGTGCGGGATCCACCTCGTCAGGATTGCATTCCGTAAAGGGAGACATCTTTGCCGCAACGGCAGTGCTTCATACTATGCTTTTCGGTATTGTCCCCTGGGAATCTCCAATAGCCACCAATGCGTCTTTTGCCCAAAAGATGAAAGCTGCCAAAAATTATCGTAAAAAATTCAAGGCCCAACTTGGTTCATCTCTTATTACAGATGCTTGGAATAAGATTATCGCCAAGGGTTTGGGTGTGTCAGATACAGGAGAATATTCTTCTGTTGAAGAACTTCTTAAAGATGTCAACTGGGCAAGTTCAGCGCAGTCGAATGAGTCTCTGAGCAAAGTGAGACCAAAATCTCGCGAGCAGGAGAACATCAATGGGATTTCAGTCAACATCAAGAAAGGAGGTGGTGGTTTTGCAGACATCGCCGGTATGGAAGTGTTGAAAAGCGAACTTCAACGTAAAGTGCTCTTCGTTTTGCGAAATCAAGACACAGCCCGAGCATACAAGCTAACACCTCCAAACGGGATGCTTCTATATGGTCCTCCTGGATGTGGCAAGACATTTTTCGCAGAGAAATTCGCTGAAGAAACGGGATTCAACTATATGTTGGTAAAACCTTCCGACACGTCCAGCATTTTTCTACACGGCAGTCAGCAGAAAATCGGAAAGCTTTTTGACGAGGCAGCAAGGAATGCCCCCATTGTATTATGCTTTGATGAATTTGACTCTTTTGTCCCGAATCGTTCCACGTGCACCCACAATGGAGAATCCGGTGAAGTCAATGAATTTCTCGTCCAATTGAATAATTGCTCCCAGCGAGGTATTTTCGTCATAGCCACCACCAATCGTCCGGACAAAATCGACCCTGCGATTCTGCGTAGTGGACGGATAGACGAGGTCGCATATATTCCAATGCCTGATGCGGAAGCTCGCAATCTGATTTTCCGTATGCACCTAAAAGGGCGTCCGTATAACAAGAGCAAGATTGACTTTGAAAAGCTGGCCGAACTTACAAATGGATATATCGCAAGCGACATTGCGAGTGTAGTTAACGAAGCAGCTTTAAATGCTGCCTTCAAACAATCGAAAATAACGCAGAAAATCATTGAAGAGGTAATTCTTACCTATATGCCGTCTTTGCGTCCGGAGGTTATCTACGAGTATGAGACAATCCGACAGAAGATGGTTGGCGAAAGCCCCGTAAATCCCGTTTACCCAATTGGATATCGTATTGACAATTAACAATCCACATTATTAATCACAAAACAAATGAATATGCAAAAAATGATTGGGAACAAGCAACTGGAGAATGCCACCCAAGAGGAAGCCTTATCTATGTTGTTCTGCAATTTGAATCGTCCGACAAACGAAATCATCCCGTATTTCAACGATTTGTTAGAGAACCCCCAAAAATCGTCAGAGTACATTCTAATTTTGAAAAAGGACTTGTTGTGCACGCTCAAATCGCAAGAAAGGTATTCGTCTGAAGCCAAGAATAAGATGTATTGCAAACGCGTCAAGGAGTGGACCAAACATTTTGGCAAACCATCTATACCTATGTTGCTGTATATGTCTAACTTCAGCGGCGTATCCTTTAGTCTGCTTTATGATGACGAACTCACACCCAACGTCATTAAGAGTGTACTGGACCATTATGTAATCGGACAGGAGGATTATAAGAAGCAGCTTTCGCTGGCTTTCTACATCTACTTGTCAAAGAGAAATCAGCTGAATACAGGATTCATAAAAAGTAATCTTTTAATAATCGGGCCGAGTGGTTCGGGTAAAACCTATGGCATACAGATCCTCGGAAAACTTTTTGATTTGCCAATAGGCATCGTTCATTGTAACAATCTTGTGCAGGAAGGCATCGTTGGTCCCAACATTTCCGATACTTTTACGGAACTGTATGTCAAACACAACAAGAAAATGGAATCTGCACTCATTGTTTTCGATGAAATGGACAAACTGTTTCAGGCAGGACATTACAACGGACGCGTTCTCAATGAGATGCTAAACATCATTGATGACAACGGCGAAATATCTTTCCCTGAGAATTTTAATTCATCCAGCTTCAGTTCAAAAGTCACGATGCCGACCAACAAGATGATGTTCGTCTTTACAGGAGTATTCGATGGTCTGGAACAAGTTGTAAAAAAGCGTCTCAACATCGGCGGACTTGGTTTTTCTCCAGAGGATGTCAGAATTATGGGAAAACCAGACCTGCTGGACAGCACCACATTTGAAGACTTGGAAGAGTACGGCATCCGCACAGAACTCCTTGGACGCATTCAGAACTACACCTTCGTGAAAGACTTGACAGAACTCGAATTAATCAAGGCGCTGGAGTCCACGACAAATTCGCCAGTTCTTCCCTACAAAAAAATGCTGTTGGAGCACAATGTCACGGTTGAAATGACAAATGAAGGACTGAGCGCCATAGCAAAACTGGCTCAACATAGACATCTTGGTGTGCGCGGCTTAAAATCCATTCTATATGAGGTTTTCAAAGACGACCTTCCAGATATACTGTCAGAGTCTAGCAGAAAAAAAATCGTTATTGATGCCGCGTACGTCAACAAAGCTGTCACTCGAAAATATTAATCTTTTAATCAATTTTATAACCCCTACAAACAATTATTATGGACTTCGATTTCAAAAAAATTATGGACGGAATGAGAAATGACGCAAGCTGTTGCGATGCTATTCAGGAGTATGAAAAAATTTCCGGCGTTTCCCTTGAGGATTTTAAGGAAACAGCCATCTACAAGAAGTACATTAGCAAGTTTAAGGTCAAGCAACTTCGGCTGGCTGTTCCTAAAGAGGAAGGCCTCAACCTTGATTGGACGTTGCTGATACAACTTGTTGCAGCCTCCTTTGCTACTGAGTATCATTTTGAACTTAATAAAAACGGAGAGTATGAATTGTCTATTGCTGCATCTTTGAACGACATAACCAGAGAAGAAAAGATATCGGAATTATCCGTCTTACAAATTCTAATACTATTCCAAATTTACATCGATGAGCAAATCAAGCTGTTCAAATTAATCAAAGAATCCAAAAACGATAAAAAGGCAATTGAATCAGAACAAAAAATGAATTTAGAGCATTTCAACAATATTATGGAACAGATTCGTCAAAGAGAATCAAATGATTCCAAATTGGAGAAACTTCTGAAGAAAAGTGTTGAGGATATTGAAGTATAAACCTCAGCAGCAAGTCATTTGTTCACCTAATTAGAAATCCAACTCAAGGTAAAATGGGATAGACATCCTACCTCGAGTTGGATTTTTCATAAAGGTCTTTTCATCTCCACTGCGTTAGCACTCACATCTCCGATTTCAGGCTGTCCAAACGAGTCGTCATTTTTTGTCTATCGCACTCATCACCTCGTTGAATTCCTCCGCATAATGCACCTTCAAGTACATCATCCAGTAAGCCATCAATGTGTAACAAACTGCATGTGACTTGAAAAAATAATGGGTTCTATTCTGGTACCAGGTTTCCCAAACATCTTGTAATTCATTCAGCGTGTAACCATTTTTCAAACCACCCATCATAAAATTCTGTTTGAACGAATCCAAGTATTCAGAGGCATCACGGCATAGTGCTTTGCGTACCAAATCGCTATCGTCAGCTGAAAAATCAGCCATTGAACACATCTTATCCATAATTTCTTCTTGAAAGATATCTA
Source organism: Bacteroidales bacterium (assembly GCA_024400835.1). Classification (GTDB taxonomy): domain Bacteria; phylum Bacteroidota; class Bacteroidia; order Bacteroidales; family WCHB1-69; genus F23-D06. The sequence goes on from JAKSMC010000033.1 coordinate 9,341, forward strand.
TGCTGTTGTCTCCTTGCTGTCTGGCCTGAATTATGGAAATAGGGCTGCACGAATCAATGACTTTGTTAGACACTTTTTTAAATGAATAGGCATCTTGTCCCTTATTCTTAAAGATACAGAATGAAAGCACCTCTACCAACGTTTCAAAGTTAATGCTTAGAAGATACATCAGCATACGTTTGATATCACTTGCATCAAAGAAGGGAATTTCATCGGTATTCCCATATTCAAAGGCACGCAAGGTCTGTTTGTCGTTCAAGTTTATGGCATAAACATCAATTTCCTCTCCTTTCCGTTCGCGTATGAGATCGACAACGGTGTGCAATCTTGTAAGAGCCTTTACATCTAAGACATCCAATCGGGTCAACCCCGCATTCTCCATTTGAACACAATCATACAGGGAAATTTGTCTGCCCGAAACAACAACAATGGGCACACACGTTCCAACCTTGTCCTTTCCCATCGCAATCGCGCAGCCGTGTACCCCCAGACGTCCCAACACGTGATGGAGTGGAGCACATTCTTCCATAGTCAAATCGAAATCGCGTGCTAACTGGCGCACCGTGCTATCATTCAGATTCGTAGGGGCTATAACATCTGCCACATGGTCTTCACCATATTTATTAATAAGATAATTCAACAACAATTTATGGCCGTCTTTCTCAACATCCAAATCGATATTGGGCCAATATTGATTATGCGAACACATAAAGCGTTCAAATGGAAGATTATAAGCAATAGGATCTATTTGGGTGATACCCAAGCAATAACAAACCAGAGAGCAGGGCGCAGAGCCACGGCCCGGACCGACCCACAGATTGCAGTTCTCACGAGCGATGCGCACCAAATCTTCATAAATGAGAAAAAAATCCGCATAACCGCGAGAGCATATTCTATCCAATTCCTTTTCCAAACGTTCTACGACATTTGAAGGAAGGATGTCCCCATATATGCTTTGGGCTTTATGGAATGTAAGATGGCGCAAGTACTCCTCCGAAGAGTCAAAGCCCTCAGGCAAAGGGAAAGCTGGGACAGCCATTTCAGAGCAAATGTCGTAGTATTCGCACTTTTCAAATATTTCCATAGTGTTGTCTATGGCCTCCGGCACATCCTCAAAAAGGGCAAGCATCTCATCTTGTGATTTCAGCCATTCCTGACCACTTAGACGAGGTTTGTCCATTATTCCGGATGTGTGTTTGGCGAATGCTTCCGCAGCTTTGGCATCCGATGGCTCGATGAAGCGACAATGGTTGGCAGCCACAATATTCACACCATACTTGGAAGCCAAATCCAATATGGCAGCATTAGCCTGCTTCTCCTTCTCTATGATATCCTGATTCCAACCCTGCTCAGCAGGATGGCGCTGTATCTCAAGATAAAAATCGTCGCCCCAAATTTGCTTACACCATTGCAGTATCTCCTCTGCCTCTTCAATTCTGTTTTGGGAAGCACCGTCCTGAATACCGCCCTCCAAATTTCCGGCCAGCACAATCAAGCCCTGGCCATGCTGTTCCAACATCATCGGTATTGTAAAGGCAGTATGAAAGCAAGTATCTTTACAAGAATCATTCATGATTTTCAAAAGATTCTCATATCCGGTTCTGTTTTTCGCCAAGACTGTAATTTGAGACATCAAATCAGAGCTTTCGGATTGGCGCAGGTTAAGTTCGCATCCGATGATGGGCTTGAAATTGGAATGGCGAGCTGCATTGATTTTCTTGCAATATTGGAAAAACACCATAACTCCCATCATATTGGCTTTGTCTGTCAACGCGACACCCGGCATACCCAAAGACACGGCCTTATCTACGATATCCTCGACGGTTGCTGTTGAATAGCAGCGTGAATAGATTGAATGTGTACTCAAATGAATAAAATCTCTCATATTTCTATTATTATTCGTTTATATATATAACATTGTCAGACAGTTTCCTATAACCAAGAAACAATTCTGATTAAAAAAAATGTTTTCATGGTTGAAGTATGTTTGTCAAGGATTATTTTTTTGTTTTCATAGTAGGTTTGTCAGAAACGATTTGTCCGTTTTGATTAATAAACACTTTAGAACAGTCGTCCTGCAAAGTGGCACAAAACAGTGTGGGCGTGATTCCAATAATAAAAGTATAGATAGGAGGGGTGAGGAATTGGCCTTTGCTGTTAACTAAACCGGCATAACAACCTACTTCGTATGCATAATATTCTAGATTTTGGACTCGACCGCTCGCTGGCTCTCCAGATTCGTTGTCATTATAGTTTACGTCATAGTATATATCGTTAATACGGTCTATAATACCATCTTGTAGGACATTGCCGCTATAGTCAATTTGTTTCTTGAAATCACCTTTTGTATAGACAATGGCATAATCCTTTGCCAATTTAATACCATCGTATTGGGGCTTGAGTACCCAATGGCCTTTGGAGTCAATGACACCAAGTTTGTTTGAGGTGTCTGCCACAACGCAATGTCCATCGTGGAACACGAATTCGGTAAGAGGGTTGCCTCGATAAGGATACTTACAAGCTATAGCGATTTTGCCATCGGTGTTCACAAAACCAATATAGCCATCTTTCTCAACTGCTGCTAATCCTTCAGAGAACATCCACGCCCTTGTATAAGCAGTTGGTTCGAGGATAACCTTGTTGGTTAGAATATTGCAAAAACCGCGCTTACCATTTTTTGCGAAAAGTATGATGGAATCTTTACTGTCAGCATAATTATACCAGTCAATATCCTTGACAATGACGTGTGTGGTAATGGGATTAATGATGTGGCATTTACCTTTCTTTTTTAGAATAGGACTGCTAATCGGTTCCTCCTCATATTTTGTATCACAGTAAGTGTAATCGTGCTTGGCTTTGATATGCTTGACAAGCTTCACTGTACCAAAAACCAAACCTACTAAAATCAGCACGCCCATGAGAAAATATAAGAAACCATGCTGATGAGATGCTTCTGTGGAGTTACCGTTTTCTTGTTGCATCGTTTCTCCTGCTTCTTCTTGAGATTCAACCATTTGAGATGTTTTGTCAATCATCTTGTTAATTTTTTCGTTGATTTTGTCAATATTTTTCATATTTTTTAATTATTGATAAGTTAATATAATATTTTAACAGCGTTCGTGACAGAATTCTGTTATATCTATTGTTTTACTTTTTGTGTTGTCCACTCAAATTACTTGAAGACATCAGCAGAACAAACACGCTACGGCGAACGCGGTCCAAGGAAAAAGACCATGATGCATTTCCCAGACCTCACAATGGATTTCTTCAATTGGATATTATTCATAGATAGCACTATTTTGATTATGCTGCTGTTGTATCTATCAAATCACCAAAGAGTTCTTTCTCAAGCTGATCCATATCACTTTCAATATTGGAGCAAAAGGGAACAATTTCATCCTCTTCGTTTCCCGATATATAAACACCTTTTTTTTCAAGAAACTCACGCAGGTTCACAGGAAGCAATTCAAACGTTTTCTGCTCACAGATAAAAGTCCTCAAAGACGGGCATTCGCTCCAGCAAAATGGGCCAACACAATCCAATTGAGAACCTATAGTAATAGCAACTTCCTTCAAAGCATAGCATCGATTAAAGCAATCCATACCAAGAACCTTGACTGAACTTGGGATAGTAACAGAAATCAAACCACTATTTCTAAAGGCAAACTCTTCGATATAGTTGAGACCTTCTGGCAATTCAATATGTTCTAACAAGTTACAATCACTAAAGCAATATGAAGAAATTGTTTTCAATTGGGATTTTTTGGCAATGTTAACGAATATCAAATCACTACAGCCCATGAACGCATCCATATCAAAGCTTACCACGGTATTTGGAACATCTAAAGATCGCAAATGGGTGTTAGAGCAGATATTCTTGCTAAAATTTTTAATAGTCTTAGGCCAAACAATACTATCGGACAAATCACAATTGCAAAACCAACCATTTTGAGAGTATTGCAATTCGGAATCCACATCAAATACTACACGACGTAGATTTTTATTCATCGAAAAACAGTATGGTCCAATCTCATCTACTAAGGCTGGGATACGAATACTTTGTAAATCACATCCATGAAAAGCGTGATGACCAATTCCGAGGAGACTATCAGGCAAGATAATCTCTTGTAAAGATGAACAACCAAGAAAAACTTCATTTTCAATAAATCTCAATTTTGACCCTCTCATAAACACCACTTCAGACAATGAAGTACAATATTTGAAACAATTTGCATTCATAAACTCCAATGATGGAGGGATAACTACGCGTTTAAGGGTTTTGCAATAACTGCAAGCTTCTCTTGCGATACGGAATGTACCAGGCACAATCACAAGTTCCTCAGGATTGCCAATGAATCCGACCAAAGTCCTGCCGTCCTCGCTATACACCCCATTTTCGATAATTTTTGTCTTATTCATATTTTTTTAATTTAAGGTTACACATCTTAAGCATAAAATGTTTTTTTATGACTTGAGGTTACTTGTAGTAAGACAGTTCGTTCCTATAATGGAATTCCGAAATAAGGGTATTAATCAAAAATCATAAAATGTTGTCTCTCAATAATCTACTCTATACTGAGGTTTGGGATTTCAGGTGAAATTGATTAGAAATAGCGAATATGGGCTTTGCAGTACGAGGGGGGGACTGTACCGAAATTTAAAACTCATAAAATGATTCGGGGAGTTTATGGTTGGTAATTTGCTTTTGGGACTCGACTCTATGGGCGCGCTTGCCCTCGTACGATTTGCAAATTCTGCGAAATGCGGCACCGCTTCTTTACTTGCATGTCTACTAGTGTGAAGTTCTATCAAATTCCAATCATACTTATGTACAAAATTATAGAGATCCTGTTTGAATGCCGTATGATCAGTATTCATATAACTCGAAAATTGAGAATAGAAGAACTTGACTTGACAGGCAAGAGGTCACAAGTTCAAATCTTGTACAGATCACCAAGAAAATGAAGCACTTGCAAGAAATTGCGAGTGCTTCTTTCGTTTTTACGTTTTTCGTTGCGTTATTCAGTATGGGTGTGGCGAACCCCGTCTCTCCAGCTGCGGTCTGTTTCTTCGCTGATAATTAACGTTTTCATAACCTTGAATTTTTCAATCATTTAGTCTGCATCCATCGCAAGACGGAAACCAGTGCCACCACCCTTGTAGTCTGGACGCCTACCGACACGATTTCGATAGTCGTAATAGCGTGTGGCGTGATTGCCCCAACCACCGCCTTTTGTTATTTTAAATATTCCGGACTTAGGTCCGTGTGGGGCTTTGTAACTACCCTTGTTTTTGTAATAAGTTGTTGAAAGCCAGTTGCTACACCATTCGGACACATTGCCTGACATATCGTATAAACCAAACGCATTGGGTGATTTCATCCCTACTGGGAATGTGAATGGGTACCCATCGTTTGCTGTCCAAGCGACAGCTTCTAACACATCACTTCCACTAAATTTGGTGTCGAGACCTCCGGAGGCCGCGTATTCCCACTCCATTTCTGTTGGCAATCGGAACGTCATTCCCGTTAGGTGGTTAAGAGAATCTATAAAAGTACAAGCCTCATACCAGGTAATATTGTTTACAGGACATTTGTTCTTCTTCCAATAGGACGGATTGTCCTTCATTACCGCATAATACAATTTTTGTGTCACTTCAAATTTGCCAATGTAAAATGCATCGAGATAGATGGTGGAAGTCCCGTCTTTTTTCCCCATTGAATCAATCGGGTCCAACCAACCTTCTTTGGTCATAGTATCACCGTAATAGTTGACGTGTTCGTAAACGCCTTTAGGAATCTTCATCATAACGAAATCAACGCCACGCACATTGACGACCATACTGTCTTGTTGCGCCAAACAAAGGACAGGAAATAGAATCATCATAAAAACAAGCAACCGTTTCATCATCTTAGTTTTTCTGGAATAATATAATAAGAACCTTTTATTAAGCCGTTGTCAATGCCAGTTATGGTCTCTTTTATTATTTGTTCAGCTTCTTCCGGCGGATAATAAAGATTTGTAGTTCTCACGAGATAGAAATCCGTCTCGTGCTGATAGCGATATGCCACTTTTTTAGCATAGTCATTCCAGGTTTCGGATAGAAGGATTTTTTTCCGTTCCTTTGTCACCTCTTTAAGATTTTCTGGTTCCAAAACGAACCCAATTGTATCAAGGATGAAGAATTGCGAGCTGGTTGTGCCATACCTTGTTTTTGGACTTTCCCCTTTCACCGACTGAATAAAGTCGAGGCAAACATCTTCCGTAGTTGCATATAGTGAAGCATTCACATTGCCTTTTAGAACTTCAGGATAGAAGATTTGAGCAGGATCAAAAAGGAATTCTTTAGCTATGTGGTAACAGAATGCCGGATTCATAGCAGTTGAACCAGTGGTGTAATCGTCAATTACAGGATATGTCTTATAAAGTTCCAATAATTTCACCATATTCAACGAGTCTGTGATGAGGAGCGAATCTTCCCAGGACTCATCTTCGCTGTAGGTTCTTCTGCGGACCCTTTGGTCGGAATTCCGGATATCTATCAATGCCTGCCTTAATTCTGGAATGACCATTGAAGTAGTAGTGTCAGCTACCTTTTGGAGGATGGGCCATAAATCACTATACATCAATGAATCTTCAGCGTACCATTGAATGGAATCTCCACTCATCACCAGATAATGAAAACATTCGGACGCCCGATCATTATTGTGCGTGTATTTGCTGTTTACTTTGAAGGCTAAATAGGCATGCGCACTGAATGGTTTTCGGCATGAGAATGCCTTGTCATAGCAATCAGACGCCTTTTGATAGTTGCTGTCGCAAATGGCTAATTCCGCCTGGTTAATCCAATAATAGTAGTGCTTCAGACTACTGCGCTGACATAGGCAAACATTGGCGCATAGTGTCAGCAAGATAAAGATTGCTGTTTTTTTCATAATGATATTAATTTTCCCCTTCTCCGCGGGCGTGCCGGCACTTTGCACGACATCTTTGAGAAATGTCATCACAACGGAGAAATGGTGTCTTTATTGCCTGATTTGCAATACTATTGCGTTTTATTTTGTGCGATTTCCGTGCACTATGGGTTGTCTCAATCTATTTTTTTACCACCTTGAAAACTTCCACGCGTCCTTTCTCATTCTGTATTTGCAGGAAAAAGATGCCAGAAGCCTGCCCGGAAAGATTGATGGTGAAAACTTCGTCAGACATCGGGGCCCAAGTGGCATCGACGATCTGTCCGTTGAGGTTGAAAAGACAGTATCTGACGGCGTGGCCTTGTGCGTTTCCTAACGTCACGCGGTCGGTGCAGGGATTCGGATAGAGTGTGTAGTCGGAAGGCTCCTGATACTCGCTGATGGCGTCCGTGTGGTGCGCGAGCCAGGCCTGGTAGAAGTTGGGAATGCCATAGCCGGTCAGGGTGTCGGGATTGCTGTACTGGTTGCCGCTTTCGCGGATGATCTGCATGATTTCCAAGGATGATAATTGCGGGATGGCTTGCCACAGACAGGCTGACAGTCCTGCGATGATCGGAGTGGCGAACGAGGTGCCGTTGCCGGCTTGTATGCTGCCGTCGGCACGCACCACGTAGGTTCCCCAGCCGCAGGCGGCCACGTCGGGTTTCACGCGCCCGTCGTAACTCGGTCCGCATCCGGAAAATGGCGCATAGACGGAATCTACATTCACCGCGCCCACGCAGAGAATGTCCTCCGCATCGCTGGGACGAGCCAGCTTGTGCCAGCTGTTCATACCTTCGTTGCCGGCAGCCACGCAGACCACTATGCCCTTGTGTGCGGCTATGGTGGCGGCTCGTGAGGCTATGCTCCAGCGACCGTCGCAGGTGCTGTAGTCTAAATAGTGGCTGACCGTGTCGTCGAAATTGCAATAACCCAATGACGAACTGATGATGTCGGCTCCCAAACTGTCGGCGATTTCAGCACCGCGAACCCAGAAGTCTTCCTCGAAAAGGCGCTCCACAGGGACGTCTTCTGTGCGGATAAATACGAAATCGGCGTTCGGGGCCGTGCCCACCATCCGGTATTCGAGGTTTGCGGCTATCGTAGAAGTGCAGCAGGTTCCGTGGTCGGTGAGGTTGTAAACGGAACTTTCGTGCGGCAAGACGTTGTAGGTGCCGACAATGTGCCCGTTATCATACAGGTCTCCAAATGCCGAGGTGCTGTTGAAACCTTCCCAGCCACCGTCGATTACGGCAATGAGCATGCCCTCGCCCCGAAAGCCTTCGCTGTGCAGCATCTGCCCGTTGTGCAGGGCTATCTGGCGATAGGCGTCACCATAGTAGGATGTGTCAATCGCGGGGATGGAGTCGCGCGTGCCCAGTTCCGGCTGTCCCTCGCTTCTGACGTCATAGAAATAGTAGGCGTCGATGGACATTATACTGTCCACGTACGGCAGGTTGCGCAACTCGGCAAGGTGCGTGGTGTCGTAGGTGAACACCGTGACGGTGTTCGTCCATTTGGACTTTGTCCAGACGTTGAACCCGCTGCTGAGTTGTCGGATGCCGTCCACATACGCAGGGTTGACGGGCAGGTCCTCTTCGGTTATGGGAATGTTGTAACGGTTGCGCTTGTCGATGGCGCGCTGTGACAGAAACGCTTCGGGCTGGCTGACTGAGTAAGGACTGTTGGCCTTGTCAGCCAAATACACTCTGTAGGCATAGAGCGTGGTCACAATGGTGTCGCGTTGGGCTGGCTGTGCGTTGGCCAGTATGGGAATCAGAAAAACCAGAATAGATAAAATCTTGAAGAACTTGTGTTTCATTGTCAAAAAGTATTTGTTGTATTAGATGAAAATATATTTCAATACGAAAAGCACGGCTAAAATCCACATAGTGATGCTGATTTTCTTGAATTTCCCGGTGCAGGCGTTGATGGCCACGTAGGAAATCATGCCGAGCAGGATGCCGTCGGAGATGCTGTAGCACAGCGGCATAGCGGTGAAAGTGACGAAGGCGGGAAGCCCCTCCGTGAAGTCGTTGAAGTCTATGTCTTTGATGGGTGCGAGCATAAGAAGGCCGACGATGATGAGCACGGGGGCGATGGCCGCAGCCGGGATGGCCAGGAATATCGGAGCAAAGAAGAGCGCGGCTGCAAAGCACACGGCGGTGGAAAATGCGGTGAGGCCCGTGCGCCCGCCTTGTACGATGCCGGAAGCGCTTTCCACGTATGTGGTCGTGGTATTGGTACCGAAGCAGGCCCCTGCCACAGTGGCGATGGCGTCCGTCATGAATGCCTTGTTGATGTCTATTTTCTCGCCCTCACTGTTGACCTTTGTGGACACGGCGATGAGTGTGCCCATAGTGTCGAAAATGTCGATGAACAGGAAGGTGAAAAGCACAATGACCATATCCAGCGATAGGACTTCATGCCAGTCGAATTGGCAGAATGTCGAAGCAATGGAGGGTGGGGCGGAGATTATGCCGTGGAATGTGGTGATGGCGCCGCGTACGACTTCTCCGTCCGGATTGGCAATATGGTAGATGGGCAGCAAGCCAAACAATGTGGTGGCCAAGATGCCGATGAGCATAGCGCTTTTGACCTTGAAATGCATCAGCACGCCGATGAAAAGGAGGCCGAAGCAGGCTAACAGCGCTGTGCCGTGCGTGATGTTGCCCAAGGATACCAACGTGGCGTCGTCATGTACGATGATGCCTGCGTTCTGCATGCCGATGAAGGCGATGAACAGGCCGATGCCCGCGCCGATGGCCTTTTTCAGAGAATCGGGAATGGCATCTAAAATCAGCATTCTGATATTGGCTGCCGTCAGGATGATGAAAATGACACCCTCGAGCAGAATGGCGGTGAGGGCGAATTGCCAGGTGTGCCCCATGGAGAGACATACGGTGTACACAAAGAAAGCGTTGATGCCCATACCCGGAGCGAGCCCGAGCGGCATCTTGGCGTAAATGGCCATAACCAACGTGCCTACCAGCGCGGCCAACGTGGTTGCCGTGAACACCGCGCCGGTGTCCATGCCGAAGGCTGCCAGCGGACTGAAAATCGACGGGTTGACGGCCAGTATGTATGCCATAGTCAAAAAGGTGGTGAATCCGGCCAGAATTTCCGTCTTCACACTGTGACGTTCATTGTCGAAGCCAAATGCTTTGCAAAGGAAATTATTCATATACAGTAAGTTTCTATTTGTTGCGAATGAGGTCGCAAAGATAAACAAAAAGCGCTTTTTTTGTAAATTTGCAACCTCAAAAAAAACAGGTATGAAAAAACTCAGCGGCCACATCGTTGATGTTAGGAATCAGCGGATATATGATGGCATTATAGAAGTAGAAAACGGCATTATCAGCAAAATCACGGAATCTATGCAGGTGGAGGATCAGTACATCCTTCCGGGGTTCATTGATGCCCATGTGCATATTGAGAGTTCGATGCTGCTGCCGGAGAATTTTGCCCTGTTGGCTTCGCGCCACGGCACGGTCGGCGTGGTGACCGACCCGCACGAAATTGCCAATGTGCTCGGAGTCCCTGGCGTGGAGTTCATGATTGAGAACAGTCGGAAGGCGCCGTTCCACTTCTGTTTTTGTGCCCCGTCGTGTGTGCCGTCAACCGACTGCGAAACGGCCGGCGCCCGCATCAATGCCGATGACATTGCCGCCCTTATGCGCAATCCCGATATCTACGCACTTGCCGAGATGATGAACTTCCCGGGCGTCCTCTTTGACGACCCCGAAGTGCTTCGCAAAATTGACGCCTCCCGCGCTGCTGGAAAACCTGTGGACGGGCACGCCCCAGGACTGCTTGGCGACGGCTTGCAGAAATATATCTCCACAGGCATCTCCACCGACCACGAATGCACGACGCTCGAAGAGGCTGAGGCCCGCCTGAAGTTGGGCATGAAAGTGCTCATCCGAGAGGGTAGTGCCGCCCACGATTTCGAGGCGTTGTCACCGCTGCTCCAAGAACACAACGGCAATCTGATGTTCTGCTCCGACGACAAACACCCCGACGAGTTGGTCGATGGCCACATCAACTTGTTGGTTAAGCGCGCGCTTAAGAAGGGCTACCCGTTGTGGAACGTCCTTCGCGCAGCCTGTGTCACGCCTGTGGAACACTACGGCATTCCTTGTGGTTTGCTGCAGGCAGGCGACTCCGCAGACTTTATTGTTGTGGATAACATAGCGGACTTCAATGTCCTTCGCACTTATATTGCTGGAACTGAATTGCCAGGCAATGTGGACAATGCGGAGTTGGACAAATACTACAATGGCGAGATCTCATTCCCATCCGAGGTGGACGGTGAGTGGCCCAACAATTTCCACTCCAAGCCTATCTCTGTTGAAGATTTGAAAGTGGAACCTCTGAGTGAATCTATGCGCGTCATCGTGGCCGCCAATGGCTCCTTGCTGACCGGTATGGAAATTGTGAAACCCTTGGTTGAAAACGGGAACGTGGTTTCCGATATTGAACACGATGTTTTGAAGTTGGTGGTTTATAACCGATACACTCCGGCCAAACCGCAAGTGGCCTTTATCAAAGGTTTCGGATTGAAGGAAGGCGCCTTAGGCTCTACCATTGCCCACGACAGCCATAACATCATTGCCGTAGGCACATCGGACGAAGCATTGGTGGCTGTTGTCAACCAATTGATAGAAATTCACGGCGGCATTTCCGTGTGTGAGTTCGTGGAGGGCAAGCCTGTGTTTAAAAGTCTGTCACTGCCAGTTGCCGGACTTATCAGCCCCTGCAAGGGCGAAGAGGTTGCCTATCAGTTTGACAAAATTGCCGCTATCTCTTTCCGCTTAGGCTGCGAGTTCGAAGCTCCCTTTATGACGTTGGGATTCATGGCACTGCCTGTCATTCCCACACTCAAACTTACAGACTTAGGGTTGTTTGATGGGGAAAAGTTCGCTTTTACGGAGCTGTTTGTGAAATAGAATTAAGAAAAACGGCTTCTCGTACGATAAGGGTATAATGAATCTTTATTGATTCTATCCGTTAAGAATTTGTGATTATTTGGATATTACGAGTTTCTTAGTGCTCCATAACTTCATCCAGAAGCTTGTGGAACGCGGGAAAGTGCATGCCGGAATTTCGTTCTATGATGAGTACTTTGAGGCCGGCATAAGGACGTAGCTGTTTTGATAAAGCGTCAATGTCTGCGTTTTCACCGAAATATTCTTTGGCAAAATAAATCCAGAATTGGTAGGCTGTGTCCGGGTCCATGTGGAAGACTTCGCGAAGGAAGGCTTCGTCGTCATAGCAGCAGCAGAGGACGACCATGCCAAGGTCGAACAAAGGGTTGCCGCAGGCGAAGTCGCCCAAATCGATGAAGTACTTTTGGCCGTTGGCGAAGATGGCGTTTCCGAACTGCAGGTCGCCGTGGATGGCTGTGTCAGTGTCGGGTGTGCTTTTGATGAAGGCGGCAACTTTGACTTTCTCTTCGGGCGTGAAGTAGGGGTTTTCTTCCAGCATTTTAAGGCATACATTTTTGATATTTGGAAATTCCCCGGTAGGCAGGTGCGTGTTGTGGAGTTCTTTGCACATACGCGCAAATTCGCGGGCGAACTCCTCTACGCGCTCTGGCTCGTTGCCCACGGCGCGGGCAAAGGAGATCTTGCCCTGTATGCGTTCGAAACGGATGCCGTAGCGCCCCTGGCCGTCAGTGACGAAGTCGCCGGGCTTTGGGGTGGGAATGCCTAAGGCATAAACTTTGTGGGCCAATTCCAACTCGCTGACGATGATTTCGTAAGGTGCCGCAGCATTGTACAACTTCATCATAATGGAGGGATTGCTTTTGTGGTTGTAGCTGGCGCCGTTGGCACCTTCGCCGGCATATTCGTATTCGTTGAGGTCTATTTTTTCTGCTGGAATCATATTCTATATTTTATATTGTTGGGATAGAAATTGAATAGGTCGCGGCCAGAGAGCAGTCTGAAGAGGCGCCTATTCTCAAATCCTAATTATCAATTCTCAATTCAGTCAAGTCGAAAGTCTTGTTTACCAAGTATTCGAATTCCTTGTACGCGTCGGTGTCTTTGAGCGAGGAAAGGGCTTTGGCCAGTTCGTGGTAGCGCCAGGCGTGGTCGGCTTTGCCGTTGGGGGCGTGAAAGCGGTCCCAGAGCTTGTCTCCGAGTTTTTGGTAGTCACGGGCAATGGCGCGCATATTGGAGAGCTTGTCGCCTAAGGCCACAATCTTGACTTCTTGGGAAGCATTTCTAAGCACGTCGAGTGCGGCAATTTTACGCTCTTTCCAAGTGGAACCGGCGGGAACCCCGTGCTGGTTGTCGCTTTCGGCTTTGACGATTCGTGCGACGCGGTCGCCGAATTCCTGGCGGATTTGCTCTACGGTGACATTCGTGTCTTCCACGGTGTCGTGCAACGCTGCGGCGGCAAGCAACTCCTGATCGGGCGTGATGGATGCCACAATCTCAACAGCTTCCATAGGATGGACGATGTAGGGGAATCCCTTGCCCCGGCGCTCGGTGTTGGCGTGGGCGTCAATGGCAAATTTCAGGGCACGGTCCAGCAGATTGCTGGAAAGATCGTTAGAACTGCTTTCTATGATGTTTATTTCCTGGCAAAGAGAATAGACCCGATGTACCCGCTCCCGGTTGTAGTTGTTCTTGCCGAACAACTTGTCGAAGAACGTTTTCAATCCCGTTTCTCCACCGCCATTTTTCACGATGTGCGCAATGCATAGATTCTGCGGTGCCACCGAAAGTGCCACTATGTCCAAGTCTGTGCTGGCAAATTGGTGCAGAGCCAGTTGGTAGGCATCGTCGGAGTATTCTTTGATGAGGCGAACGACATCTCCCAAAGTCTTGAACTGCATCTTCTTGAAAATGGAAATGTAATGGTAAAGGTCGTCGTTGTAAATTTCTGCTTGGTTGATGGCGGCGATTTTCTCTATCAGGCGTTTGAAGGGGTTGAGAGCCAGAAAGCTTTTGAATGTGTCTCCGTTTAAGGGAACTTCGTCGAAATTGCCGCTGGCCACGAGAGATTGGATGTTCCGGCGGTAGTCTATGATTTCCTTGCGGATGCGGCTGAATTGCTCGTCGGCCAATTCCAACATTCCGGCAATACGATTGATGTTCCGCAAATATTCCCAGGGCACTTCCACACCCATTTTGTAGCCGGTGTCGTGATTGATGGTGGCCCATACGTGCTGCAATGCAGTGCGCATCTGGAGTTCGAATCGGTAATCATTGATTTCGGGATGCTCCGGGTCTTCGTAGAGCGTTTTGGGAATACGGCAGATATAGTGCAGCGACATATATCCGAATTGGTCCAGTTCCAGCATTTTGCGTTTGTCGATGGAGTTGGCCCAGTCAATTTCGAAAATCTTGTCCGCCAATGCTGCAATCTTATCTACTTCATCTGTGTAAAAGGTGATGACGCGCGCCCCGACAATGTCGGTGATGTCTTTGACGCTGTTGTATTTGTGCCCTTTCTGCTGAAGTTTGCCAGTAAGGCTTTTCTCGCTTTTAATACGGGACTCGACAGCATTGACGTAGAGATTGTTGCTGGCTATGCACTGCCGCAATTGCGCTTCTACAATCTCTTGGATTTTTTTAAAAACAGGCAACTGCTCTCGATACTCGTCAAGAATCATTTGGTTGTGGAGGTCAAGTGACATAGTGAATGTGGATTTCAAGATTGAAATGATAGTACATTAGGAAAACAGTTCGGCGATTTTCCTGTTAGTCTTCGATTTTGAAGATGTTGGAGAATCCGGTGATGTCGAATACCTCTTTGACTTGAGGACGCATATGGCGCAGCACCAGGCTTCCCTTTTTGGCATTGACTCTCTTTTGAAGCATTAGGAACAGACGGAGCCCTTGGCTGGAGGTGTATTCCATATCTGTACAGTCGAATTCGATATTTGGATGCTCGTCCTGCATGAGTTCCGCGATGTCTTGCTGGAACAAATCTGCGTTCGTGGTGTCCAAGCGGCCCTGCAGTGTGACCATCGTTTTAGTTCCTTCTTTTTTGATTGTTACGTCCATATTATTGTTTTATAATGAAATGCATAAAATTGTTATATCGTCATTTTGCTTGTTGCCTTCGGCGAATGCGTGTACGGAGTCGGAGATGTTTTTTGTCATCTCTTCAGCCGAGAGACATCGGAATGCGTCGCTGCTTACCAAGTCTAACAGGCGCTCGTTCCCGTAAAGTTCTTGGCTCTTGTTCTCGGCTTCTGTCACGCCATCGGTGTATAGTACAAGTTTTGTGCCAGCAGGAACATCCAGTTGCTCCTTTTGATAGGAGAAGTCTTCGAATAGTCCTATGGCGAGGTTGGGTTTGGCTTTCAGATAGTAAGGACTGCTGTCAGGCGGGATGACAATGATGTGGTTGTGCCCGGCATTGCAGTATTCCAACGTCCTGTTTTCGAAATTCATACGGCCGACAAACATGGTGGCGAACATGTTGGCGTCGTTGTTGTCGGAAACGTTGCTGTTGAGTTGCTCCACCAGTCTGTCCAGTTCCAGTCCCATGCTGTTGAAAAAGCGGCAGGCGGCCAAGGTGATGGCCATGACCAAAGCGGCAGGCACGCCTTTGCCCGACACGTCGCCGATGGTGAAGTAGAGTTTGCCGTCTTTGTCACGGAAGTCGAACAAGTCGCCGCCAACTTCTTTGGCAGGATGCATGATGCCGTGGATGCTGTATCCTCCTGTGCTTGGAAACTCTTTCGGCAGCATGCCCAGTTGGATGGCTTTGGCAATGTTGAGTTCGCTTTCCATTCGCTCGTTGGCCTTTGTCGTCTCTTTCAGCTCAGAGATATAAGTGGTAAGGGAGTTCTGAAGATATTCGAATGAGTCGCGCAGGTGGTGTATCTCATCTGCTGTCTTGATTTCAGGCAACTGGGCTTGGAAATCGCCCTTGGCCATGGACTGTGCCGCAGATGAGAAATCTGTGATGGGCTGCGTGATTTTCCGGATGGTGTAGCGGCAGACGAAGAAAAGAATGATTAGACCAATGAGGCCTGTGATGAGGAGTACCTTGTGCATGTGTGAGGTCTGCTTCAATACCTCTTTGTACGGGCAGGTGATGGCCAGCGACCAGCCGTTGCGCAGTGGCCCGTAAACCGCAAAACCGGGTCGCCCTTTGTACTTGTATTGCGTGCAACCTGTTTCCCCGTTCATGATTTTTTTTGAAAGCTCCATGACTTTCGGGTCCTTGGCACGCTGGGCTGTGGTCAGTATGGTCTCTTCGGACAGATCGATATTGTTGCCTTTGGAGAGATAGACGCCTTTCCTGCTCGTCAGCGTGGCGTAAGAGTTTTTGTACGGACGTATGGAACTCACTTTGTCGGCAAGCCAGTCCAGGGATATGTCTGCAGTGATGACGGCGAAGACCTTGCCGGTCTTGTCTTTGACAGGAACACTGTAGGTGGCCATCATTTGATCACCGCCGCCGTCGTCATAGTAGGGCTCGCTCCAGGAGGGCTCTTTGGATTCCATAGGCTTACGATACCACTCACTATCAAAATAGTTGTAGTTGTCTCCCAATTGGTGCTGTTTCAGCGTTCCCGTTTTGGCTTCTTTATAGGAATATGGGGCAAAATAAAAACGCCCGTTGACGTAATTCGTGTCGAAAGCAATGGCGCTGCCAATGATGTATGGGTTTTCTTCCACCACTTTTTGGGTGATATGGTAGAGGAAGTTCTCGTCTTGGCTGTTTTCTACGGCCAGCCAGGCGGCGTTTTGAGTGCCGGATTCCACTTGCGCCAGCGTACGCTCGATGTCGGCAATGGAGGCGTTGAGGATGTTGGTGGCGGATTTCGTGGCTTCTTTAGTTATGAGCACGTGGGAAAAGATGGCCACAAAAAGCAATGCCATCACAAAAAGGATGGAAACTACCAACAGTACATTGAAACTCAGACGGGTGGAAAACGAACGGAACTTCATGGCTTAGGCAATGTTTTTTTGTAAGGTTAGCACGTTGCATCCGTTTTCATAGCTATAGGACACCTTGTCCATGAATTGCTTGCATAAAAAGATGCCTAAGCCGCCGATAGGGCGCTCTTCGGCGGGTAGCGTGAGGTCAGGATCTTCTCTCTCCAAAGGATTGAAAGGAGTACCGGCATCTTTCAGTGTGATTGTCAGCTGCAGGCCTTTGTCGTCCAAGTCGGTGGAAACCTCCATCCAGCCCACGCCGTCTTGATAGGCGTAGTTGACCACGTTTTCGACGGTTTCCTCTATGGATAGCCTTATCTTAAACTGTATAGAACTGTCAGCGGGAATGTCTGGCGACGACATTAGAAATTCTATGATTTCGCCGCTTTTGTCTTTGATGGGATTGAATAGTTTCTTAACCATAGGAAATAAATATTCAGTAGGAAACAGTTACAGTTTCCAAAGTTTTTTACGGAATTCGGCATAGCCGCCTTCGTTGAAACGGTAGAATAGGGGAGCGTGCGCGCTTTTCCGGTCGGCTTCGTCTTGCGCGACCTGAGTGAGTAAACCAGAGGAGAGGAACTTCTTCTGGAAGTTGCGTCGGTCGAAATTGCGCCCGTAAACGTCGGTGTAGAGCCGCTGCATTTCCGGGAGGGTGAAGATGTCGTCGAGCAGCAGAAACGCAATCGGAGCGTTCAGGAACCCGATGCGCAGCATCCAAAGGGCTTTTCGGAAGATGTGCTCGTGGTCGAAGGCCAACATGGGCAGTTCCGTGACGGGAAACCAACGCGCGTCGGCGGCATCGTCCCCGGCTTTGACGGCAGTTTGTGTAGGACGGACGACGGAAGCGAAGGCGACACTGATGGTGCGACCGCGTGGGTCACGGTCCAATTCGCTGAACGCACTGACCTCCATAAAGTGCTTCGGCGCCAGCCCGGTCTCCTCTTTGAGCTCCCGGCGCGCAGCCTCTTCCAACGTCTCGTTCTCATCTAAAAATCCGCCCGCAAACGCCCACTTGTCTTTGAACGGCTCGTTCTTCCTGCGAATCAGTAATACGTTGAGGTGCGTGCCGTCAAAACTGAAAACCACGTTGTCCACCGTGACTGCCGGACGCCAATATTGATACGTGTAATTGCCTGTCTCTTCCATAGTTCCTTTTGTCTGTCGCGTGAATTTAACAAGGCGGCAAATATAATATTTTTGTTTTTATCTAAAATAGTCTGGAAATGACGGAACTCTCATTAAGCCAGTGGTCAAAGTTTAAAGTTTAAGGTTTAAAGTTTAAGGTTCAAGGCTAATGGTTAAAAATACTATCTTTGCGCCCCTAAATTTTATCGAAATGGATGCAGCTTTGTTTGAACATATCTTTACGGTCATTATGCTAATTGCCAACATCGTAACCGTCTTCTTGGCCGCTCGCGGCAGCCGGTGGACTTGGATCTTCGGTGTGGTGACTGGCGTCATATTGTGTTACAACTTCTTCCATGACAGACTCTATCTGAGCTTTGCCTTCAACGTCTATTCCACCATCGCCTCCATTGTGGGTGTCTTCAGTTGGAAGAAGAAGTCCGAAGACAACAAGCGCACCATTTGCTGGGGCAATCCCGTCTGGCCGCTCCTCGTCGTGGCAGCGCTCACGGTCAGCGTCTATTTCTTCGATGCCAATGTGCTCCACTCCAACCTGCCGTTTATCGACTGCCTCATCCCGTCTCTCCAGGCCGTGGCCACTTTCCTTATGGTCAGAAAAGATATCAACGCGTGGGTGATGTACCTTATCTGCAATTGCATCTACATCCCCCTGGGCCTTATGAGCCATCAGTACAAATGGCTTTTCATCAGCGCCTGCTTCCTCATCACAGCAACCTACGGAATGGTATCTTTTGTGAAGGCTTGGAAACAATCGAAAACCAATAATTAGGCAAATATATATTTACTTACCCAGTTTATTTTGATTTTATAGATTTGGGCGGCCCGGCACCGCCCACGCACCTTTCCAACGCTGTGCCGTCGGGCTGTATGCACTAACTCGCTGCCCACCCACAATGCACCGTAAGCTGCAAATTTGCTTTCGATTTGCCCGGATTCACCTCCATATAAAGCCCCACCATCCGCCCACCCGCACGCTCGTAAATGTGCTCCCATCCCTGCCGCGGTCTCCTATGGCATCGCCCGCCAGACCTATTCGCTTCCGATTTGCATTTATTTGCTTCCCCTATAGGCGGCGACAGCAGGTGTTTCCTTCGGCGCAAGCCACTCCGCGCCGCCACCACCGCATATCGCCATACCTCCCCCTCTGATTTCGCCCTTCATTACATTCCAGGCTACAGAGATTCAACCCCTGTTGGGGTTGCAAGGTACGGATGCGCCGTGATGTTCTCTTTTTTATGGGGAAACAAGGTTGTTGGTCCATAATTTTTTACCTTAAACCTTATAATTAAAATTATCAATTTAATATCTTGTGATACAATCGATTACATGGATATTTCTATCGATGTGTATTTTTTACACACAATATTGAGATTTTTTACTACTTTTGCACGCTTTGCTAAAATGGGTTATTGAAATATATAATCTATTTATTCTTAGTGTTTTTACAAATTTTACCAGTTGAAAAAAATAGAATAATTATAATATGCAAATGAAAAAAACTTCCATCTCGCTGCTTGCAGCGCTGTTTTTCGGACTATTTGCTGGCAATGTCCAAGCCCAATCTCAGGATTCAGTCCATGTGGATTTGAACAAGGCCATTGAGATTGCAATGTCTGAAACACCGACGATGCGAATCGCCGACCGCGATGTGCAGATTAAACAATTGTACAAGAAAGAACAAATTGTTTCTCTTTTCCCCGATGTGTCCATTGCTGCCAACTACAACCGTACGCTTTTGAAGCAGACGATGGCTATGGAAATGGGCGGACAATCTATGAGTATCAAAGTCGGTAAGGACAACACCTATTCCGTAGGTGCCAACCTCTCCCTCCCGTTGGTGGCTCCGGCATTGTGGTCCAGTCTCAAACTCTGTTCCCAGGACATTGAACTGGCAATGGAGGCTGCCCGTTCTTCCAAACTCGAATTGGTAAACCAAGTCAAACAGGCCTACTTCGGCTATCTGCTGGCCAAACAGTCTTTGGATGTGCTCAAAAAGAGCTATGCCAACATCGAGGCCAGCAACCAATTGGTCACCAATTCTTACAATCAGGGATTGGTCTCTGAATTCGAAAAACTGCGTTCCGACGTGGCTCTGCAGAACCAGCGCCCGGCCGTCAGTTCCGCAGAAAAGGCTGTCCGCCTGGCCAATATGAACCTCAAGGTGCTCTTGGGCATGAACATCGACGAACCCGTCATTTTTGACGGCTCCCTGTCCGATTACGAGGATGGTGTTCTCGGTGCGCAAATGCCTAATGAAAACGATATCCAGTTGGCTTACAACTCTGCATTACGTCAGTTGGACCTCGGCATTCAGGAACTCGAGCAGTCTAAGAAAATCATGATCGGCTCCTCTTGCCCGATGCTTGCTCTGGCCGGTAACTTCCAGTATGCCGGTATGGGCGATGACAAGCAGCCGTTTGTCAACTACCCGTATTCTTATGTAGCCCTTTCCTTGCAGGTGCCTATCGTCGGTTGGGCCGCTACTTCCTACAAACTGAAGCAGGCAGACCTGAACATTGCGAATATGCGTGACCAACGTCAGGACGTGGAACGCCAACTCCGCATCGGCGTGCAGAGCTACCTTAACGATATGCAGCAGGCTATCGAGGATATTGCCTCCGACCGCGAAACAATGCTCCAGGCTCAGAAAGCATACGACATTGCTAAGAAACAGTACGAAGTGGGTATGAACACCTGGCTCGACCTCAATACCGCCGAGCTCACTCTGACAAGTACGCAACTGACCTATTGCCAATCTCTCTTTAATTACATCTCAGCCAAGGCTAACTTAGATGCCGTGTTGGGTAATGAAAAATAAAGAATCTGCGATTTTGATACAGTAAAGTTAAGAAAATAAAACATCACAACAATATGAAAAAGTCAACAATTATCCTTTTCGCAGCCTGCATGCTGCTTGGATTTACCGGATGTAAGAAGAAAACTGAAACAACCGTTGCTCAGGATTTCACCATCCGCACACAGCAAGTTACCGCGCAAGACGTGGAACAAATCTACGAATATACGGCCACTGTGGAAGCAGAAGCCGTTAACAACATTGCCCCGCTGACCGGCGGCCGTATCGACAGAATCTATGTCGAGGTCGGTGACCGCGTGAGCAAGGGCAAAGTGCTCGTCCAAATGAACGAGAGCAGCCTCAAGCAACAGAAGGCTCAACTCGAAAACCTCAAGAAGAGCTTCAATCGTATCGACGAACTTTACAAAGTCGGCGGTTGCTCCAAATCCGATTGGGATGCTATGAAAACCCAACTCGACGTGGCTCAGACGGCTTATGACAACTTGTTGGAAAACACACAGCTGATCAGCCCGATTAGCGGCGTCATCAGTGCACGTAATTACGACAGCGGCGACCTCTACGGCGGTCTTCCTGTAGTTACAGTTCAACAAATCAACCCCGTCAAGATGAATATCAACCTTTCTGAAGCACTTTACGAAAAGGTTAAAGTCGGCATGCCGGTGAAAATCAAAGTCGACGCTTTTGGCGATGAAGAGTTCATGGGCAAGGTCAGCATCATCTATCCGACTATCGACGGTACAACGCACACCTTCCCGGTTGAGGTCCAGTTGGCCAACTCCGACAGCCGCGTCCGCCCGGGTATGTACGCTCGCTGCACCATCAATTTGGGAACTTCCCACCACGTGGTCGTTCCGGATGAGGCTATCTTCCGTCAGCAAGGTTCCGGCAACCGCTACGTCTATATTTACAAAAACGGCCAAGTCAAATTCAGCCAGGTTCAAATCGGCCGCCATATCGACAATAAGTATGAGCTCCTCTCCGGCTGCGAAGACGGCGACTATCTGGCCACCACAGGCTTGGCTCGTCTGAAAGACGGTATGAAGGTTAAAGTCGAGAATAAATAATTGTAGGACTTGAATTTTTTATAGATATGAGTTTATATTCGAAATCAGTCCATCGCCCGATTATGACCGGCTTGATTTACATCGCCGTCGTCATCATCGGTATCTTTTCGATGGCCAAGCTGCCGGTCGACTTGTTCCCGCACATGGATGGCAATACCATTATGGTTCTGACCGTTTACGGCGGCGCAAGTGCCGAAGATATTGAGGATAATGTGTCCAAACCTATTGAAAATGTGCTTAACACTTTGAGTGATATGAAGCACATCACTTCTAACTCTAAGGAAAACTACTCTATCGTAACTCTCGAATTCGAATACGGTGTTGATATCGAACAGAAAACCAACGATGTCCGCGATAAGTTGGATATGGTGAAGTCCGCATTGCCGGATGGCGCCAATAGTCCGTACTTGTTCAAGTTCAGTGCTGACGATATGCCGATTATGATGTTGTCCGTGCAGTCCAGAGAAAGTACTCAGGCACTTTACAAGATTTTGGACGACAAGGTCTCTTCTCCGTTGAGCCGTATCAGCGGTGTGGGTGCTGTTTCAATCTCCGGTGCTCCGCAACGTGAAATCCAGGTCTATTGCGACCCTTACAAATTGGAAGGCTATAACCTTACCATCGAAGGCATCGCCAACGTGCTTGGTGCTGAAAACCGTAACGTCACCCTCGGTGTCATGGATGTCGGTTCAAAAACTTACACCATGCGTGTTGACGGTGAGTTCGAGACCGCTGATGAAATGGAAGGTGTGGTTGTCGGCAGTTTCAACAACAAGAACATCTTCCTGAGCGATATCGCTACTGTTAAGGATACTTTGCAAGAACGTATGCAGGAATCATACACCGACGGTGAACGTGGTGCTATGGTCATCATCCAAAAACAATCTGGTGCCAATACGGTGCAGATTTGTAAGAAAATCAACGAGCAACTTCCTGAGTTGCAGAAATCCCTTCCTGCAGACGTTAATTTGAGTGTTTTGGTTGACAACTCCGACAACATCACCAACACCATCGCCAGCTTGGAGGAAACCATCCTCATCATCTTGCTCTTGGTGGTCGTGGTCGTGCTCTTCTTCCTCGGCAGATGGCGCGCAACGTTGATTATCGCAGTCGTGGTGCCTGTCTCCTTGATTGCGGCCTTCATCTATTTGCTCGTGACCGGAAATACCCTGAACATTATCTCACTCTCCTCCATCTCCATTGCTATCGGTATGGTCGTCGACGACTCTATCGTTGTATTGGAGAATATCACAACGCATATCGAACGAGGCTCCAAACCCAAAGCCGCTGCTATTTTCGCAACCAGTGAGGTCTCCCTTTCCATCGTGGCCTCCACCTTGGTGATCGTGGCTGTGTTCTTGCCGTTGACGTTCCTGAACGGTATGGCCGGTGTGCTCTTCAAACAGCTGGGCTGGATTGTCACCATTGTGATTGCCGTCTCCCTGGCAGCCGCTATGACGCTGACCCCGATGCTGAGTTCCTTGATGCTGAAGAAGAATCCGAAAAAGAGCAAATGGTTTGCTGCCGTCTATGGACCTATCGAACGCTTCCTGGATCGTCTTGACAACTGGTATGCAGGCGTGCTGACTTGGTGCGTCAATCACCGTAGAACTGTCTTCTTCAGTGGTTGTGCCATCTTCATCGCCAGCTTGTTCCTGCTGCTCGTCATCCCGACGGAATTCTTCCCGACACAGGATAACGCTCGTTTGAGCTGTACGGTGAAATTGCCGCAAGGTACCCGCGTGGAAACTTCCAAAGCCCTCGGTGACGAATTGGTGAAGGAGATCCGCGCCAAGTACCCTGATGCTGTAAAATACATCAACTACTCCGTTGGTCAGCCTGATGAGGACAACACTTTCAGCTTGATGCGTGATAACGGTACGCACTTGCTCTCCTTCAACATCCGTCTCTATAAGAAAACCGAACGTCCGGAATCCATTACGGAAATTTCCGACGGTATTCGTGAAATTATGAGAAACCATATCGATATCGCTTCCTACACGGTATCTACCGGACAGGGCAGTATGGGTGGCCAGTCCACAGTCGATATTGAACTCTATTGTTATGATTTCAATACAACCGACCAGTTTGCCGCCGACTTGGCCGCTCGTATGCGCCAGGTTGAAGGCTGTACTGAAGTCGTGATCAGCCGTGACGAATACACGCCGGAACTGGAAGTCGTCTTCGACCGCCAGAAACTGGCTGAAAACGGTCTGAACTCCACTACGGCTGCCACATTCATCCGTAACCGTTTCAACGGCTACACCGCATCCTACTTCCGTGAGGACGGTGATGAGTACAACATCCGTGTCCGTTACGCTCCGGAGTTCCGTGACGATGTACACGCTATCGAAAATATTCTGATGTACAACTCTATGGGCAAGGGCATCCGCATCGGTGATGTCGGCAAGGTGGAAGAATCCTTCACACCGCCTACCATTGTCCGTAAGGACCGTGAACGTATGGTGAAGGTCTCCTGCGTCGTAGGTAAGGGTGCCGCTCTTTCCGAAATCGTAAACGAGGCTCAAAACCAACTCGACCAGATGGAAATTCCGACAACCCTCGATTATAAGATCGGTGGTACCTTCGAAGACCAGCAGGATGCATTCGGCGATATGTACATGTTGATTGCCCTGATCGTCATCTTGGTCTATGTGGTGATGGCTGCTCAGTTCGAGTCCTTCAGCTACCCGTTCATCATCATGGGCTCTATCCCGTTCGCATTGACGGGTGTCTTCATCGGTTTGGCTATCACACATACGGCGTTGGGTATCATGGCCCTCATTGGTGCCATGATGTTGATCGGTATCGTTGTGAAGAACGGTATTGTGCTTGTTGACTACACCAGCTTGTGCCGCGAACGTGGCATGGCCATCAAGGACGCTGTCGTCGCCGGCGGCCGTTCCCGTCTCCGTCCGATTTTGATGACTACCTTGACCACTGTCCTCGGTATGATACCGTTGGCACTCGACAAGGGCGAAGGCGCTGAAATGTGGAACTCTATGGGTATGGTTGTTGCCTGGGGTCTTACCTTCTCTACATTGGTAACCCTCGTGCTTATCCCGATTCTGTACAGCAAGGTGGCTGAAAGATCCGAGAGACGTAAGGCAAGAAAACAAGAACGCGCCCGTCGCAATAAGGAACTCGGTGTCAACCTGACATAACAGCATGGATTGCAGAGACAGCTGACACTTTGTCTCTGCAGCCTTTTGATAATATTAAATGATTATAATATTAAGATAATGAAAGCAGTTTTTATATCACTATACCAGGCCTTCTATGACGAAGTGATGGAAGTCCTCGACAAAAACGAAATCCGTGGCTTTACATTCTGGAACGAAGTGCAGGGTAGAGGCACTGACAATGGCGAGCCTCACTACGGAACTCATGCGTGGCCAACGCTGAACTCCGCTGTCCTCACATTCGTCCCTGACGACAAAGTTGAGCAACTGCTCAAGGACATCCACGAACTGGATATGTCAGCTGAACAGCAAGGCCTTCGCGCATTCGTTTGGAATGCCGAGGAAATGACAGACAAGTCACTCTAAACTATAACCTTTTATGTGCTGTTGGAAATTCGACAGAACCGTTTTCTGCCGAATTTCCAACTTTTTTTTTAGGTATTAAATCCAATTAAAAAAAATGTATATTTGCAGCCTCGAAAAAAATTAAAAATCATTAATATATGAAAAGAGTATACAATTTTCTCACGTTGGTCTTGACAGTTGCTTTAACATGTGCATTGTCAATGACATACGCACAGTGTGACAATAATACCTTTATCTATGGACAGAAGGGTTCCGGCCCTGGTCAAAAAGGTATTGCAGTTGCAATCGGACAGCACGAAACGCCGACTTCCGCTCTGAGCCTTCCGCACTTCAAGGGTGGCAACAAGGCTATGTGCCGTTACATCAACAAAACAAAAGTCTATCCGGTAAACCTCAAAAGCCAAAGAGCTGAAGGTACCGCTATCGTTCAAGCAAAGGTTCTGGCCGACAGTACAATTAGCGATGTCGAATTGATTACCAGTTCCGG
The DNA here is from genome assembly GCA_024400835.1 of Bacteroidales bacterium. Lineage (GTDB taxonomy): Bacteria > Bacteroidota > Bacteroidia > Bacteroidales > WCHB1-69 > F23-D06. The sequence continues at coordinate 35,267 of JAKSMC010000033.1, forward strand.
TTACAAAGAAATGGACGACGAAGCAGTTCGCGTAGTCAAGTCCTTCCCGAAGATGTGCCCCGCTACTCAAAGCTGCACACCTCAGGATATGATTCTTCAAATCCCCATCCATTTCTCCATGGATGAAGAAGACGCTAAGGCTAAACTCGCTGAACAGAAGAAACAAATCCGCGAAATCGGACCGATCACGCTCTACTTCGAAAACGACCGTCCGGATCCGAGAACTAAACAAGACTACACCAGCACTGAGTACAAAGGCCTCTATGACGCTTATATGGGTCAAAGAAGCACTTATATCACCAACTGTACCAAAGGCCTCTCTGGTGACAAGAAATCTCAAGTTGAAAACGAAGTCAAGACTTTCTTCGACGACTCTATCGCTACGGGCTATGCTCGCCTCGAAAAACTCACGAAGACCCTCACCGATATCCTCGAAGACGGCAGCTCTGTTTCTTTCAACATCAGCGGCTTTGCAAGCCCGCTCAGCAACAGCGACTATAACATGCACCTTTCTTCTCGCCGTATTGAAAGCGTTCTCAACTATATGAAACAAGCTAACGGCGGTAAGCTCGCTCCTTATATCACTGGCGAGAAATCCGGTCTTACGATTTATAAGAACCCGAAGGGCGAAGTTAATCACGCTGAAGCTTCCCAAGCACAAAGTGTGACCGTTTACGGTCTCCAGGCTGCTAAGGATAGAAGAATCGTTATCGACAACCTCAGAGTTAATTGGTAGTCGTTGACTTATGAAATAGAAAAAGGAGTTTCGCGAGAAACTCCTTTTTTTTATGCCTTGTTGTGAAGATAGGCAAATAGGTCTTTGGCCTTTTTCGGACCGATGACGGCGGCAATGTCCGCCTCGTTGGCCTCCCGTATACGCTTCACGGATTTGAACGTCGTGAGCAACTTCTTCTTGAGCACGGGTCCGATGCCGGGCGCGGTGTCCAGCACGGAGGCGATGCTCGTCTTGGAACGGCGGTTGCGGTGATGGTTGATGCCGAAGTCGTGCACGGCATCACGTACCTGTTGCAGCAACTTCTGTGCCTCGGATTTCTTATCGATGTAGATCGGGAACTCGTCGCCGACCTTGTAAATGTCTTCCAAACGTTCGGCAATACCCACGACCATCAGCTTGTCTTCAATGTGCAGTGCCTGCAGCGTGCGATAGGCGGCGTTCAGCTGGCCTTTGCCTCCGTCGATGACGATGAGGTCGGGGAGCGGCTTCTCCTCCTCTATAACGCGATGATAGCGGCGGTAGAGGACCTCCTCCATCGTGGCGAAGTCATCCGCACCTACCACGGTCTTGATGTTGAAATGTCGGTACTCGCTTTTCGCAGGCTTGCCGTCGATGAAGCAGACCATTGCCCCCACGGGGTCGTCACCCTGCGTGTTGGAGTTGTCGAAGCACTCGATGCGGCGCGGCAGCACCTTCATGCCCAAGGCCTGCTGCAATGCCTGCAGCACCCGCTGGCTGCGACGCTCCGGGTTCACCAAGTCCTGGCGTTTCTTCTTTTCCAACATGAAGAAATGCGCGTTGCGCTCGGCCAGTTCCAACAGCTTTTTCTTTTCCCCTCGCTGCGGCACCTGCCATTCCCAGCCTTCCGGACTGAAACTGAGCTCTATGGGTACGATGACCGTGGGGAAAAGACTGCCCAATCGCTCCTTCATTTCCAAGATGCCGTCCCAGAGCAGGTCCTCGCGGCTGCTGTCCAACTTGTTGTTGATTTCCAGTATCTGCGCCTGCACGATGGCTCCGTCAATGATGCGCAGGAAACTGACGTAGGCGCAATCTTCGTCCTCTTCGATGCCGAAGACGTCCATCTTGGTCAGTGACGGGCTGACCACCACGGACTTGGCGACGAAGTCCTGCAGCGTTTCAATCTGCTTTTTGATGACGTTGGCCTTCTCGAACTCCCATTTGTCGGCGTGAGCCATCATGTCCGCTTTCAGCTGGCTGATGACCTCCTTGCGGTTGCCGTTGATGATGTCGATGATTTTGCGGATGTTCTCCTGGTATTCAGCGGCTGTGACGAATCCGCAGCACGGTGCGTTGCACTTTTTCAGTTGGTACTGCATGCACGGGCGGTCGTTGCGGACCAGCCTGCGGCAGTTGCGCAGCGGAAACATGCTGCCGATGGTGTTGAGCAGGGCGTTCATGTGTTTCACGGACGAGTAGGGCCCGAAAAGCTGCATGGCATGCGGCTCGGGATGCCGAGTGGGGAAGATGCGCGGAAACTCCTCTTTAGTGATGGCTATCCACGGGTATGATTTGTCGTCTTTGAGCAGGATGTTATAGTGCGGCTTGAACTGCTTGATCATGCTGTTTTCCAACAGCAGAGCTTCCCATTCGTTATCGACGACGGTAGTTTGGATGTCGCGGATTTTTGTGACGAGCAGGCGCACCTTGGCGGAGTCGTGTTCCTTGTTGAAATAGGAAGAGACGCGCCGTTTCAGTCGCTTGGCCTTGCCTACGTATATGATGGTGCCGTTTTCGTCGAAAAAGCGGTACACGCCCGGTTTTTCGGGCAGTGTCTTCAAGATAAGCTGCAGGTTTTCGCGAATGGCTTTCATCTTAGCGTTTCTTTAACAATAGATAGATGAAGTACGGGGCACCGGCCAATGCCGTGATGCTGCCGACGGGCAACTCTGATGGGGCGGCGATGGTGCGCGCCAACGTGTCGGCCACCAGCAGGAAGAGGGCCCCGAAGAATATCGAGTAGGTGAACAGATGCCGGTTGTTGCTGCCGAAAATCAGGCGGCAGATGTGCGGCACTATGAGGCCGATGAAGCCGATAACGCCGCAGAAGGAGACCACGATGCCGATGAGTAGGGAAGAGGCAATGAGCGTGATGTAGGTGGTGCGCTGGGCGTTGACGCCAAGGCTTACCGCCGACTCGCTGCCCAATTGCAGGATGTTGAGGTCCTTGGCAAAATAATATAGCACCGCGAATACAATGACCATCACAGGTGCCAATATGGCGATTTCCTGCCATGTGGCGGAGGCCACGCTGCCCATCGTCCAGAAGAAGATTTTCTGCATTTCCTGTTGGTTGATGACCATCAGCAGGGTGATGACGGCGGAAATCAGGAAGTTGAGGGCGATGCCGGTGAGCAGCAGTGTCTGGGTGTCGTGCCGATTGCGCAGACGCGCGATGCCCATGATGAGCAGCAACGTGAGCACGGCTGTGACCAATGCTGGCACGGTGATGCCGAACAACATCGCGTCCCAGCCGAGAATGATGGCGGCGGCCGCACCTAACGAGGCACCCGACGAGATGCCTAAAATGTACGGGTCGCAGATGGGATTGCGGAAGATGCTCTGGAACACGCAGCCGCACACGGCTAACGACGCGCCTGCCAGCAGACTCATCACAATGCGCGGCAGGCGTAACTGCCAGATGACCATATCATAGTAGGCAGGCACGATGATGCCCCCCGAAATGTGGAAACGATGCAGGAAACTGCCCCACACCAACTCCCCGGGAACCTTGATGACCCCGATGAAAATGGCACCCACGGAGCATATCAACAACAACGCGCCGAAAAGAATGGGATACAATATGTGCTTGCTACGTGACATCTTTTTAAAGAGGCCGCGAAAATACTAAATTAATGCGATAATGCGGTAATGTGATAATGTAGATACAGGGATAAATCATTAAAATTTCTTCTGTCTAAAAGCATGTCCAGAGAAACA
>JAKSMC010000034.1 GCA_024400835.1 Bacteroidales bacterium
CTGAACAGCGAGGTGGCAACGGCTACCTACCGCGTCGTTCCTACCTGGAATGTCAATGTCGCTACGGTGAACGGTGGCTCTGCCACGGCCAACCCGACAGCTGACACCACCGGCGCCGTCATTATGCTGACTGCAGTTCCCGACAACGGCTACCACTTCGGTTCCTGGACGGTAATTAGCGGTAATGGAGCTCAGGTTAATGTTACAGGCGACCAATTCGTGATGCCGGCAAGCGATGTCACAGTAACGCCTACCTTCGTTCCTAACCAATACACCATTACGTATAATACCAACGGCGGTACAATCAACAGCGGCAATGTGGAGACCTACACTTACGGTGTCGGCGCCACACTTCCTACGAATGTCACCAAGACAGGCTATACCTTCAACGGCTGGTATGGCAATGCAAACCTGACAGGAAACGCTGTTGCAGAAGTTTCCGATTCCGAAACGGGCAACAAGGAATTCTGGGCTAAGTGGTCCGTCAATGACTATGCGTTGACTATAAACTACCTCTATCCGAATGGCACTGTTGCTGCACCCGCATACACGGCTGATGTTGAATACAACACGTCATACGAGGTTACTTCCCCTGCTGTTACAGGTTGTACTCCTGATATCCCAGTGGTTGAAGGCACAATGCCGGCTCAGGCTAAGACTGTGACGGTAACTTATGATACCAATGCTTATCTGTTGACAGTTGACTATGTATATCCGGACAACACAGTGGCATATGCTTCTCATACGGCTGATGTCAAATACGGAACGACTTACTACGTAGAATCTCCTGCTATCACGGGCTACACACCGAACACAGCAGTTGTGACTGGCACAATGCCTGCTCAGGCTACTACAGTAACCGTTACGTATGACACCAACACCTATGTGCTGACTATCAACTATGGTACTCCTGTATCAGATACCTACACTGCTGATGTGAAGTACGGTGTTGAATATAATGTCACTTCTCCTGATATTACGGGTTACACTCCTGACCAGACGGTTGTTTCCGGTACGATGGGTGCTGACAATGTAACTGTTGATGTCAATTATATTATCAATAAGTACAAACTGACTGTCAACTACAATTTTGTTGACGGTGCTCCTGCCGCAACAACATACACGGACAGTGTCAACTATAATGAGACCTATTCAGTAACATCTCCTGCTGTCACGGGCTATACACCGAATACAGCAGTCGTGACTGGCACAATGCCTGCTCAAGACAAGTCTGTCGACGTTGTGTATAACATCAACAGTTATAACTTGACGGTCAACTATAAGTATTCTGACGGTACGACGGCGGCTCCTGCACACACAGAAAGTGTGAACTACAATGTTTCCTATAGCGTTCCTACACCATTTATTGACACGTATATGCCTGATGTGGATACTGTTAAGGGAACTATGGACACAGCTGCTGTTACCGTTGATGTTACGTTCAAACAAGTCGTGATGAATCCAGTCTCTGACGCGGTGGTATGCAACAATAACGCTACTGATGATATAGCATTCACTTCCACAATGACGGATGCTGATATGAGCTTTGACTGGACGAACGATAATACGAGTGTCGGTCTTGCTGGCACAGGTTCCGGCAACATAGAAAGTTTCAACGCTGTTAACAGAAGTGCTGCTCCTGTAATGGCAACTGTTGAGGTAACTCCGATCTGCACGCAGAACGGTATCGACTATGCCGGTGTTCCGCAAACCTTCACCATCACCGTTAACCCGACCAACGCAACTGAATTCACGGCAACTGCTTGTGATAGCTATGTATGGGCTGGTACTACCTATGATGTGGAAGGTACGCATGACTACACCCAGACATTCACCAACGTTTATGGTTGTGACTCTGTGGTTACAATGCATTTGACTATCTACAAGACCCCGGCTCAATTGGGAATCCGTGTACAAGTCAATACGATGTGCTCTGGAACACCGAACGGCTCTATTGACGTAACTGTTCCTTCTGGCGATTTTGAGTACTCTTTGGATGGTTCTACCTACCAGACCAGCTCGCTGTTCGAAAATCTCGCAGGTGATTACACAGTGTATGTACGTCCTGCCGGTTCTACTTGCGCTGCAAGCCAGAACGTGACGGTGGAAACATTGAACACCTATCCTACCGCAGTGGCAAGTGCCGCAAACGCACAGGTCTGCCTCAACAGCGATATCGAACTTTCTGCCGATGGTTCCAGCACAGGCGACAACTTCTCCTACGCTTGGAGCGGTCCTAACAGCTTTACCTCTGCAGAAATGAATCCTACATTCGAAGCAACGACAGGCGAACAATCTGGCGCTTACACGTTGACGGTTACGGATATCACCACCAACTGCTCCAGTACGAGCGACGTCCAAGTCGTTGTGAACACTCCGAGCAATCCTGACTATCTGTTCGAGATCGTTTGCCCGTATGAAGCATTCGGCAATATTGCTCCTGGTGCAAGTTCCGCTACCGTTAATTTGGTTACTCCTTCATACAACCACTTCTTGTCAGATATGCCTGCTACAACTGTAGAATTCACTAATGACGCTCCTGCAGAGTACTATTTTGATGATACCTACAGAATTACATGGACGGCTACGGATAACTGCGGTAATACGGCTGAATGTGTACAACTCGTCACCATCTACACGGGTGAGTGTCCTACCGCCCAAGACTGGGAAGGCAACACCTATCCTGCTGTTATGATTGACGGCAACTGCTGGATGGCTCTGAACCTCCGTTCAAAGAACTATGCCGATGGCCGCGCTATTGACAATGTGATGTCTTACTCATGTGTTGAATATCCTGATGCTGAATCCAACGTCGCAACGTTCGGTCATCTCTATGACTGGTATGCTGCTATGGATACAGCAACTCACATGACTCCTAACGGCAACGGTCACGTCCAAGGCATCTGCCCGGATGGTTGGTATTTGCCTACTGCTGATCAATTCAATGACCTCACAGGTTTCGATGCTCTGAACACAATGAACAACTACCGTGTCAATGGCGTATGGCTCGATGGCGGCGGTAACAACAGCACTGGATTCTCAATGCTGCCTGCCGGTTTCTACAACGGCTCAACCGCAAGATATGAGAACTTGTATGGTACGGCTTACTTCTGGAGCTACAACTCCTCCGCTCCATCTGCACCGAAGACGTTCTGGGCTGACTGCCACTGCTACATGTTCCAGATTATTGACAACAATATCTCCAGCGGCTGTAGCGTAAGATGTGTTAAAGAATAATCACACTGCAATTTTAGATATGTTAAGGCTTCCCTTTTCGGGAAGCCTTTTTTTTGCTATTTTTGCCGCTCAAAATCCCAACTATGACTGACAACTATCTCCTCTTAGGTGCTAAAAAAAGATTGATTGAAGAACTCAGACAAAAGGGTATAAGCGATGAAAATGTCCTCCAGGCTTTTGACAAAGTGGAAAGACATCTTTTCGTAGAATCCTTCTTGTGGAATAAGGCGTACGACAATGTGGCCCTCAAGTTGTTGAATGGCCAGACTATCTCGCACCCTTATACGGTCGCTTTCCAATCACAGCTGCTCCAAATAAAGAAAGGGGAGAAGGTGCTCGAAATCGGTACAGGCTCGGGATTCCAGGCCGCCATATTGAGCGCTATGGGCGCCAATGTCTATTCTGTGGAACGGCAGCAGATGCTTTACGAACGGACGCGCAAGCTCCTCTCCAAACTCGATCCTTCTATAGTAATGTATTATGGAGACGGATTCTTAGGCTTCCCGAGGTTCGCTCCTTATGATAAGATTATTGTCACCTGTGGCGCACCGAATGTCCCGATGTCACTCATGGACCAACTCAAAGTCGGCGGTATAATGGTAATACCCGTTGGAGACGAATCACAAACCATGAAACGCCTTACGAAGGTGGATGCGGATAATTTTGAAGAAGAAGTGTTTGGAGATTTTCTCTTTGTGCCGATGCTGAAGGACCGCGTGAAGCGGCAATAGGCTATCTTACGCCGTTGGCTGTGAAGGTGACTGACTTCAAGATGGAGATGTCTCCTATCTCGTTATATCTGGCAATGCCGTAACTCAGTTCGTCAACTCCATGGATGAAAGAACAAGCTTGGACGTAGTTGACTTTTCCACTTTGTTCGTCGAAGTAGGCGAGGGCTTGGGCGTCGTTTTCTGCTAAGGTCTTGTTTGTGAAATGAACAACCATGTTGTAATCGGCAACGGATTGCATATATTCTTCGAATCCCACCCAATCGCTGGCAGGATCAACGGAATAGTATCCGATGCAGCCGATGGTGTAGTCGGTTGTGATAGTCTTATCTTTACAACTGGAAAGCAATATGGCGACTGTAATAACGCAGAATGTGAGAATCTTTTTCATACTTTTTTCAAATTTTCGGCAAAAATATGAAAAATAGATATACTGTAAGTTCGCTTGAAGGCTGATTTATCACCAATGAATAGTTTACATGTGCGAGCCCTTTTGTGTGAAATCGTTGGATTTTTAGTGTACTTTTGCATCTTTTGAATCGTATGGATAAAACAATAGCTTTCGTGTTTGCTGCAGGACTCGGCACGCGCCTGTATCCGCTTACGGCCAATAGGCCCAAAGCTCTGGTGTGCTATCAAGACAAACCTCTGTTGCAACATGTTTTAGAGAAAATAACTGCGGCCGGCATTGATGACATCATTGTCAACGTCCATCATTTCCCCGATCAAATAGCCGATTTCCTTAGAACTCATCATTTCGATGCGCGCATTCGCATTTCCGACGAGCGTGCCTATCTCCGTGATACCGCCGGCGGACTGAAGTTCGCCGCTCCATTCCTGGAAGACGCCCAGACCCTGCTCCTGTATAACGTCGACATCCTTTCCAACATCGATATCGACAGGATGCTCCTAAATCACAAGAAATCCGGTGCGGATGTAACTTTGGCCGTCCGCAATCGTAAGACGTCCCGTTATCTGGTGTTCGATGAGCAGACCATGCGTATGTGTGGCTGGAAAAACGTCAGCAGCGGCGAGGCTGTTATGCCCCGCGTTCCTGAAAATGCCCTGGATTTGGCCTTTAGCGGTATCCATGTCGTGAACAGGAACCTTGTTGATGCTATCCCCTCCGTCGAGAAATGCTCGTTGGTCCCACTGTATGTTCAACTTGTGAACACTATTAACATACAAGGATATCTTCATCAAAATGACGAATGGATGGATGTTGGGAAATTTGAACAGTTTAAGAACGTTTTGAAATAAAGAAAGTTAGTCCTTTCTTTGACGAATCTTGATTAAAAGTTTATACACTATTTTTTTTAATAATCAAGGTGTAAAACATTTTTTTTTAAACTTTTTTTCGTTCATTTTTGCATTTTGAAAAAACGAGGGGTTGGAAATTGTTAATTTGTTGATAGTGAAAAACATTTGTTTTTTTTGATTGGCGTATGATGAATAAAATTACAAAAGATTACAATCAAGTCTGGAATAATTGTCTGGCTACTATTCACGAAATAGTGGATGATGATGCTTATGAAACCTGGTTCACTCCCATTGTGCCTGTTTCATTGGAAGAAGACACTTTGGTCATCCAGTTGCCGAGCCATCTCTACTATGAGTTCCTTGAGGAGCATTATGTGAATGTGCTTAAGAGCGTTATCAAAAAGGAACTGGGACATTCTGGCAAGTTGAAATACAAGGTCATTATGGAGCAGAAACCCAATCCCGTTGATTCTCAGTCTATCACACTGCCGTCTAACAACCGTCCCGCTGTGAGTAATCCCAACATCCTTGCGCCTATCGATGTCTTCCAGACCCCGAACAAGGACCTGCCGGATCCGTTCGTACTTCCTGGTATCAAAAAGCATCCTATCCCTTCCAATCTGGATGAGTCGCTTACTTTCGACAATTACGTCGAGGGCGATTGTAACCGCCTGGCTCGTTCAGCCGGTTGGGCAATTGCCAATAACCCGGGAAAGACGTCCTTCAACCCGCTGTTCATCTATTCCGAAGTCGGCTTGGGAAAGACCCATCTCGTCAACGCTATCGGTATCCAGACAAAAATCAATTTTCCTGACAAAACCGTCGTTTACGTCAGTTCCGATACTTTCTACCAACAGTATGTCGAGGCTATCAAGAACAGAAACGTCAATGACTTCATCTGGTTCTATCAGTCCGTGGATATGTTGATTATCGATGATATCCAGTTTATTTCCGGCGGCAAGGGCAAAACGCAGGAGGCATTCTTCCATATCTTCAACTCCTTGCACCAGAGAAACAAACAGATTATCATAACCTCCGACAAGTCACCGGTTGAAATTTCCGGCTTCGAGCCCAGATTGCTGAACCGTTTCAAGTGGGGCCTTACGGCTGATTTGCAAGTTCCAGATTTGGAAACGCGTGTCGCCATCATTTCCAAAAAACTGGAAAGCAATGGCATAACATTCCCGAAAGAGGTTGTCGATTACCTGGCTCTGCGCATCACCTCCAACACGCGCGAACTCGAAGGCGCCATGATTGCTATTCTCGCCCAGTCTTCCCTGAACCACAGAGCAATTACTGTGGAACTGGCCAAGGAGATGGTGGACAAGTATGTGAAGACTAACGCCAAGGAGATCTCTATCGAATATATTCAGAAAATCATCTGCGATTATTTCAAGATCTCTACGGATACTATTAATGCGAAAACTCGTAAGCGCGAAATCGTTCAAGCTCGTCAGCTCAGCATGTACTTCGCCAAGAAATATACTAAACTCCCGCTTTCCCTTATCGGTGCGTATTGTGGCAACAAGGACCATGCAACGGTGCTCCATGCTTGCCGTACCATCAATAATCTCTACGAAACCGACAAGAAAATGAAGCTCTATGTCGATGATATTGACAAGAAAATGAAAATTTAATATTTACTATTGCGATTATAAAGATAATTGTATATATTTGCGCCCTCGTAAAATTGTAATATTATGGATAAAAGGTGGATATGCAATAAACTTCCCGATGATGCGGTAGCCGAGAAGTTTGCAGCGCAGCTCTCGATAGAGAAGCCGCTGGCCGCATTGCTGCTCCAGAGAGGTATTGATACCCCTGAAGCAGCCTTCGATTTTTTCAATCCTGATATTACCAAACTCCACAATCCCTTCTTGATGAAGGACATGGACAAGGCTGTGAAACGCCTCTCCCAGGCGGTTATGAACAACGAGAAAATCCTTGTCTATGGTGACTATGACGTGGACGGCACATCCGCAGTGGCGCTCCTGTACTCCTTCCTTTGCGAAATCATCGGCACTGATTATAAATCCCTCGTCGAATACTATATCCCTGACCGCTACTCCGAAGGATACGGTATCTCTGACCAAGGCGTTGAATATTGCCGCGACAACAATGTCAATCTGTTGATTTCCCTCGACTGCGGTATCAAAGCCAATGACAAAGTCGATTTGGCTAACCAGTATGGCATTGACGTCATCATCTGTGACCACCATCTGGAAGGTGATGAATTGCCCAATGCTGTCGCCATCCTCGATCCTAAACGCAAAGACTGCCCCTATCCCTATAAGGAACTTTCCGGTTGCGGCGTCGGCTTCAAACTCATTCAAGGCTATTGCCAGCAGTACAAGCTCCCTGACCAACTCTGGCTTTCCAGAATGGATCTGGTGGCTATCAGTATTGCTTCCGATATCGTGGCTATTACGGGTGAAAACAGAATCCTCGCGCATTTCGGCTTGGAAATCATCAACAAGTTTCCCCGTATGGGCATCAAATCCATCCTTGACCAGGCCGGCATCAAGCTGCACTATCCTTTCAAGGAGGAAACCATCTTTTCCCGCGTCATCTCTATTTCCGACCTTGTGTTCTATGTTGGGCCGCGTATCAATGCCGCCGGCAGAATGAAGAGCGGTCGCGAATCTGTGCGCCTTTTCATTGTGGAAGACGAAGACAAGTCTGCTGACATCGGCAAGCGTATCAATACGCAGAACGAACAACGTAAGGAACAGGATAGGAATGCTACGGAAGAGGCTATCCACATGATTAAGGATTCCCATGAATATGTCAATAGAAAGAGCATCGTCATCTACAACCCTAACTGGTTTAAGGGTATTATCGGTATCGTTGCCTCTCGTCTGGTGGAAGAATTCTACAAACCTACGATTGTATTGACCAAGTCTTCCGACGGCCTCATCACTGGTTCGGCTCGTTCTGTCAAGGAATTCAATATTTATGACGGCATTGATTCCTGCTCAGACCTCCTTGAACATTTCGGCGGTCACAAATTCGCTGCAGGGCTTTCTATGAAAGAGGAGAATTTAGAGGAATTCATTGAAAAATTCGAGCAGTATGTTTGCGACAATCTGGAGGAAACTTCTACTGTCCCGGAAATATCTGTGGATATGCCGCTGGATCTTTCAGAAATAACACATAGTTTCTTGAATAACCTGAAGCGTTTTGCTCCGTTCGGACCGGGGAACATGGAACCCGTATTTCAATCCGACGGCGTTGTTGATGAAGGCAACGGACGTATTGTGGGCGATAAGCACCTCAAATGCCGCGTCCTCTATTCTGATCGCTCGGTACAACCTCTGGATGTTATCGCTTTCAATATGAAGGACAAACTGCCGCTTATCAAAGATAATAAGCATTTCGACCTCTTGTATCATGTGGAGGAAAATGTATGGAATAATGTCGTAAACATCCAACTGAATGTCAAGGACATTAGGCGTAGTAGTGATATTAAGTAGGCCGAGATTTGAATTTCCGTTATCCTCATAAAAGTCCCAGCAAACTTGTAGCATTGATCTTTTTGATGTTGGTACAGCTATGCTTTGTGCAGGCACAAAGCGATGCCTCTTCATGTGCCAAGGTCAGAAAGAATGATTTGAAATTCACGATTCTTTCCATTGGCAGTGGTTCTTCCAGATTGACATACGAGCGTGCGTTCGGTTCCAATATGAGCGCTGAACTGACGTTGGGCATGATAGGGTGGGGATATGACTTCCTGCACCATCTGGACAGCAAGGGCTTTTTGATAAAGGCCGCCTATAAATGGAATCTCATCCCGATGAAGTCCGCTAATTCACCGTTAGCAGGCTTTTATGTGAAGCCGGAACTGGTTTTCGTTAATTTCGACTACGCGCCGATGCAGCCTAAGACAAAGCCTCAACAGACTACCTATTCGCCTAAGCATACGACGCATGCTGCTTTGTTGGCGGAATGCGGCTATCAACTTCTTCTGAAGTGGTTTGTCTTTGACGTGTATTGTGGCGTGGGACCCGCTTTAGGCACAGGTAATGATGAGAATTACTATCACAGCTTTATGCTCTTGCCCCGTGACAGCTGGGCCGCTTTTACTGCGGGATTCAGAGTAGGTGTCGCATTCTAATTTTATTGGTTGATGTGTCTTTGAATGCTGCCGTATTGGGCAAGTTTCAGGCCGTTTTGACGTGCAGCAGAGTATAAATTAAGATTGCGCTATCGTAAAAAAAAGCACTTGCGAAATCCTTCGTAAGTGCTTTTTTTGTGGAGCGTATGAGAATCGAACTCACGACCTCTTGACTGCCAGTCAAACGCTCTAGCCAACTGAGCTAACGCCCCGACTTTTGTAAAAACGCATATGTATACGTTTCTACAAAAATTTTGTTACATCATCAGACTTTGATTTCTACGTCAACGCCGCTCGGCAATTCGAGCTTCATCAATGCATCAATAGTCTTGGTGGTTGTACCGTAGATGTCCAATAATCTTTTGTATGTGGAGAGTTGGAATTGCTCTCTGGATTTCTTGTTAACAAAAGTAGAACGGTTTACGGTAAAAATCTTGGTATGTGTTGGCAATGGGATCGGGCCCACCAATACAACCTTGTCGTCCTTCACGCTGTTGACGGTCTTCACGATTTTCTCAGCAGACTTGTCAACTAAGGTGTGGTCGAATGATTTTAATTTAATTCTAATTCTGTGACTCACTTTTTTTAATTTTAATTGTTATATAACGTTATTTACTTTATTCTTATAATATAAATCTTCCGACATTCATAATATAGTCTTTGACTTCCGCCGGGACTTCAGCATATTTCAAGAATTCCATGCTGAATGTGGCGCGTCCTTGACTGATAGAGCGTAGCGAGGTGACATATCCGAACATCTCTGCCAACGGTACTTGGGCTGTGATCACTTGGGAACCGACTTTTGCGTCAATCTGTTCCAGCACGGAACGTCTTCTGTTCAAGTCGCCAGTGACATTGCCGATGTACTCGTCCGGTGTGGTGATTTCCACGTGCATGATTGGCTCCAGAATTGCGGTGTCAGTTTGCTGCAAGGCATCTCTGAATCCGATTTTAGCGCAGATTTCAAATGCAAGAGCATCAGAGTCTGCAGGATGAGACTCGCCATCAGTGACGGTGACATCCATTGCCAACACGGGGAATCCGTATTTGCCGTTTGACATTGCCACTTTGAATCCCTTTTCAGCACCAGCGATGTATTCCTTCGGAACTACGCCGCCTTTGACTTCGTTTTTGAATTGAAGTCCTTTGGCATCGTATGGCAGCGGGTTGATTTGGAAGTCCATGACTGCAAATGAACCTTTGCCGCCATTCTGGCGCTTGTAAGCGGAGTGGAATTGTACGGGGCTTGCCAATGCTTCCTTGTAGGCAACTCTTGGCTTGCCGTGGTTGCAATCCACATTGAACTCGCGTTTGAGGCGGTCCAAGAGGATTTCCAAGTGCAACTCTCCCATGCCGCTGATGAGGATTTGTCCGGATTCGGAATCTTCTTTCACTACGAAAGTCGGATCTTCATCGGACAACTTCTCCAATGCAAGCATCATCTTATCTTCGTCATCCTTCGTTTTCGGCTCGATTGCGATTTGAATGACAGGTTCTGGGAAGACGATGTTTTCCAATATGATTGGATGTTTCTCGTCAGTCAGGCTGTCACCTGTGTGAATCTCTTTCATGCCGACTAAAGCAACGATATTTCCTGCGGTTGCGGATTCCATGGGCTGTTGCTTGTTGGAGTGCATTTGCAGGATTTTGGAAACCCTTTCCTTTTTGCCGGAGATGACATTGTAAATGTTCTCGCCGGTTTTGAGCTCGCCGGAGTAAACCTTGATGAAGGTCAGCTTGCCGACATAAGGGTCAGTTGCAATTTTGAAGGCCAGGGCGGCAAAAGGTGCTGTGATGTCAGCCTTACGGCTTTCTTCTGCTTCACTTTTGGGGTTGATGCCGCTGATTGCGGGCATATCCAAAGGTGAGGGAAGGTACATCACGATTGCGTCTAACAATTTTTGCACGCCTTTGTTTTTGAACGAAGACCCGCATAATACGGGTTGGATCTTGCGTTCCAACGTGGCTGTTCGTATAGCGGAAACCAACTCTTCGAGGGTGATGCTGTTGGCATCTTCGAAATATTTCTCCATCAGGGCTTCGTCAAATTCGGCGAGGGTTTCCAGCAGTTTGGTGCGGTATTCCTCGACTTCGTCTGCCATATCCTGGGGGATTGGTATTTCCTCGTAGGTTGAGCCTTGGTCTTCCTCGTCCCACTGGTAAGCTTTCATTTCCAGCAGGTCGACTACGCCGGTGAACGAGTCTTCAGCTCCGATGGGGAGTTGAAGGGGCAGGGGATTGGCTTTCAGCTTTTCGCGGATTTGGTCCACGACTGCGTAAAAGTTTGCTCCGGAGCGGTCCATCTTGTTGACGTAGCATATACGGGAGACGTTGTACTTGTTGGCTTGGCGCCAGACAGTTTCCGATTGTGCTTCTACGCCGCCGACGGCGCAGAATATTGCTACGGCTCCATCCAGTATTCTCAAAGAACGTTCTACTTCGACCGTGAAATCAACGTGACCTGGGGTATCGATGATATTGATCTTGTAGTCTTGTGACTGGTGTTTCCACATCACTGTGGTTGCGGCGCTTGTAATCGTTATACCTCTTTCCTGTTCCTGCACCATCCAGTCCATGGTTGCAGTACCCTCGTCAACTTCGCCGATTTTATAATTCTTCCCGGTGTAATAGAGGATACGTTCTGTGGTCGTGGTCTTACCGGCGTCAATATGGGCCATGATGCCAATATTGCGTATGTTCAGCAGATCTTCAGCCATCGTTCGTCTTCCTTATTGTCCGAAAATATTATGAATATCAAAAGTTTATTATGAACGCATATGAGCGAATGCCTTGTTGGCTTCGGCCATTCTGTGGATTTCCTCTTTCTTCTTGAAAGCAGCGCCTTCAGATTTGTAAGCGGCCATGATTTCCTGAGCCAGTTTGTCGGCCATGGTCTGTTCGTGGCGTTTACGTGCGAAAGAGATCAAGCTCTTCATACCGATTGATTGTTTTCTACCCGGTTTGATTTCCTCAGGAACGGGGAGGGTAGTACCACCGACACGTTTACTCTTTACTTCGACACTAGGAGTAACATTTTCCAATGCTTTTTTCCATACTTCGATACCATTTTCCTTGGTCTTTTCTTCAACGATGTCGATAGCTTTATAGAAAATCTCAAATGCGAGATTCTTTTTGCCTTTCAACATAATGTTGTTGACGAATTTTGTTACCAGTTCGTCATTGAATTTTGGATCCGGAAGAATGATCCTTTTTTTTGCATGTGAATTTCTCATGTTCTTGTATCTTCAATATTGATTATTTACTCTTGAATCGCCAATCCCGGCGTTCAATTTACTTCTTTTAAGGTTGAATCAGACTATTTCGCAGCCTTTTTCGGTCTCTTGGCACCGTATTTGGAACGTCCTTGGAGGCGGCCGTCAACGCCTGCAGAGTCCAATGCACCACGGACGATGTGATATCTTACACCCGGAAGGTCTTTTACACGGCCTCCACGTACGAGTACGATGGAGTGCTCTTGCAAGTTGTGGCCTTCGCCCGGAATGTAGGCGTTCACTTCCTTACCGTTGGTCATTCTTACTCTGGCAACTTTACGCATTGCTGAATTCGGCTTTTTCGGAGTCGTTGTGTAGACTCTCAGACATACGCCGCGTCTTTGCGGACAGGCATCCAATGCCCTTGACTTGCTTTGTGAAGTCAGTCTTTTTCTTCCTTTTCTTACTAATTGTTGAATGGTAGGCATTACAATTTGATTTGTTAAACTTTTAATTTATAATCTTTTTACCCCTATTTTTTGGGGCTGCAAAAATACATTTTTTTTTGATATACACTTGAGCCTGTGGATTTTTTTATCAACAGGCATAAAAAAAGACTGCCTACGCAGTCTTTTTCGTTATCTTTTAGCCTTGTTTGGCGTTGCCGGCTGTGTCTTCGCCTGGTTGGAACTGGCTGGTGCCTTCTTGTTCTTCACGAAGCTACGTTTGTATCTTTCGTCGATTTTGTAGAACTCCTGAAGGTGTTTTGGCGTCAGTATCGTTTTCGCCTTTTTGTAGAAGTTCGATTCCAACGTGTAGAGGTTCTTTTTAAGTTCGAACTTTTGGTCGTACAGGTATGTGATCTGTGCGTCTGTCAGCGAAGTGCAGGAATTGTCGCAATTGGGGCAGCATGACTTGATGCCTTTCTTTTCCAGATTCGTGCGGTATGTTTCGTGATATTTGATCTCGCTGCGAAGGTATTGTTCGTATGCGCTCCAGAATGTCTTGCTTTCTGTGGAACTCAGGCTGAGGTTCGTCTTCATGTTGCTGATGCGTTCCTGAACCATTTTGTTGGCATCCGGTTTTTCCTGCGCGTTTGCGAGGAATAGGCCTGCCATCAGAAGCATTGTGAAGATAAAAATTCGTTTCATCTTTTAAATATTAATAATTATAGTAATCCATTTGTGCTAATTCGTCGCTGTAGTAGTCCACCATCTGCTCTTCCAGTTGGCTGGATTTCAGGCTGGCCTCAATGGCGATTTGCTTTTGCTGCTCCTTGGCTTCGTTTGTTTTGTAGTTGATGACCAAGGTGCTGCATATAACCAATAATGCTACGGCTGCCACTGACGAGAATATGATATTGCGTCTGCGGGCACGCTCTTTGCGTATGGTGTTCATTATCTGGCCGGGAAGTTGCTCGAAATAACCTTCGGGTACCTGATAGTTCTCTGTTTTGCTTAAGTTTTCTATGTCTATCATAATTCGAAAAAAAAACGTTTAGCTTGACTATATCAAATTTAAAAGGTTAAATGCTCGGATAAACTTTTTTTGACTTTTTCCATTGCAAAGTGGTATGAGGCCTTGAGTGCGCTCTCGGAAGTGTCGAAAATCTTGGACATTTCTGCGTAGGGTGTCTCATCATAGTACCTCATTGTGAATACGGCACGTTGCTTTGGTGGCAACTTGATGATGGCATCTTGCAGTAACTTCTCGATCTCATTGGGTGAAACATACTTGGTCTCAGGCTGCGATACGACTAAGAAATCGGTATAGCTGTCGTCTGACAGACTGAGTAGTTTCTTCTTCTTTTCGATGTACGTGAGTGCTTCGTTGACGCAAATTTTCGTAATCCAAGTCTTTAGGGAAGAGTCGCCGCGGAACTTGTCCAGATGACGCCATATTTTAATGCACACGTTTTGTGTCACATCGTTGGCATCTTCGTGCAGCGTTACGATGCGGCGTGCATTATAATATATTGTCCTCTGATACTTTTTCAGCAGCAATTCGAAAGCTTGTTCCTTAGTTTTGCTGTTGGCGAAAAGCGACAGTATGAATTCGTCGGTTGGCTCTGGCATAGGTTTTTTTATTTACGTGCGATTGCTTTCTTGCAGGCGTCCATGATATGTTCCATGTCGAGACCATAGGCCTTCATGAGTTGGTCGGGAGTTCCACTTTCGCCGAATTGGTCGTCTACGGCTACGTACTCTACTGGAACCGGCATGCGTCTGCTCAACAATTGGCTGATGGAATCGCCAAGGCCTCCGTTCATGAGGTGCTCTTCGGCGGTCACAGCGCATTTTGTCTTGGCCACGCTCTTGAGGACGGCTTCTTCATCCAGCGGTTTGATAGTGGCGATGTTGATGACTTCCACTGAGAAACCTTGCTCGGAAAGTGCGTAGGCTGCTTGTAAAGAAGGATATACAAGATGGCCGGTGGCGAAAATCGTCACGTCAGTACCTTCATTCATAGTTATTGCCTTGCCGATGACGAAAGGCTCGTCAGCTGGTGTGAAGTTTGGAACTGCTGGACGTCCGAAACGAAGATATACGGGGCCGTTGTATTCGGCTGCGGCGATGGTGGCCATCTTGGTCTGGTTATAGTCGCAAGGATTGATGACAACCATGTTCGGAAGCATCTTCATGAGCCCGAGGTCTTCCATCATCTCGTGTGTGGCTCCGTCTTCACCGACAGTAAGTCCGGCATGTGATGCGCAAATTTTAACATTCAGGTTGGAATATGCAACTGTCATGCGGATCTGATCGTAAACGCGGCCTGTGATGAAACCTGCAAATGCGGATGCGAATGGAACCTTGCCACTTAATGCAAGACCGGCGGATATGCCCACCATGTTGGCTTCTGCAATGCCGACTTGGATGAAACGATCTGGGAATGCGGCTTTGAAGTCTCCCATTTTTACACTTCCTGTCACGTCGCCAGTGAGGGCGAAGACGTTAGGATTCATTTTTCCTGCTTCTAACAAACCTGCTCCGAAGCCGGAACGGGTATCTTTTAATTCGTTACTTTCTATTTTTTCCATTGTGAAAAATTTTGTCTGCAAAAATACGAAATTTGCCGTTTCTAAGTTATGATAAAATCTATTTTCTTTTAAAGCACCGAATATCGATTGATGAAAGGACGATTTTTACTTTTTTTTGTTTTGATAACATCTTTGTTCTCAGTGAATAAGGCTGTTTCTCAAAATGCCGTGCCTTTCCGTTTCGGCAGCTGTAGGGCTGACTCTATGTCTGTGGTGATAGATTCGCTTTCCATTGTGCCTAACTCCTTTTCTATAGTAGATATTTCTCCGGATCTCTATCAATTGGACCCGATAGCTGCCCGTTTGTATCTCCGTGATTCATCTTTGTTGGGCAAAACCTTGGCCTATTCGTACCAGGTGTATGATGTTGACTTCTCTGTCCCTTTTTCCCACAAGCCTCTCTCGCTGATTGAACGCAATGTCTATGCGCCTACTCCGTATATCTCAACGTTGCGTACAGTCGCTGATATCGAAGACGAGTCTCGTCTGTTGAGCTCTGGCTCTATTGCTCGTGGCGTTTCTGTCGGAAACAATCAGGATTTGGTGCTGAATTCTGCTTTGAATTTGCAGTTGGTTGGAAACTTGTCGGAAGACGTACGCATTGTGGCTTCCATTTCCGATAAGAACATTCCGATACAGCCAGAAGGGAATACTCAGTATCTTACCAATATCAATAATATATTTATTACATTATATTATATGAACATTGCCGAGGTAAATGCCGGTGATGTGGAGATGCCTACGCCTTCTTCGCAGTTCCTTGTCGCATCCAGAAATCTGTTAGGCATGCATGCCCGAACTGACTTTTCATCGTGGAAGAAATGGAAAATGAACAACGCTTTGGGCGGGGGCGTGGCCAAAGGCCGTTACATCCGCCAGAAGATAACAGTCTCCACAGGTGTGCAAGGCCCTTATAGACTTTATGGCGAGAACAATGAAATGGGCATTGTCATTATTGCCGGTTCGGAGAGAGTATATGTGGATGGTGTTTTGCTTGTGAGGGGCCAGGATCGAGATTATACGATTGATTATAACACGGCGGAAATCACCTTCACGCCTTCGCAAATGATGACTGCTGAGAAGCGCGTGTTTGTCGAATTCGAGTATGCCGACAGACATTATACTCGATACAGTCTTTTTTCTTATAATGAATTTGGCATAGGTGAAAAACGCGACGTGAAGCTGCGGGTCAACTTTTTCCAGGAACAGGACTTGAAAAATCAGTCCATACAACCTGAATTGAGTTTGGATCAAAAACAATTTTTGTCTGCGTTGGGGGATGATTTGGGCGATGCGTATTATGTCGTCGCAGATTCCGCGGCTTATACTCCGGACAGAATCTTGTATTGCATGAAAGATACGATGGTGGATGGCGTGGTCTATCCGTCCGTGTATGAATATTCTACGGATGCTGGCAAACAACTGTTTAGTCTGAGCTTTACATACATGGGACCGAACAAGGGCTCGTACGTCCTTCTGCGTTCCACTTCGAATGGCAGAGTCTTTGGCTGGGTCGCCCCGGAGAACGGAATGTTGAAGGGAGATTACAATCCGGTGCTGCTGCTCTCAACTCCGAAGTTGGTGCAAATGGCCACCGTTCAGGCCGATTATCATTTTATGGAGAAGTCTTCCTTGAAAACGGAATTCGCTTTTTCCAATTATGACCAAAATTTGTTTTCTAAAAAAGATGACAGGGACAATGCGGGCTTCGCCTACACTTTGAACTTGAATCATGACCAACCTCTGAAATCAAAAAATGATATCTCGTCCTGGCAGTTCTTGTCGCAATTGGATTGGCAGTATGTCCATAAGAATTTCCATCCGGTAGAAAGTTTCAGAGATGTCGAGTTCGCTCGGGAGTATAATCTGACGGAAGATTTTTCATCAAGGTTTTCAGAGCAGATGTTGCATGCGTTGGTCGGATTCAGCAATTCGAAAACGAGCACTTTCCGATATTCGTTGAATTGGTTTTCTCGAATTACGGATTATTCTGCAGTCAAGCAGGAACTTTTTACGACGAATATTTTCCGGAACTGGCAGGTTGATGCCAAAGCCACGTACTTGCGTTCCAAAGATTCCGTCCAAAGCAGTAATTATTGGACGGCTAATGCAAAAGTGTCAAAAAAAATTGGCAAGGTTGAGGTCGGAGCGACCGATATGATGGAGTACAATCTTTTCAAGGATGCGCGGACCGATTCTGTCCGTGCGAATAGTTTTGCCTTTAACGAAGCAGTACTTTATGTGAATAACGGGGACTCTTCTTTATATAAATATGGTTTATATTATAAGAATAGAATTGAATATGCTGCGCAAGATAATTCTTTGTCGAAGAACTTGATGATACACGAAGCCAATGCGCTTTTCCAATTCGATAGGATTAAGAACCAGCATTTTTCTACGAAGTTCACCTATCGCTGCCAGCAGTTGGAGGCTTCGTCTGATCGCTCGGCCGTGGAACATTATTTTTTAGGAAATGTCGAATATGTTGGACGTTTTTTTAAAAACGCCATAATCTTGAATACGTACTATGAAACGGGAAGCGGCATGGAACAGAGGAAGAACTTCTCCTATTTGAAAGTTGCCAAAGGGCAGGGAACGCATGTCTGGAATGATTACAACGGTAATGGCATAGAGGAAATTGACGAGTTTGAGGTGGCTCCGTTCCAGGATGAGGCCGAATATGTGAAGATTTGGCTCACGAGCGCGGATTATGTGAATACATATAACAACCAGTTTTCGCAGAGCGTGCAGTTGCGACCGGCTGCTGTGTGGGCGAATAAGGCAGGCTTCCGCCGTTTCGTGGCTCGTTTCAGTGACGTGGCAACCTTGCGCACACAACTGAAACACGAGCGGGTTATGCTTAATCCCTTCTATTCCAATATCGAAGATACCAGTTTGGTCGGCAGGCTCGTCAATTTGAACAACACGTTTTCTTTCAATAACAGTGCTTCTAAGTTCGCCCTTGACTTTGTGGTGCAGAAGCTGCAGAACAAGAATCTTCTCTATTATGGCTATGAGGTGAGTT
This sequence comes from Bacteroidales bacterium, assembly GCA_024400835.1. GTDB lineage: Bacteria > Bacteroidota > Bacteroidia > Bacteroidales > WCHB1-69 > F23-D06. Next base: position 18,614 of record JAKSMC010000034.1, read on the forward strand.
CTACAGATTTGCAGCAGGTCGTACTGAAAAGCCGTCCCAGCAACTTGTTCCAACTTCGAGCCGAGTACACCCACTCAGTTCAGCGCAATCAATCTGAATTTTTGTCTGGCAGAACCTATTCTATTGAGCGACATGGGGTAGGGGGGAGTTTCATCTTGCTGGACCAAAAACGATGCAGTGGGAAATTGTCTTATGCGTTTGATATGAAAAACAATCTGTTAGGAGAGGAATGGTTGAAGGCCCACGATGTTTCTGCGTCATTTGAATATAGGATGGCTAAAAGGGGAACATTTTTGGTTTCGGCACGCTATGTTGCCATAAAAGGCGACGTGCCTAATAATACGGCTGTCTCCTATCAAATGCTAAATGGTCTGGCTGTGGGCCATAATGCGTTGTGGAATGTGTCATACCAAATGTCGATTACGGACTATCTTCAACTGTCATTGCAGTATGACGGCCGGGCTTCAGAGGGACATAAAGTTGTTCACACAGGCTCGTTAATACTGAAAGCACAATTTTAATTTTTTTCGACCCAAGATTATAGAAATTTTATTCGTTTAGAAATATAAGCGCTTGAATTTTAAACGGATATTTTGAGGTGAGTAAAAAGTGTATATTTTTTTGAATAAATCATTTTGCGCTTTGGAAAAATATAGTATTTTTGTCGCTTTAAAAATAAATAAGGTTCAATGCGCTATGTAACTTTTTTTGAAAAGACGGGTATAATGATGTTCACATAGATAGAATAGATATTGTAAAAATTACTATAACGTATTGAATTAAAACTAATTACTGCAAATTAAAACTCTAAACTTCTATGAAGATACGTGTAGAAAAAATAGGTTTTTTCATGCTCATTGCAATGCTTTTCTGCATGACAAGTAGGGCTCAGGATGATGCGCAATTTACGCTTTTTCCTTGGGCAACTTCCTATTATAACGCAGGCGGCATAGGTGAACAAAGCAATACGTTGTGCTTTACAGGCATCTATCACAACAAATATTTGGGGTGGAATGATGTGTATACTGTCAATGGCGTTGATTCTATGGATAAGACTGCTCCGCAGGATTTCCTTTTCAATGTCGAGTCATATCTTAAGAAATTGCATGGCTCCCTTGGCGTATCTTTTATAAGCGACAGAATAGGTTATTACAAAAACGTAGGTGTCAAATTGGGATATTCCTACAAACTTAGAATCGGAGGCGGTCATATGGGTATCGGTGCTCAAGTCACTATGTTCAACCAGGTAATAGATGCTACGGGCTTCCGTCCTATTGATGAGGGTGACCCTGTACTTTCCCAGTTGAGTGAGTCCACTTTGGATTTGGATTTCAGCTTGGGCCTGTTCTATAATTGCGATCAATGGTATGCAGGTGTCAGTGTTACCCAGTTGGCTTCTGCTTTTGATAAAAACGAAGTCTTGAGATTGTCAGGCGAACATGGCGCTACAAGAAACCCGCATATGTATTTCCATGGCGGCTACACGTGGATCGTTCCCTCGAACCCGAATTGGGAAGTTATTCCGCAGACAATCGTGAAAACGGACTTCAAAACAGCTCAATGGGATATGATGGTGTTGGCTCGTTACAATGGCGTATTCTGGGGCGGCCTCAGTTACCGTCTCCAAGATGCCGTTTCTTTGGTGTTCGGCGCTCGCCCGTTCTACAATTCTTCCAATATTTATTTGAAAGGCCTTGATGCAGGTATCTCTTATAGTGTTACAACAAATAAACTTGGTTACCGCGTAAATAGAAGCTTCGGCGACATCGAAGTGATGGTCCGCTACTGCTTCGATATCTACAGACCGGAAATCTTCTCCGGCTACGGTTCAACCAGATCTATTTATAAAAATTGGTACTAGACAATATTAAACTAGTAATTGCGTTAGAAAAACAATAAAATTTATAAATATGAAAAGGGTAATTATTCTTATTGCAGTGACATTGGTAGTATTCGTGTCCTGTAAAAATGGTGGCGACGGCCAATTAGTAGGAGTTAAAGACCGTCCCGAGTTTTTGGATCTCGATCCGTATGGTATGGTCTACATCCCAACCGGCCACTATGTAATGGGTGGCGGTGACCAAGACGTGCCGTTCGCTTTGACACAACAGTCCAAAAACGTTACGGTTTCCGCTTTCTGGATGGACGAAACCGAAATCACGAACAATGAGTATCGTCAGTTCGTATACTGGGTTCGTGACTCTATCGCTCACGTTCTCCTCGGTGACGCCGAAATCACAGAAGCTGAAAAGTACGGCCACTATCAAAAATACACCAAAGGTGAAAACGAAGGTGAAATTATGGAACCTAAGTTGATCAACTGGAAAGAAGAAATTCCTTGGGACTCTGACAATGAGGAAGTCCAAGCTGCTCTCTCTCCGCTGTTCAACAAAGTGAACACTCGTTTCTATCACTATCGTCCGAACACAACAAACGTTTCCATGTACAATTTCGAGTACTGGTGGTATGACTATCGTAACTGGCGTGATCCTAAGGATCCCGACAACTTCGGTGCTGCTACTAAGGAATTCGAGAAGGAAGGTGTTGACTACGGTGGACTTTATGCCAATCGTCCAAGTAGTGTCGGAAATGGTTACCAACGTTTCATCAGACATGAAGTCGTGAATATCTACCCGGATACCCTTTGCTGGGCACACGATTTCGTTTACTCCTACAATGAACCGATGTTGCTGAACTATTTCTCACATCCTCAGTATGACAATTACCCCGTCGTCGGTGTGAGCTGGCAACAAGCTAAGGCTTTCTCTTACTGGAGAACCCAACTCCGTATGTCTTGGCTCTCTACTAAGGAATACGCTAACGAACAGGAATTCAGATTGCCCTCTGAAGCAGAATGGGAATGGGCAGCACGTGGCGGTAACTCTTTGGTTACCTATCCTTGGGGCGGTCCTTATACAACCAATAGAAATGGCTGCTTCTTGAGCAACTTCAAACCTCAAAGAGGTAATTATATCGCTGATGACAACTTCTATCCTGGAATCGTCGCTCACTATCATCCTAATGACTGGGGTCTGTTTGATATGAGTGGTAACGTTGCTGAATGGTGCGAAGACGCATTCGACAAGTCTGCTACGAACTTCACCCATGACATGAACCCTGTTTATGTTTATTATGCAAAGAAAGACGATTCTCCTGCTAAGAAGAGAAAAGTTATTCGCGGTGGTTCATGGAAGGATGTCAGCTATTATACTACGGTGGCTGCAAGAACTTTCGAATATCAGGATACTTGTAAGTCTTACGTAGGCTTCCGTAACGTACAGTCCTATATGGGCCGTCAGAGAGGTGACAACACAAGCCGTAGCGCATCTCATGTTTACTAGAAATTTTTTAATCAATTAATAATCACAAATCATTAACTAAATTATTTATTCAAAATGAATGCAATTGACAGATTAGTAAGATCTAATGGTTACAAGAAATTTATGGCAAAATTGTATGGCTGGGGTGCAGCTGTCGTCATCTTTGGTGCCTTGTTCAAAATCTTACACCTTCCTGGTGCTAACATCATGCTTATCTTAGGTATGGGTACTGAAGTCTTGATTTTCTTCTTCTCAGCTTTCGAACCTTTACATGTGGAATACAACTGGGCATTGGTTTACCCGGAACTCGCAATTGCTAATGAAGAGGAAACCGTAGAACCTACTAAGAGAGAAAGAAAGAAAATTGCTGCTGCTAAGGGCGATTCTACTACACAACAACTCGACAAGATGCTTGAAGAAGCTAAGATCGGACCGGAACTCATCGAAAGCCTTGCTTCTGGTATGAGAAACCTTGGTGAAAACGCTAAAAAACTCGCTGGCGTTTCCGATGCTGCTGTTGCTACTGACGCATTCGTTGGCAACATGACAAAAGCCGCTGAATCCGTACGCAACCTCTCCCTTAAATATGATAAGGTCGCTGCTAGCCTTGAAACCGACAGCAACGCTTCTGTCGCTTACACTGAAAGCTTGAAGAAAGCAACAGCCGCTATCAACCAAATGGCTAATGCTTACGAACATACTACCACTTACAAAGCTGAAATGGACAAACTTACAAACAACATCGCTGCTTTGAGCAAGGTTTACGGTAATATGTTGGCTGCTATGGGTGTTAACCCTAACAAATAATAACCAGTATTATCATCTCACTATTTACTAATTAAACTTAAGAATTTAGAAAATGGGTGCAACAAATTGTCCGGAGACCCCGAGACAGAAAATGATTCAGATGATGTACTTGGTGTACACCGCTATGTTGGCTTTGAACGTTTCTGCTGAAATCTTGGAAGCTTTCGTAGTCGTTGACGATGCTTTGGTAACTTCCACCGATAACTCCTACCGTCATAATAGCAATGACTATAACTGGTTCGAAGCTCAAAAAACTATTTTGGGTGAAGCTAAGATCCATGATGCATACGTTAATGCTCAACAACTTAAGAAAGAAACTGATGCTACTGTGAAATTCATTGAAAAGATGCGTCAGGATTTGATCTACGCTGTTGATGGCGACTCTATTGCCGAAGTCAAGATTGACGGTAAAACTCAAAAAGTTTCAAAAACTATTTCTGAAATTAAGAAGAAAGACAACTTCGATATTCCTACCGATTACATGATCAATAAAGGTCACGCCAAGGAACTGAAGGACCGTATCAACAAATACAAGGCTAACGTTCTGAAGCTGGCGAAGAAAGAAGACAGAAAAGTTCTTGAAGAAGCCCTTGGTCTTAATGTGGACGCAACTTATAAAAAGGATGGCGCTTCTCAATCTTGGGAACAACACAACTTCGACCACATTATCGCTGCTGCTGCAGTTACACTTCTTAACAAAACTATTGGTGAAGTTCGTAACGCTGAATCTACGATGCTTTCTTATCTGAAGGCTTCCATCAGTGCTGAAGACTTTAAGTTCGACCACGTTGAAGGCCGTGCTATTCCTAAGACCCAGATGGTCTTCTCCGGTGATAGCTATGAAGCAGACATTATCGTGGCTGCATATGATACAAAGGCAACTCCTGAAGTTTACTACAAGATGGGTGCTGATACTTTGACTGAAGCAGGCCTCGGTGGTGCTACGAAGCTCGAAGGCGAAAACGGCGTCGTTAAGTTGAAAATCGGTGCTGGTGGCGTTGGTGAACAAAGATATGCTGGTTTGATTAAGATCATGGACCCGAGCGGCCAACCGAAATATTATGGTTTCAAAGACAAATATTCCGTTATCAAACCGTCTGCTACTATCGCTGCTGAAAAGATGAACGTGTTGTATGCAGGTATTGCTAACCCTGTATCTGTTTCTGCTCCTGTAGATCCTACTAAGTTGGCTGTTTCCTTCCCAGGTTGTAGCCTCTCTGGCCAAGGTGGTGGCAAATACAACGTTACAGTTCCTACTTCTTTGATTGGCAAGACTGTCAATGCTACTGTTTCCTTCAAAGGCGAAGGTGGTGGTAAGAACCTCGGTGCAACTACTTTCCGTGTGAAGAGAGTTCCCGATCCTAAGGCTGTCTTGGGTGCTAACATCCGTAGCGGTAAACATGCTAAGGCTGAATTGATGGCTAACCCTGTTATCCGTGCTGCTATGAATGAAGACTTCGCATACGACTTGAAATGGAAAGTTAATTCATTCCGCGTTGTATTCGTAAGTAAGGGTATGGAAGATCCTGCCATGGCTTGCCAAGGTGCTGCTCTTTCTGACGCTGTGAAATCTAAGATTCAAAAGTCACCTGCTAACACAGTTATCTATTTTGAGGATATCAAAGTTTCCTCTGAAGCCGGTTCTCGTACTTTGGATGGATTCTCTGTTCGTGTAAGATAATTTTAACACATTATAATTATGAAAAAGTTTGGTTTATTATTATTAGCAATTTGCGCTGCCACTTTTGTCTTCGCACAAGATGACGAAGAAGGTAGCACCATGAATCAACCTATCAATCGCGCCCCGGCTGAATTTCCGTGGACACAACAGGAAGTCGGTGATTTCTCAGACCCGGTTCCTTACGCTCCAATCCGCCAGGCCGATGTGATGTACTATTACACCATCTGGAGAACAATTGACCTCCGTGAAAAAGTCAATCACCCACTTTACTTTCCAACAGAAGTAAGAGGTACTTGGCGTAGTCTTGCTCAGACTATTTTCGACGCTTGCGATATTGAACATCCGGAAAAAACTGAGGACGTACTTCCTGTCTATACGGATGACATGTGTACTATGCCAACTCCGCGTGAGGAAATCCAAGGCATTCTTGCCTATACACAGCAGATCCCTGATATTGATCCGGAAACTGGTGAAGAAACTGGTGATACTAAGGAACTCGTTATTCCTTTCGAAGCCAAAGATGTCACTTTCTACAATATCAAAGAAATTTGGTATTTCGACAAACAGGAATCCCGCTTTAAATATCAGATTCTGACTCTTGAGCCTATCATTGAATATGAAAAGCCGACTGCTTCAACGGATATTTTTGCTGAAGAACCGGAAGAAGAGGATGACGAAAATGTTGATGTACCTTTGACCAAGAAAAGAGTTGGCTTTATCTATTATAGCGAGCTCAGACCGTTCTTGGCAAAACAGGAAGTCTTCAATGTTCAAAATAACGCACAACGTCTTTCTTTCGACGACCTCCTCACTTGGAAACGCGACTTCTCTTCCTTAATCTACAAGGAAGCTAACGTTTACGACCGTGACATTGCTGACTATATCGCCAATGCTCGCGACCAACGTATCGAGTCTGAAAGAATCACAGATAAGCTTCGTACTTTCGAAAGCGACCTCTGGGAATTGTAAAACAAACCAAACTTTTTCATATTTACTACAACGGGTGCCAATGGTACCCGTTTTTTGTTACTTTTGCAAACCTAAATTTTGAGTTATGATTATTGTTACTGGTGCTGCCGGTTTTATCGGCAGTTGTATGGTTGCCAAATTGAATGAGATGGGACGTGAGGACCTTATCCTTGTTGATGATTTTTCAAAAGAAATCAAACGTCGCAATTGGGAAGGCAAACGCTATGTGGATAAAATTCACCGAAACGACTTCTTCCAATGGGCTGAGCAAAATGTTAAAAATATTGACCTGATCATCCATCTCGGTGCTCGTACAGACACAACAGAATTTGACTACTCGGTGTTTGAAGAATTGAATGTCTCATACACGCAGCGCATGTGGATTTTCGCAGCGCGCCATGGTATACCATTGGTCTATGCTTCATCTGCCGCCACTTATGGAGCGGGTGAATTGGGCTATCGTGATGAAGAAAATTTGGCTTACAAACTTCAGCCGCTCAATCCTTATGGGAAGTCTAAAAACGAAATTGACAAATGGGTACTGAAACAAGCCGCTGCTCCACCGTGTTGGTACGCATTCAAATTCTTTAATGTGTATGGCCCTAACGAATACCATAAAGGACGCATGGCTTCCGTCATCCTGCATTCTTTTCATCAAATCAAGGAGTCTGGTCAAGTGAAACTCTTCAGGTCGCATAGGCCGGATTACGCCGACGGTGAACAACTCAGAGACTTTGTATACGTGAAGGATGTGGTCAGAGTCATCTATTGGTATGTCACTCATCTGCCTAAAAGTGGAATTTATAATTTAGGCACAGGTTTGGCCCGTCCTTTTTTGACACTTGCAACCTCTACATTTAAGGCAATGGGGCTGGAACCGAATATAGAATTTGTCGACATTCCTGAAGATATTCGAGACAAATACCAATATTTCACTCAGGCTGAGATGAAAAAAATGCGTGGCGTCGGTTATAAGAAGCCGTTCTATTCTTTGGAAGATGGTGTTAAATCGTACGTTACACGCTATCTTTTGAAAGATTCAGGCTACTAAGAAAAATTTTACTTAATGCATTATTTTTTTTGGAAACATCAAAGTTTTTTTTATTTTTGTCTTCCATTTGAAAAAATGATAAAACTCCGTAATGGAGCTCGTTAAACAAACTCGAAAATCTATTTTGCGCATGAAAAGTTACACGGATAAGGAAATTCACCAGACCCTCAAAAGTGTATTTGGTTTTGACAAGTTCAAAGGAGATCAACTGAAAGTTATTAAATCATTGCTGAAAGGCAAGGATTGTTTTGTGATTATGCCTACGGGTGGTGGCAAGTCTTTGTGCTACCAACTGCCTGCTTTAATGAAAGAAGGCACCGCCATCATCATCTCGCCGTTGATAGCCTTGATGAAAAACCAGGTGGACGCAATTCGCAATTTCTTCGGCACGGATTTGGGTATTGCTCATGTCTTGAACTCTTCTCTGACGAAGTTGGAAATCAACGAGGTCCGTCAGGACCTTATCTCAGGCAAGACCAAGCTGCTCTATGTCGCACCGGAATCCCTGACCAAAGAGGAGAATGTGAAATTTTTCCAAGACATAAATATTTCATTCTACGCTATTGATGAGGCCCACTGTATTTCTGAATGGGGCCATGACTTCCGTCCGGAATATCGTAGAATTCGCGCTATCATTGAAAAAATCGGCAAAAAAGTTCCTGTTATCGCGCTGACCGCAACGGCTACCCCGAAGGTCCAAAGCGACATCCAGAAGAATCTGGGAATGGAGAAGGCTGAAGTCTATATATCATCATTCAACCGCCCGAACCTGTATTACGAAATCAGGGAAAAAACGAAGGACGTTGATAAGGAAATCGTCAAGTTTATCAAGAACCATACTGGAAAGTCTGGCATCATTTACTGCTTGAGCCGCAAAAAAGTTGAGGAACTTGCTGAATTCCTCCAAGCTAATAAGATCAAAGCGCTGCCTTATCACGCCGGTCTTGATTCCAGGACCCGTGTCCAAAACCAAGATGATTTCTTGATGGAAAAGGCCGATGTCATCGTGGCAACCATCGCATTCGGTATGGGTATCGACAAGCCGGATGTGCGCTTCGTCATTCACTATGATATGCCTAAGAGCTTGGAAGGCTACTATCAGGAAACCGGCCGCGCCGGTCGTGATGACGGCGAAGGCATCTGCATCGCTTTCTATGATTACAAGGATTTGCACAAATTGGAGAAATTCTCTACCAAGAAGTCTGTCGCTGAACAGGAAATCGTAAAACAGCTGCTGGCCGAAACGGCTTCTTATGCTGAGTCGACGAGCTGTAGAAGAAAGCACCTGCTGCACTATTTCGGTGAAGATTATGGCGAAGAGAACTGCCATAGTTGTGACAACTGCAACCACCCGAAACCTAAGATGAATGCTTCCGAACAGGTCGTCCTTGCTCTCGAAGTCATCCAAACGGTGAAGCAACAGTTTAAGGATGAACAAATCATCGATATCCTTACGGGAAATAAGACCACGTCCATTACGAAGTTCAAACATGATAAGTTGAAACAGTTCGGCGAAGGTATGGATTTCGATGCTAAGTTCTGGTCAAACATCATCAGACTTTGTATTTTCGAGAATCTTATTTTCAAGGATGTTGAAACGTACGGATTGCTGAAACTGACCGAGAAGGGCGAAAAATACATGGTCAATCCCTATACGATTATGACTATCAAACCGGATTCCATGACTGAGGAGGAAGAAGAGGAAGACGAAACCATGGACAATGTCTCCGGCGGTCCGGTGGAGGATGCCTTCGATACAACCCTGTTCAGCATGCTGAAAGACCTTCGGAAGAACATCTCCAAAGAGGAAAACCTCCCGCCGTTTGTGATCTTCCAGGATCCTTCTTTGGAGGATATGTGTATCCAGTACCCGACGACGATGGAGGAGATGACACACATTTCCGGTGTGGGCGCGGGCAAGGCGCAGAAATACGGCAAGCGCTTTATAGAACTCATCCGCAAATATGTGGAAGACAACGAAATCGAACGTCCTCAGGATTTTGTCGTCAAGTCTGTTGTTAAGAAATCCGCCATCAAAGTCTTCATTATTCAAAGCATCGACAGAAAAGTCAGCTTCGAAGATATCGCTATTGCCAAAGGCTTGGATATGAACGAACTCCTTACGGAAATCGAAATGATTGTGGCTTCCGGCACAAAGATTGATATCAGCTACTACATCAACGAGGAAATTGAAGATTATCACCAGGAGGAAATTCTGGATTACTTCGCAAATGCCGAATCAGATTCTGCGGAAGATGCTTTGGATGAACTGGGAGACGACGAATATTCCTTGGACGAAATCAGAATTATGCGTATCAAGTATCTTTCCGATGTCGGTAACTAAAATTGGGAAATAACTTTTACTTTTGAATAAAACATTAATAATTGTACATATTTGATTATGGAAATAACGAGAGAAAACGAGCATCCGATAGAGGGTGAAAATCACGGTGGAATGGCCCCCTTTCTGATGTCTGAAGAAGAGAAAAGAAGAAGTGAAAAAGAAGCAGCTGCTGTTTTTGCAGATCAAACAGAGATACCTACGGCAAATGCTGTCAACCAGGCTGAATATGAGCCTTCTGACAAGAAGAAAAAATGCAATGTTGGCCGTCTTATTTTTGACATCCTGATGGCTGCTGCTGTGATTACATTGTTCATTCTGCATTTCTGTGGGGGCAAGGACAAGACCCCTGTGGCTGAAGTCGACCCTGCACTGGCCGGCAATGGCGACATCGTCTATGTGAACATTGACTCCATTAACAACAATTACGAGATGGTTAGTCTGCTGACTGACAGTATCGATGCTGAAAAGCAGAAGCAAACCGTATTGTTCCAGAACAGACAGAAAGCATTGGAAAATAAATTGGCCAATTACCAACGCAATATGCAAAGCGGTCAGCTGACGCAGCAGCAGGCTATGTATGCAGAACAGAATCTGCAGCAGGAAAGTGCTCAGCTGCAGAACGATTATCAGTCGGCTTTGGAGTCCTTGGAAGCCAGATATACGGCAGCATTAAGCCAGATTGCTGACTCCTTGAAGGCTGCCTGTACGCGTGTGAACAAGAAACACAATGCCTCTTTCGTGATTACGTACGGCGCCGGCAGCCAGTTGATCATTGCAGATCCTACGAAGGACATCACCCAAGAGGTCTTAGATGATTTGAACAAGCCGTTTGGCAAAAAGAAAAAGGGAGGTAAATAATGGCTGACCAAAAAAACACAAAAGGGAAATCTGTTCTTTCTTGGCTTATCTGGGTGGCTTCCCTGATAGTGCTCGTGATTGTCGTGGTGATGTGCGTGCTGCATATCAAGAATGATCCGCAGAAGAAACTGGAACAAGAAGCCGCAGCAGTATTGGACTCCCTGCATATTTTCCCACCGATGGATTTTGCAGACTCTTTGTACTATCGTAGAGTATTGATTTCTTACGAAGATGAGTCTCCCCGAGATGTCTATTTCTACGAAAAGGACAGCCTTGGGAACCCGACGAAGAACAAGGTCCATGAGACCCATTACTATCCTGACAACAAGAAGTATGTGGACGGCAATGTCGCCAACGACACTCGCGACGGCCTCTGGTATGCTTACCACAAAGATGGTAAGGTCCAGACGATGGCTCACTATGAGAAAGGCAAGGAAGAGGGTCGCTATGCTGTATATTATGAAAACGGCAATGTCCGTTATACGGGTATGTACAAGCACGGCAAACGAGTAGGAGTGTGGTACTTCTATGATGAGAATGAAAAACTTGTCAAGACCAAGGATTTTGATAAGAAATAACGAACGGTTGAGGTCCTGGAATTGAGAAAAGAGACACACTATTGTTTCCCAAATCTTACCTTGATCAGATAACACATAATAATTTTTAAAACTTAAATAATATGGAATTACCTTTTGCAGAAGCGTGGAAAATCAAAATGGTAGAACCCATTAAGAAATCCACACGCGCTGAGCGCGAACAATGGCTCGAAGAAGCCAAGAACAACATCTTCATGTTGAAATCAGAACAAGTTTACATTGACCTTTGCACCGATTCCGGTACTGGCGCTATGAGCGACAAGCAATGGAGTGCAATGATGATGGGCGACGAAAGTTATGCTGGTGCTCGTTCATTCTTCCATTTCAAAGAAGCTGTGAACGAAATCACGGGCTTCCCGTTTGTCATTCCGACTCACCAAGGTCGTGCAGCTGAAAACGTGCTGTTCTCATACCTTGTTAAACCGGGCATGGTTATCCCAGGCAACGCACATTTCGACACAACGAAGGGTCATATCGAAAGCCGTAAGGCATTCGCTATCGATGTTACTTGCGATGAAGCACACGACACTCAACTCGAAGTTCCTTTCAAAGGTAATGTCGGTCTTGAGAAACTTGAAAAGGTTTTGAAAGAAAACCAAGGCAATGTTCCTTTTATGGTTCTCACTGTGACTAACAACACAGTAGGTGGCCAACCCGTAAGCATGCAGAATATTCGCGAAACTTGCGAACTCTGCCACAAATACGGTGTTCCCGTCAATATGGATAGCGCTCGTTTCATCGAGAATGCTTATTTCATCAAGACCCGTGAAAAAGGTTACGAAAACAAGACGATTGCTGAAATCGCCAAGGAAATGTTCAGCTATGCTGACTCTATGACAATGTCCGCTAAGAAGGACGGCCTTGTCAATATGGGTGGTTTCATCGCAACTCGTAAGGAAGAATGGTACGAAGGTGCTAAGAGATTCTGCATCCCGTTCGAAGGCTTCTTGACCTACGGTGGTATGAACGGCCGTGATATGGACGCTTTGGCAGTCGGTCTTCGCGAAAACTTGGAATTCGATATGATTGAAACTCGTGTTAAACAAGTTGAATATCTCGCTAAGAAACTCGACGAATATGGCATTCCTTATCAGCGTCCTGCTGGTGGTCACGCTATCTTCGTAGATGCTGACAAGGTCCTCACAAACGTTCCGAAAGAAGAATTCCCTGCACAAACCCTGACTTGCGAACTCTATCTCGAAGCTGGTATCCGTGCTTGCGAAATCGGTTATGTGCTCGCTGACCGTGATCCTGTCACCCGCGAAAACCGTTTCGGTGGTTTGGACTTCGTCCGTCTGTGTATCCCTCGTCGTGTTTACACGAACAACCACATGGACGTTATTGCTGCTGCTTTGAAGAACGTTTACGATCGCAGAGACAGCATCAAACGTGGTTTGGAAATCACTTGGGAAGCTGAACTGATGCGTCACTTCACCTGCCAATTCAAACGTTTGAAATAATCGAACTTTAATAATCTGAGGGGTGGCTAATTACTCTTAGTCACCCCTTTGTTTTTCATACGCTTAATTCTTAACACTTAATCCTTATTACATTATGTTGATAGTAGGAGATGTTTTGGTATCTGACGAGTTGATAGAGAAGTGCTTTTGCTGCGACTTGGCTGTCTGCAAGGGCGCTTGTTGCATAGAAGGCGATGCCGGTGCGCCGGTGAAACCCGAGGAGGTGTCTGATTTATCGGAGCATTATCCTATTTTCAAAAAGTATATGACAGAAGAGGGTATTTCGGTTGTGGAGACGGCTGGAGATCCCTTTGTGTTCAATGGCGCCGGTGAGTTTGAAACGCCGCTGGTGCCAAGCAACAAGGCTTGCGCATTTGTCTGTTATGAGAACGGAATGGCGATGTGCGCTATCGAGAAGGCCTTCCTGAAGGGCGAGATTCCCTTTAGAAAACTCATATCCTGCGAATTATATCCCATCAGGGCCAGCAGGGTGGGGAAGTATATAGCCCTGAATTACCATCATTGGGACATTTGCCGGTGCGCCCGCACCAAAGGGGACGAGTTGAAACTGCCCGCGTATCAGTTCTTAAAAGCACCGCTGATTCGTGCTTTTGGCGAGGACTGGTATGAGGAACTGCTCTCCTTGCTCGCCCACTGATCTCTTCTTTCCCTTTTTCTTTTTCTTCCCCACGAATTAGCACGAATGCGCACGAATTATGTAGCGGTTGATTTTCATTCGTGTTAATTGGTGGAAATTCGTGGGCCGGTTATTCCCCACGAATTAGCACGAATGGTCACGAATTATACAGTGGGTTAATCTTCATTCGTGATAATTAGTGGAAATTCGTGGGCAGTATCCGTGGGCAGTGATTATCTGGTGGTCACGTTGATGTCGATAGGGACGAACCGGACGCGGTAGATCTTGGGTTCGGCTTCACCGTTTTCAACGTCATCGTGCGAGACGGTAATAATAGCTTCTGGATTTTGTAAGGAGGCTTGTTCGACCTGTGCGGTGGCGCGTGGAGATTCGGTCTGCACTTCGATTTGGGGCAGCAAGCCGCGAGTCAGCGACGGGGAGTAGTAATAGGTGTATTCTAATGTCTCTTTGCGGAAATTATTGATTTCCACGCCGTCAACTTGTATGGAGGAAAGCGCTTTGTTGTAGATCATTCGGATGTCGTCCAAATACAGCGCATCGCCTTTGGAACCCTTCATCACGTAGCGGTTGGTGGAGAAACAGAAGAGCAGGTAGCTCGGCCTGCGCGTCCAGTTGGTGAGAGTCGGGATGGGAATCTTATCAGCTGCTGCCTTTTGCGGAGAGGCGTATGCCTTAAACGCTTGCTTGTACTGGTGCCATCCGCCTTTGCCTTTGTCTTGGAAGAAGAGGATGGCGGAAGCGATGTCTGAAGGCTGTCCGATGTCAACGAAGTCTTTGAAATCGCAATCCGTGTGCAGGTGCGCTTTGGCTGTGGCATACACATCACCTTGCATTTTGAACTTGGCCCAGAAATAGACGGAGTCCGGGCGGCCGGTGAACTTGTAGGCGTAGCCGTTGGCACGGTCGGTGAAGCAGTAGTTCTTGCTGCTGCCGGCGCCCATGGCCCCCATATACACGCGTCCGGTTGTCAGTGCTCCGTTGGCAGACACCCCCATGATCTTGTTGCAGCGGATGACGCAGGCGTACTTGCCGCGGTGCCCTGACACGCGCTCCAATGCCGTGGGGTTGCCAGACTTGTTGGAGGCTGCACCGGAGAACGCACCGCCGGCTTCGTCGTATGAGTGCCATCCTTTGGGCGATGAGGTGACTATTCCCGGCCAGTCTTCAAAACCAGGATTCGGAGCCTGGGTCTGGGCAAAGGAGGCCCCAGACAGAAACAGGAACAATGCTGATAACCAAACAATATTTTTTTTCATTATTTATGTGCTAAAAATGGTAAATGAGTTCTAATCTTCCCAACCATCGAAGATTTCGGGACCGTAGTAGTTGTGCTCGCCTTTGTGATGAGGTGCCCAGACTTGAGCGAAGAACTTGCTGTGCTCGGCCAAATCATCATAATCCCAGGCGGGAGGAAGACATTCGGGACACCAGTGGCCGCCTTCCAAAATGAGCAGGGGAGAAGCGTTGAAACGGTGGCCTTTGTGGCATTCCCACTCTAACTGTTCGGCGGGATTTCCGGAATAGCTTGTGGAAATCAGCTTGCCACCGCGGAATTCAGCAGCCTTTTGGAGCTCTTCGAGTGAGAGTGCCGACAGCGGTTTGCTCTCGTCGTAGCCGTGGTCGATATGGACGGCGCCCTCTTGACCGACGGGTTGCGAAAGATCCGTGTGCGCCCAGTCGGGAATGTTGGCCCAGGCCTCTTTGGAACCGTAATAGGCTTTGATGCGGTTCTCGTCATTGTGCTTGATCCACCACTGCGTTCCCCACTGCTTCTTGTTGGCCATGGGGCGCATGACGGCCTTGAGGATGAAGGGCGGAACGATTTTGGCGGCCTTGAAGATTTTCGGCAGCGTATTGCTCATCTGACGGAAATATTCGTCAATGGGAATGTTGGCGCGGAAGTGGAGATAGTTTTCCAAGACGTCCGCATCTAAATAGTATTGTCCGTGGAAATTGCGGAGGACGAACCAGTTGGCGTTGAAAATTTTTTCCGGTTTGGGACAGTAGCAAGCTTTGAGAATCCTGCGCTCGAAGTCGTAGTTGGTCATACGGTATTCGGGGCCGCTGCTGATATTGTAGAAGCGGTTCCAGAACTCGTCGGGCACGTCGTCGCCACAGACGTTGGCGAGCAGACGGCCGGAGTCTTCGACGGTTGCCCACTCGAGCATGCCCTTGATGGGGACATGGAACATGATGGGGTCGAAGTTCTTGAGGATGCCTGGATAGAGGATGCCGGACTGGCGCAGGCTGACCCAGTGCTTGAGCCCTGATTCGGCGAATATGCGCTCGGCTTTGATTTTGCTGATGCCGTAGTGGTCGTAAACGCTGGAGCAGATGGGGTCGCCGGTACGTCCCCAGTGCACTGGCGCGTTGCGGTCGGAAGTTTGTGCGACGGAACCGATGTAGACGGCTTTGATGTCGTCGGCATTGGGCTGCGCGAGGATGGCGTTGACGATGTTTTGGGCTGCGGTGACGTTCACGTAGAGCGTGGATTTCGGATAGTAGTCCGTGGCAGGAGATACTCGTCCGCCGACGTGCAGCACGTAGTCTGCCCCTGTTACTCCGCGAAGGACGTCTTCGTATTTGGTGAGGTCACCCCAGACAACCTTGATTTTGTCTTGGAGAGGGGCGAGTTTCTTCTTGTTCTTTTTGCTTGGTCTGGCGAGGATTACGATGTTGAACTGATCGTTTTTCTTCAGAAGTTCCTGAAGGCCTGCCCAGCCCATGTTACCGGTAGCGCCGGTGAGGAAAACAGTTTTCTTCATGTTCGTTTTTTTAGAGGCGGCAAAAATATAAAAATTGTGCCCACGAAAGATGGCTTTTTCTTTACCCACGAATTAGCACGAATAACCACGAATTATGCAGGTGTTGGCTTTTGCGCCTGCGGCGGGAGTGAGTAAATCAGGAGTGAATGCGGGGTAAATATTTCTGATGGCTTTTCATTTGTGATAATTGGTGGAAATTCGAGGGCAGTTGTCTTCCCACGAATTAGCACGAATAACCACGAATTATATAGTGGTTTATTTTCATTCGTGATAATTGGTGGAAATTCGAGGGTGGTTGTTCATTAACATTTATTAACATTTTTAAAATATTGAAAATAAGATTTATAACTTAAAAATTTATCAACAACAGGTGGAATGGAATATAAAAAATTGTATCTTTGCCGCCGTTTTGAAAATGGGTGATTCTGCTCTGTTTTACAGATTTTGTGATTATCCGTTATGTAATTGACCTATAGTAAGATAATAATAAAAACTAACAAATATGACGAAAAAAATTACAGTCTTAATGTTATTGCTGCTGTCGCTGACAGCGGTGGGGTTTGGGCAAACGATTACCCAAACGAACACTCAATTTCCGAATCCCGGTTTTGAAAAGTGGACAAACCATAACTGCGCGACAGCCCAGGGTACTAGTGAAGTTCCTGATAACTGGCACACGTTTGATGAGGTGAAATACGATGCTGCTAATATTTTAGGATCAGAAAATATTGCAAAAAAAACGAGCCATTTTAAATTGACGGGTACCTCGGCTTATAATAATAGTGGCGCTTCTATACAATTGGCTCTTCACGAAGCGGCTGGTATCGCGTGGGCGAATGGTACGATGACGAGTGGACGAACCAGAGTCGGCTCTTTGACGGTTACGAGTTATAAGAATTACAATTATTCGGATTTGTCAAATGCTAGTTCGTTTGGGAACCAACATTTTTACTGGCCATTTGTTGGTTGTCCGGATTCTATGTCTTTTTACTATAAGACGAACTGGACTAGCACCAGCAATAAACCCCTTATTAAGACTTACTTGCATAAGAATGCCTGGTATGATCATGCTAACGATGCTTTGAATAATAGTGGCACGAATAGCAATACCAATTTGAATGTCGATAATTATGTGGCTGGATGTACTAAAGAATTTGCTACTTCAACTTCTTGGAAACGTTTTGCAGATAAATTTGAATATGGTTCTTTCCATTCAAACAATACGGATAACAATTACTCGACACTTGACCGCCCTCAGTATATTTTGGCGTCATTTTCTACCAACAAGTCGGCTGGTGGTCATCAAACAGAGGATGACAGATTGTCTTTGGACGAGCTTTGGTGTATCTATGATAAGGGTTTGAATACCTTGACAATTAATGGTACTACGCCATCCTCCTTGTTGAATGCTTTCAATGCGGCTGAGTTCGCCACGCATGAACCAAGCAGAACGTATGATGCCAATGGCAACCCATCTTTTAACAATAGTGGTACAAGTGCACAAGATTATACTACGGCAATAACTCTCACTACTCCTACCATAGCAACGATTACGGCAACTCCAAAGTCAAAACTTATTACGAATTTTGTAGTGACTAATCCGTCAATTTTTTATACGACATCCTATCCACAAGGCACTGTAGTGGTTACTCACAATGACAATTCGACATTTACTTATAAAATTAATTTCTCCAATGTGAAACTGGCCCAACCCACAGCAAGCAATGTCTCTCGTTGTGGCGCAGGTACAGTGAACTTGACGGCTGCTGTTCCCTCTGGCTTGGCTAATCCCACGGTTCCCTCTGGATTCAGTAACTATACAGCTACGTGCAAATGGTACACTTCAGCATCTGGTGGAACTGCAGTTTCTACCGGAACAAACTATTCCCCCAGCGTGTCAAGTACTACAACATACTATGTGAGTACTTATATAACATATTCATACACATCAGCCGGGCGCACATATACTAGAACATTGGAAAGTGACCGTAAAGCCGTGACTGTTACCGTCAGCTCCGCTCCTACAGTTTCATTATCTTCCAATAAGACACAAAGTGTCTGTTCAGGCCAGGCTATTAATAATATTACTGTAACCAGTTCCAATGGTACGTTGAGCGTGACAGGTCTGCCTACGGGTATCAACCTCTCTGGTTCAACCATCAGTGGTTCTTCAAATAATGTCGGTGCTTATCCATTTACGGTGACTTGTGCCAGCGCAGGTTGTCCTTCCGCTACCGCTACGGGCACCATTACCGTCAAGGCACTGCCTACAGTTACCATTTCCGGCAACACTGAGTTCTGCCAAGGTGGCAATACGACGCTCACCGCTTCTGGTACGGGTACTTCTTACGCATGGAGCAACGGTACCAATGTGGCTGCCAATACGGTCTCTGCTGCCGGTAACTATACGGTCACAGCAACTTTGAATGGTTGTACAGCTACAGCTTCTCAGCAGGTAACCGTCAACGCGCTGCCGACTATCAACATCACAGGCAACACCGCATTCTGCCAAGGTGGCAATACAACGCTCACCGCTTCCGGTGCCTCCACCTACGTTTGGAGCAACGGCCTCGGTTCCAATGCGACGACATCCGCTATCACGGCAGGCGGCACTTACACGGTAACCGGTACGGATGCCAACGGTTGTACCAATACCGCACAAAAGGCAGTCACCGTCAACGCTCTTCCGACTATCAACATCACGGGCAACACCGCATTCTGCCAAGGTGGCAATACAACGCTCACCGCTTCCGGTGCCT